>CP081303.1:0-641000 GCA_019720755.1 Prolixibacteraceae bacterium
CGTTTGTTTTAGTGAGTTTTAAAAAAAAGTTTTTACAGAAAAGGACACGTAAGTAAGATAATAATCAACACTATATTGATGAGCTATGTCATGTGGATGGTATCAATATAAAAGTTAAATACTTTATTACTTTATTATATGTTATGTTCATATGTTAACTTTTAATTATATTTGAATATATCTAATTAGATATTCGCTATTAGCAATTATGAATAGTTTGTAATCGACAAAATTTAAACATTATCCCATTATGAGATTAAATTTACTATTAATTGCACTTGTCTTGTTGAGTGCTTGTGGTGTGAAAAATAAAAATAAAGCTGTTGACAGTAAAAAAGGGCCAGATGTGGTTATTGCATGCGAAGAGTGGAGTGAAAATAAAGCGTTTAGTCTTTTTACTAAAAAGTTTCTTGAGTCGAAAGGTTATTCTGTGAAGATCTTGATGACCTCTGATGGAATGTTGGCTTTAAACAAAAATAAAGCTCAAGTATTTCTTGAAAAATGGAGTACTAGTGACCTATCTAGAAATGAAGATGACATATTAGAACATATTGGAGATATTTATAAAGGGGGAAGGTTAGGATTGATTGTTCCTAAATATTTTAGTGCTACTTCCATTGATGAATTAAACGATTATCATGAAGATTTAGGCGGTGTCATATATTCTATTGATACTAGCTCTGAGGGTTTTGTTGGAGCGAATGTGGCTAAAAAGCGTTATCAACTCGATTTCAAAGTGAATACTATGACAGAAAAAGAGCTACTTGTTCTGTTTGAGGATTTGTATAGCCATAGAAAACCTTTTTGTCTCACAGGTTGGTTTCCTCATCCTATGTTAAACGAAAAGTATCTTACCATCTTAGAAGATCCAAAACATGCTTATGGATCGACTTATAATTTGGAGAAATATTGTCGTAAAGATTGGAAATCAGAGAATAAAGAGTTGGCTAATCTTATTTCAAAAATAACCTTTAGTAAAAGTGAATTTGATGTATTAGTCAAGATGATGGGAGATTATGATTGGGATCTTACAGCAGCTACTGAAGCTTGGTATAAAGAGTTAGAACCTAATTTTCTAAAAAAATAGTTTTCTTGCATTTGTGTTCATTACAGTAGAATTGTATCTTACAGTTCTACTGTATTGTAAAATTAGTTCGTTATGAATAAGATGGCATGAAAAGAGTTCTCCTCCTATTTTTTTTGCTCCCTATATGGTCCTCTTGTTCAAAGAGTTTCAACGAAGAGACATTGGTTACACCAGTGGCTGTATTCGATGATTTTTGGAAGTCTTATGATATGTATTATGCAAATTTTAAGGTCAAAAATATCAATTGGGATGAGTCTTATCAAATTTATCGTCCCTTCGTTTCTAACAATATTTCAAACGATTCACTATACCATATTTTAGCTGCAATTCAGCTCAATGTATTGAAAGATGGACATGCTTATGTGGCTCGTAATAAAACGGAGATATCTTCTTTTCAACCAATACGTCTCGGATTATCGGATGTTAATAGTGTTTATGCTTTGTATTATGAAAGTCTTGTTCATATAGTAAGTAATGAATGCGAATTTATTCAGTATGGGGCTGTGATTCAGGATACTTCTATTGGTTACTTAAGAGTAAACACTTTTATAAAGGATAAACTTGATTCTGATATTGATACATTTGCCAATGAGGTTGATGAAGCGATGATCTACCTGTCTAAGAAGAAGAGTCTGATTATTGATGTTCGTAATAATCCTGGAGGATTTTCTCATTGGGCTGAGTATTTGGCTGGGTACTTCCATTCCTCTTCTTTAAAGTATCTTGAGGAGCGAACTCGTTTTAATAAAAATAGAATGGACTTGAAGGAGATACCAGAAAGTTTTGTGGTTACCCCCTCTTTTAAATTATATTACCAAGGGAGAGTGACCATATTGATTAATAGTAAGACTGCTAGTGCTGCAGAGATATTTGTCTTGTCTATGTGTGATTTAGAGAATGTATCTACAATGGGGGCTAGGACTTATGGTATTTTTTCGCCCTCTATTTATCGTGAGTTGTTGAATGGTTGGTATGTACGTATTCCTTCAAGTGAAGTAAGGTTGGTCGATGGAACTTCTCTAGAAGGCGTCGGCATTACTCCAGATATCTTTACACGAGCTATTGATTATGTTGATAATTTAGATCCAACACTGCAAAAAGCAATAGACTATGAAATTGGTAAATAATTGGTTATTATGTTTGTTTTTTGTCTCTATCCCTATGTTAATGAATGGGCAAGATAGACTACAAACCAAATTCTATGGTCTTGTTGGTTCTTCCTCTATTGCCTATTTCAATAAAAAGATATCCTCCTTTACTTATGAAAATTCTATCGCTTTTGGTGAAATTGGTGTGAATTTTTATTACCATCGATGGAATAATATATTGTCGTTACAGTATATGAAAGGATCATTAGATCACGCTTTTAAACTTAATAGTTTTAATCCCTCTGCCTCGATGAACTATAAGAGGTGGATGGTCTCTAATCATCTGTTGTATCGGTTGTCACACGAAAGCGCTCGGTTAGAGACAAGGATTGGGGTTGGACTAAATGGTCAATTGCGCAAAGACAAGATTGATGTCGCCAATAGTAGTTTTGAACATAGTCAACTTTTTGCATCTATGAGAAGTACATTGGATTTCTCTCTCTCTTTTAGAATGAGGAATTCGGTACTATTTGTGACCTCCTATTATGGTCTTTATGGAATCACCAATGAAGCGAAATGGAATGCATATAGAGGTGCTAAATCTGATCAACAGTTTCACCTTTTAACTCCGCTGGATGTATATTGGTTAACCAATATCGGAATGAATTGGAAGTTAGGTCCTAGGTGTGTTTTGCCCATAGGGTTGCGTTTTGAAAATGTTAACCCTCAAAATGAAATGTATGAGTCTCATATTATGAAACAACTTTATATTGGATTCTGTTTCTAAGGATACTAGTAGCATCCCTCCATATTTTGATTGATGATATAGTGAATATTTGTGGTTAAAGTGATTCAATTATTCAGGATGAACTGTAAAGGAATATGAAGTCGTTGGGCCCAATATTTCTCTTTATGTTTGTCTCCTTTAAATACAATACTCATTAAGTTCGTGCTATTGTAACCTGCACTCTCAAATAGTTTGTTAACACTCTCTTGATACGCTTCGTAGTTTGCATCTAATGTTTTTGTTCCATGATCAAAATAGATCTTATGGCTTTGAGGTGAGGGCATATGTCTTTGTATGTAGGTGACAAAAGTGGATGGAATCAGGTTATTCTTTTTATACCCCCCTATCCAGTGTGTGGAAAGACATGCTGCGGAATAAAAAATGTCTGGATATTCACATATGGCATACATAGATATTAGTCCTCCCATGCTTGAACCAGCAATGAAGGTGTGCTTTTTACCTGGTCGGGTTGAATATGTTTTGTCTATATATGGTTTTAGTTCTTCAACGATAAACTTGAGATAGTTGTCGGATTCAGGATATCGATGTAGTCGATATTTTATTAGGCTGTCTTGTACGGTTCTAGGAAGTAGTTCAAAGGCCTTTTGTGGCCAGTAGTCTGATGTCCTGTAATCCTGAATATTAGAAATAGCTACAATAATGGTAGGAGGAATTTCTTTTTGATTGATCAGCTTTTGTACGACTACTCCTGCATTCCATGATTGATGATTCCATGTCTTCGTACTATCAAAGAGCATCTGTCCATCGTGCATATATAGGACTTGATACCTCTCTTTGGAGTTGTATCCATTGGGAAGCCAAATATCAATATTTCTGTCTTGAATATATTGAGAATGAAAAGACAGTATTGTATCTATATGCATTGTGTTCTGTTTTTGACATGATATAAGGAGAAATACGAGTGCGAATATTAGAAGCTGCTTCATCATCTTTTTCATTTGAACACAGAGACTCTTTTTTTGTTTAAGATGGCTACACTTATTGTATTGGACATTCACTAATATACTTAATTTCATATAGTTTCTTTGTTAATTCTGCAAAAAAGATGTAATGATCTGTTTTATTAGTTGTAAAAAAAATATATTTTTATCCGAAATATCTTTAATTTTTAAAGATGTGATTGATCTAAACTATTAACATTCTATTTTGAAGCAAGAATTTCTAAGTAAAATAACTGAAAACCAAAAGATAATCCATAAAGTTTGTAGTGTGTATTGTTTTGATACTGAATCAAGAAAGGACCTATTTCAAGAGATATTAGTTCAACTCTGGAAGGCATATCCATCTTTTAAAGGGAATTCAAAATTTAGTACATGGATGTATCGTGTTTCATTAAATACTGCTATAACTTACTTTAAAAAAGAAAAAAAAGGTTTCTTTACACAGAGTATAGAGAATGAAACACTTCAAATTTCTGCAGGTTGTGTGGATGAAGAGTTTGAATTGCGTGTTGAATTACTTCACCAATCTATCGCAACGTTATCTTCAATTGAGAAATCCATTGTTTTGTTGTATCTTGAGGAAAAGAAATACGAGGAGATTTCAGAAATTTTAGGTATTACCCAAAATAATGTACGTGTTAAGATGTCTCGTATTAAAGATAAGTTGAGAAAGATTATGAATCCTAGATAGTTACTGAATTAATGGAGTTAGAAGATTTAAAAAAAAATTGGCAGTCCTTGGTTAAAGAAAAAGAGGAGTGTACCGGGATTAGTAGAGAGCAATTAGAGACCATGATTCACTCTAAAGGAACATCTCAGTTTGAAACAATCGAAAAAAATATTCGTATTGCATATATTTTATTGGGATTATTTTGGATTATTGAATTAGGTTTAGATTATTTCTTGTCGTCCCTACTTAATCTTAAACTCCCTATTTGGTTATCTTTTGTTGATTATGGATTGGCTTTGGTGTGTTCTATTTTTCTTATAGACTTTGTTTATAAAGTGAATAAGATTGATTGGCATAATCTTCAGACTTCTAATGTAGCTAGTTCTATTGAGAAGTTTCTTTATGTATTAAAGAAGTTTAAGCGAAATTATTTCTTTGGAATTTCTTGCCTATTGATTAGTGGGGCTGTGGGCACTATATATTCAATGTATGAAGAGATCACAAATCACTATATGAGAGATGTTAATAATAGCAATAATCTCTTTTTGATCATTTATATTCTCATGTCAATTGTTATTTTTGTGTCTATATTTTACTTCGTATATCGTATATATATATGGTTGTTTAACCTACTGTTTGGAAAACACATGGTTAGACTGGAGGAGTTATATGAAGAGTTAAATTCAATCACTGAATAACAATACCTCTCCGAGCAGTATAGTACGATTACACTTCGATATTTACGTTTAGGAAGAAAATAATTATCTATGACACCATTTACGCATCTACATGTGCACTCACAGTATTCTATTTTAGATGGTGCTGCGGGGGTCAAAGCTCTTGTTTCAAAAGCAAAAGAGGATGGCATGAAAGCAGTGGCTTTAACCGACCATGGTACCATGTTTGGTATTAAGGAGTTTCATGCTGCGTGTAAAGCAAACGATATAAAGCCAATCTTAGGTTGTGAGACCTATGTGGCTGCAAGAAATATCTCGTCGAAAAAAGATAAAGTGGACCGTTCTGGTCATCACTTAATTCTTCTTGCAAAGAATGAAACAGGATATAAGAATCTTCTCAAACTTATCTCTATTGCGAATACGGACGGGATGTATTATCGTCCTCGTATTGATAAAGAAATTCTTGAAAAATATCATGAAGGAATCATTGTTACTTCCGCCTGTTTGGGGGGAGAGATTCCACAGTGGATCATGAAAGGTGAAATCAATAAAGCAGAGGAATCAATAGCTTGGTTTAAGAGTGTTTTTGGAGACGATTATTATCTCGAATTACAACGTCATCGATGTAATGACCCTAGATTAAGAGCTAATATTTATGATAATCAAGTTCTTGTAAATAATAAAATACTAGAACTTGCAAAAAAGAATGATGTCAAAGTGATCGCTGCAAATGATGTTCACTTTGTTAATGAGGAAGATGCTGAAGCTCATGATATTCTTATCTGTCTAAATACAGGTAAGGACTATGATGATCCAAATAGAATGCGATATACTCGACAAGAGTGGTTTAAAACTTCTGACGAGATGTATGAGCTGTTTAATGATATCCCTGAAGTGGTAGCTGAAACAGATAATATTGCAAATAAAGTAGAGTTTTATGAGTTGAATTCCGACCCTATTATGCCGGAGTTCCCTATTCCGTCTTCTTTTGCAACTTATGAAGAGTATACTCATAAGTTTAATGCAGAGGATTTGGAAAAGGATTTTGGTGGCTCTTTAGACCGAATGGGGGGATATGCTGGAGCACTTCGTGTTAAATTGGAGTCCGATTATCTTTCGCATCTTGTCTATGAGGGGGTGAAAGATCGATATGCTGATAATTTTACTTCTGATAAAAAAGAGCGTATCGATTTTGAGCTGAATACCATTAAATCTATGGGTTTTCCCGGATATTTCTTGATTGTACAAGATTTTATTCAAGCTGCTCGAGAAATGGGGGTAATTGTTGGCCCTGGAAGGGGATCGGCTGCTGGTTCAGCTGTAGCATACTCTATTGGTATCACAAATGTAGATCCTATTAAATATGACCTCCTTTTTGAGCGTTTCTTGAATCCGGACCGTATATCTATGCCCGATATTGATATTGATTTTGATGATGATGGACGTCAGATGGTGCTAGATTGGGTTACAGCGAAATATGGTCATGATAAAGTAGCACATATTTGTACTTTCGGTACAATGGCAGCTAAGATGGCCTTGAAGGATGTCGCTAGAGTTTTGAAGCTTCCTCTTGTAGAGGCAAATAGATTGGCTAAGATGGTACCAGAAGCTCCTAAGATGACTCTTAAAAAAGCTTATGCTGAAAATCCTGATTTGGTGAAAGAGAAACGTTCTAGTGATCCATTGATCTCTAAAACGATTACCTTAGCGGAGTCTTTAGAGGGTTGTGTGCGTCAAACTGGAGTTCATGCTTGTGGTGTACTGATTGGGCGTGATAATCTTTCGGATAATATTCCTGTGATGCCGACCAAAGGAGAATCATTGTTAACTACCCAATATGATGGACGTTTCGTTGAAGATATTGGATTGCTTAAAATGGACTTCCTTGGCCTTAAGACATTGTCTATTATTAAAGAAACATTAGATAATGTAAAGCTCTCTAAGGGATTGGACTTGGATATAGATGCTATTCCAATGGATGATGGAGAGACTTACGAACTCTTTAGCCGTGGAGATACGACTGCTATATTCCAGTTTGAGTCTCCTGGTATGAAGAAGTACCTTCGCCTGTTAAAACCAAATCGCTTTGAGGATTTGGTTGCGATGAATGCCCTTTATAGACCCGGTCCAATGGAGTATATCCCTAACTTTATTAATAGAAAGCATGGGATTGCTAAGATTGAATATGATCACCCAATGATGGAACCATATCTTAAGAATACTTATGGTATTACTGTCTTCCAAGAACAGGTGATGCTTCAGTCTAGAGCACTTGGTAACTTTACTCGTGGTCAGTCTGATACCCTTCGTAAAGCGATGGGTAAGAAGAATATGAAACTGATGGAAGAGCTTAAGGCGAAATTCGTGGATGGCTGTAAAGGGAATCCAGGTTTTATGGAAGGTTGTGAAGAGAAAAAAACAGAACCAGATAAGTTAATATCTAAGATTTGGAGTGATTGGGAGGCATTTGCATCCTATGCCTTTAATAAATCACACTCAGTTTGTTATGCTTATATAGCCTATCAAACAGGATACCTGAAAGCCCATTTCCCCGCAGAGTTTATGGCTGCTGTATTGAGTCGTAACCTGAGTAATATTGACAAACTTTCTAACTTTATGGAAGAGTGTCGTCATATGCAACTGGACGTGAAAGGTCCCGATGTGAATGAATCGTACCGTAAGTTTACTGTAAACAAAGAGGGTGTCATTCGTTATGGTCTTGCTGGTGTGAAAGGTGTTGGGGAAGGTGCTGTGGATGTAATTATTGAAAATAGAAAGAACTCAGGGCCGTTTAAAGATATCTTTGATTTTGTAGAGCGTGTCCCTTTGAAAACTGTTAATAAGAAAAATATTGAAGGTCTTGCAGTGTCTGGTGGATTCGATCTTTTCCCAGAGATTAATCGTTCCCAGTTCTTCGAACCTACAAAATCAAATGCTACCTTTATAGAAGATTTGGTTGCATATGGTCATAAGATTCAGTCTGATCAACAAGATACTGGAATGGGATCTCTTTTTGGGGATTTTGCTCCAATTGAAGTGAAAAAACCATCGATACCTTTTGCTCACGAATGGCCTAAATTAGAACTTCTAGAGCGAGAAAAAGAGTTGATCGGAATCTACCTTTCTTCGCATCCTTTGGATGATTTTCAGTTCGAGATAGACCATTTTACTTCTAAGGAGTATAATGTAAAGAGTCTAGCGAATCTGGAGACACTAGAGGGTAGAGAGGTCGCTTTCGCTGGTATGGTTACTGATGCAAAAGAAGCGATGACAAAGACAGGTAAACCATTCTCTAATATGACATTAGAGGATTTCTCTGGAAGTCACCGATTCTTCTTCTTTGGTAAAAATCATGATAGCTATTCGAAATTTTGTAGGATAGGTAGTTTGCTTCTTGTTAAAGGTCGAGTGGAGCAAAGTATGTTTAGACCTGGTGAATTGGAGTTTAATGTTTCTTTTGTGGAGTCGCTATCTAATTTGAGAGATAAAGTGAAAAGTGTTGACTTGGAACTTCCTGTCGATTTTATTGATAATAACTTCAATAGAGAATTGATGGAGCTTATTAACTCGAATAATGGACAAACTCTTTTAAAGTTATCTTTTGTGAATAGGGTTAAAAAACAGAAGATTTCACTGATTTCTAGAAATAAACGTGTATTTTTGTCAGATAGTTTAATCTCCTTTTTACAAAAATATAAGGAGATTACGTTTAAACTAAATTAATTAGTAAATTTGGACGTATAGAGTTAATCATTTAGAATTTTAAAACTTAAAACATTATATTATCATGGCTATTGAAGTAACTGATGCGAATTTCGACGAAGTAGTTATTCAGTCTGAACAGCCTGTTCTTGTGGACTTTTGGGCAGAATGGTGTGGACCTTGTCGTATGTTAACTCCTGTTGTTGAAGAGTTAGCTAAAGAGTATGAAGGAAAAGTTGTTGTTACAAAAATGGACGTTGACAACAACCAAGGTACTGCAGCTAAATATGGAATTCGTAATATTCCTACAATCCTTTTCTTTAAAGGTGGTGAGGTTGTTGATAAGCAAGTTGGAGCTGTTCCTAAAACAATTCTTGCTTCTAAATTGGACTCTTTATTGTAAGTAGAGACTTATTTAAGTGATTTATTCGCTAAAACAATAAAGGGAGATGCATTCGTATCTCCCTTTATTTTATATAGTATGTTCCTATAATGGCTTTGTGATCTGATCTTCCTTGTCTAAGTGTGAGATAATTTTTGGTATCCAACTGCTTTGAATATAGAATGTAATCTATTCGTGCATGAATCCATCCTGCATGATATGTTACTCCAAATCCTTTTCCTCTCTCTAAAAATGTGTCTTTTAGATCCTTTGAAATAATATGGTATGGATAGGATGAAGGCATTGCATTAAAGTCACCACAAACAATGACTGGTTTGTTACATTCTTGTATGTTATTACGAACAGATCTTGCTTGTTTTGCTCTCCGTTTGATCCCTATATTTAATTTATGTAACAAATTCTTCTTCGATATGGGATTGTTCTCCGATGGTATATACTCTTTTGTGGATATTTTATATGATTGTAAATGGCAGCTATATATCCTAACAGGCAATCCATTAATCTTAGTATCTATATAAATTGCACTGTTTTTAGTGTTCTTAAAAGGGATAATACCTGAATCTAATATGGGTTGCTTTGATAGAATAACATTAGATGATGCAGCGTGATATGAGTGATATGTAATACCTCCAATTTTAATTATATTTGTATTTGAGATTCCATGATAGTGAATCTCCTGAAGGCATATTACATCAGGAGTGTGTTTCATTATTATGGTATCTAACTCTGTTGCCATATGCTGGCTATCACTTCTTATTATACCGTTTCTTACGTTATAACTCATCACTTTAAGGTCATTTGGAACACCAATTAATTCTTTTGAATGTGATATACTAAAGAAAGAAGAAGTTACCGGAAATGTGACTACTATTGCTATTATATTATAGATAATTTTAGCATGTTTATGTAGTAACAATGCCATAATATTTAAGATGTATGCAAGAGGGAAGAGAAGTGATAAAAATCCAAAGATGCTCAAGTAGTCTCCTGGAATATGATGAGATAATCCACACACTATAGTGATGATACCAATTAAGGCTGTGATGAAATTGGCAATCTTTTTCATAAATATCTATTAACTCTATTTACGTCCCATCTTAAAAAGATGATTTTTTTCTTCTTTACTCAAACTATCATACCCAGATTTTGATATCTTATCTAGGACCCTGTTCGTCTCTTCTTGTTTTTGTTTTTTAGAACGATTGTACTGCTTATCGTTCATCTTCGTTACATCTTTCTTATATTTTACCTTAAGGTTAGAAGTTGATCGAGTACATAACTTCATGACTTTATCTATTAATGGATATATCCAAGCCCCAATGTCTTTTCCCTTTCTGTAATAATGGATGTAAAGATATCCGCACAGAGCTCCTCCTAGGTGTGCAATATTTCCTCCGGGGTTTTCAGATGCGATCATTATTGTTGAAAGCACTACGTATATAATAGCAATATATTTTATACGAACAGGCCCTATGAACATTAAGTATAGTTGGTAGTTGGGAATGTACACAGCTGTTGCTACTACAATTGAAAATACTGCAGCTGATGCCCCTAAAAGTAATGTTGTGCTGTTTGCAAATACAGGCAAAGTATTGAAAGCAATGAAGTATAATATGCCTCCCATTAAGCCTCCAATAATATATAGATAAATAAGCTTGTTCTGATCTAAATATTGTAGGAATATTCTTCCAAACCAATAGAGAAAAAGTAGGTTAGAAAACAAATGTATAAAACCGTAGTGTGTAAACATATAGGTAAATAAAGACCACGGTTGTTTAATTAATTGTGCCCAACTATCAGGTAATGATAGATAATTCACTATCAAACCAAGAGGTTGACCACCTAAGAAAAGTATGACATCAATTCCTCGAATTACAAAAAATACGATCACATTGATATAGATAAGTTTGGTAAGATACCCTCCATTCTTAAAGGCATTACGCAACTCATTCAGTATTCCCATGATTAATAAAAATTTCGACTATTTGTATTCCAATATTTTAATAATATCCAACCAAAGATCATTCCCCCTAAGTGAGCAAAATGTGCAATATTGCTACCAGGACTTGCAAGACCTAAGACAAGCTCAATAACAGCATAACCAATAACCATATATTTTGCTTTAATAGGTATTGGAGGGAATAATAACATAAGCTCTGTATTTGGGAATAGAACTCCAAATGCTAGAAGTACTCCATATACAGCACCTGATGCTCCAACTGTTGGAATATTCTCTTTTAGATTGATAATACCATCTACTATAGATGGTATTGTTCCTGTGTAATCAGGATCTTTTGGTTTCTCTGCAAAGCGGTACATAAATTCAGTAAGCTCTGTTGATGGATATTTAAGGTATTTATGAACAAAATCTTCCAGAAGTCCTGGAGATGGAGTGTTCATTAGAGCTTTTCCTGCCTCAGTAATAGAATGTATCTCAATGTAGTTTACTAATGTATGAAGAAGGGCTGCACCTAGTCCGGTAACAAAATAATATATAAGAAATCTTTTGGATCCCCAAACTTGTTCTAGAATTCGTCCAAACATCCACAATGCAAACATATTGAAGAATATATGTGTTATACTCCCATGCATAAATAGATGGGTAATAAGTTGATGTGGCATGAAGTAATCAGACGTTGGCTGGTACAATGCAAAATACCTCATAAAAGTATCTTTAGCAAAGTAGGAGAGGATAAACATGATGACATTAGCAATGAGTAAGCCTCTTACAGCTGGGGGGGTATTGGGAAGTATACGATTTGTATTCATTAATTTCTATTTTTATAACTTTAAAAACTTCTCAAGATCTTCCACTGGCATGATCTTAAGTACAGGCTCTCCCCATGGGGATATTGTTGGATGCATACAGCAAAAAAGATCATTAAAGAGTTGTTGTACCTCCTGATCTTTTAAAGATATCTTACGATTGGAGCAAGATGTCTTTGCAAGTATTTTGGCAACATAATTGTTCATCTCCTCTTTAATATCAAAGGGCCTCAATTTCATCTCTTCGATGATTCCCTCAAGAAGCCCTACTGGATTTATCTTTCCTAAGATACTTGGGATTCCGTGTATCACAAATACATTCTGTTCTGCATATTGAATGTCAAACCCAAACTTATTTAACTCAGTAACTACTGAATGAAGCATTTCACTATCCATAAGTCCCAATTCGATTGTGTGAGGAAATAGCTGTTGTTGGCTAACGGATTGTTGTGTCTTAATTAGTTGCAAAAATCCCTCATACAAAATCCGCTGTTGTGCCTTTCTTTGGTCAATAACCATTAATCCAGACTTCACCGGAGTTAAGATATATCTATTTTTAAGATGAAGAAATTTACTCATTTGAGAGCCTTCTTCCATATTTAAAGTTTGCTGTACAGGTTCAGGAGTTTCATTAAAAGCAATATTCGCGATAGGGTTATCCATGCCTTCCATTTCGAAAGCTTCTAGATTTGCCTCAATCTCTTCATTTACTTTCTCCTTCTCTATACCACTATATAGTGATCCCCAATTCTGTCTATTGTTTTCAAATCGTTGAGGATTATTTATCTGATTTGTAGGACGAGGGTGATTCTCGATATGATGTTGTACTTCAAAAGGATTATAAGTTTGATCTACTTCGATAGTAGGTGAGGACATAGATGGATCCTCATTTTCTAGCAGGGCTGGAATTTCCATAGCACCAGCTTGATCAAACTCGATTGAAGGAACAATATTAAATTTACCTAAGCTTTCTCGTACTGCAGCATGAATAATATGCCAAGCAGATTTTTCATCTTCAAATTTAATCTCTGTTTTCGTTGGATGAATATTTACATCGATATTTGCAGGATCCACCTCGAAAAATAGAAAGTATGCTGGGATTGTATCATTTGCAATAATATTTTCATAAGCCGTAGTAATAGCCTTATGAAAATATGGATGCTTCATAAAGCGCTGATTTGCGAAGAAGAATTGGTCTCCTGATGTTTTTCTTGCAAACTTAGGCTGGCCTATATATCCTGTAATTTTAATAATAGAAGTCTCTACTTCAACAGGTATAAGGTTTTGATTAATATTTTTACCATGCAGGTTTACAATTCTCTTTCTTAAGTTTGATTTAGGTAGATCGTAAATGATTGTGTCATTATGATATAATCTGAAAGATATTTGAGAATGAGCCAATGCGATTCTCTGTATTTCTATCATAATATGCTTTAACTCAGCACGATCAGACTTAAGGAATTTTCTTCTTGCAGGGATATTATAGAATAGGTTTTTAACGGTAAAGTTACATCCTTGTTCACATACAACCTCTTCCTGAGAAACAACTTCAGAGGCCTGAATAGATATCAATGTTCCTAATTCATCAGTCTCTTTGCGTGTCTTCAACTCGATTTCAGATACTGCCGCAATGGATGCCAGTGCTTCTCCTCTAAATCCCATACTTCGGATTGCATAGAGATCTTCCGCCAATTTAATCTTTGACGTTGCATGGCGTTCAAAGCTTAATCTAGCATCCGTCGGAGACATTCCATCTCCATTATCGATAACCTGAATGAGGGTACGTCCAGCATCTTTAAGGTTAATCGTGATTTTTGTAGCATTTGCATCTATCGCATTCTCAACCATCTCTTTTACAACTGATGCGGGTCTTTGAACAACCTCTCCAGCAGCTATTTGATTCGCAACAGAATCAGGAAGTAATTGTATGATATCTGACATCGGGTAAACACGTTGAGATTAAAAAAAGATAATAAAAAGAACCAAAAGTATTAATAGAAGAATGATGAAAATACGCTGATTTGATTTCTTTTTCTCATTCTGTCCGAAGGCAAAGCCTCCCTTAGTTAATAGCTTTGATTCAGAACGAAAGGATCCTCGGATTGTACCTCCATGATCACTCGTGTTTTTTGAATCAGAGTCTTTCATATTAAGTTCTGCCTTTAAGCGTTCTGTTCGTTCCTTTTTTGCTTCTTCCTCTGGATTATGAAAACGATAAGGTATGTGAAAAGAGCGATTTCGAGGTACGTGAAAAAATTTCATCCCCATATATAATCATATTTAATTTACACAAATATACCTTTTTTTTCCTGTTTGAATATCAAAATAGGACTGGAAAAATAACTTTTGAACATAGCATTTACTTCAAATTAATGGTTGAAATAAAACCTAAAAGAATGGTATCTATTATACCCAAAAGTATCAAAAAAAAATCACTTAGGTCCTTATGGAACTTTGTTTTATAAATAGTTTAACGTTTCTTTTATACACTAGATCCATGCTATTTAAGTATATTTGTTTTCCGTTGCAAAATACTAGTAAAGATGAGATACGAAAAAGAAGATATTAACAAGGCCATAGAGGTTATTCAATCTGGTGGGATTATTTTGTATCCAACAGATACTGTTTGGGGTATAGGCTGTGATGCGACCAATGAGGAAGCAGTCCGCAAGATATACGAGTTGAAGAAAAGATCTGATTCGAAGAGCATGTTAGTTTTAATGGAGAATCCAGGACTAATAGCGCGTTATATTGATATGATGCCTGATGTTGCATGGGAATTGATTGAGGTGACAGAGAAGCCATTAACGATTATTTATCCTAATGCGAAGAACTTAGCACCGAATCTTCTTTCTGAAGACAAAACGGTGGGTATTCGTATCACGGAAGAAAAGTTTACAAGCGATTTGATTCGACGTATTCGTAAGCCTTTGGTTTCTACATCCGCGAATATCAGTGGAGAACCGACTCCTGGTAATTTTGTAGATATTTCTGATGAAATTAAGAATGGAGTGGATTATGTTGTCGAGTTTAGGCAAGGTGATATGGAGAAGAAGCAATCGTCTTCTATCATTAAGTTAGGTGTTGGTGGTGAGATAGAAATTCTGCGAAAATAAAAAAGTAGATTCAAAATATCATATAAAAAGGACTCTTGAGAACAAGAGTCCTTTTTATATGGATGAATACAATTTTCAATATATAAAGTTTGTATATCCGTTATATGTGGATTGCTATTTGTTTAGAAATGAATGAAAAGACTTATTTTCCATCCAAATAGAATCTCTTATTTTTTAACCATAACTTTTCCCCTTCCTACAATTTTCGTGTCAATATCTGGGTTTCCTTTATATAGTACTTGTCCCGAACCGATGATTGTAGCATCTATTTTTCCATTACATGTGATTTCGCATACCCCTGATCCTGATATTTTTATTTTAGCTTTCTTTGTTGGAACGGCCATGCCAAAGAAATCTCCAGAACCTGATATAAGTGCTTTAAATCCAGAAACCTCTGAACAGTTTTTTACTTTAATAGAACCTGATCCTTGAATGTTCACATTCATTTTTTCCGTTTCAAGATAGTCTACAGTAATATCTCCACTACCATTAAGGTTCAAGTCAATGATTCTAGAATTTAATTCATCTTCTACTTTAATCGATCCAGAACCTGCCACATTAAGAGCTTCGATATCAGGAGCAGTTATATATATGTCAATTTTACCAGGTTCCCAATCTTTAAACCATCTGTCATTATTGGTAAAACGGACAATCAATTGACGATCTTTAACTTCTGTAATTATTTTCTGCATTGTAGAAGCTTTGCCCACACGAATTTCAATTGATTGTACATCATCTTGAATGAAGTGTAGTTGTGCTTCAATTTTAAGTGTAATTTCTGAAAAAGGCTCTACCTCTCTCTTTTGGATTTTTTCGGCATGTGCGAATCCAATGATTAGCGTCAATAACGTTGTTAGAAATAATCTCATAGTTATGTGTTCTGATTTATTACTATTCATTCAGATCAAGCAATCCTTCTGGAATATCTAGGTGTATTAACCTTTGTTCATGCAAAATCTGTTTTACAATCTCTGTGTTAAATGGGACCATAACTTCTTCTCCATCTACTTCGATAGAGAGTATTATGTTCCCAGAGAAATCTTCAACTCGAATAACTTCTCCATTTATATCCTTTTGAGTGTCGGTAATATGATATCCTTCAAGGATTGAAAAGTCCGTAATCTCTTCATCAATAATCACGTCTTCGTTAAAGACAAAAATCTTACATCCTACATAAGGATCCACAAGGTCGACATTTTGGTAAGATTTAAAGGAGATATTTGCAGTTTCTCCAGTTCTATAACGCAAGCTATCCTCTTCTATTAAGAAAGGAACTAGTCCTCCTTCAATTTCTAAGAACAGCGACTCTATCTCTTCAAAAGTTTCACCATACGCTGGATTAAACTTAATAATAACTTCTCCTTGTAGTCCATGGGTTCTCATAATATACCCAATGGAGATACATCTATTAATATCTATTTCACGACACATAAATCAACTCTTTTGTAATGTTTACCCCAACAAATAAATGCTGATTATTTACAAAAATAAAAAAGGCGATGGAAATCCATCGCCTTAATACCTTAAATAATTTATCTTAGAAGTTACTAATTATAAAAGTAACATGTCTGATCGATAAATTAAGCTTCAGCAGTATCTGCATCTGCTTCTGGTGCAACTTCTGCTTCAGCAGCAGCAGCAGCAGCTTCAGCAGCAGCATCTGCTTTCTTCTTAGCTAACTCTTGTGTACGAGCTTCTTTGATTTCAGCTTCTTTAGCCAATGAATCTGCTTTAACAGAGTCTTTAGCTGCAGTTAGAGCGTCTTTCTTAGCTTGTTGTTTCACAGCTTTAGCTGCTTTCCATGCTTCGAATTTAGCTTCAGCAGTAGCTTCATCAAATGCTCCTTTTTTCACACCACCAATAACGTGTTTCTTGTAAAGAACACCCTCCTCAGAAAGGATTGATCTTGCAGTGTCAGTAGGTTGAGCTCCCTTTAGCATCCAGTTTAGAGCTTTATCGAAATCAAGCTCGATGGTAGCAGGATTAGTATTTGGATTATATGATCCAATTCTTTCAATGAACTTACCATCACGTGGTGCCCTGCTATTAGCTACAACAATGTAGTAATAGGCATTTCTTTTACGACCGTGTCGTGCTAAACGAATTTTAACTGGCATAATGAAAAATGCTTAATAATATTAATTAATTAATTTGCGTTGCAAAGTTAATATATTTCCCTAATTATTCTATCCTTTAAATCTTTTTATTGCGTTAAAAAACAATATTCTATCCACATTTTCAAAATATTAGAATTGTGATGAGAGGATTATTACATTTTATTTTTACTATTTTTGTTTTGTATGACGTTTCGTGCTTCATAAAACTTTACGCAAAATATCGTTATGAGAATAATATTCAATGTTGTGATTGTATGTATCACACTATTTACCATGGTTTCATGTGGTGACTCTACTTCACTTGATTGGGATGTTGATATCTACACCAAAATTAGAAAGTCAGGGAATGACACTATTTATGCACTTTCAGGATATGCATATGCGTATCAACCTATGTCGAAGGTGTCTGTATCTACTCCCACTTATACTGATGAAGATGGTAAATTTGAAAATTCTCAAGAGATCTCTTTACGTAAATTTATTGGTTTAGATAACTCTTGGATTCTTCCTGGTTTAGACAGTGACTATAGTAAGACATATCCAATCATTGGGGACTACACCTTCTATGCTACAACAAGTGGTGGAGATGCAACATATACTAAAAACAACACCATTAGTAAGAAGGTAATACTTCCTACTAGCTTTGTTTCTGTTATATACGATGCAACATCAGACAGTTATAAGATAACATGGAATTGGATGAGTGGGGTGACGAATTATCGAGTGAACCTTTATAAAGGTGATCTATTGGTCGCACAATCTGGATTGACTAGAGAGCCTATTGCCACCATAACGATTCAAGAGGGGAAAGGTTTTAATGATGTTGCTGTTGCAATAGGAGATGCTGTAAACTTCGAGGTTGTAGGTAATGTTTACGAGACATCTACTTCTAGTAAGATTGAGATACAAGCTTCGATGGTTCAGTCCATTGTTTGGGGAGAAGACTACAATGCCCCAAGCTCTTCATCATCATCTTCTACGGCATCAAGTGCTCGATAGATCTCATCTATTTGAAAACCACGACCTGCGGCATATCGCATTAGTTTTTGCTTTATCTCCCATGGATCATCTGTTTTTAAACTTTTTTGTTTCTTTTGTAACAGCGAGATTAGTTTCTCATTATAGGATTCTTTATCCATCTCTTCCCATACCGTTTCAAAAGTAGACTGAGGCATACGTTTTTGTTGAAGATGAAACCAAATCTTCTGTTTCCCCCATCCATTAAAAGTCATCTTGTCTTTTACATAGTAACGAACGAACCTCTCATCATCCAAAAATTTTTCAACTATAAGTCTGTCAATAATTTCGTTCGCATCAGTCTCTTCAATTCCCCATTGTATCAGTTTCTTTTGAATATCGAAGCTGCATTTTTCAGTTCTACTACATAGTGCTGCCGCTCTATTCAAAGCTTGTTCTTTTGTGTAAGTTTTCATCTGATCTATTTTTTATAAACGGCTTTAATCATACGGTCGTTCCCTGATAAATCTTTTCTCAATGTAATATCTTTGAAACCAATACGCTTTAGTAGATGAACTGTATCATCACCAAGATATTGATTTATCTCAAAGAACAATAGGCCTTCATTATTCAAATGGTCATATGCATATTTTGCAATTTCTCTGTAGAATATGAGAGGGTCTTCATTGCTTACAAAAAGGGCCATATCTGGTTCATGTAGCAATACATTATCTCTCATTTCTACCTTTTCACTTTGTCTAATATAAGGAGGATTGCTAACAACAATATCCCATTTTCGACTCTTAATTTCGGTGGAAATATTCAGTGCATTGTCATGCTTTAATTCCACCTCTACCTCATTTTTAAGGGCATTCTCAGTCGCAACTTGTAACGCTTCTTCCGAAAAATCAATGGAGGTTACTTTCGAGTTTGGGATATTCTTTTTTAGGGTAATAGGGATACATCCACTACCTGTTCCAATGTCTAGGATAGACTGATGTTGGTGCACCTCTTGAATAATCCATTCAATTAGTTCCTCTGTCTCTGGTCGTGGTATAAGTACAGAAGGATTCACACGAAATGTTAGTCCATAGAAGTCTGCTTCTCCAATAATATATTGTAAAGGTTCATCATCTAGAAGTCTTTCGACTGCACTTTTAAGTGAGTTCCATTGCTCTTGTGATGGAGAGGTAAAATCTTTTGTAAACCACTCAATAGACGTGATGTCAAGGAGATGAATCGCCAATATTTTCATCATATTTTGTGCTTCGTAAACATCGTAATGTGATGCCAATGATCTTTGTAGTGAATTGAGTACCTCTTTCATGAAATTACTTTTCAGCATTTTATATCTTTGTCTGCAAAGATACAATCTTATCAGATTGTATCAGAAACTAATCATTTAATTATTGCTACGGTTCTTTTATCGTTATATACTATGGAATATCCTTTTAAAGTTGCATCGAGATATATGCATCGTGCCATTGAGTTGGCACGTCTAGGAATGAGTCGTGTTGCTCCAAACCCTATGGTAGGAGCAGTTGTTGTTTATCATGATATGATTATTGGAGAGGGTTTTCATCAGAGGTTTGGAGAAGCCCATGCTGAAGTCAATGCAATTAATGCAGTAAAGGATAAGTCCTTACTGAAAGATGCCACCATATATGTTACGTTAGAGCCTTGTGCTCATTATGGAAAAACACCTCCATGTGCAGAACTTATTATAAAGAGCGGTATTCCTAGAGTCGTTGTTGGGGTAACAGATCCCTTTGCTAAGGTAAAAGGTAAAGGAATTCAAATGATGAAAGATGCCGGCATACAAGTTGTTGAGTCTTTTTGTGAACCATTGTGTTACCAGCTGAATAGACGTTTCTTTACATTTCATAGACACAAAAGACCATATATCATATTAAAATGGGCTCAGACACTAGATGGTTTTATGGATATTGATCGGACTAAAGAGTATTATGGTCAACCAACTTGGATAACGAATGAGTTGTCTAAAGTGGCCGTTCATAAGACCAGGGTTGACGAAGATGCTATTATGGTTGGTACCCAGACTGCTGTGAAAGATAATCCATCTTTGACTGTTCGAGAATGGGCACAAGATAAGCATCCTCTTCGTGTTTTACTAGATCTAAATAGTCGTGTTCCTAGAACACAAGCTCTTTTTGATGGAGCAATCCCAACAGTAATCTACACCTATACCGAAGAATCATCTCTCCCAAATACAACGTTTGTTTCAATTGATAAAACCAAAGGTTTGTGGCAACAAATACTCTCTGATCTTCATGAAAGAAATATTCAATCTTTAATAGTAGAGGGAGGCCCTACGACACTGCAGTCTTTAATCAAAGAGTCCCTTTGGGATGAAGCAAGAGTCTTTTTAGGGCATGGCTTTTTTCAGTCAGGAGTGCGTGCACCCGAGTTTCCTGGAACGATGGTTAGTCGTGATTATCTTGATGATTCTAGTTTAATTGTTTTGCGTAGAGAAATAGACAACCATGAAAACTTGTAGAAAGTTATCGAACTAAATAGAGAAGTCTTCTTTTTCATTAAGAAGACTTTTGTATTTAAATTTCTCAGTCAAGAGGAGTATTTATCTATTTATACTTGCGAAAAAAGCTTCGAAATTTCATCTTCATAACACCAAAAAAAGCTTCGCCAAAAATACCACCACTCATCTTAGAAGTTCCTTCTTGTCTATCGGTAAATATGATAGGAACTTCTTGTACATTAAAACCATATTTCCATGAAGTGAATTTCAACTCAATTTGAAAGCCATAGCCCTTCATGCGTATTTTATCGAAAGGTATTTTCTCAAGCACTTCTTTTTTATAGCATTTAAATCCTGCTGTAGCATCCATTATAGGCATTCTTGTTATCAATCTTACATACATTGAAGCGCCATAAGACATTAATACTCTTCCTAATGGCCAATTGATCACATTAATGCCGGATATATATCTAGAACCAATTGCTAGATCCGCACCGTCCACACATTTTTGTCGTAGTCTGATCAAATCGTCTGGATTGTGAGAAAAGTCCGCATCCATTTCGTATATATACTGATAATTGTGTTTTAGAGACCACTTAAAACCATGGATATATGCTGTACCTAGTCCTAGTTTACCCGAGCGATGTTCAATAAAGAGACGGTCTTTGAACTCATCCAACATATTCGTAACAATTTGTCCTGTGCCATCAGGAGAACCATCATCAATAATTAGTATATGAAAATCATGTTCGAGATTCATGACATAACGAATCATCTTTTCAATATTCTCTTTTTCATTATATGTCGGGATGATAACGATAGAATCTTTCACGTGTCTTTATTTTTTTAATTGTTTCTACTTTTCTTATTCTATATCCTTGTTAAGATTACGAAACTTTTGTGAGAAAAAAAAGAGCTAATATTTTATTTCATGTTTTAATTTGACTTAATCTTTTGAGAGCTCTATCCTGAAATATCTATCTTGTTGACGAATCATGAATAGATAAAAAAAGCCTACTTTCATAAGGAAAGCAAGCTTTTTTATCGTTCGTTCGTAAAAAGTAATACCTATCGTAAAAGTTTTACTTAATTAATTCTTAGGGCGGCGATTGCCACCATTTTCTCTGCGGTTACCACCTTCTCTATTGTTACGTGGTGGGCGCTCTTTATAACCTTCTGGTTTTGGAAGAAGTGCTTTACGAGAAAGTTTTAGCTTTCCTGTTTTGCTATCTACCTCCACAAGCTTAACCTCAATAATATCTCCTTCTTTCATTAGACCATCCATGGTCTCATGACGTGACCA
Organism: Prolixibacteraceae bacterium; assembly: GCA_019720755.1. Lineage (NCBI taxonomy): Bacteria > Pseudomonadati > Bacteroidota > Bacteroidia > Marinilabiliales > Prolixibacteraceae > Halosquirtibacter > Halosquirtibacter laminarini. The sequence goes on from CP081303.1 coordinate 22,133, forward strand.
GTCGATCTCAGAAATGTGTAGAAGACCATCTTTTCCAGGAATAATCTCAATAAATGCACCAAATGCAACAATTGATTTTACTTTTCCTTTGTATACTTCTCCAACTTCAGGAACGGCAACAATACCTTTGATACGTGCTACTGCAGCTTCAATAGTCTCTTTGTTTGTAGCTGAAATCTCAACAATACCGTGTCCATCTTTTTCTTCAATAGAGATTACTGATTGTGTCTCTTCTTGAATCTGTTGGATGATCTTTCCACCAGGTCCAATGATCGCACCAATCATATCTTTTGGTACAGTCATCTTCACAATACGTGGAACGAAAGGTTTGTAATCGTCGCGTACTTCAGAAATTACCTCTTCCACTTTACCCATGATATGAAGACGTCCCTGACGTGCTTGCTCAAGAGCTTGTTCAAGAACTTCGTATGGTAAACCATCTACTTTGATATCCATCTGAGTAGCTGTAATACCATCTTTTGTCCCTGTAACTTTAAAGTCCATGTCTCCTAGGTGATCTTCATCACCAAGAATATCTGAAAGAACAGCAAATTTCTCGTTGTCTGTGATCAATCCCATCGCAATACCTGTAACAGGCTTTTTGATCTGAACACCTGCATCCATTAGTGCCATTGTTCCAGCACATACAGTTGCCATAGACGACGATCCATTCGATTCAAGTACGTCTGAAATAACACGTACAACATATGGATAATCTTTAGGGATCATTCCTTTTAAGGCACGATAAGCTAAATTACCATGACCAATCTCACGACGAGATATACCTCTTGGGGTACGAGCCTCACCAGTACAGAATGGAGGGAAATTATAGTGCAATAAGAAACGCTCTCTACTTTGAAGAGTTGCATTGTCAATAATCTTCTCGTCAGACTTTGTTCCCAAAGTAACAGAAGTTAGAGACTGTGTTTCTCCACGAGTGAAGACAGCCGAACCGTGTACACGTGGTAAATAATCTACTTCTCCCCAAATAGGACGGATCTCAGTAGTTTTTCTACCATCTAAACGTTGGCCTTCATCTAAAATACATCTACGAACTGCATCTTTATGAACATCGTGAAAGTATTTATTGATAAGGAAATTATTAATTTCACTATCTTCTTTACCTTCTGTGTAAGAAGAAACAAACTCTTCTTTGATCTCAGAAAACAATTGACTACGCTTATGCTTATCTGCAAGTCCTCTTGAGGCTACCTCATAGCATTTGCTATAACACTGCTCATTAACCAATGCAAGAAGGGCTTCGTCAGACTGTTCGTGACAAAACTCACGTTTTACTACACTTAATGTTTCTGCTAGTTCTGCTTGTGCAGTACATTGCAAACGAATGGATTGGTGGGCAAATTTAATTGCATCAAGCATCTCTTTTTCAGACACCTCATCCATTTCACCCTCTACCATCATGATGTTATCGTAAGTTGCACCCACCATAATATCTAGATCTGCCTCTTGCAATTGATCATAGGTTGGATTGATCACAAATGATCCTCCAATACGAGCCACACGAGCTTCAGAAATATATGTTTCAAACGGAACGTCTGAAACTGCCAAAGCTGCTGATGCAGCCAATCCCGCAAGGGCATCTGGCATATCACCCTCTCCTACTGAAAGAAGAGAGATCATTACTGCTGTCTCTGCATGATAATCGCTTGGGAAAAGCGGACGTAAAGCACGGTCAACCAAACGAGCAACTAGAATTTCGTCGTCTGATGGACGTCCTTCTCTCTTGGTAAAACCTCCAGGAAAGCGTCCTGCCGCAGAAAATTTCTCACGGTAATCTACCGTAAGTGGCATGAAATCAACATCATCTTTTGCCTCAGTAGAAGAAACTACTGTTGCCAATAACATTGTATCACCCATTCTTACTACAACCGATCCATCGGCTTGCTTTGCCAGTTTTCCAGTCTCGATAGAGATCTCTCTTCCATCGCCTAGATCGATTGTTTTAACTACAGGTTGAATCATAATTTCAAAAAATTAATAATCGAAAGATAAATGGGTGGGGCCTTTCGAAAACAGAAAAGAGAGGGCAAACCCTCTCTTTAGAAAATTATTTACGCAAGTTAAGTTCTTTGATAATCGCACGGTAACGCTCGATATCTTTTTTCTTTAGATAGTCAAGCAAGCTACGACGCTTACCTACCAACTTAATTAGTGCATGTTGTGTAGAGAAATCTTTGCGGTTTTTTTTCAAGTGCTCAGTAAGGTGAGCAATACGGAATGTAAACAACGCAATTTGTCCTTCTGCAGAACCTGTGTTTGTTGCTTTCTCTCCGTGTTTAGCAAAAATTTCTTGTTTCTTTTCTGAAGTTAAATACATCTTAGAATATTTTAAATAATGATACAATATCTACGCAGCAGCATTTTATATTATATGGCAACCGCGCAGAATTAACTAAAAATCGGCTCAAAGTTAATATTTTTTACCGACTCTTCTTCATCACAAACTTATTATTTTGAATAATTGTTTTGAATGCGCAATAAGGTGAAATACAGCATTATACTTATAACTCATTACACACCTCTATTTCCCTCTTTCTAAGGTCTTCTTAAATTGTCCTACTTGTATTATTGAACCTAAAATAAACACTTTGTCTGTTCTCTGTATTACATCGTTATTTTGAGGATTGAAGATATATTTACCACTTCTCTGTTTTATACCTACAATATTTACTCCTGAACGATCAACATTTTTTAACTCCTCTATGCTCTTTCCTTCAAATGATGGGCACATATAATTACAACCAATCTCCTCTAGAGAGACATCTTTGTTACTTTGGAGTAACACATATTCCATAAATTCTACGACATCTGGTTGCATTACCAACTTACTCATTCGTTGGCCTCCCATTCTTTCAGGCATAATTACGTTGTTCGCTCCAGCTCTTTTGAGTTTCATATCAGATCCTCGTTCAGATGCCCTACTGATAATTTTTATATTGGGATTCATCTCTCTTGCCGTTAAAACAACAAATACATTGTCTGCATCGTTGGGCGTCGTTGCAATAAGGGCTTTGGCTCTATCTATACCTGCAGATATTAGCACTTCTTCGTGCGTCGCATCTCCTTTTATGTATAAAAGTTCGGGATGTTCCTTTACATGATCAATAACATTATCTCGCTTCTCAATGATTACAAACTCTTGATTATGATCTAGTAGCTCTAAACATGCTTGTTCTCCATTACGACCGAAACCACAAACAATCACATGGTTCGTAAGTTTATGTATGCGTTTATTCACTCTATTATTTTTAATGTATTCAAAAAGTTCTCCTTCGACAATAAATGTTACTACTGATGTACCTAAATATGCCAAATTACCCAATGACATAAGTATCAACCCAGAAGTAAATAGACGACCCATCTCGCTTAAAGGTTTGATCTCTCCAAAGCCTACTGTAGATATCGTTATGATCGTCATGTAAAGTGCATCAACAAAAGAGTAATCTTCAATAACTTCATATCCAACAATTCCAAAAGTTAGTATTAGCATAAATATGGAGATTCCAATACGTAAAGTTTTGGTTGATTTATGTTTAAATTGATTCATCTATTTTATTATCCATTTTTTGGCTTGTATCAAATGTACCATAATTTTAAAAATTACCGACCTAAATTTTTGAATAATATCTGACCAATATCACATTCTAGACACCTGTGTTTTGAACAGTAGTGGTGATGAAGAGATATGAGTGCTTGAGAGTCCATTGCATGTTTTAACTTAAAACCTCGGTCACTCCATGTTTTGCTGATGAAATTTTTTTCATATGTTATCGATTCAAGCCATCGTATTCCTTTCTCTTTCCACTCCTGTCTATTCAGCCGATCTCCATAAACCATCATGAATGGAATGATTGTATTTATTACAATACTATTCATTGAGTTTTTGCTTAATTTTTTACTTTTTACTGCTCCCTGCTTACCAAACCGGAAATGACGAAGCCAATATTCTGAAGGGGTCACTTGATACATTGCTTCTAATTCGGAAACTTTCGTCTTCTCTACTGTCTGTGAGAGCAAATGGGTAGAGCTAGATAGCAGTGAAACAAACTGAGCAATTCTTAAGGTTGGAAAATTATATGGACGAGTCCGCATAAATTTCCACATTCCTCTATTTAGCGGCTTCAATTCATATTTGTTTTGAAGAAATTTATACTCCTCTATCAACCCTTTTTCCCATGTACTATCTCCTTTCGTTGGAAGAAGTCCTGATTGTCCAAAATATAGGGCTTCCAATCTTTGAAGACTGCTACGCTCTTTATATAGTATTTTAAGTGGTACTGATCTTGCCAACTGCTCCATAGCATCGCTATTAATTCTAAACCCAAAACTTCTTGCGAGAAGATAATAGAACACATGTTGCCAATCATTAAGACTCCATTCCAGCATATGAATCATTGCTTGGGATTTCTCCTCAATTCGTGAAATAGCATGTCGCTGAAGAATAAAGTGAAAGTGGACTGCAGAAATTTTGTCGGGAGAAATATCACATCTCAACCAATTGTTACAAGCTTGCCATGAATCTAGTTTATCGGTAAATTTGGGTAGCAACACAATGGCTAAACATGGAATCGGTTCTCCCCATCTATGCAAAACTTTTCGATCCTCTTTTAACACAACATGAAGGATAACATTTTCGTATGATGAATCCTTATGATGATTATGCTCATACCATTCGGAGGATCTGTTATGTATTTCAACATTTCCGACCCATAAGGTGCTATCTATTCGTATACGAGCTTGAAAAAAATCTGGACCAGAATCTTTATTTATATAACCAGGATGTAGTATCTCTATGGGTTTATTACAAGTAGTTCTAAGATTTTTATAATGAAAAAGTCTATACTGCCATGCCAACTGTATGTGATGTTCTGATATCTTCATTTCCTGACGATATTGTAAATAATATTACAGTTTAATTATCTACTTAGTACAAACAGACGTGGTATATTGTTTATGTTTTAGAGGAGGATACGTTTTAAATCTATAAAATATCCATGGAAGGGGGGAGGTGATAGCAATAATATGTGAAGCGACTGGGATCAAAATAGATACACTCAAACCAAAGAAATATCGGCAAGAATTGATTTGTAAAATATACCAGTTCTTGTCAATAATGATTTGAGATAGATGAATCAAATCAATTGGAAAAATAAGGGATGTCTTTTTTGCGTTGACATCCCTCTTATGCTATAAAGAGCACATTTTGTTAAAATTGACCTGCAATAACAGTAATTGTTTGGTCCTCTTTAAAGTAACGTTGTGCTATTTCAAGAATCTCTTCTGGTGTAACAGACTGTATGGTATGAATGAGTTTCTGATAATGATCCCATTCTAAACCGAATCCAATTAACGACTCAAGTGTATTTGCTCGTGCAAAAGGACCATCCACTTCACTCATTATTTTACTCATCATATAAGAACGAACCATATGCATTTCTGCTTCTTCGATCTTTTCAGTTCTCAATCGTTCGATCTCTTTATTGATCTCTTCTAATGCTGGAGTGCAAACATGAGAACCAACCTCAGAAAAAATAAACATGGCTCCACCTGCTTGGAAAGAGAGGTAAGATGCTCGTATACCATAAGTATAACCTTTATCTTCTCGTATATTCATATTCAACCTAGAACCAAAATAACCTCCAAGAGCAGTGATTAGAAAGCGCAATTTGAAATAGTCATCTCCCATTTTATTTGGAAGAGGAATTCCCATTGCAATAGCATTTTGTGATGCTCCTTTTTTCTCTATCTTCTCTGTTCCAAAAGTTGGATTAAAAGCAGAGGATTGATTCGTTGAGAGAGAGGTCTTTTCCCATGAGGTATTTCCAAAAAGAGAGCCAATACGATCTACGGATTCTTCATTTGCTTTACCACAAACAATTAAGTTAAGATCATTGGGACGATAATTTTCTTGATGAAATGAAATTAGATCTTCACGGGATATATGGTTGTAAACATCGATATCCTCGAAAGGAGCATATGGATGATCTTTCCCCATCAACATTCTGAAAAAGCGTCGTTGTGCCATCACGCTTACCTTCTGGCTATCCTCCGCAAATTTGTGAAGCCTTTTGGTCTTTAATATATCAAACTCTTTTTGTGGAAATATTGGATTGTGTATGACCGATTCTAGTGAAGGGAGTAATGGCTCAAGGTGTTTTGAAAGAGTTAAAAAAGATAATACACTATAGTCATAGCCAGGAGTGATATGTAGATAGGCCCCGTAGTAATCAAGTTGTTCTGCTAGCTGTTGGGCTGTGAAATCGGTTGTCCCTTCGGTTAACATTTTGGCTGTCATCGACGATTGCAGAGGTTTGCCTGCCGCCTTGAGGCCTGCATGAAACATGACATCAATCTTAATAAGGTCTTGTTCTCCTGCCACCAAATTATGAAGAAGCGTGCCATTCTTAAGACTTTTGGTCTCTACATTAGGGAGATCAATACGACTAACAGGCTTATGTGATGGTGCTTTAGTTCTAAAATTAGACATGGATTATGACTCTTTTGTTGTGTTACTTAAATAGAATATTTCATTACAGTTATCTTCTGTAAAGGTCTCATGAGCAAACTCTTGGAGCTGTTCTCCAGTTATTTCACGGTACTTATCCACTTGTGTGTTGATCAAGTCGATATCCCCAGATAGTTCATATGCTGCTAGTTGCATCGCTTTATCCAAATAGCTGCTTTCAGAGTATAGGAGGTTTGCTTCGAATTTATTTTTGATCTTTTCTAACTCTCGTGTTACAATTTTATTATTCTTTAGTGCTTCCAGCTCTTCAAAGACTGCCTTTTTTGCCTCTTCAAGATCCACTCCATCAGATGGTTTTCCTATGATAAGAAATAGTCCTGGATCTTCTTCTCCTGAAATGAAAGCATCGATGTCGATAAAAAGTTGCTTCTCTACAACCAACTTCTGGTAGAAACGAGAAGAATTTCCAGAAGCAAGAATATCTGAAGTGAAATCACCACAACGATAATTAGTCGTGTTTTTGGCTCCCATATGCCAACTCCAAATCAACATATTGTTCGGAACATCCCTATAAACCGTTTCTGTTTTAAATCCTTTTTGTTTTGGTTCAGATGGATAATTTCGAGGCTTGATAGCTCGTGAAGGAATCGATCCAAACCATTTTTCTGCTAAAGATACTATTTGATCGAACTCTACATTTCCCGATGCAACAAGAATTGCATTATTGGGTGCGTAGTGTTCGTAAAAAAATGTCTTCACATCTTCCAATGTCGAATCTTCAATATGTTTTATCTCTTTTCCTATGGTAGGCCATTGGTATGGATGCTTCTCATATGCCTGCTTACGAATTAAATGCCAAATATCCCCATAAGGTTGGTTGATGTAGTTTTGTCGAAACTCTTCTATTACAACTTGCTGTTGTGTTAAAAAACTCTTCTCTGAAAAAGCCAAGGAAAGCATTCGGTCTGATTCGAGCCAAAATCCTGTTTCAATATTATCTGCAGGAAGTGTTAGATAATAGTTGGTAATATCATTTGATGTAAATGCATTGTTATTACCTCCCACTTTTTGAAGCTCATGATCATAGTCTGGAATATTTATAGAACCTCCAAACATTAGATGTTCAAAAAAATGTGCAAATCCAGTTTGATCTGGAGATTCATCTTTTGCACCGACACGGTATAGAACGTTTAATGCCGCAAAAGGAGTGGTTTTGTCTTGATGAACAACTACCCGTAGGCCGTTTTCAAGAAGATGTTTTTTGTATTGGATCATATGTGCTTAGTAATGAAATGGAGGAGGTAATCCTCTTAAGTCTGCTTAATTAAAAAATCCCATAAAGAGATCTTTCTCTTTATGGGGCAAATGTAATGAATATATATTGAAGCATTTTAAAAACGATATTGTTCCTCGTTTACAATTTTATCTCTAGCTTCGTTGTACTCCGAGAGTAGCATGGTAAAGATGTCTGAAACCGATTTTTCTTTTTCAATCATAGACGATACTTGTCCAATCTCTAATTCGCCTTCCTCTAGTTCCCCTAGAAACATCCCTTGTTTGGCACGTCCTTTTCCTAAAATTTCTCTTAGACTTTCAGGAGTAGCCCCAGCTCTCTCCATTCCTTGAACTGTTTGGTAAAAGTGATTGTTTAACAATCGTACAGGAGCCAAACTTTTTAATGACAGTTTTGTATCTCCCTCTTTTGCCTTGAATACGGTCTCTTTGAAGTTGGAGTGTGCCGAGGACTCTTTTGATACCGCAAAGAGAGATCCTATCTGTACTCCATCAGCACCAAGACTATGTGCAGCCAACCATGCTTGACCAGAACCTATTCCTCCTGCCGCAATAACGGGTAGGGAGGTTGATCTTCTAACCTGAGGTATCAAAGTTAATGTCGTCGTCTCTTCTCTTCCGTTATGACCTCCTGCTTCAAATCCTTCGGCAACAATTGCATCTACACCAGCATCTTCACATTTTTTTGCAAAAAGAGAACTTGAAACCACATGAACTACTGTGATTCCATGAGATTTGAGTGTTTGAGTCCATTTCTTAGGACTACCAGCCGAAGTGAAAACGATCTTAACCTTCTCTTTGATGATTATATCAATGATCTTATCTAATTCGGGGTAAAGTAACGGCAAATTAACCCCCCATGGTTTGTCCGTTGCAGATTGCATTTTTTGAACATGCTCTCTAAATGTCTCAGGATGCATTGACCCAGCACCTAGAAGCCCTAATCCACCTTGATTGGACACTGCTGATGCAAGTTTCCAACCAGAACACCAAACCATACCTCCTTGTACAATGGGGTATTTTATATTAAAAAGTTTACATATTTTATTCATGATACTACCTAATTGGAGATTAACTGAATTGGTCATCTTCAAGATTACCAAATGATTAATCAAATATATAACAAAAGGTGTGGATTAAAAGTTCTTTAAGTCCTTTTTTAAATAATCGTTGGTGAATCTTTTAAAGTATTTTCATCGTGTCCTCTTTTAAGGTTAATTCGAAGTACTTAGTAGCTCTTATGATGACATAATAGTTACCCTTTAGATACCCTTTGATTACCTTTAGAGTAACCAAAGGGTAACTAAAGGGTAACCAAAGGGTATCCAAAGTACGCTTTAACTCATATTGAAATGGCTTTAAAAACACACAAATTAGGTTATATAACATGTCCTTGAATAGGTGTCAAGCGAACTAGTCGTTTAGTTTTGTGTTATCAAGTTTAATAGGATGAAAGATTTGTAGAGATTTATGACACCGATTGATAGAATTTACTCTTGGCAGAAGAGACACCTTTCGCCTCGTACTTTATTATATTTACTAAGCATTGTTATTGGCATTGCTGCTGGATTGGCCGCAGTGTTAATAAAGAATTCGGTAGGGATGATGCACCATTTCGTTGCATTTGCGTTTCCCGTTGCCTTTCAGGAGTATTTACGGTTTATTCTTCCTTCGATAGGTCTTCTTTTGGTGCTGATATTTATTCGATATATCAATAAAAAGCCTGTAGGTCACGGTATTCCTAGTGTATTATATGCCATATCTCAAAATGAAGGAAAGATTGAAAAACATAATACCTACTCATCCATTATCACAAGTGCTCTGACTGTTGGGTTTGGAGGTTCTGTTGGATTGGAGGGTCCTACCGTTGCTACGGGGGCTGCCATTGGTTCTAATTTGGCTTCCACTTTCCGCTTGACATACAAACAGATGGTTATCATGCTTGGTTGTGCTTGTGCTGGAGCAATGGCAGCCATTTTTAAAGCGCCTATCACGGCGATTGTATTTGCTGTAGAGGTGATTATGATCGACTTAACAGCCATCTCTTTAATTCCTTTGATTCTTTCTTCTGCTACGGCAGTGTTGATATCCTATTTCTTTTTAGGAATGAAAGCAATCTATTTTGTGCCTATATCGCAAGGATTAGAACTGGGGGACCTTCCTCTTTATATTATTTTAGGTGTGTTTACAGGTCTGGGAACGGCTTATTTCAATAAGGTTTATCGAATGGTGTCTCGTTGGTTTCGTCATATAAAAAGCCAAACAAGAAGGTGGTTATGGGGAGGTATTACATTGGGCATCTTAATTGTTCTTTTCCCTCCTCTTTTTGGGGAAGGATACGAAGCAATAAATGGATGTCTAGAGGGTAATTTTAGTTATTTACACCAATTTTTGTTGGTCGATTTTGTGAGTAATTGGGAGTATGGTATCTACTTGATGGTGCTATTTCTAGTCCTGTTTAAAGTTTTTGCAACTGCCATCACTTTTGGGGCTGGTGGTGTTGGAGGTATTTTTGCTCCGACTCTTTTTATGGGTGCTCATGCTGGAGTTTTGTTTGGTATGATTGTTCAGAAACTGTGGTATCCTGAGATGAATTTAACCACTTTTGCACTATTAGGTATGGCCGGAATGATCGCTGGAACACTTCATGCTCCTTTGACAGGTGTTTTCTTAATAGCCGAGATAACAGGAGGTTATACTCTATTAGTTCCTTTGATGATTGTTTCAGTAATATCATTTATGGTGACCAAACTGTTCTTTGGAAACTCAGTATATACTTATCAATTGGCAAAAAGGAATGAGTTAATGACGCATGATCGCAATGAGAATGCTCTCTCCATGATGCGTACTTATGACATCATTGAAGACGATTTTTATCGGTTGGATGTATCTTCCAATTTAGGCGATTTGGTAAAAGGGATTGAGAAAAGCTCTCGTAATCTATTCCCCATAACAGATGCCAAGGGTAAACTGGTTGGAATGGTGAAAATGGATGATGTTCGTCAATTTATCTTTAAACCAGAGAATTATGATCAGATAATGATTAAAGATTTGATGTACTATCCAGATTTTGTGTGTCAAGTATCTTTATCAATGAAAGAAATTGTGGAAAAATTTAATAGTTCAAGGCATTATAATATGGCTGTAGTGGATGATAAAGGAAAATATTTAGGCTTTATATCTAGAGCAAATGTATTCTCGGTTTATCAGAAAATGTTGAATAAAATTATGTAGCTATATTTCTTTCAGACATAACTGATTTTTCTCGTTTCAATGGTCTCGTCTAAAGCGTTGTGTTATTTCAATTGCCTTTATGGTCCGTTTGATTTTGAGGTTTGACATTTCAGTCTTCGATCACGCTGATTTGAAAACAAAGAAGAAGACTGTCGTCATATAAATGAGACAGCCTCTTTATTTTTATATTATGAAGGTCTTCATTATCGACCTTTTTAAGTAGTCTATCTTTTACGAAGCATCGTAATCCCATCTCTTAATGGAAGAATGGTGGTTTCAACTCTAGGATCATTTTTTACATGATCATTAAATGCAAGGATTCCTTTGGTTTGGAGGTCGTTATTAGCTATTGGCTCAACCACTTTCCCATCCCAAAGGGTGTTATCTGCAAGAATTACTCCTCCTTGAGACACTTTGTCTATTACCATTTCATAGTGCTCAACATATCTTCTTTTGTCGGCATCCATAAATACGAGGTCAAATGTTTCGTCTAACGCAGGAACGATTTCTTCAGCATTCCCTATATGTTGAATAATGGTCTCTGAAAGTCCTGCTTTTTCAAAGTATGAAAAGGCAAACTCTTCTAACTCATCATTAATTTCAACCGTATGAAGTTTTCCTCCCTCCTTTAATCCTTTGGCAAGAGATATGGCTGAATAACCAGTGAAGGTCCCAAGTTCGAGGATATTTTGAGGTGAAACTAATTTGCTTAAAAATGTGAGGATCGAACCTTGAAGGTGTCCAGAGCACATTCTCGAATATAAAACATTGGCATGGGTGTCTCTATCTAATTGTGATAAGATAGGATCTTCGTTGTCAATGTGATTTAAAATATATTGTTCTAAGTCTAATGATGAGTTATGCATATAATTTTTGTGTCTCGTAATTTACTCTTTCGATTGATATGTAAGAATCGACATCTGATCTTCTTGTAGAATTTGATTTGCTACTTCAATAATTTGCTCAGAAGTAATTGTATTAATCTTTTTTTCTATCTGTTCTAGTGATGATAGCGAATTGAAGAACATATAGCTTTTTGCTGAAGATAGCATGACCTCTTCACTATTTTCTTGAGATACGGAAATCTGTCCAAAGAGCTGCTTCTTTGCTTTGGATAACTGAAGCGTTCCAAGTTTCTTGTCTCTAAGTTTTTTTAGCTCTTTAAAGATTAGTCCTTGTGCTCTATCTCCATTTTCTGGGTCTGTTCCGTAATATATGGATAAAAGCCCCGTATCTGAATAAGAAGTTATTGTTGATTCGATGTTATATGCCATTCCATGTCTTTCTCTTATCGCCAAGTTAAGTCTGCTATTCATCGAGGTTCCTCCTAATATGTTATTGAGAAGGACTGTGGTGGTTCTATCTTTGTGTCCTATTTCATGTGCAATAGTACCAATGATCGTATGATTTTGATAGGTCTCTTTGTCTAAAATTAGATGTTGAGGTTTGTAGTTCTCAAATTTTAAACGATTATGTTCTCTTCTGTTTTCAGGTAGGTCCTCAAAGTAGAACTGGATTCGTCTTTTTAAACGTTCAAAAGGAATATCTCCAACAAAGCACAAAACCATTTGATCTGTATGATAGTTTTCAGACATGAATTTTTCAATATCTTTCTTTTCATATGTCATGATCTGTTCAGGGGAACCTAATATTTGGCGTCCAAATGGATGGCCTTTAAAGAGAAGATCTTCAAAATCATCGTATATTAACTCAGAAGGACTATCTAGATACGAATTAATCTCTTCAATAATGACCTCTTTCTCTTTCTCTATCTCATGTTTAGGGAAAGTACTATTTTTCAATATATCGCTCAGGAGCTCAATGGCACGTGTATAGTCATTCTTCAAAAATGTGGAATATATCGCAGTCTCCTCTTTTGTAGTATATGCGTTTAAGTCTCCTCCAACATCTTCAAGTCGACTGAGTATATGGTATGCCTTTCTATTCTTTGTCCCTTTAAAGATGACATGTTCAATGAAATGAGCCATTCCAACCTCTTCGTCTTTTTCATCTCTGGATCCAGTGTTTAAAACGATTCCAAAGTGAGCGACAGTGGAGTGAGTTGGTATATGTACCAATCTTATCCCATTGGTTAATGTAAAAGCGTTATATTGCATCGAATATGATTTTATTGAGCTGCAAAAATAGAATTTAAAATCGTTATAATAAGCACTTTGAGCTCTTTTTTTATTCTGTGATTATTGCTGCTCACAAAGTTCCTTATACCTGGTTTTTTTCTTTCTTTCGTCTGTTAATATCTTTGTAGTTAGAGTTTTATGTGTTGTTTGCTTGTTTATTGTGTTCGTATACTCAAAATTCGTCTATTGGAAACCATTTTATAATTACATATTTACTGTTGTTAAGTATAATTATGTCTGTTTATAGTGTTATTTTTAGCAGCAAAAATAGATATATGTCAATCTCTAAGAAAACTGTTTTATTCCTGCTATTATTTGTAGTATGGTTAAATGGCACCACTCCTGTATATGGGCAATATTCTTTTCAAACGATAAGTGGTATGATATTAGATCAAGATACGCATACCCCTATACGTTCAGTATCTGTATTAGTTGAAGGTACAAGTAGGAGATATGAAGTTCTTTCTGATACAAAAGGTTTTTTTCAAATAACAGGTTTACAAGCTGGGAGTTATACCATTTTCGTGCGATATATAGGATATAAAACAGTATCTGTTTATGGAATTGAAGCAAATGAGAACAAAACGCCATTTATAGAAGTGTTTTTAGAGAAAGAGGTAAAAGAGACACGTAAGGTAATACCTCGTTCAGAGCAGATATATATGGTTCCTTATTCTGATGTTTTATATGGGAGTGGGGCAACACAAAGTGTGATGTATGGAATTCCTAATAAGAGCATATTGGATAAGAGTGCCGCAACTGAAACTTATGATGGCGCTTATAAAGTAGATCAATGGGGAAGCTCTTATAGCTTCAATGCTATATCTCCAATATATAATATTACCAAATTAGGGGATGCTCTAAATGTTCGATCTCCATTTATTACGGGATTACAGAGTGAAAGTTTACTGGGATATAGTGATGATTATGTTTTGAATTCTGCATATCACTATAACTCTTCTCAAGCTTTTCACTCTTCATCTACGATTGGGGCAACACAAGAATTAGAGAAATATCCAGGATATTTTAGAGGGAATGAGATGGGTTTTGGTGTCCGCAGTGATGGCTTTCAAGTGAGGGGACAAGGTGGGCTAAGACCTTATGAACAGCTTGCTAGGTCATCTTATAAGTTTAATCTGAACTATTTTGATAGCAATCTTATATCACAGAAACTTTTTAGAAATAGTAATATTCCTAAAAATATTGATTTCAATATGTTAGTTCATATTCCAACAAAAAAAGTTGGAAGGTTTGGAATATGGACAAAAGCTGCTTTCCAAAATCAAAATATTAGTGCTATTGATAGTCTCTATATCCCATTTGGTGTGCGTCCGTATAGTGATATTTCAGATGAGAAAGGGGCTTTTGCAATGGGGTTAGATCATAGTTTATCTCTTTTTAATAAGAAACTAATCTTAGAAGGGAGTGTCGGATGGAAGAAAGATTATGACAGAGGGGTTGAAACAAATAACCGTATATCAGACTTTTCAAGAAGTTATGATCTTTCAAGTAATCAGCTTGGATGGTCTTACCGAGTTAAATATATACCTTCTGTCTCTCATCAATTTCAACTTAGAGTCTCTGAAACTTATGATAAAATGGGATTGTATGATTTAACTTATAAAGAAAATAAAGAGAATCGCTTTTACGATCTAGACACATTGAAGGTAAAAGAACGTACTTTTTCTTTGGGCTATACCACAAGATATTCAAATGCAGTCTCCTCTTTTATTGGAGGGAAATATTCAACAAATGATCTGTTAAATACAAATCTGTTTTCTGGAAATATTGGTTTTAAGATTGAGTTTACTCCTCATGTTTACTTAAAGTTAGGAGCTGATGTTGGTAAAAGTCTTATGCCTTGGTCTGTGTATGTAACCAAACAGGACATTCCTAAAGACGGGGAGGAAGTGATACCATATAAGAGTCTTCCACAAGAATCTTATATTAGTGGGGATGTTCGTTTGGATGTCATTTTGCCTTCAGAAATTCGTTGGACAGTGGAAGGAGAGTATAAAATGCTTGATGATTTGTGGGTTGAAGCTTCGTCATCCTCCTTTGCGATGGTAAATTGGGCAATAAATCCGTACCAATCCTTACCTAACAGCTTGTCCGCATCGGGAAGTGGTTCAATTTTAAAGATTTCATCTACTATTAAGAAGGGATGGAGTAAGGGTACTTTCTTTGAATTGAATGGTTCATGGTACAAAACTTCTCTTACAACTTCTGATCAAATCACCCGAAAAATGGCTTGGGACCCTTCATTCGTTGTTTCTGCTCGAATTGGGGGCCGAATTGACTTGTCCACGAGATCTTATTTTTCAGGAGGGGTAAATACTCGAGTCTTGGGTGGAAGAGAATCTTTTGCAGTAGATATAAATAAATCGAAAATTAGCAATAGAACGTTCTATAACACGACGGGAGTGTATAATGATAAATTGAAAACTTCTTTATTAATTGGAGTGAATGTGGGATGGAATTATAATGCAAGAAAGGTGGGACACCAAATTCTTTTTCATTTTGAGAATATTACTGATGGAAATTTTTTTGGATATAAATACTATAGTTTTGATCAAAAAGAAGTGGTTGTACCTAAGTCTGTTGGGCTTTATGGAAGGGTTTCATATATCATGAATATTGGCTTTGAACGGTCAAAGAAAAGAGAGAAAAAATGGTATTAATATTTGGAGGTTAGATTTAATTACTTACTTTTGCACCGCACTTGAGAAAAATAAATGGTGCCATAGCTCAGTTGGTAGAGCAAAGGACTGAAAATCCTTGTGTCCCTGGTTCGATTCCAGGTGGCACCACTGTTTTGTTTAACTCTAAAGAGTGTAATAATTTATCTAAACTTTAGGGTTGGATGGATATTTTAGAAAAGGTTTTATTTTAGCGAGTTTCTTTTTAGTTTTGGTTAATTGGAATTGTTAATGTTAGGTTGAGTTAATATTGCTTTCCTTTTGCCGAACTCGGTGCCATAGCTCAGTTGGTAGAGCAAAGGACTGAAAATCCTTGTGTCCCTGGTTCGATTCCAGGTGGCACCACCGAAAGTGGGTATTGCCTTTTGAAATATTTTTTTTGTTTGGTGCCATAGCTCAGTTGGTAGAGCAAAGGACTGAAAATCCTTGTGTCCCTGGTTCGATTCCAGGTGGCACCACAAAATATAGAGGTTGTCTATTTATTTAGATAACCTCTTTTTTTTATGCATATTCCTTATCTGACGTTCTGTTCTAATGTTTTGCTCTTTATTGTATTGGAGTAAAAAGAGGAATTTAACGTTGGATAATTATGAATATAAAAAGCCCTTTTTGTTGGGGACAAAAAGGGCTTAAAAAGTTAGTTGTCGTAAAAAATTTGTGTGTTTTGCAAGTAGTAACCTAAACTTATCGTATTGGCTGCTCATGCAATTTCTCTTTGTGCGAAGAGAAATTTGGTTTAGTTGTTTTACCTATTAGGTTTAAAAGGATTACGTTTACGAATATGGGGATTTTGTTTGAGATACTGAAATAAAGCATGTTTTTTGTTATATGTTTCATAACACTGTGTTAAACTTTTGACTAACTTCCTTGTTACACTTTGCTTAAAAAAATAGAGTATGGGTTTGTTTTTTTGTGATATTAGATTCTGTTTTTGTATTATCCTGTAATACAGTTTATTGGTGTTGCTTTGTTTCTGTTTTGCTTTGTGTCTGAAATGATGTAATTTGCGTAGTCATAGTGGCCTCTGATGGAATATTTGTAGAAGACTTTATTGTCTTTATATATATTTTTTTTGTTTTTGTAGTATAAAATGGGTAAAAAAATGGTGTTTTTTGATGTAAAGCATTTGAAAACAATTAATTTTGGCAAACGATTTTTTCCTTAAACAGTTTTACCAAAATTATGGCAGAAAAAAATATAAAATTGTTCGAGGATTTTCCACCCATTAGTACTGAACAATGGACTGAGAAAATCACCGCAGATTTAAAAGGTAGGGATTTCGAAAGAGCCCTTGTATGGCGTACAAATGAAGGATTCAATGTACAGCCCTTTTACCGTGAAGAGAATTTAGAGTCTCTAAATCACCTAAATCAATTACCAGGAGAGTATCCTTTTGTTCGTGGAGCGAAGAAAAATGATAACGATTGGTATGTTCGACAAAATGTTGTTGTCGAAAATGCAGAAGATGCTAATACTAAAGCATTAGACATCCTTAATAAAGGAATTACTTCATTGGGATTCATTCTTGCAAAAGATGTTGAGGTTTCAGTGGAGTTTATTCAAACTTTACTTAAGGGTATCGATGTAACGGCTATTGAAGTAAACTTTGTGACTCGTTGCAAGAACAAAGCTGTTATTGATGCATTTGTTGCTTATCTTGATGCAAACAAAGTGGATGCTACTAAAGTAGCTGCTTCTGTTGCGAATGATCCAATTGGTCGTTATGTGTCAACAGGTAAGTTTGCTCATGGTGAAGATGCTGCAATGGATAGCTTGAAGAGCAATATGGAGGCTGCTTCTTCTGTGTCTAATTTCCGCACGATTGCTGTGAATGCTAAATTATTCAATAACTGTGGTTCTAGTATTTCACAAGAATTAGGTTATGGTCTAGCTCTTGGTGCTGAGTACATCTCAGAGATGGTGAAGCGTGGAGTTACTGTTGATGCTGTTGCTTCTGACATTAAATTCAACTTTGCTACTGGTGCAAACTACTTTATGGAGTTAGCTAAGTTGCGTGCAGGAAGAATGCTTTGGGCACAAATCGTGAAAGCTTTTGGTGCTGAAGACGAGAATGCTTGCAAAATGTTAGTTCACTCTGAAACGTCTCAATGGAATAAGTCAGCATATGATCCTTATGTAAATATGCTTCGTACTCAAACCGAGGCGATGTCTTCCATTCTAGGAGGTACGGATTCTATGACTGTAAATACTTTTGATAAAGTATTTGGTGAAAGTACGGATTTCTCTGAGAGAATTGCTCGTAACCAACAGTTGTTGCTGAAAGAGGAGTCTCATTTTGATAAAATAGTTGACCCAGGTGCTGGATCATACTATATCGAATCTCTTACAGAATCGATTGCCGAACAAGCTTGGGAAATCTTCTTGTCTGTACAAGAAAAAGGAGGATTTATGGCAAGCCTTAAGGTGGGTAGTATTCAGGATGATATTAAAGCTACTTCATCAAAGAGAGATCTTCATATTGCTACTCGAAGAGAGAATGTATTGGGTGTAAACCAATTCCCTAACTTCACAGAACATATGGATCGTGAGTTGACTGATGCTGTTTTAGCTCCTGTTGACGAAACTGCTGCAGATGCTGAAATCGCAACTTTGGCTACTTATCGCGGTGCAGAAGCTTTTGAAGCTCTAAGATATAAGACGGATCTATTTGCGAAAGAAAATAAGCGTCCATTGGCTTATATGTTGACTATTGGTAGCCTTTCTTTTAGAAAAGCTAGAGCTCAATTCTCATGTAACTTCTTCGCTGTTGCTGGAATGGATGTTCAAGATAACAACGGATTCAAAACTATCGATGAAGGTGTTAAGGCAGCAAAAGAAGCTGGTGCTGATGTGATTGTTCTTTGTAGTTCAGATGATGAATATGAAGCTTTCGCTCCTGAAGCATTAAACTTGATCCAAGATGAAGCTATCTTTGTTGTCGCTGGAGCTCCTAAGTGTATGGATGAACTTAAAGCGAAAGGCATTGAGAATTTTATTCACGTGAAGAGTAATTTGCTAGAAGACCTTAAAGGTTATACTGCAAAGTTGGGAATTAAATAATTTGAAGTTTAGAGATAAACTTAAAAGTGTATTGCTTTTAGGTATCTAACAATCTTATTACTATTATGAAGCCAGATTTTAAGAGCATCAATATAAAAACAGCCAATAATAGCACAGATGGCTTTACTTGGCAAAAAAACAATGGGATTGAGAAAAACTGGATGACTCCAGAACAGATCCCAGTTAAACCAGTTTATACTAAAGAAGACCTTGAAGGTATGGAGCATTTAAATTATGCTTCTGGTCTTGCTCCATTTACACGTGGACCTTACTCTGCAATGTACGCAATGCGTCCTTGGACAGTGCGTCAGTATGCAGGGTTCTCTACTGCTGAGGAGTCTAATGCATTTTATAGAAGAAACCTTGCTGCTGGTCAGAAAGGTCTTTCTATTGCATTTGATTTGGCTACTCACCGTGGATATGATTCTGATCACCCTCGTGTAGTTGGTGATGTAGGTAAAGCTGGTGTTGCAGTGGATTCGATTATGGATATGCGTATTCTTTTCGACCAAATTCCATTGGACAAAATGTCTGTTTCAATGACAATGAACGGTGCCGTTCTTCCTATTATGGCATTCTACATTGTTGCTGCAAAAGAGCAAGGGGTTTCTATGGATAAATTAGCTGGTACAATCCAGAATGATATCCTTAAGGAATTTATGGTACGTAATACCTATATTTTCCCTCCTAAGTTCTCTATGAAGTCGATCGCAGACATCTTCGAATTTACTTCAAACTACATGCCTAAGTTTAACTCTATCTCTATCTCAGGTTACCACATGCAAGAAGCGGGTGCAACTGCCGATATTGAGATGGCATATACATTAGCAGATGGTTTGGATTACTTGAGAACAGGTATCAACGCAGGTTTGACAGTAGATCAGTTTGCTCCACGTTTGTCGTTCTTCTGGGCAATCGGAATGAACCACTTTATGGAGGTTGCGAAGATGCGTGCGGCACGTATGTTATGGGCTAAGATTGTGAAGCAATTCAATCCAAAGAATCCTAAGTCTATGGCTTTGCGTACACACTCACAAACATCTGGATGGTCTCTTACAGAGCAAGATCCATTTAACAATGTGGGACGTACTGCTATTGAGGCAATGGCTGCTACATTAGGTCATACTCAGTCACTTCATACAAATGCATTGGATGAAGCGATTGCTCTTCCAACAGACTTCTCTGCTCGTATTGCACGTAATACCCAGTTGTATCTACAGCAAGAAACTGAAATTTGTCGTTCACTTGATCCATGGGCTGGTTCATACTATGTTGAGTCATTGACTCAAGACTTGGCTCATAAAGCTTGGGAGCGTATCGAAGAGGTTGAAAAACTAGGTGGTATGTCTAAAGCGATCGAGACAGGTGTTCCTAAAATGCGTATTGAGGAAGCTGCTGCTCGTGCTCAGGGGCGTATCGATTCGGGTTCTCAGACTATTGTTGGTACAAACAAGTATCGTCTAGAGCAAGAGGATCCTATCGATATCTTAGAGATCGACAACACTGCTGTTCGTCAATCACAAATCGAGCGTTTGAATAAGCTTCGTTCTGAGCGTAATGAGGAAGAGTGTCAACAAGCACTTCATGCCATTACAAGATGTGCCGAAACTGAAGAAGGAAACCTATTGGATCTTTCTGTTAAGGCTGCAGAGAAACAAGCTTCTCTTGGAGAGATCTCAGATGCTTGTGAAAAAGTATGTGGACGTTATAAAGCAGTGGTTAGAACTATCGAAGGCGTGTATAAATCAGAAGCATCTAACGATAAGGAATTTACAGAAGCTCAGGAGCTTGTTGCTAAATTCGCAGAGAAAGAGGGTCGTCAACCTCGTATCATGATTGCAAAAATGGGTCAAGATGGTCACGACCGTGGAGCAAAAGTTGTTGCTACAGGGTATGCCGATCTTGGTTTTGATGTAGACATGGGACCTTTATTTCAAACTCCAGAAGAATCAGCTAAGCAAGCTGTTGAGAATGATGTAAACGTTCTTGGTGTTTCTTCATTGGCTGCAGGACACAAGACTCTTGTACCAGCAGTTATCGAGGAGCTTAAGAAGTTAGGTCGTGAAGATATTATGGTTATTGCAGGTGGTGTAATTCCAGCTCAAGATTATGACTATCTTTATGAGTCAGGTGTTGTTGCTATTTTCGGTCCTGGAACTAGTGTGTCAACAGCTGGTAAGAAAATTATGGAAGTACTTATTGCTTCATGTGAAGAGTAATACATTTTCATTACAATTATATAAAAGGGTATCCATTGGATACCCTTTTTTTTTACTCTTTTTTTTGAAATTGATTCATCGTTCTTTTCTTACAATCTTTCCTCATTCATTAAACTCTGATCATATTTCTATAATACTTAGTGGATCTAACTCTTTACTCCCAAATATCCTTCCTCCTATAAATAGTGTCCACATTATGATGAAGACTGTTGTGTTTCATTTTGAAATATAATGGGATCAATTGCTTATTGGTTTTAATGTATTGACCGTGTTTTTGTTTGTATTTGCGTCTTTAATGTTAATTGTATGTTAATAAACTTATTTAAGTTAAATTATGTACATTAGTATTGTTAAGCAGGGCTTGTTCATGAAATTTAAGCAGCGAAGACATCGTGTATTTTATCAGTATTGTGCACAAGTTCTTCTCTTAAAATATTTAAGTTGTTGTAACTATTTATTTCCATTAACTTACTGCATATAAATAACATAATAGAGGATATCGATTTTTGCAATCCATGATCTAAAGACTTTAATTTGTCTTCTCCAAAATTAACATCACGAATACGATTCATTATTTCTATTTTCCAATGACCTCTAATAGCTCCAGCAATTTCATCGATTTTCCCATTATAATTTGTGATATAATATCGTGTTTCTGTACTCCTTTTATCTCTCTTTACATTATAACTCTCTCTTGTCACTTTAATCATATTACATATGCCACTATTACACCATCTAGGATCTAACATTTCTGTATTTATTGGGTATATTTCGTACCTCCTAGAGTCTATTCTTCCATGCGACTTGTCTATTTCTGTCATCACATCATCTACTTTTATATGATTGGATGTATGTACTAAGTCATCCTTTAATTTCTGCTGATTGGACTTTATTTGAGTTAAATAGAATCGACTATTTTGGTGAATATTAGACAACAGATTTTCTGAATTATGCATTGCATCTAGTGTTACCTTTGCCTTCTCTGGCAACTCAAGAATATGATCATAAACAATGTTCTTTTCACTCTCTTTTGTTCCATCATAAAAGCCTAATAACTGCTGTATATTTGTGTTATGACCAATAGAATAAACAATACTTAACCCTCTCTTTTTATTGCTTTTAGAATCTATACTTCCTCGAAGTTCCTTCCCATCAATAGATATCCATTCTGTAGAAGAGTATACTTCATCACAAATTGTCAAAAAGGAATCATAATCAAATTCAGATAGGATTCTTGTTAACTGAACTCGACTTATACAACTGTCGATATCTTTATGCAAACAGATACATAGTTTCTCGTAATGACGAACCATATTGCGATGAATTTTATTCATACTTAGATGACCATAACTTGTCAGAATTGAGATAATAAAAAGAGTGATAACAAAAGCCAATTCGTGCTTAAGTCCTACATGACTCCTATTATCTACCAATTTGACTTGTAATTTCTCATAGAATCTTCTAATTTCGGCACTTGAAAGGTCGTTATTCATAATTTATATCTGTTTTTACAAATCCAAATATAATATGAATAGTCGACCTTTTCTCATTTAAATAATTCATGAACAAGCCCTGTATTGTTAAGTATTTAGATTAGTTTTTATTTATTGCTAAAAATCAATAGTTGTATATATATTTGACTACCTCCCGAAAAAAGTTGTATTATTACTGCAAGTATCTGACATTCACAATATAATATATGTGTAAAAACGAGGAAAGCTAGATTGAAAATGTTATTTTAAGTGTGAAAACATAATCATTTAAAACCTAGCTCATGAACAAAATACTTACAAAACAAATACAGAACAAGCTAAGTCTATATTTTTGTAAATTAAATAGTCATTTAACCAAACCAGAATTACGTTGTACACGTGAGATAACAACAGGTATTCTTAAGACAGGGTCTGTTATTATCAATCAAATAGCAACAGCTATAGGGGATTCTATAAACAAACAACAAACGACCAAAAGGCTTCGAAATCATTACAATAAAAAAGGTTTCTTTTTAAAACTTCTTAGAGGCCATATGGATTGTGTGTCAGATACAATTCATGAAGGAGACTACATTCTATTTGATGGATCAGATATTCAAAAGAAATATGCTAAGACCATGGAAGGTCTGGATTTTGTAAAAGATGGAGATGAGAAAAATAAGGTTGGATTAGGTTATTGGCTTATGAATGTTGTACATATTGATAAGGCCAATAAGATGACACCTTTGTATAATAAGCTGTACAGTTTCGATCATGGAGCCAAGAGTGAAAATAATGAAGCAATCGAAGCATTAAAAGAAGTAGATAATGCTATTTCAAAGAATGTAACTTGTGTGTTTGATCGAGGATTTGATCGTCAGATTATTAAGGATTATGTTGTTAGTCAACAAAATAACTTCATAATCAGATTGAAAAAGAATACCAAATTAATATACAAAGGCAAAGAAACTACTGTATCTACAATTGGGAAAAAGATTCCATTCTTCATGGAATTAACTGCCAATAAAAGAGGCAAAAACAAAAGTAAAAAGATAAACTTTGAGTGTGGTGCTGTTAAGGTTAAATATAGAATAAAGCAGAGGGAATTTGAGCTATGGCTTGTTGCTACAAAACGCAAATCAGGAGGGAAATGTTGGTTATTAACCAACTCACCTAAGCATACAATAACAGAAGTTATTAGTGAAGCTTTTCAAGCATATGGCTTTCGTTGGAAAATAGAAGAATACCATAGACATATCAAATCAAGCTATGATTTAGAGAATATACAAATAAAGAAGTTTGATGGACTGCAATGCATGTTGGCAATTTTAACCATTGCAATGGGAATCCTTTATAACACATTAGAGTCCATGCATCTAAGGTTGTTGCTAGATAGCAAAATTAAGATACTTGATAAAAACAAGGTATCTGAACTCAGAAATTTTATCTATTATAAGATAAGTACGATAATTAAAATTTTATTGGCAAATGTTTACACAAAACATATAATACAGAGTAAACAGACACAAGTAGACGTAGGACAAATGAGACTCAATCTAGATTTCTGACTAAAAAAACGGGAGGTAGCCAATTGTATATATATGTAATGATGCATTAATATACGGCTGTTGATTTTTGTTCGTTAATCGAACTATTTATATAATCTAAGTATTTATATCAACATTTATGAGTTTAAATTACCAAAATCCGGGCAAATACTCTTTGCTTCGGAGGGCTTTGCTTTGCTTGTTCTTTGTAACTACTCAGGTTCTTTTTGAGTCTAATAATCACACAAAAGTTCCAAACACGTTGTTTTAGTGATGATTGTTAATAATAATAGGCCGTATTGTTGATCAGGGCTTGTTCATGAATTATTTATATGAGAAAAGGTCGACTATTCATATTATATTTGGATTTGTAAAAACAGATATAAATTATGGATAACGACCTTTCAAGTGCCGAAATTAGAAGATTTTATGAGAAATTACAAGTCAAATTGGTAGATAATAGGAGTCATGTAGGACTTAAGCACGAATTGGCTTTTGTTATCACTCTTTTTATTATCTCAATTCTGACAAGTTATGGTCATCTAAGTATGAATAAAATTCATCGCAATATGGTTCGTCATTACGAGAAACTATGTATCTGTTTGCATAAAGATACCGACAGTTGTATAAGTCGAGTTCAGTTAACAAGAATCCTATCTGAATTTGATTATGATTCCTTTTTGACAATTTGTGATGAAGTATACTCTTCTACAGAATGGATATCTATTGATGGGAAGGAACTTCGAGGAAGTATAGATTCTAAAAGCAATAAAAAGAGAGGGTTAAGTATTGTTTATTCTATTGGTCATAACACAAATATACAGCAGTTATTAGGCTTTTATGATGGAACAAAAGAGAGTGAAAAGAACATTGTTTATGATCATATTCTTGAGTTGCCAGAGAAGGCAAAGGTAACACTAGATGCAATGCATAATTCAGAAAATCTGTTGTCTAATATTCACCAAAATAGTCGATTCTATTTAACTCAAATAAAGTCCAATCAGCAGAAATTAAAGGATGACTTAGTACATACATCCAATCATATAAAAGTAGATGATGTGATGACAGAAATAGACAAGTCACATGGAAGAATAGACTCTAGGAAGTACGAAATATACCCAATAAATACAGAAATGTTAGATCCTAGATGGTGTAATAGTGGCATATGTAATATGATTAAAGTGACAAGAGAGAGTTATAATGTAAAGAGAGATAAAAGGAGTACAGAAACACGATATTATATCACAAATTATAATGGGAAAATCGATGAAATTGCTGGAGCTATTAGAGGTCATTGGAAAATAGAAATAATGAATCGTATTCGTGATGTTAATTTTGGAGAAGACAAATTAAAGTCTTTAGATCATGGATTGCAAAAATCGATATCCTCTATTATGTTATTTATATGCAGTAAGTTAATGGAAATAAATAGTTACAACAACTTAAATATTTTAAGAGAAGAACTTGTGCACAATACTGATAAAATACACGATGTCTTCGCTGCTTAAATTTCATGAACAAGCCCTGTATAGTCTGACTGGATTACTTTTTTCTCGATATGTTTGTATAGTGGAGAAAGTAGTTCAGCAGCCTTCCTTATCCATCCATTGATGGTTGCTTTAGGAAAATCAATTCCTGATCTTTTAAAGATCCCTTGGGCTCTATAAAGAGGTATATGGTCGTAGAATTTACCAACAATAAATTGACTTATTAATGAGTTCCCCGCCATACATTTGGGGATAAGATCCGACGGAAGTTCGGAGATGATAATGTTATCCTTTTCGGGTAAACGATATTTTGGACGAACGATTTGTCTTACATAAAGCTTACCTGGACTAAATTCAATTCTCTCTGATATCTCTTCTCCAATACGAGTTGCTCCCTCTGGGACATCATCAGGTTCAATCACTTCTACTTGACGAGGAAGGTCAGAAGGGATACTTTTTCTTTTTGCCTTTTTTTTCTTCTTAACAACCTCAATAACCTCCTCTTCTGGAGAAGATATCTGTAAGTCTTCTAGATTTTTCTCTTCGACTTCAAGAGCTAACTCTAATTGGTTCGGATCTTTATAGGTTTCTTTGGTTGAGCCAAAGATGCGTCTTTGAAGATAGGCAATCTGTGCCTTTAAGGATTCGTTTTCTTGTTTTAAACTAGTAACTTCAGAGTCGACATTAGAGTATTCAGTCATCATCTTCTGGAATTGATCCAAAAGATCTTCTTTACTTACATCCTCTATGATATCGCTCTTATTCATGGTTTAAGGATACACATATTTATTTAAATAACATAACGTTTTTGTCTTTTATATTCTTTGACAAGAACACCTTCTATAAGAAGGACAAGATCAGTGTACTCAAGATGCATTGATGTTAAGTCTTTTATTTCAGGAGGTCTAAAGGTTCCTCTCTCTAGTCGTTTCACAAAAAGAACAAAACCACCTCTTTCCCATTTAAGTAATTTCATCATGGTACGACGTTTGTTCAGAAAGATAAATACATCCCCCGAAGTAATATTGGCATCAATATTATTCTGCACCAATCCGGATAATCCATCAAAACTTTTCCTCATATCAGTTGATTCAGAATAGAGGTAAAAACGATCATTTGAAGATATTGAAAACATCAGCCTTGAATCTGGATTAATGATCGAAGCGTCGATATTGTCGTTGCTGAAGAAAGTTGAAGGGTTACACCATTGGGATAAGTGATAACGATCTCTTCTTTTATTTGTGAGGTTTCATTGTCTAATGTGACAAAAAAACCTTGAGTTTCTTTTGAATACTCCTTCTTATATTTTGCCTTCCAATACTATATACTGATAGTTTTATATTGTTCTGTTTACAGTAATCGATATTGCTTAGTCCACTATTGTGTTGTGCTTCTATGAGATCAAACATATGTGCTTTTTTACTCATCTATTTCTTCTTTTTGATTATGATTCAAAAGTAGAAGGCTGTAAATTAAAACACAAGATGTGAATAACCGAACGCTTACGTTTAAGAAGACAACTATTCATAAATAGAGATTACATGAAAAAGCAGATCATCATATCTTTGACATTTCAAAATAATCAAGCGGAAGATGCAATGCACTTCTATATCTCCCTTTTTAAGAACTCAAAGATTATTAATGTACAACGATGGGGCAAACATACACCAATTGAAGAGGGGCGAATTATGCAAGCGACATTTGAACCCGACGGCATTTTTTTTATGTTTAGTGACAGCCATCCAATACATGATTGGAACTTTACTCCAGCCGTTTCAAACTATATAGAGTGAGAAAATGAGTATGAGATTGAGAGACTCTTTTCTAAACTATCTTAACATGGTACTGTCGCCATGACTCTCAACAACTATAGATTCAGTAGTAAGTTTGGCTGGGGCATCGATACCTATGGAGTATGAATTCAGTTAAACCTAAAATAAAACCATATAGATCTCTTATTTTGTCCCATAAAGGAGAAGAAATACACCAACGAATAACCCCATGATTATGGCCCGCATGAAGATTCATAATCTAATAAGTTTATCTTGTTTTACAATCTCTTTTTTCACACCTTCTTTGATTAGCTTCAATGTTATTTTTTTATTTGGATGACTAAGTAATTTTAAAACACAATATGACAGTACATTAATTATAGCTCCACCAGAAAGTTCATAATTATAAGCCAATGGTGAAAAATCAATTGACTGATCACAGAAAAGACCTTCAGAAAAAGATTTATTCCATAATCTTAATCGTAAACTTGCATCCGGTATTGGGAAATTAATAACCAGCTGAAAACGCCTCCAAAAAGCATCATCAAGATTTGATTTTAGATTCGTAGCCAAAATAATAATCCCAGAAAAATCTTCAATACGTTGTAACAGATAAGAAACCTCTTGGTTCGCATATCTATCATTTGATGAATTCGTAGACGAACGCTGTCCAAACAATGCATCTGCTTCGTCAAAAAACAATATCCAATTTTTATGTTCCGCTTGATCAAAAATATTTCTCAAATTTTTCTCTGTCTCCCCAATATATTTAGATATTATCATAGATAAATCAATTCGATACACATCTAGACCACATCGTTTACCAATTAATGAAGCTGTAAGAGTTTTTCCAGTGCCGGAACTTCCATAAAAAAGACAACGATATCCAGGTTTTACTTTTTTACAAGAATTGGTTAAATTATTTATCTCATCAGCTCGGACGATTCTTGTTATCAAAAGATCAATGTCTTTTAAAACTTGTTTAGGAAGGACTAGGTCATCCCAATCCATATCAGTATGCAGCAATTTTGCAGGGAATTCCATACTAAAATCTGGTTTATGAAATTCTCCTGTTGTGGCTCTATTTAGATAGTCAGTTGAAATAGTCAATCGTCTACTAAAAAAAGGTTCACCATTGACATCATTTTCTAGTGATAAGACATTGTTCTGAATGAACTTACTTTTATGATCAAACAGATTTAATACATCCATACGCTTCTTTAAATCACCTCCTGATATAATAAAAGCAGCAGTCTCTCCTGTTGGTAGAAATCCTCCATGAGATTTACCAATCCAACCACCAAATTCACTATAACATTTATCTGTTATTTTATTTTTCAAGAAAAAAAGATCAAGAATTTGTGGGGCCAAGTGAGGCACCAACGACAGTATAAATACGATACGTTCATAAAAATTTAATTGCAGATCCTTAACTACAGTAGCATAAGGAGAATTTATCTCACTAGAAATATCTATAGGTACAATCTCTTCTATTTCTGAGTATTGACTCTCTTGGTTAAAATAAAGTTCTACTCTTGTTTGTATAACTCTCTGTAACCATATTAACTCTGCCTGTAGAATAGAATAATCGACTTTCATAACAATAAGTTTAAAATATCACCTCCAATCAATATAAATAACACGGTCCATCCATGGATACTTTATGGTTCTAAAACTCCATGGACAAACATCTAATAACATATCATAAGGTTTGGCTTCCACCCTCAAATACCAAGCGTTGTCCTTTAGATCCAACACTCCATCTCGTTGTAAGAAAGACTCTTTAAACCCTTCAATAGAGGTTTTTCCAAGACCTCTCCATGTAGAGATAACATGCTTTAGTAACCCTTCCGTAATTTTAAGTTCCTCTTTATTCATCTGATACTCTTTAATGATAGGCTTTCCTGTCTTAACACCACAAAGTTGCTTATTCAAGACCAATGTATACTCTGGGGATCTACAGCAACCATTGACAAGGTATTGTAAAATATGTATTGCTTTTTCAGCTTGTTCTTTACCACTAAACACCTGTTTTGACAAGAATCCTAATCGCTCAAAAAGCAATGGGAAAAATGGAGCGAGAAGAACCAATCCAGCATTAGATATATATATATTCTCGGTAAAAAATTCTTCTTCAAATGAGGAGGTATCCACCTCTCTAACCTGCAATTTTGGTCTATTTAGTTTTCGAATAATTTCTTCTTTTTCAATCATAGGCATTTGTCTTTTTTCAACACACTTGATGAACCTCAGCTTCTCTGTTTCAGGAATTGATCTTACAATTTCATCGATTAACAGAGAAGAGTATTTATCACATACAAACCACTCGACCAACAAGTCTTTTTTATGAAAGATAATCCAACAAATGAGTTCTTTAAATTGAATAAGATTGCTACGATTATAAAATAATAACAGATTAAAAATCTGATCATTAGACAATTTTTCAAGAGGCAATAAATTAATCGAATCATTTAAAATTATTTCCTCTTTTTTCACCAAAGCAATAATGACCTTTGTATAAAAGACATATTTAATACATCTATATCTTAAAGAACGCTTCATTATTTTCTTCAATAAATAGGTCACAGTTGATTCAGATTCAGAACCATATTCATTTTTTAATAAATTTATAATAAAATCATTTAATTCATCTTCATATAACGACAAACAGATTCGTTCTATTAACCACTCTTTCTGTCTCAAATAAGCAATCCATCGAGTCCATTGCTCTTTATTATTTTGTAAATGCAAGAGCATTCTCAGAATAGAATCTCTATCTTTTCCATATACATAGCCATAAGTAAAAAATGTTATGATTTCACTAACATCATCCTTTAATGGTGATTCTATTTCATAAGATATTTCTACAAGCAGTTGTGAAACGTATTTCAGATGACCATGAACATTTAAACGTAGTAATTCATGATAAAATATATCTAAAAGGTCATGAAACCTTTTATTATGGTGATGAGCAAGTTTCTGCAACGTATAGTGTACAAATTCTTTATCATTAAATTTACTCCCTCTATTAAGATAGAGGAAATCTAATACAGTGTGTCGTACAGATTGTGCAAAAGCATGATCTTCGACTGAATCTCCAACTATAAATGAGGTATGAATAACTTGTTCATAATACTCTTTTATAAATTGAGACTCTGTCTTAAATTGTGAATAAATAAGAACTAAAAAATGATCACTCTCTAAATTATAAGCAAAACAATGACGAACGTTTGGATAGGGAAGATAATATTCAAATATTTCTTGTAAAAGCTTCATTTGTCCGTTCAACAATCCTTCCCATGCTTTTTGAAAAAGTAAGATATTATCTTCCTTCCCAAGTAAAAATGACACAACAACATCGAACCACACCTGAATACACTCTTCTCTATTTTGGAATAGAGCATGATCTTCTACTAAGATATCAAATAGAACATTTCCCAACTCGATTTCAATGTTAGATACAGGATCACAACTGCTTACACCTATTTTCATTTTAACAGACTGAATCACTTCGCTATATTCCATATCACATTGTCGAGCCATCTGTTTTAAGTTATACCTAATAAATCGCTTATGGTTAAAACTTCCTCTATTTTGCCATAGAGAGTCAAGAATAACATGAGCTACTGAAAAAGAAAATAGTCTAATATTCCTCTTCTTATCTAAAATAGAATTCATCCGAATAATAGTCTCATAATAGTCTAAAATAAAGGGAGATTCAGAAGGAAATACCAGCTGGATAAGAGAAACAAAAAACTCTTTATTGAGACTATAAATAAATCGATATCTCACATCTGGATATCGAAGATAATAGCCTAATAGATCTTTTAGTACTTCAATATGATCATTTTCCAATGTCTGCCATCCATTTACAAAAATCTTAACATTTTTATTTATCCCAAGTAAGAATGAAGTTATTTCATACAACGGTATTCGCAAGCAAACATTATGATCTTCTGCACCAAAAATATCCTCTTTCAAAATATTATTTAGATTTTTCTTTAAAGAGATCGATGAACTAGTCCCCAACGTATTAACATTAAATTCATCACACAACGACTGTAACAAAGCTTGATATGCAATATCATTCTTATAAGCTATTTGTTGTAAACTAAGCCTCACAAAAGATTTCTCATGAAAATTTACATCGCCATGACTTGAATAGAAGAAGTCTAGTATTACCTGCCGTACTTTCTGTGAAAATGAATGTGTAAACATTACATCCTTCATGCGAGAAATTACAAGAATCACTTGTTGATAAAAACAGATGACAAGCTGAGCCTTTTTATTGAATGACATTCGGATCAATGAAATAAAATACTCCTCATCCAATATAAAAACAAAACGATGACGAATATCATCATGTCGAAGGTAATAGTTTAATAAATCAATCAAAAAAATTATATGATTATCATATAAATCTTGCCATGCTTTTCTAAATTTCAATCTATCATTATGATTCCCTATTAAAAATGCAACAACCAATTCAATCGGGTCTTGTTCCTTAATCTCTGCCCTTTTATAATTTTTTGAAGCAAGATCAGATGTAAAAGAGGAGACAATCTCTTTGTAAGAAAAATTTTGATCAAATAATTGAGACACTTCACTGACTGAACTACCAATATATTCTATTATATCTTGGTGATTAAAATCATACTGCTGAAACACTCTATGTAAAATATAATGAACAAAAGATGTAGCATTGAAATCGATACACCCCTTATTTAGATACAAAAAATCAAGTATAACACTCCGTAAAGATCGAGAGAATATTTGTTCATTACCTTCAATGTGAAATTTTGAATTCATCAAGACCGCTTGTTCGTAACACTTTGAAATAAACGGATAGAGCATTTCAAACTGATGCTGAATAAAAAAAACGAAATAACACTCTTTCAACTCAGATACAAAACAAAAACGAACATCTGCATAGACAAAATAATAATCTAATAAATCGATTAAGTCCTTGATTTGATGACGGACCAATTGCATCCATGCTTTTTTGAATAATATAAAATCCTTATTTCTACCTAGTAAGAAAGACTCAACACAACGTAAGTCCTCCTGGTCATTTACATATTCAGTGAGAGGAGAAGCAAGGTCCTCATGTGATATTTCAACTAAAATATTCACCAATTTAGCATCCGTATTTTGTAGCGTAGTATTATTTTCAAGCTCTTTACTAAAAGATGATATCACCATCCAATAATCCAAGTTATAGTGTTGTGATATTTGGTGTAAATTATATTTAACAAAAGTCTTTTTATTAAAGAAGCTCCCTCTTTCAACCAATAAGTATGTAAAAATAAAATCCCATTTTACTATGGACATATTTATAGGAGTCGGTGTCTCTATTTGGTCAAGATGCGTGGCATATCTTTTGATAAACACACCCTCTACAGGCTCTAATATATCCACTGTCTTTTCTAACTCTTTTTCTTCAAACTGTCGAACCAAACGTTTTCTAAGGCATATATTATATTGTCCATAATATCTCAACCATCTTTCAAATAAATTTGAATGATGATATAAGACCTCTAAAATTACATCATTCAAAGAAACATAATTTGACACACCTCTCCAGCGCATTAAACCACCTAGTAAGAATTGACATAATAATTGCAGATAAACTTTACTTGTATCTATTTCTACAACACCATTCTTTTGATAGTTTGAACTATCAGAAAGAATCTTCATTAATTGCTTTCCAAGCTCTTTTTTATATATACTGACAAAATCATCTTGGAAATCTTTTATTGAAAAGCCTCCGAGATCTATTTCTAACCTATCTATTTGAAAAGTAGATTCAGAATTGGCAAGTTTAGAAAAAATTTCATCAGTCATCGCAATAATCTTCTTCGCAACAAGATTAGAGAGAAGCGGCTGAATTTCTAAGGCATTTTCCTTACTTTGACAATGAATATCGAACTTCAAAGTTTGAACCTTATGAATATTTCTACCTATCATATTTTCTTAGTATTTCTACTATTTCTCTTGATATTTCATCTAGTTTTTTTTGATTTTTGTCTTTTCGTTTCAATTCGAACCACAAATGGTATAGATCTTGAAACTTGTCTATCTGTTTATCTTCAAGCCAATAAAAATGAGGTAAGATATGTGCAGGCAAATTATACTGTACCGTCTCCTCAACCAATTTACGAAACTCAATATGACTAAATCGGCTACTCCAATTTGGGAAGACAAAACTTACTTGATGGGAGAATCTAGTCAATTGTGTCGTATTTAACACTTCCTGCGGTCTTAACAAGATATTATCAATCATTGTCACACCTTCACTTCCTCTATTTATTTTTATCAGGAAATATCTTAATCGGTTAATTTGTTCGATCGCAGTCTTTATCTTATTATAATTATGAAGGATAAGCCACTCTGAGTCATTTGGTTTTTTAAATACTACCACATAATCTCTCTCATTCTTTAATTTCCCCAAACGATAATTATCTAGGAATACTCCATTTATAAGAAAATCGACCTCTAACACCCCATCTCGATAGAACACAATATCATCAAACAACTCTTTTTCCTTTTCTTCAGACAATACCTCCGGAATACCAATAAGTGGAATACCCAAGAACTTTTCGTCAACGACCTCATTAGAGATATACTTCTTTTCGTCAACCTCTTCTGAAACATTTAGGTATGACTTAATAGGAATAGATTTACTAGAATCATGAAGTTTCATACCATATCTTCGAAGGATATCAGTATATCTCTTTCCTTCATAATCTTCAATATCTAAAAGCAAGCGTATCTTTTGTAAGATTGCGGGGCTATTGATTTCAGACAAAGGTTGGGTATAATCAAGCGTGCTCGCTTTATCTCGATTCAAAGGAATAATATTCTTTAAGAAATTTTGTTTCCGTTCAATCAATTTCTCCTCAACCTCTAAATGTGAATAATAGAAGTTGAACTGAGACAAGAGGTTCTCTGAGAATGATTCGCCATGTAAGGATAATAGAAAATCCAAAAAACGATTGGCACGATCAAAATGATTTATATCGGACTCTTGATGTTCACACCTCAACAAACCTTCTATTCCAGGAATGGAATACAAGCTATCATTATAATATGTTCTATTATTGGTATTAGATATATTGAACAAAGAGGATAGATGTTCTGTTTGTTTAAAGAAATTTGCCAAAATACGATCAAAAAAAAGTAGGTATCCTCTTAACTGTTCCGTTTCTGCAAATCTTTTATCTCCAATAGGAAAAGCATTTAATAATCCATAGACTGCAGGAAAATGATTTTGTATTGAATGATAATCACCAAAAGATAATACATTCCCTTTGATCGGTGTACTGATATTTTCAATATCTTCCATCATATTTCGAAGGCCAAAATAGGATGCTCTCAATCGCTGGTAATATTTATTAATTCTTTTTGGATCAAGTATAAGTGTTTTTCCTCCCTTAGTCATTTTCACCGTGAGATCTTGCACTGTTTTAGGCAAAATTAACAACGAGCTTTTGTTTTTCTCAACAGGCATTCTATCAACATAAAACACATCACCTCTTCTCAACTTCAAATGGTTGATACCAACAACACCTTTAATCTGCTGTACTGCTGCAAACATTTCATGCATTTGAATCTCTTTCGGTTTAGGTTGAAGTTGATTATCATCAATACACCCACACTCCAATGCCACACCACTTAATATCTGATCTAGACTTTTTTCACCTTTTCTTCCATGATAGGAAGAATAAGCAATTCCTGGGAACAAAAGCATAGCACACTCAAAATAAATTCTTGCAACGATATTATTCACATGTAAAGTATCGTCCACCTCTATTTCAGCATATAATTCGACTCCCTCCATTTCTAAGATAGAGACATCTAAGATATCTTCTCCAAGGTTTCTATTCTTCAAAAAGACCTCTCGTGCTTTATCACATATTTCTTTCTCTCTGCCCTCAAATCTACTGAAGATATCCATCTCTATTGAGAATAAACCAGTATGTTTATAATGATTAACCCAAACATTATAAACTCCAGGTACTTGGTCATAAATAATCTTTCTGTAATCTTTTTCCGTAATTGGTGCAGTAGGAAATACCTGAATAGGTGCATATAGACCTATCTGGTCTAAATGGATATCACCATGACTATCAGACAACAGATCGACTACACCAAAACGACTTATATATAACATTTCAGTAATAGCATAGCAGACCTGTTCTAATACCGTAATACCAGGATCGTGCAGGTTATAATCAGTCCATCGATTCCCTGAGAGTTGTTGAATAAGCTCTATGCCTCTCTGTTTCAACGACTCTAATGACACTTCATCGACAGGTCTATCTTTGGTTATATATATTGAATCAGTCATTACAAATTATTCCATAAAATGATTTTCCCACAAACAAGCGATATTATATTTAATTGTACATCCAACACCATAATTGGTTTGTGTTTTTATAGCCAAAGAGAAGTTGTAATGCTCTCCACACCTCCTAAATTTCACTTTAATTCGACGAAACCAACCCCTGTACATAGCCTGCGTATAACGTATTTTGTTCCTTTTATTGAATGCAGTTGTTGCAATCACATGTGCCATCACATATTTCTTTTGTTTATTGGTTGCACCAGCCATTATTTCATATGCATGACAACCATCCAAGTTTGTCATAATATCGTGCCATTGGCCATCTGCGGGGACTTCTCCAAAAGCATAATTCCCTATTCGACCTCTTGAGACGATTAAATTATTTGTAACCATCTCAGGAACATTTCGATCTTCTGATATATCAGCAAAAGTAGTACTACTACCACTTATTCCAGAAATATTCAGTTTCTTCTTTTGCATTCGACAACTCCATACCACTTCATCATCATCCATTCTTTTAATAAATTCGATCATCTCATCGCTATTGACTTTGGGGGCGACTTTTAAGCCGACCTTACGTGTTTGCTCATAAACGTCATCAACCAAATTTTCGCATGAATCTATCAAATCTGCAAAATGTTCTTCTGTAGGTCTTTTCCCTTTGTTAAAATATTTTTTTAGTGTTTCTCTATTACGTCTTGCCATAATAATAATGTATAAATTACCAGTACTTTTTTGCTAACATAACTTCATCTACACCACACGTTACCACTTCCCTCACCAACACAACAGATGACATAGGTTCTCATGAAGAATATATGTTTCAATACACTTTATTTAATTCAAAATCATTTACTCTATGATAAAAGAATCTTGAATGTCTAGATCACTAATACCTGTTATATTTGCATCAATCACCTGATCCGAATCAGTCACAGAGATGTCATGATGATGAGCCGACACCAAAATTCCCCAAGGCACAGATGGCGTCATCTTTTCATTATGTGTCATTACACTATCTGTAACAAAATACTCTCCATTATCTAGGCATGTAATTTTAATAGTAGAGAAATCAGTAACAAAAGACACAAAATCTAAATCATGGATAAAGCCTATAATATCTTCCATCTTTATATCTTTATCAAAACCTGGTTCTCCTAATTTACTGACAGACCAACTGCTAAGTAATTTTATTAACTCTTCGTTCAATAATTTCACAAAATGTCCATTACGAAGAGGAGAGACAAACTTGACAGCACAACGAATATAGATATGTTCATATATCGGGTTACGTACATGAATCAATACTTGTGGAGGAGCAATCGTTTTGATATACCTTTCAATTTCTTTTAATTGTGAAAAAGTCAGCAGTGGTAGATCAGTATTATTCTCTACTGCATTGGGTTGACCAATCGCAACAATCAATATATTTCCAGGCTTCTCTGATCCTTCAGAATTATAATGAGGGAAACATTTCACTTTATACACGTGTGAAAATTTCTTCAATATCAATCGTTCATAATCCCAAACAGTGATTGCACGGCCTTTATGAACTAACTGCTCACTGATACGCACCCTCACGTCTTTTTTCTCTTCACGTGGCCTTCCACCAAAGCTTCTCAGAGGTTGAGTTACACTTTCCAGCTCATAGATATTTGGTTTTGCCTTATTGATTGAGAAAGCGGGCAACCCATCTCTTAATTGACTACACACTTCTCCCTCTAACCATTTCACAGAAAAAGCCTGGAAGAGTACTTTTTCAACTGCTTCAATCTGCGAAAAACTATCATTCACTGAAACACGCACCCAAAAACATTCATCATTAAAAAGTTTGCTATCTCCATCCACATGTGCAGGAATATGGAGTTTTACAATACCAGAATTTGTAAAATGGTGTGTTTGATCTTGTAGGAGCATCGATTGATCCATCGGTTTCCATATTTTATTATCCAAGTAATGCCAATACAGTGCCCCATATTCGTTTATATTGTTGTACAAAACCGTCTGATTGATACAGAACAGAATATTAAGATAAGACAAAGGTGCCACACTTTTTATTCCAATAAAAAGTGTCGAGTCATAAACAACAGGAACAATCAGATGAGGCAATCTTCTCTCCTTTCTTTCCACCACATCGACTTCTCCCCAATTATTAAAATGATAAAAACGTTCTCTATCCTTTGAGTTGATCTTAGTTTTCGAAACATAAGAAAGTTCTATTCTTTTACACTCAGGGGTAAATGGTTCTTTAGGAAGATCTACCTTCTTTCCTATTTTCGTTCTCGCATTGTGAAGAAAGCTCTCGGAAAGCAGAAGTGGATATTGTTTGTGTCCGAATCCCATTGAAGGAGAAACTAATTCTAACTTAAAGAAACCAAACGAACTATTCAAATGAGAGCCATAATCCTCTTGATTCAAGACGGTCGTATTGTTCCCCTTCCAATTGAATTCTGTGGTTACAAATCTACTTCTATCAGACATCTCAATACGATATTGATTTATTTCGGTCTCAAACAACGACTTTGCCTCTTCTTTATGATACCATTCATACTCATCCAACCGACTAAACCTACATTGAAACGAATCGTTCTCGATTATTTCAGGATACTCTTTATAATATTGATCTATTCCTCCTTTTACAATACCTATATTATTCCAATGGATATCGATAACCACTTGTAAATTCTTTTTGTAAAGCAGTTCAAAAGAACCAATTACCACAGACGAGTGCAACAAAGGAACTACGCCAAGGAAATCAAAAGGAGAAGTCAGATCCATCTCTCCCTGATTGTTCTTTACCAACAGGTCCGTTAAACCATTTGCCACGACTTTTATCTCAAGAAATTCTAACACCAAGAGCTCTAAAAGGGGATATACAGATATGAATGAATTGTCAATCAAAGAGAACTTAACTGCGGGATGTTTTATATTAAAACCACGACCATGAATTTCAGAACAAAATGGGACAATAGCAGGAGTACTAGCAGGGCATTCTAACTCTATTTCGACAAACATAGATTCTCCATCATCTACCCCTTTTGTATATCTCACATGATGATGACTCAACGCAATCCACCCCTCTTCAGCAGTTGCTTCTACCAAAAACGATTTTACAAATATCTCTTCAATGAAATCATCTTGCTGATAATTCCCTCTGACTCTTTGAACCTCTGACAAGAACCTACGGTACGATTCTATCGTAAAAACAAACTGAATCGTAATATTTCTATTTCCTTCCCTTAGTAACAATATTTCATCTGCTACTAGAAAACCATTCACAGGTTTTATTGGCTTAGATCCATCCATAGTCAGCTTTTCTAACTCTATGGTTTCAAAGCGTTGGGAAGGTTCGATCTCTTCTTTTCGAACCAATCGTTGTCTATATAGATGTTCTACCTTTGCGCGATTGAGAGACACCTCTTCTGTTGTATAATAAATCCACCTCTCATCATCTGTCGCAAACCGTGTCCCTTGTGGAATAGTAACATGATCCACATTTCTCTTTAGTACTACACTCAAAAAAGCACTATCAGGAGTAGACAAAAATGGTTTCACCTGCAATACTTCATCATAATAAAAATTTTGTAGTCGTTCAGTGAATTTATTCAACTCTTTCTGAGGATATTCATACAATCTCAAGAAGGTCACAAACAACCCAATATGAGCAGCATGGTTTTGCGACGACAAAGACTCTTTTATGGCTTTAGGAGCAATTTTTTTTAAAAAATTAATGGTATTATAGAGAAGATAAAAGATATATTTTAAGTCAGATTGAATCAAAAACTCATCCACTAATTGATCCAATTTGGAAGGAATACCTTGTTTCTGACTACGGATCTCTTTCTCTAAAAGAATTAAAGCTTTACGCTCATGATACACCAATGCATCCCAATCTACATCAAGCGCTACAAATTCGGGGATTTGCAAGATTGTCTCCTTCATCTTTTGAATAATATTCCCCAATATACTCCCCAAAGTATTCAAAACAACTTCAGCCATTTCACTATTAAAGCTATATTCACAAACGACAAGTTTTGAATGCCAATGAATAACTTGTCGGGACAACTCATAAACAAATCGTAATGAGTAATGAAGTTTCTGCTCTCCATTCACGATACTATGTTCTTGGAGACTTTTCAAAAACTTTTCTTCAAGAAGTTTGACATCATAAGTTATGATGTCCACGAAGGTGAATAGTTCATCAGATTCCCAAAAATCAGACCAAACTTCCTTATCTGAGAATATTACATCTTTAGAGAATTGCAATGTTTCGGATAACAATTGTTCAAAACTGTGCTCATCAGGTACGATCCTATTGGGATCGAAGACTTGATGTCTATGTCTTTGATTTGTTCCATCTCGTTTTAGCATGTATTTCAAAACATTTAATATATACTCAGAGTACTATCCTACAAATCCGTTCCTTCCAATAGATAAAATGGATAGACAATATTATTTCGAGTGTTTGTCATATTCACCACATAATAGACTTGAATAACCAAACAGCCTTGAGGAATATTAGACCGATCAAACACAATCTTGTCTACCTTAATTCGAGGCTCAAAAAACAATATTGCAGAACGTATCATATCTTCCATTTCTGACAACACATTTCCATCCATAGTTTCAAAAGCCATCTTTTTTATTCTACAGCCATATTCAGGATGCATCACTCGCTCTCCAGGAGAGGTAGAGAGAAGAACCATTAAACTCTCTTTTATATCTTCTTCTGCGGTGACGGTCTTCACTTGGTGCGTAGACCGATCAAAAGAGATTGGAAATTTCCAACCCGTACCCAAAAAATTATCTCCATTCATCACATTTTCTGTTTGCTATGCTAACATACATCTCTTATCCTCCAATCAATACCGTCGGACAACCCAATACAATACAACCTCCATGAGCGGTAGTATCTCCCATACGAGCAGCTGGTTTTCCGCCAATCATCACCGTCATAGATCCTTTAATAATAGAATCAGGAGGTCCAACACATACACAATTATCCCCTACTACGGCTGCGGGCATTTTACCTATCAACACAGTAGAAACTCCTGGACCAATAACAGGTCCTCCTACATGTGGTATTGGAGGTAGTCCCGGTGTTTGCATCGGACAAGTGTGCATATCTGTTATTCTTGCAGCAGGATTTCCCATAACAAAACTTTTATTCTCCTGACAAGAAGGAGAGAATAGTTAATTTTTTATTTATTTTTCACTTCTATCTGAAATACAATGCAGCGATGTAAATACAATCAATTAATCATTACAACAGCCCCTTTAATCATCGTTTGTCCATTAGCAGAAAGTTCTGCATTGGCTTTTGCAGCAGCAACAAATTTGATCTTAGCACTCGCATTCACATTCAGACCATCGATATGAATATCTTTTTTAGAAGTCATACAAACCTCTTTCATGGCATCTAGTATAATCGATCCTTTACTTATTACTTTTACATCCTTGGGGCTATCAAATACGATCCCTTTGTCACTAAGAGTAATTTTATTCCCATTTTGATCATGAAGTAGGATAGACTTCTCTTTGTCATTCAATACCACCTTATTTTGCCCCACGGTTGTAAGAGTAATTTTTTTATTTTCATCATCAAATTCTAATTTCAAATCTTCTCTTGTTTGGATCATTTTTATACTGTTTTCCGATTTCAATACTTCTGGCATAGGATGTTTTCCACTATACAACACTCCTAAAACCACTGGGTGTCTAGGATCATCATTCAAAAATCCAAGCACCACCTCGTCGTTCACCTCAGGAATAAAAAATAGCCCTTTCCCAGAGGTAGCATAAAAATTTGCCAAACGTGCCCAAACCCCTTCACTTTCATCATGAATATTTGGTATTTTAACCTGAACACGAAACTCTTGCTTTGGATCTCCTTCTAGCGTCATTACCTTACCAATTTGTAAGCCACCTATTGAGGGCAATAAACCCGAAGCAGAAACAAACTGTGCATGTTCTCTTTCAACAAACCACTGCGGTGGCAAACCGAAATTTACGACAGTAATCCATTTTCCACACATTATCTCATGTGTTACACCTGTGACATAAACTTTTCCTTCAAAATGTTTCCCTACTTTTTTTAATTCGATCAATGTTCCAGGCAGCACGCTGGTATTTCCATGAAAAGTAACACTTCCTGTTATCATCGACATTCCTGATTTCAATAGTTGGGCATCTGCCCACGCTTTCAACTCTTTATCATCCAATTCTGCTCCACTCTGTAAGATAAGCTCTGAGGGAGCAGCAATTTTTGATAGACTTTCCTTAGTGAAATCCCCTACCTTATTGAGTGATGGAGCAGTTCCTTTCTGCTCAATCATCTTTTGTTCAGAACTATTCCAAGCCATAGCAGAAACAGACTTAATCTGATACTGGCTGTCCACCTCAGCATCCAAATCGATAATATCTTTCCCATACTCTATAGTGAGAACGACATCTCCATTGGTTTCTGGTTTTTTTACTATTACATGTCCATCATGAACAATCACCTGTAATCCATTGACTTCAGCACGTGATAAGATAAAATCCCAATCAGTCACATTATACTGAATAAGCTGCTCATGCTTTGTTGTAGTAATATCCACATCAGCCGAAAGTCCCACATTTGAAATCATTTTTTTTATGGTCTCTGCATCACTACTATCAACAAAATTCACACTGCGTCGTCCTATTGTAAGCTTTACCGCCTCATCCTTACACTCCACAATCAACTGTGAACCATTTAAACGAACTTTTAAAGCACACTTAACTACAACTCCTTCGAATACGGAATGGATAGTATTTCCATATCCCACCTCCACCTTCACTTTCTTCCCTGGATTGAATATACTAGAGTCCAACAGTTCAAATTGGCCACGACTCACATCCCCATCACAAAACACGAGGGTGGCATAAGGAATATAATTTATACGATTACACACAAACAGGCTCGTCAAAGGGCAGGAAGAGTGAATCGCTTTGCCCTCGCTATAAACGATATATTTTATATTGCCACTGCTATTTAAGTATGGAGAATCAGCCATATTATTTCTATACTAAAGGAGGAAAGAGAAGTTTCGTTCCTGCCTTGATATTTCTAAATGTTGTAAGATGATTTATCTTTGCGATATCAAGATAAAATTGAGACGATCCATAGATGCGTTCACAAAGCATCGGCAATGTCTCCCCTGCCTTCACTTCAATATAGTGAGTCATATCTGGCGAACTCCTACCAGCCTCCGTCGACGCTTGTTTCGCTGTGATATATTTAGAAAAACTAAGATCTACAACAGCTCTCAACGGAGTTCCATCTGGAGCAAAAAGAGTAAAGCTAACATCATATTTTGTTGCCACAGCATTACATTTAAAACTCTCTCCCCAAGCCACTCTTACAACATTGGGAGAATGTTTATCGCCCTGATACTCGGCAATAAGAGTTGTCAGCTTTCTTATCTGATCTGCAACACTATCATATGTACCAGGAACCACACCTGTTGCATCGAGGACAATCTTAAAACTAAAATTGTTTTCTGATACCCGACAAAACTTTTTTGTTGGTTGGCTTTGCCCTACGACCTGCTGTTGTGGATACGAAATTTCACGGCTACAAGAGATAGTATCAGGATTCATCATCACCTGAAAAGGCTCTCCTGTAGTAGAAATACTGCCATTATCAGCAACAACACACTTGGTTATTTGTAAATAGATTTTTGACATCAACAATACACTCTTTATATATCCTACAAGAAAAGAATAGTTCGAATTTCACTCTTCAATGATCTATCTTTCATGCAAACGTTTTAGATACTTTTGGATCTGTTCCAAACACTCTCCGAGGATCTCCTCTTTCAACTCTTTAGCCCACTTATCGTCCTCCTCTTGTCTCAGTGGCGGGGTTGAAGAAGAAGACGTCTTTCCAATATTAGCCTTTACAATGATCTCCTTTACCTCTATCGGCATATCTACTTTTTTTTAAATGGTTTATATGTCTGTTCCAGAATTAGGTCAATTAGTATTAGTTTTCAAAGATTATAGTGTAAATGTCGAATAAAAACATATCAAAAATTAAGAAATATAAGTTACTGATTTAAACACTAAAAATATTTCTTAATGAAAAAAACATTTTGAGAGTCTTTACTTCTCTTCTAATTATAGAAATCAAAATCAACAATATTTTTAAATTAAACAGGATAAATATTTCTCAAAAGTTCAATTGTTATTTTTCCTATTAACTTCATCAATTCTATAATAGTTAATATATCTTCACTATAAGTATTTCTATTTAAGCATTAGTTAAAATAAATCCCGCGAATTAAACTGATTGGGAGAAGTTAATCAAAAAGCTTCTAATACTATTTTTCGCTTCCGTTTCATTTTGTGGAACAATTGGTCTAAAATAACGTTTCTCTAATTTATCACGTCTACGTTTCGCCCTCTTTTTAAAAAACTCATTAAAAAATTTTCGTTCTCTTGGTACAAGGGGATTAGGATTAGAATTTAAATATCTATCGATAATATTTTTTTCAATTAGTACGTTTTTTTTATATTTAGTCAATTCTTTTATCTTTTCTTTATGTTTACCTCCACCTTGTAAAGATTTTATATCATCATTAATTCGTTTAAGTAATTCAAGAAGCATATTATATAAATCATTTAAATCCAGCTTCTTTAAAGAATGTTCATTTATTTTTTTTTTCCAAAAACTAATTGAATTAAATATTGCAGAAGGATCCAATAGCGCAGCTGTCATCACATTACGGCCCACTGTAAAATTTAAACCATTACACTGTGATATTGAACTCGAAACATTTCTTATATGTAGCCTTTC
Organism: Prolixibacteraceae bacterium; assembly: GCA_019720755.1. Lineage (NCBI taxonomy): Bacteria > Pseudomonadati > Bacteroidota > Bacteroidia > Marinilabiliales > Prolixibacteraceae > Halosquirtibacter > Halosquirtibacter laminarini. Next base: position 66,709 of record CP081303.1, read on the forward strand.
ATTATTATTATGGATAATATTATTTGTCTCAGATTTCATCTGTAGTGCTTTGGCACCCATCACATCCGCCTCATGTTCTAAACTAGGATCATCATTAATTTGAACTTGGTTATTCATTTGAAATGTTGGGCGTACCCGTCCCTGCTTCTGCTGCACCACATGCCACGCTTCATGTGGAAGATATTTCTCTTGTCCACTAGCTACATGAATATCAGAACCATTTGTATAAGCATGCGCCTGCAATTGGGCAGGCTTAGAAGAGTTATAATGCACAGAAACATTATCCAAAGAATATCCAGACATCTGTTCGATTCCTGACTTTAAATTATTGGGCAACCCTGTATTGTTACGCTGAAACAAAAGTTCTGATTGCAACTTACACTGCATCATGGCTTGAGGACGCTTGTCTTCTATATATGCCCCTTTGCGTTGTGTTGCAATATTTTTATTTGCAGCATGATGAAATACTTCTTTATAATCCGTTTGAGTTTTCATAAGCCAATCATATAAACATTATATACTATAAACTAAAAACAAACTCCACTTTATTTAGTTCCTAAAAATCATCTATTTGGTCCTTTCACAAGTGTTATACCTCAACTCTATCACCTCTATTGCTAGTTCATTTTTAGTAGAGTTAAATGAATCTACCTCCCATTTCACAGGATAAACATTGGTGAAATTCCAAGATCTTAAAGGATTTTTATTCTCATCCATCAGATGTACATCCACACTCTTGGTTGTAATCTTCAATCCATCATTTTTGAAAGTCGCACTACACCAAGCTGCCAAACCACCATCCTTGGCAGTAATACATCTTTTTAGAATAAGGTTAGAGTGTGTCATCCCTTTAGGCAAAGCATGCACAAAACCATTCTCACCTCCTTCATGTACCTCTTCGACATCTATCTCACTACGTATTCCTGACACCTCTTGGAAACTACAATCTTCATCCGACTTAGTTCCACTGACCACCACTTTAAAATAAAATGCAACTGGCTGTCTTTCCATATCAATCTTTTTACGCTATAAGAACAATACAATTAAAAATCTCTTCTTTCAGTCGGTGGAAAAACATATCAAATCTCCCACCGACCAAAGAAGAAGACTAGCTGTTAGCTATAGTAATCCCCTCATGTACAATCTCAATAGTCTCAATAGCCACTTCGTTGCCATCCGACTTTAAATCTGTTGCCGAGATTTTTGTTGGCCATGCATTTGCAAGAGTCCACACCATCGTAGGGGCCCCAGATTCGTCTAAAAGGCTGATCGTAACAGGGATACGCTTTACCGTATTCATTTTAATTTGATTATACCAATCCCAAAACTTATTGTCTCCTTTGAAAACACCTTTTTTCATCGTCACATTTCCACTCTTCTGTATGCCAGGCATCTTAACCGTCGAAAAGACAGGGCTATCTCCACTACGATACTCAATAGGTTGTGATTCAATATCTAAGCCAGAAACCTCTTGAAATGACATAACTTCCGAATCCCATTTTACCTGAAAGTGAAACTTAGGCAAAGGCCATACACTAGTTGATTGTGCTGCTCCATCATCTGCCATAATAGTATATTTAAAAATTTGTTATGAATAAAAAATAAATTACACAAATCGAGCTATTTATGAGATGTCACATCCCAAAGAACTCACAAGAAAAAGATATAGAACCATGCATAAGGATCTCTTTCTTGCACTTTGACTTGTTACACCAATATGTTCATTTGCAATAGCTAGAAAAAAGATATCATGGAATACCTATGATTTTTGTGTCTGTTGTGTAAATGTTATTTCTATAAATTCTGCTGGACGAGTCACAGCAACCAAAACAGTCACACGCATAATACCTTCCAAGATATCGTTAGGAGTCATCGTTTCTCCCAAACCAATACTCACACTAAAAGCTTCTTCTGGCGAAGAACCTGCCAATCCACCTTGTTTCCATATACCAGTAAGAAAATTACGAATCATCCCTTTCATTGTTACCCAAGTATTGGCAACATTTGGTTCAAAAACATATGCTTTGGCAGCCGTCTTGATAGATTGTTCAATCATTATCATCGTACGACGAACATTTATATACCTCCAATCTAGGCTATTCCCATCCATCGTACGTGCTCCCCAAACAAGTGTTCCTTCACCAACAAAAGAACGTATGGCATTAATAGCTTTTCCACTCAAAGGCACATTAAGATCTTCCTGATCATAATGTGTCAAGTTTACCGCAGGAGATACTACAGAATTAAGACTCACATTTGCTGGAGCTTTCCAAACACCTCTCCCATGATCAACCATTGAGAAAATACCAGCCATAGCACCCGAAGGAGGCAGCAAATTAATCTTCTCATTAATCTCCTTTAAAATAGTATTAAATATCGGGCTCATTTTTATCAATGTCTTATTGATCGCATCAAACTGAGCATCGATATGAGGATGAAGTTCTTTTACCGCATCAAGAAGTTTTTTATATTGATTTTGCACATTTTGCAGCTTTTGCTTTTGTGTAACATCCTGTGTTGTAGGAGACTCCAAGGTGCCTATTGTCTGGATATTGCTCTCGATAGGAGCAAGCAGTTCTCTATTTAAAATATTAACCAAGACCTCCCTACTTTCATCATTAATATTTATAAAAGAGAGACTATTTTCACTAACTAAAGATGTATTAATCCATGGATAGTAAGCAGCCCCCCAATCTAAATTATTAATTCCAACACCCGTACGGAAATTTTCAATCACATCACCAGAAGCATCATCTCTACCAAGATATCCATTGAAGACATCTAGAATAGCCACACGACTCTTTACTTTATCTCCACAGTGCATTAAAGCATGCTGTTGTACTTTATAGACATCTTTCTCACTTGTCAACATCACCAATTCTGGCATCACGATCATTGTTGGTTCCTGCTCTTTTAATAAAAGATCGATACCAGCAATAAAATGATCAGCAGATGGATCGGAATTGTAATCTCCAACAGAAAGAATATAACAAGGACCACCGCCATTTTGGTAGAACAACAACATACTATAATACAATACATAAGGGGTACTAGACCGAGTAATAGAGTAATCTGTAATGTCTAATGATATCTTACCTTCTTCATTGTTTGGTGTTACAGGATCATCACCACCATCTTTTTTTTCCTCTGCCGGCTTCTTCTCCTTTGGACCTATATCCTTTGACTTAATATCAAATTTAGCAATAGGAGCCGAACCAAAATACTCAATAAATTCTGCCATAGAATTTACTTTAAATGGCAGATTGGTAAGTGATTTTCCACCATTTCGGGCTTTCTCAGTATACCCAATAAAAACAGGAACTGCTGTTTCAACTGCTACAACAGAGTTCGGGAATGCACTCTTTTCGACAACATATACTCCCGGGGTATTCATCTGTACCATAGGTTTCATTTTAAAAAGTTAAACATAAATGAATATTTGTGACTTGTAATTTTCAGGCACTTCATCTCTCGATAACATTCGGTTGTTAGGCATTTCTAGGTTTTGAATCAACACCTCCTGTTCATCATCTAATAATGTGAAGGTGTAATCATGGTACTGTTTTAGTAGGATGGGTTGCTCACTTTTAATGATAAACCCATGATCACTCTTTATAGTTTTTGAGAATTTAATTTTGTCATTTTCTTCTTTTATAATCAAATTTGAATACTCCTGATCTGTCATGATATTATATTCCCATATGGTTGATCGAGATTCAAATTCTATAGTATATTTTTTTTCGTTTACATTAGCTTCTAAGATCTCTTTCTTGATAGACACTCCTACGACAAAATGTGAGTTAACCATCTCTTGATACGTCAATTTATACTCCTGAGCACGGCTAGGTGTTTCAAAATAAAATATTGGAAGAATAAATCCATCTTTATGATTTGGCATAGACACATACTTACGAACAATTGCCTTTTCCACATCGGTATAATTCATAAAGAAACGATCTTCACACTTGAGAATAAATTTGAGAGAATATAAGGTTTCATCCCATAAGTTACACAACAAGGTCTTCTCCTCTATACAATCATAAAACACAGCTATTCCATTCAATATCTGTTTAAAATAGAGTCCAGATCTTCTAGCCAACTCTTGGGTGTAAGCTGTCGGCATAATATCAATTTTAACAGAATCATGCTTCTCAAAAAAATGATGAAAAATGTCAATCTGACAAAGTGTTTTTAACCTCATTGTTTCTTTATTGTATTGGGTTTTAGTGAAGTGATCTCTGGAATTTCTGCAACCATTTGATTACCATCTATTTTGACCATGCGTACTTTATATAATACAGAAGGAATATATTTGCTTCCTAACATCCCCCATAAATTCACCAACTCACTAAAAGACAAATTTGATATCCCAACTATTATTTTGTCAATATTCTTATGATATAGTTTTTTCGGGATATTATGATAATCAAACACCGAATTACATTGAAAGAAAGTGATCACATAAGAGATCAAAGTGAGTGCATCATTATAATTCTTATTCTCAAACGAAGCAGAGATCATAATATCTAAATTTAGAAAGACAGGAGACGACTTGACTTCCGTAGTCATTACGGGCTTTTTAGCAAAAGATTCTTCTTCGATATTCACAAGAGTCAGAATTATTTTATTCTTTTCCTCCTCTTGCATCCCTCCATCGAAAGTCGAGATATTAGAAAGCACTACAAGATCTTCTGTCAATGCAAAAGATTGCTTAAGGAAACTATTCAACTTATATTGAATCACTCTTAATGTCTCTAGAATCATAATAACGAATCTTTGGAAAGTGAAAAAATTCATCCAATAGGGCAAAATACCTTAAACGGCTTGTTAATAAAGGGGAGTATGAGATATAAACTCTTCCTTTTAAAACATTTTTCTATACAACTTTTCATGATTGCTAGGAAACCGTAATGAGTCACATTGTTGCATAAAAGTATCAATCGAACTTGTCATTATATGAGTACATGTTTGAACAATGACAAGATGAATACTGTAGAGAACTTCCCTAATGGTAAATGATCTATTGTAGTACCAATAAAAAAACAGATCATACACCCTCCGATCTGCCATTTCATTTAATGAAGACAAAGGAAAGCAAGTTGAAGAATGACAACCATCCAAAATATTATAATAAGGCATTATTGGGCAAGAGTCCGATGGACGATTCTTATGTAAAGTTATAAAGGGAAAAATATTCATAATAATCAGCGTTTTATACTAAATTAATCATTAATATTCATTTTAGCTAATTTTCCAATCTATTTTACTTTATTATATATTGATTCTTAAGGGATAATGAATTTGTCTGCTCCGTACTACTATGTAGCAAATGTCGATTGATGTTTTTCAAAAACTTTTTGTATTAAACTTTTTTACAAATCAAATAGAGGTAGCCCTATGCAATAAACCTCAATTAGATATCACCATCGACTTCATTCTCTTCTTTGTACCATAATCTTTCTAAAAATTACTATCGCTTCGGAACAAACTCCACATGAACACGAGAAGCATCATGAAAGAACTTTTTGGCAAAATGCTCACCTCTCTTTTTTTCAATTAGGTCACCAAATGATCGTCACGATTTTTCTTTTTGGTCAGATCCTTACCTTTTAGCAAATAACACTGTATCAGTCTGATATAATATGAACTGTGAGTGATGTATTCTTCCATTTTTTTCGTCATACTCTTTGTCGCTTTATCAAATTCCATATCAGAAATACTATTCTCTGCGAACATCCTCATCTGAGACTCAACTATGGCATACAACTCTTTTGATCTCTCTGGTTTACAATCAAAATGTAATACTAGAGAGGTCGATTCATCGGTCATATAACTTTTACCAACAGAGATATTGATACCATAGGTTTCTCCCGCTTCTTCACTTACTTTCTCTGTAAACGTTCATCTAGATTGAATCACCTGCATATAGAGATCATTGATTGGCTTGTTCTTTATGTCATAATGATAACAAACCACATGACTCTCTCTAGGGGTTTCGATCTTCAGAGGGACAACCTTTTCAATATTATGGTCAGGGAACCTGATATGATGATCTACAAAATACTCCTTCTTATAATTCGAGTGACATGTTGCCAAATATCGACAAACCATCTTTTTTGCCACCTCCTTTTTTATATTACCAACAAGAATAAATTGAAAATTACTTGCATCCTCCATACGCTCTTTATAGAAACGTAAGCATGTCATAATGAATGTTTTTATGAAGGATTATATCCTATTTTATTTAAAGGTAGGTTATAGTCCAGAGCAGATAAAAGGGAGAAGCGAAAATGCAGGAATAAGTTGTGTGTCTCATGAGTCAATTTATCTCCATATATGGAAGGATAAAAAAGAAGGAGAATTGTTGTATAAACACTTAAGATACAAGTATAAATAGTATTCTAAACTGGGCTCCCAAAAGGAGTTTAGAGGTAAGATTTTGTAAGTATCGATTTACGTCCAAATATTGTAAAAGAAAAGCTACGTTTTGGCGATCTTGAGATTAAAATAACAAACTCGTCTAATACATTATATTTCAGAGCGTGAATTCTATAATGAGATGCAACATCTTTTGTAATAGAAAAATATTATCTGCTTTATGTCGAAAGTCACGTGACCATATCATTGGTGTCCTAATTTTCTTTCACTGTTAAATTAAACAAATAGATTTTAGGATTGTATCTATTATATGATTTAATATTGAAATTCCATATGAGTTATATAAAACCTATTTTACCATCTTCCTACTCCTCTTTTAGCTTTGCAAGAAGGCTTCAGGAACAGATTTTTTACTTTCATGAATTTAATGATGATGATCTTTTTCTTGAATTTAATTATAGTTCTAATTTAGTTTTACTATGCACATTCTCAACCAATGATCAGGAGTCCTTAGTAATTTTTCAAGACAAAGAATTTCCTAGTCTTTTTTTTAAGACATTTATTTATGGGCAGAGTTTGCATTGGATGGAATTTGTTCATGAAAATCATAATCGTTTAACCAATTATCTACAAGATATTGAGACTACAGATGTAATAAAAAGTGTCTTTCTTTATTTATATTCTTTGGGTTATATTGATATCAAGCCCTCCTTTCTTGATAAAAAACTTTTCTTTAATCTTCCTTATAAATCATTGGCATCGTATTCCGATGATTATAGTTTGGTGTCTAACTTATTAAGACTTGATGAGTTGTCGTCTAATATAATTTATAGAGAAGATCGAAATATTAGAAATTGTAGTTACATCCTTTTTATGATTAAAGGCTGTAATGATATAAAATATGAAGTATTGGTTTATCTCCTTTATGATAATAATTATCGAGTATTGGATGACTTATGTAGAATGATTATAACAAATCCCTTGACAGGTGAAATATTGTGTTTTATCTCGTTAAATATAAATAATGGTACTTGTGTGGATACTTTACTAGTCAATTCTCTCTATGATAATCTTCGTTATCGTATTACAGATATCGCAACCACATCCCTGTTTTATGTTATACAAGACGGAGGTAATGAGGATGTTGTTTTGTTAGAAGAGCCTAAGATATCAAACTATAACTCTTTTGTCTATACTCGTGTTATGAAATCTCAAAAAGAGTATGGCTATATTCTTTCGTTTATAGAAGAGAATGAATCTAATTATTATTTCTTTGCATTAACGGAAAAAGATCACGTAAATAAGACTTATTTTGACGAATTATTGAATGATATTGCAACTTTGGAGAAACATCTGTTTATGAAATATAATTTCAATAATGGTGCGATATCGATATTTCCATTTCAAAATGAATGGATCGAATCTAAACAAGATTTTATTGTCTCTTATCTGATTGGAAGAATACATGTGGAGAAAAGTAATAGACATTTTAATAAGTTTATTGATCTGGAAGAGCATCTACCTGTATCAATCAATACTCCATGCTGATTTTTTTTGCTAAATCTATCTTTTTGATTCCATGTTTGTTGGCGAATTGTGATCCATTGGATGGTTGTTTTTTTGAGTTTGTTTTTTTGAGTTTTGGAATTTTTGTTCTACATTCGCAATGTCTTTATGAAGAAGGTGCCATAGCTCAGTTGGTAGAGCAAAGGACTGAAAATCCTTGTGTCCCTGGTTCGATTCCAGGTGGCACCACTTTTTTAAAGAAATATTTAGAAGCATTTGCTTCGTTTGGTAGGGTGCCATAGCTCAGTTGGTAGAGCAAAGGACTGAAAATCCTTGTGTCCCTGGTTCGATTCCAGGTGGCACCACTAGAGAAAAGCTTCACATAAATTGTGAAGCTTTTTTAGTTTTAAATCATTTCTCACATATTATATATTTATTGTTGTGGTTGAAGTAGGTAATACAATTGTTAGTTTCGATGTTTTTCAGAAAAGATTTTTGTGTGATCTTTTAAAGTGTAAAGGAGAATGTTGTGTTTCTGGAGATTCTGGTGCACCTTTAACTTCTGAAGAAGCTGAGATCATTGAACAGAACTATTCTTTGATAGAGAAGGAGCTAAATGAAACAAATAAGGCAGAAGTAGTAAAACAAGGATACTCTATAATAGATTCAGATGGTGATTTGGTAACACCTATCGTCGGTGATGGAGAATGTGTTTATACTTACGTTGATGACAAAGGATGTACAAAATGTGCAATTGAGAAGTTGTGGTTTGAAAAAAAGATTGATTTTAGAAAACCTGTAAGTTGTCACCTATTTCCAATTCGTATTCAGGAATATGAGGAGTTTGATGCAGTAAATTACCAAGAGCTCGATATTTGCCAATGTGCTGTTCAAAATGGAAAAGAAAAAAATGTGGCTGTATGGCAATTATTAAAAGATCCTCTTGTAAGAAAGTATGGGGAAGCATGGTATGCTGATCTAGAGGAAGCGGCAAAGTATATCGAATCTAATAATATTAGATAAATGTTTAATGGGGTAAGACACAGAGCTTTCATACCCCATTAAAAATAAAATTAATGCCGATCCTTGCTCTTTCTTTGAGTATTTTGGCTTTCTTACTTTTATGTTTTTTATACATTCGTATAATTATGTATCTTACAGGGCATTTTCATAAAAATGTTAAATGACAAAAAGAGAAGCCATCTTTCTAATATCAGATAAGAACTTTTCTCTCTGAGCCTTAATGTTTTTAGGTTTATTTCGTTGTATTAAATTAACTACCGTTGTAATTAATATTGCCATTCCTTTTGCTTGATTTCTATTGGAGCATCGTATATTATCTTCAGAGAATAGAACATCTCTTATATAATTACTCATTTCTATCGTCCAGTGTCCCTTAATAGCTTTCGCATATTTATGTGGATGTATTTCATTACAATCTCGGTTACTAATATAATATGAGGTTTCTATCGATCTTTTATTCGAGTTTACTATTAGGCGATCTCTATCGACTTTAATTAAACTCTTGATTCCACAATGAACCCACTTTTCATCAAGTGTAACCTTTCTGATGTCATAAAAAGAGTAAGTTCTTGTTTCTTTTCTTCCATGTCCTTTATTATCAATTGAAAGGCTCATAAACTCAACACTTGACTGTTCATGATTCCGTAATTCTACATTCAAATTCTTTTGGTTATTCTTTACTTGTGCAATGTAGATTCCTTTGGCACTTTCACATTTCTCAAGAGTCTCAAACTGTGTATGAAGCGCATCAAATGTTAAGTTCGAAGATGCCAAAGATAGATCATTTAAGAGCTCTCTTACCGTCGTTATTTCACTTTCTTTAGCTCCTTCATAAAATGTTGCGGCTGTAGATATTTTATCCTTTTGACTTATGCCGTATACAATATTTAGACCTCGTTTTTGCCCTAGACTCTTAGCTATTGTTCCTCGTAGCTCTTTGCCATCTAAAGAAATCCAGTCATCATCATCTTTTGTGTTCTGCCATCCAAAATAGCTTGATTGAACCTCTTGATAATTAGTTGAAGCTAAAAAGGATATTATACGACGTAATTGACTATATGATATAGGTTTACATTTTGGCAGTCCAACGATCTTGCGTAATATAGAATGATAATTCTCTAGAAAACGAGAAATCTCAGACAGCAAGGTATTTCCAGTAATAATTGATAGAGTGATACCTACAAGGACAAACTCTAAATCATGCTTCTTCCCTCGTGTATCTCTAGGATCTACTAAATTTTCTTTCAAATATTCATAGTATTCCTTAACTTCGTTTTTTTAGTCATCTTAAAGGTTTTATATGTTTGTCGTTATTCAAATAAAACACTTTTTGATGACTTTTTTAGTTTTTATGGAAAAGCCCTGATGTATCTTAGGTTTCAAATTATTTAAGATATGAAATTTATAAAAGTAAATTTGTTGAGAGATCGAAAGTCTCTCCTCTTTCTTCTTGCATTGACAATTATATTATCTCTCGTTTACCTTTTTATATTTGACAATAAACTTTTTTTGGGAGGTGATAATGCTTTTTATTACATCTTAGGACAGTCATTACATAATAATTGGGAATATCGTAACATTCATATGCCTGGTCACCCCTTGGCAAATCATTTTCCTCCTGGATACTCTTTTTTGATTGCATTAGAGATGTTCTTTTCTAAAAGTGTTATTTGGATAAAAGTGTGTAATGGATTGTGGCTTTATGGGTCCTTAATATTGATCTACCTAATTGTTCGTCAGTTCACATCCAATAAACTGTTTTCTATATTTTGCGCAACCTTAACGATGCTAAATACCCAGATACTAAAATTTAGTTTTATAATGATGAGTGAAATGTCATTTCTATTTTTCTCTCTTTTAACTCTTCTTTTTGTATTGAAAAGTGATAAAAAGAAGAATGAATTTAATAGGTATTTGTTTCTATCAATAGGTTCCTTGATCTTCTCTTTCTATATTCGAACGCAAGGTGTCGCTCTTCTTGGAGGGGTTGCTATCTTATATTTATTAAGAAAGAAATGGCGCTCATTGTTCATAACTGTGGCAGGGGTTTGCATGGGGGTTATACCATGGTTTCTTCGAGGACAGTCGTTAGGAGGAAATGGTTATATAAATCAATTAATACTAAAAAAATCCATATAGACCTGAGTTAGGTGTGATAGATGTTTATGGTTGGGGAGAACGTATCCTTAAAAATGCAATGCGTTATTTATCAAAAGAGATTCCATCCAGTATTACTCCATTTTTAGAGATTTCTGAGACCTCATCAGCACATTGGTATCACTATATTATAGGAGTTCTTTTGATCGGTTTTGTGGTGTATGGTCTAATTTCTTTAGAATTTCGTTATCGTCTTCTTCTTGTAGGTTACTTGTCAGGTCAGTTTGCGATTCAGCTTTTATGGCCCTCTGTTTGGTTTGGAGTTCGTTTTATGATTCCAATAGTTCCGATATTGCAGTTTCTTACTGCATGGGGTATATTTAACTTAATCTTTAAAGCGAATAAGGATAAGAAGAATCAAGCAAATACTATTCCGCGAGTCATTTTCCTTTCTTTGTTACTTTTTATAAATCTACCTTCTGTAAAACAGATGGGAAAGAATTCTAACGGGAAATGGCCTCAGAAATATATAGATTATTTTACTCTTGCGAAGTGGTGTGATAAGACTTTGCCTAAAGATGCAGTAATTGCATGTCGTAAGCCAGCTCTTTTTTACCTTTATTCAAAAAGAACGGTTACATATTTTAAAGATACTGTTGATGATGATCTACTGTTGAATGATTTAAAAAACAAAAATACATCTTATATAGTAGTGGATCGCTTAGGGTATACCTCGACTTCGAGATATTTAGTCCCTGCATTAAAGAAGAATAAAGATAAAGTAGATCAAGTTTGTCATATTGGAAAACCTCCCACTTTCTTAGTAAGACTAAAGTAGTGTGAAGTATATTCTTCCTGTAGTAGAGGAAGAGGTGGATTGTGATATCTATAGTTCAGGATATAAAAAATATACCTGAACTATAGAATTGTTGTTTATCCTTTGTAATGTTTATAAAAGCGAGAAATAGCTCTTATACCGTTAAAAAGATTCTCTAATGGGAAATTTTCATTAGGAGAGTGTATTGCATCACTTTCTAGACCAAACCCCATTAAAACGCTTTTAGTCCCTAATACTTTTTCGAAAGTAGAAATGATAGGAATACTTCCTCCGCTTCTTACTGGTACTGGCGTTTTTCCGAAAACATCTTCATAGGCTTTCTCTGCTGCTTTATAAGCAGAAAGATCAATTGGGCATACATAACCTTGTCCTCCATGGTGAGGAGTAACTTCCACTTTGATTGATTTTGGTGCAATACTTTCAAAATGTGCTTTGAAAAGTTGTGCTATCTTCTCGTGTTCTTGATTCGGTACAAGCCTGCTAGATATCTTTGCAAAAGCTTTTGATGGTAATACTGTTTTTGCTCCTTCCCCTGTATAACCACCCCACATACCACAAATATCAAAAGTTGGACGGATACCAGTCCTTTCAGAAGTAGAATAACCTGTTTCTCCTTGTACTTCATCAATATCTAGAGCTTTCTTGTATTCTTCAAGATCAAATGGAGCTTGAGCTAGCTTTTCTCTTTCCTCTTTTGAGACCTCAATCACATCATCATAAAATCCTGGAATTGTAATGTGATTGTTCTCATCAGTCATGGAAGCAACCAATTTACATAATTCATTGATTGGATTGGCAACTGCTCCACCAAAAATACCAGAGTGAAGGTCTCTGTTTGGTCCCGTTACCTCCACTTGCCAATATGCTAATCCTCGTAAACCTGTTGTGATACTTGGAATGTCACGTGCAATCATACCAGTATCAGATACTAAGATAATATCTGATTTTAGCATTTCTGTGTGTTTTTCGCAAAATTCACCTAGGTTCACAGAGCCAATCTCTTCTTCCCCTTCAATCATAAATTTTACATTACACTCTAGTTGGTTTGTCTTAACGAGGTATTCAAATGCTTTGGCATGCATAAATGCTTGTCCTTTATCATCATCTGCACCTCTTGCCCAAATTTTACCATCTCGGATTTCGGGCTCAAATGGAGGAGATTTCCATAGCTCTATTGGATCCACAGGCATCACATCCATGTGTCCATATACTAGTACTGTAGGAAGGGATGGATCAATAATCTTTTCACCATATGTTACTGGATTACCAGGTGTGTCAAATATCTCTGCCTTGTCTGCTCCTGCATCTAGAAGAAGTTGTTTCCAATATTCTGCACAGCGATACATATCCGGTTTATGTTCTTTAATTGAACTGATTGATGGTATGCGGATTAATCCAAAAAGCTCTTCAAGAAAGCGTTCTTTGTTACTTTCTATATACTTATTTATTTGCTCCATAGTATATCTTTTTTTGCAATACGTATTTCAACTCCTTAAAGGTATTATTTTTTAATAAAACACGACATAAGATTCATCACGATAACTATTTTGTGTGTATTGTCTTATAAACTGTTCTTATTATTTGTATTGTGCTTTCATTTTGTTTTTTATTATTCTTATATGTTACATATAGGTTAAATAGAGGTTATTTTGATGTTAGAATGTAAATATATTCTGTTTTTTCCTTGTTTGTTTTAGATTATATGTGTTATATTTGCGTGAGCCTATTGAAAAAGGGGGTCTAACTTTGTAAAAAGTGTTTTTTTTGACTTTCTATGGTTTTATTTAATGGGTGTATGTTTTTTGTATTGTTCTTTGGGTGTAAAATAAGAAATTATATATATATTATGGCTACTGTTAGATTTAATGCGCTGAATACCCTAATAAATAGGGAAGCGAAACAGGTGAAAAGAGAAGCGAACTTGACTTCTGATTATTATGGCAAGTTGGTTTTTAATCGTCCAAAGATGAAGAAATATTTGTCTGTTGATGCCTTTAAGGCAGTGATAGATGCTATTGACAATGGGGTGACTATTGATCGTAAGATTGCAGATCAAGTTGCTATTGGAATGAAGGCTTGGGCGATGGAGAATGGTGTAACTCACTATACTCACTGGTTTCACCCATTAACAGACGGTACCGCAGAAAAACACGATGCATTTATTGAGCATAGTGATAATGGAGGTGTTGTTGAGAATTTTGCTGGTTCTCTTCTTGCACAACAAGAGCCAGATGCTTCTTCTTTCCCTAATGGTGGTATTAGAGATACTTTTGAAGCAAGAGGATATACTGCATGGGATGTTTCGTCTCCTGCATTTATTGTTGGTACGACACTTTGTATTCCAACAATCTTTATCTCTTATACAGGTGAAGCTCTAGATTATAAAGCACCTTTGTTGAAAGTGACTAATCTTATCGATAAGGCTGCAGTGGATGTTTGTCAATATTTTGATAAAAATGTATCAAAAGTGACTGCAAACCTTGGTTGGGAGCAAGAGTATTTCCTAATTGATGAAGCACTTTATCAAGCACGCCCTGATTTGTCCCTTACAGGAAGAACATTAATGGGGCATGCATCTGCTAAGGATCAACAACTAGACGATCACTATTTTGGGTCTATTCCTGAACGTGTAGGCGCATTTATGGTGGATCTTGAAAATGAAGCCTATAAATTGGGTATTCCTTGTAAGACTCGTCATAATGAGGTAGCTCCTAATCAATTTGAATTGGCTCCTATCTATGAAGAGGTTAACCTTGCAAATGATCACAATCAATTGATTATGGATGTGATGAAGAAGGTGGCTCGTCATCATGGTTTTAGAGTCCTTCTGCATGAAAAACCATTTAAAGGTATTAATGGTTCTGGAAAACACAATAATTGGTCTCTTTCAACTGATACTGGTGTTGTCCTTTATAAACCAGGTAAGAATCCTAAGAGTAATCTTCAATTCCTTACTTTTGTGGTGAATACATTGAAAGCTGTATTCGATCATCAAGATCTACTAAGATCTACTATCGTTTCAGCTAGTAATGCTCATCGATTAGGTGCAAATGAAGCACCTCCTGCTATCATCTCTGTTTTTCTTGGGACTGAAGTTTCAGCAATGTTAGATCATTTAGAGACTGCTGTTGTTGATCGTAAGATGACTCCTGATGAAAAGACTGCCTTGAAATTTGATATAGGTCGTATACCCGAAATTATTCTTGATAATACCGATAGAAATCGTACTTCTCCTTTTGCTTTTACTGGTAATCGTTTTGAGTTTAGAGCAGTGGGCTCTATGGCTAACTGTGCTGCACCAATGATTGCACTAAACACAGCAGTTGCAAATCAGTTGATTGAATTTAAGAAAGAGGTGGATGCCTTGATTGAGACAGGTATCAAAAAGGATGAGGCAATATTCCAAATCTTAAAGAAACTTATTGTTGAGTGTAAAAATATTCGTTTTGATGGGAATGGATATAGTGAGGAGTGGGTTGAAGAGGCATTGAGTCGTGGATTGACCAATGTAACGAACGTCCCTGATGCTTTGGATGCTTATTTGTCTGAAAAGTCTAAAGATCTTTTTGTGAGAAATGGTATTTTCTCAGAAAGAGAGTTGGAAGGTAGGACCGAAGTAGAGCATGAAAAGTTTACTAAGAAGATTCAAATTGAAGCTCGTGTTTTGGGAGATTTAGCAATTAACCATATCGTTCCAACAGCAATTCAATATCAAACAACTTTGATTGAGAATGTAAAAGGTCTTAGAGATATATTCTCTCCTGAAGAGTTTGAGGAGATGTCTGCAGCTCGTAAGGATCTGATTAAAGAGATCTCATGTCATATCTCTTCTATTAAACTTAAGGTGAAAGAGATGGTCGATGCTCGTAAAGAAGCTAATAAGATTAACAACGAAAGAGAAAAAGCTACTGCTTATGATGAGACTGTTCGCCCATTCTTAGATGAAATTCGTTATCATATTGACAAATTGGAACTTGTTGTGGATAATGAATTATGGCCTTTACCTAAATATAGAGAGTTGCTTTTTGCAAGATAAAAAGACAAACTTATTCACAATAGATACTATTCAAAGGAGCCCAAGAGATTGTGGCTCCTTTTTTTAATATGTCGGGCATGGTATTAAACTCGCAGAAAACAAGTCTCTGTATGTACCGATTTAATAAGAAGCATTCGCGATTGGCAAGGGGTTTAGTGGTGACTCCAAATCTGAAGCAAGCCATTAGCAAACTTGACATATTGACGTAAAGAAATCTGACTTGAAGAGGGGTGCCGAGCTATGGATTGGGAACGCCCAAATTTCAACCGTAACTCTATACAGTATGTCAGACGATACGCAAGGAAAGTCTATTATCTTATCCCGAGAGATCTTACCACCTGTTGAAACCATGACAAACCGAGCGAAGACAATCGACCGTAGGTATTTAAATAAGAGTGTGAAGTCAGTAGAGGATATCGTAGTTTCCCTTTTTTTAGGACGATGAAGTTCTGAGTCAATGAACGTAAGGAGCAGTTAGTCGAACGTTTATTTTATGTAGCATCAGCAAGAGCATAGCGTATCAATTAGACTTGTTCATGGAACATCTGTTACATTCTATGCACTAATGTGGAAGTCGTGAACACTTAGAGGGAGCGAATCCATCATTGAGAATTAAGCAAAAGGTGTTAACGAAACAACGACGAGCCTTCGTTGTCAAAAAGCTTAGAGTTAATTGAAACCGCCGTATACGTGAGTTACGTATGATGTGAGAAGTAGGGTGAGTAATCCCCCTACCTACTCGGTTGAAGATGTGTTTTCCTGTCTAAATACTCCATGGTCACGTCTCGCAAGATCTTGTTGTATCGAATTTTTACTGAATCAAACCCTTTCAAATCATCTTCCTAGATTATACTATATACTTTTACTTCAATTATAGCGAGGTATTCGGTATAGATTATCTCTTATTCCGATCTTAGCCCCACTCTTCATAACTATTTGATAGCTGTTTCTACCTGACTTTGTTCATGGTTTGCTCATGGTTTGTTCATGCTTCAGTCATCGAATCGATGGAGAATCGGTGGACAAACCATGGACAAAGGATGGACAAACCATGGACAAAGTACCTATCAATCCCTATGGATTCCCTATGGATGTCCCTCAATAGAGGTTGTCCATGAAAGTATGGATATTGCAAAGGTTGTCTTCCAAGAAACTGTTTTCTTGGAAGTGATTTATCGTAATTTAAATAGAAACGTTAAGATTTTGGATGTTTTTCCACGATAGTATGGTTTTAGTGGATGAGTCTCTTGGTGTCAATATTTGATTTGAGATGAACCGTGTTCGGAATGTATCTGTAGGGATGAAAAAAAGATGTGTTTCATAACATGTTTTGGATTAGTGTGATAGCAGGTGTTTCACGTTGGGTAGGTAAAATTAACTGTTTTTTTATTTGGAAGTAAAGCAAAAAAAGCCCTTTCTTTGCAACGCTTTCGAGAAAAACGATAGCGAGTTCTTAATGGTTTTGATTCAATGTTTTTTAGTTTTTCGGAGACGAAAAATAAATGAAAAAACATTTGGAGTTTAAAGATAAAATGATTTATCTTTGCAACCGCAAAAACATCGGAGCAACGGCGACGATGGATGAATAAGAAATAAGTTCTTTGAAG
This sequence comes from Prolixibacteraceae bacterium, assembly GCA_019720755.1. Lineage (NCBI taxonomy): Bacteria > Pseudomonadati > Bacteroidota > Bacteroidia > Marinilabiliales > Prolixibacteraceae > Halosquirtibacter > Halosquirtibacter laminarini. The sequence continues at coordinate 84,194 of CP081303.1, forward strand.
ATATTTTTTTGATAATGACAAGTACAAAAAAGCAACCGTCAATCAATAGATTTTTGAGTTTTTGTTGAGCTAAATTAATTAACTTTTTATACAACGAAGAGTTTGATCCTGGCTCAGGATGAACGCTAGCGGGAGGCCTAACACATGCAAGTCGAGGGGTAACGGAGGTAGCTTGCTACCAGACGACGACCGGCGCACGGGTGAGTAACGCGTATGTAATCTGCCTTGTACAGAGGGATAGCCCAGAGAAATTTGGATTAATACCTCATAGTATTATTGAGTCGCCTGGCTCGATAATTAAAGCTCCGGCGGTACAAGATGAACATGCGTGACATTAGCTAGTTGGTAAGGTAACGGCTTACCAAGGCAACGATGTCTAGGGGTTCTGAGAGGATGATCCCCCACACTGGTACTGAGACACGGACCAGACTCCTACGGGAGGCAGCAGTGAGGAATATTGGTCAATGGACGCAAGTCTGAACCAGCCATCCCGCGTGAAGGATGACTGCCCTATGGGTTGTAAACTTCTTTTATATGCAAATAAACCTACTTTCGTGAAAGTAGCTGAAGGTAGCATATGAATAAACACCGGCTAACTCCGTGCCAGCAGCCGCGGTAATACGGAGGGTGTAAGCGTTATCCGGATTTATTGGGTTTAAAGGGTACGTAGGCGGTAATATAAGTCAGTGGTGAAATCCTGCAGCTCAACTGTAGAACTGCCATTGAAACTGTATTACTTGAGTATACTTGAGGTAGGCGGAATGAGTAGTGTAGCGGTGAAATGCTTAGATATTACTCAGAACACCGATTGCGAAGGCAGCTTACTAAGGTATAACTGACGCTGATGTACGAAAGCGTGGGGAGCGAACAGGATTAGATACCCTGGTAGTCCACGCCGTAAACGATGATTACTCGCTGTTGGCGATACACAGTCAGTGGCTAAGCGAAAGTTTTAAGTAATCCACCTGGGGAGTACGATCGCAAGATTGAAACTCAAAGGAATTGACGGGGGCCCGCACAAGCGGAGGAACATGTGGTTTAATTCGATGATACGCGAGGAACCTTACCTGGGCTTAAATGTACGGCGACCGGTCTAGAGATAGACCTTTCTTCGGACGACGTACAAGGTGCTGCATGGTTGTCGTCAGCTCGTGCCGTGAGGTGTCGGGTTAAGTCCCATAACGAGCGCAACCCTTATCTTTAGTTGCTAACAGGTTAAGCTGAGGACTCTAGAGAGACTGCCACCGTAAGGTGAGAGGAAGGTGGGGATGACGTCAAATCAGCACGGCCCTTATGTCCAGGGCTACACACGTGTTACAATGGTCAGTACAAAGGGCAGCTACCTGGCGACAGGATGCTAATCTCTAAAACTGGTCTCAGTTCGGATCGGAGTCTGCAACTCGACTCCGTGAAGCTGGATTCGCTAGTAATCGCGCATCAGCCATGGCGCGGTGAATACGTTCCCGGGCCTTGTACACACCGCCCGTCAAACCATGGAAGCTGGGGGTGCCTGAAGTCTGTTACCGAGAGGAGCGGCCTAGGGTAAAACTAGTGACTGGGGTTAAGTCGTAACAAGGTAGCCGTACCGGAAGGTGTGGCTGGAACACCTCCTTTCTGGAGCCGACAAGAACGGTTTAAGAAAATCGACAGATTAGGTTGTTTTTTCTTGTCATATCAAAAAAACCTTATATACCCACATGACCAACGTGGTGATAGCGTAAGCTGAAAAACTAAGGTGGTTATGTTTTTATAGCATAGTCCCGTAGCTCAGCTGGTTAGAGCGCTACACTGATAATGTAGAGGTCCCCAGTTCAAGTCTGGGCGGGACTACATTTAAGATAACGCAGGTTATTGGGGGGATTAGCTCAGTTGGCTAGAGCGCCTGCCTTGCACGCAGGAGGTCATCGGTTCGACTCCGATATTCTCCACACATTTATACTGATTAACTAATTAGTGTATATAAGTTCTTTGACATTCTGGAAGAAGTAATCTGTAAAAAGAATACAACAGTAATATTTTAGATTAACGAAAAGGTTAATGTAATAGAAAGTAAGTAAGGGTGTATGGTGGATGCCTTGGCTCTTAGAGGCGATGAAAGACGTGATAAGCTGCGATAAGCTTTGGGGAGGTGCAAACAACCTATGATCCGAAGATTTCTGAATGGGGCAACCCAGCCAATTTATTGGTTATCTGATTATATCAGAGGCAAACCCGGAGAACTGAAACATCTAAGTACCCGGAGGAAGAGAAAACAAAAGTGATTCCGTTAGTAGTGGCGATCGAACGCGGATTAGCCCAAACCAATTACGTTTCGGCGTAATTGGGGTTGTAGGACTGCAATATGAGATTATGCGTGAAGTGGAAGTAACTGGAAAGTTACACCAAAGAGGGTGAAAGTCCTGTACACGTAAGCAAATATGATCTAGCAGTATCCTGAGTAGGGCGGGGCACGTGAAACCCTGTCTGAATCTGCCAGGACCATCTGGTAAGGCTAAATACTCCTAAGAGACCGATAGTGAACCAGTACCGTGAGGGAAAGGTGAAAAGTACCCCGAACAGGGGAGTGAAAAAGTACCTGAAACCATACACTTACAAGCGGTCGGAGCATATTTATATGTGACGGCGTGCCTTTTGCATAATGAGCCTACGAGTTACTCCTCACTGGCAAGGTTAATAGTTTAAGGCTAGGAGCCGAAGCGAAAGCGAGTCTGAATAGGGCGCTAAAGTCAGTGGGGGTAGACGCGAAACCGTGTGATCTACCCATGGGCAGGTTGAAGTCTTGGTAACACAAGATGGAGGACCGAACCAGGGAGCGTTGAAAAGCTCTTGGATGACCTGTGGGTAGGGGTGAAAGGCCAATCAAACTCGGAAATAGCTCGTACTCCCCGAAATGCATTTAGGTGCAGCCTTGGATATAGTATTGCAGAGGTAGAGCTACTGATTGGATGCGAGGGCTTCACCGCCTATCAACTCCAGACAAACTCCGAATGCTGTAATATGATTACCAGGAGTGAGGGCATGGGTGCTAAGGTCCATGTCCGAAAGGGAAAGAACCCGGACCATCAGCTAAGGTCCCCAAGTATATGTTAAGTTGAACAAACGAGGTCTGATTGCATAGACAGCTAGGATGTTGGCTTGGAAGCAGCCATTCATTTAAAGAGTGCGTAACAGCTCACTAGTCGAGCGATCGGGCATGGATAATAATCGGGCATTAAACATATCACCGAAGCTATGGATTTAATGGACTACCATTAAGTGGTAGGGGAGCATTCTAACCAGCGTTGAATGCATACTGTGAGGTGTGCTGGAGCGGTTAGAAAAGCAAATGTAGGCATAAGTAACGATAAGGGGGGCGAGAAACCCCCCCGCCGATAGACTAAGGTTTCCTGATCAACGCTAATCGGATCAGGGTTAGTCGGGACCTAAGGGAAAGCCGAACGGCGAACTCGATGGACAACAGGTTAATATTCCTGTACTTTGTATAATTGTGATGGGGCGACGGAGTGATGAAAGCACCGCGTACTGACGGAATAGTACGTTGAAGGGCTTAGGTTATGATATGTGTAGGCAAATCCGCACATTGAGCTGAAACCTGATAGTACCAAGCGTCTTCGGACAATTGGATAGTGTGCCTAAGGGCTTCCAAGAAAAACCTCTAAACGTAGATTATACAGACCCGTACCGCAAACCGACACAGGTAGTCAAGGAGAGAATCCTGAGGCGCTCGAGTGATTCATGGCTAAGGAACTAGGCAAAATCGATCCGTAACTTCGGGAGAAGGATCGCTCCTCGTAAGGGGAGCCGCAGTGAAAAGGCCCAGGCGACTGTTTATCAAAAACACAGGGCTTTGCTAAATCGAAAGATGATGTATAAGGCCTGACACCTGCCCGGTGCCGGAAGGTTAAGTGGGGGCGTTATCTTCGGAGAAGCGCTGAAATGAAGCCCCGGTAAACGGCGGCCGTAACTATAACGGTCCTAAGGTAGCGAAATTCCTTGTCGGGTAAGTTCCGACCTGCACGAATGGTGCAACGATCTGGGCACTGTCTCAGCCATGAGCTCGGTGAAATTGAAGTATCGGTGAAGATGCCGATTACCCGCAACGGGACGGAAAGACCCCGTGAACCTTTACTGCAACTTCACATTGATTCTGGGCATGTAATGTGTAGGATAGGTCGGAGACAATGAAGCGGCGTCGCTAGGCGTTGTGGAGTCGTCCTTGAAATACGACCCTTTGCCTGTTTGGAACCTAACTCAGCGATGAGGACATTGTGTGGTGGGTAGTTTGACTGGGGTGGTCGCCTCCAAAAGAGTAACGGAGGCTTCTAAAGGTACCCTCAAGACGATTGGTAACCGTCTGTAGAGTGTAATGGCACAAGGGTGCTTGACTGTGAGACCAACAAGTCGATCAGGTACGAAAGTAGAGCATAGTGATCCGGTGGTTCCGTATGGAAGGGCCATCGCTCAAAGGATAAAAGGTACTCCGGGGATAACAGGCTGATCGCTCCCAAGAGCTCATATCGACGGAGCGGTTTGGCACCTCGATGTCGGCTCGTCACATCCTGGGGCTGGAGAAGGTCCCAAGGGTTGGGCTGTTCGCCCATTAAAGTGGCACGCGAGCTGGGTTCAGAACGTCGTGAGACAGTTCGGTCCCTATCTGTTGTGGGCGCAGGAAACTTGAGAGAAGCTGCTGCTAGTACGAGAGGACCGCGGTGGACAAACCTCTGGTGTATCAGTTGTGCCGCCAGGTGCATTGCTGAGTAGCTACGTTTGGAAGAGATAAGTGCTGAAAGCATCTAAGCACGAAGCTCCACTCAAGATGAGGTTTCCTTAGAGGGTCGTTGGAGACTACGACGTTGATAGGCTGCAGGTGTAAAGGTTGCGAGACCAAAGCCGAGCAGTACTAATTACCCGAAACTTTCATTAGAATAAAGTATGTTGTATTCTAGGATTCCTTCTTCCAGGAGAAATGTCAAAATCATATTGAACTATGTATATTGATTAATATTATTAAAATTATTAGTCACGTATAAATCACCGTATTAACAATTTAAGGTGGTTATTGCATAGGGGTTCCACCTCTTCCCATTCCGAACAGAGAAGTTAAGCCCTATCGCGCCGATGGTACTGCAGAGATGTGGGAGAGTAGGTCGCCGCCCTTTTAATGAAAGATCAATTCACTTGAGTTGATTTTTTTTATGAACAAAACGTTCTTTGAAGATATTTTTTTGATAATGACAAGTACAAAAAAGCAACCGTCAATCAATAGATTTTTGAGTTTTTGTTGAGCTAAATTAATTAACTTTTTATACAACGAAGAGTTTGATCCTGGCTCAGGATGAACGCTAGCGGGAGGCCTAACACATGCAAGTCGAGGGGTAACGGAGGTAGCTTGCTACCAGACGACGACCGGCGCACGGGTGAGTAACGCGTATGTAATCTGCCTTGTACAGAGGGATAGCCCAGAGAAATTTGGATTAATACCTCATAGTATTATTGAGTCGCCTGGCTCGATAATTAAAGCTCCGGCGGTACAAGATGAACATGCGTGACATTAGCTAGTTGGTAAGGTAACGGCTTACCAAGGCAACGATGTCTAGGGGTTCTGAGAGGATGATCCCCCACACTGGTACTGAGACACGGACCAGACTCCTACGGGAGGCAGCAGTGAGGAATATTGGTCAATGGACGCAAGTCTGAACCAGCCATCCCGCGTGAAGGATGACTGCCCTATGGGTTGTAAACTTCTTTTATATGCAAATAAACCTACTTTCGTGAAAGTAGCTGAAGGTAGCATATGAATAAACACCGGCTAACTCCGTGCCAGCAGCCGCGGTAATACGGAGGGTGTAAGCGTTATCCGGATTTATTGGGTTTAAAGGGTACGTAGGCGGTAATATAAGTCAGTGGTGAAATCCTGCAGCTCAACTGTAGAACTGCCATTGAAACTGTATTACTTGAGTATACTTGAGGTAGGCGGAATGAGTAGTGTAGCGGTGAAATGCTTAGATATTACTCAGAACACCGATTGCGAAGGCAGCTTACTAAGGTATAACTGACGCTGATGTACGAAAGCGTGGGGAGCGAACAGGATTAGATACCCTGGTAGTCCACGCCGTAAACGATGATTACTCGCTGTTGGCGATACACAGTCAGTGGCTAAGCGAAAGTTTTAAGTAATCCACCTGGGGAGTACGATCGCAAGATTGAAACTCAAAGGAATTGACGGGGGCCCGCACAAGCGGAGGAACATGTGGTTTAATTCGATGATACGCGAGGAACCTTACCTGGGCTTAAATGTACGGCGACCGGTCTAGAGATAGACCTTTCTTCGGACGACGTACAAGGTGCTGCATGGTTGTCGTCAGCTCGTGCCGTGAGGTGTCGGGTTAAGTCCCATAACGAGCGCAACCCTTATCTTTAGTTGCTAACAGGTTAAGCTGAGGACTCTAGAGAGACTGCCACCGTAAGGTGAGAGGAAGGTGGGGATGACGTCAAATCAGCACGGCCCTTATGTCCAGGGCTACACACGTGTTACAATGGTCAGTACAAAGGGCAGCTACCTGGCGACAGGATGCTAATCTCTAAAACTGGTCTCAGTTCGGATCGGAGTCTGCAACTCGACTCCGTGAAGCTGGATTCGCTAGTAATCGCGCATCAGCCATGGCGCGGTGAATACGTTCCCGGGCCTTGTACACACCGCCCGTCAAACCATGGAAGCTGGGGGTGCCTGAAGTCTGTTACCGAGAGGAGCGGCCTAGGGTAAAACTAGTGACTGGGGTTAAGTCGTAACAAGGTAGCCGTACCGGAAGGTGTGGCTGGAACACCTCCTTTCTGGAGCCGACAAGAACGGTTTAAGAAAATCGACAGATTAGGTTGTTTTTTCTTGTCATATCAAAAAAACCTTATATACCCACATGACCAACGTGGTGATAGCGTAAGCTGAAAAACTAAGGTGGTTATGTTTTTATAGCATAGTCCCGTAGCTCAGCTGGTTAGAGCGCTACACTGATAATGTAGAGGTCCCCAGTTCAAGTCTGGGCGGGACTACATTTAAGATAACGCAGGTTATTGGGGGGATTAGCTCAGTTGGCTAGAGCGCCTGCCTTGCACGCAGGAGGTCATCGGTTCGACTCCGATATTCTCCACACATTTATACTGATTAACTAATTAGTGTATATAAGTTCTTTGACATTCTGGAAGAAGTAATCTGTAAAAAGAATACAACAGTAATATTTTAGATTAACGAAAAGGTTAATGTAATAGAAAGTAAGTAAGGGTGTATGGTGGATGCCTTGGCTCTTAGAGGCGATGAAAGACGTGATAAGCTGCGATAAGCTTTGGGGAGGTGCAAACAACCTATGATCCGAAGATTTCTGAATGGGGCAACCCAGCCAATTTATTGGTTATCTGATTATATCAGAGGCAAACCCGGAGAACTGAAACATCTAAGTACCCGGAGGAAGAGAAAACAAAAGTGATTCCGTTAGTAGTGGCGATCGAACGCGGATTAGCCCAAACCAATTACGTTTCGGCGTAATTGGGGTTGTAGGACTGCAATATGAGATTATGCGTGAAGTGGAAGTAACTGGAAAGTTACACCAAAGAGGGTGAAAGTCCTGTACACGTAAGCAAATATGATCTAGCAGTATCCTGAGTAGGGCGGGGCACGTGAAACCCTGTCTGAATCTGCCAGGACCATCTGGTAAGGCTAAATACTCCTAAGAGACCGATAGTGAACCAGTACCGTGAGGGAAAGGTGAAAAGTACCCCGAACAGGGGAGTGAAAAAGTACCTGAAACCATACACTTACAAGCGGTCGGAGCATGTTAACATGTGACGGCGTGCCTTTTGCATAATGAGCCTACGAGTTACTCCTCACTGGCAAGGTTAATAGTTTAAGGCTAGGAGCCGAAGCGAAAGCGAGTCTGAATAGGGCGCTAAAGTCAGTGGGGGTAGACGCGAAACCGTGTGATCTACCCATGGGCAGGTTGAAGTCTTGGTAACACAAGATGGAGGACCGAACCAGGGAGCGTTGAAAAGCTCTTGGATGACCTGTGGGTAGGGGTGAAAGGCCAATCAAACTCGGAAATAGCTCGTACTCCCCGAAATGCATTTAGGTGCAGCCTTGGATATAGTATTGCAGAGGTAGAGCTACTGATTGGATGCGAGGGCTTCACCGCCTATCAACTCCAGACAAACTCCGAATGCTGTAATATGATTACCAGGAGTGAGGGCATGGGTGCTAAGGTCCATGTCCGAAAGGGAAAGAACCCGGACCATCAGCTAAGGTCCCCAAGTATATGTTAAGTTGAACAAACGAGGTCTGATTGCATAGACAGCTAGGATGTTGGCTTGGAAGCAGCCATTCATTTAAAGAGTGCGTAACAGCTCACTAGTCGAGCGATCGGGCATGGATAATAATCGGGCATTAAACATATCACCGAAGCTATGGATTTAATGGACTACCATTAAGTGGTAGGGGAGCATTCTAACCAGCGTTGAATGCATACTGTGAGGTGTGCTGGAGCGGTTAGAAAAGCAAATGTAGGCATAAGTAACGATAAGGGGGGCGAGAAACCCCCCCGCCGATAGACTAAGGTTTCCTGATCAACGCTAATCGGATCAGGGTTAGTCGGGACCTAAGGGAAAGCCGAACGGCGAACTCGATGGACAACAGGTTAATATTCCTGTACTTTGTATAATTGTGATGGGGCGACGGAGTGATGAAAGCACCGCGTACTGACGGAATAGTACGTTGAAGGGCTTAGGTTATGATATGTGTAGGCAAATCCGCACATTGAGCTGAAACCTGATAGTACCAAGCGTCTTCGGACAATTGGATAGTGTGCCTAAGGGCTTCCAAGAAAAACCTCTAAACGTAGATTATACAGACCCGTACCGCAAACCGACACAGGTAGTCAAGGAGAGAATCCTGAGGCGCTCGAGTGATTCATGGCTAAGGAACTAGGCAAAATCGATCCGTAACTTCGGGAGAAGGATCGCTCCTCGTAAGGGGAGCCGCAGTGAAAAGGCCCAGGCGACTGTTTATCAAAAACACAGGGCTTTGCTAAATCGAAAGATGATGTATAAGGCCTGACACCTGCCCGGTGCCGGAAGGTTAAGTGGGGGCGTTATCTTCGGAGAAGCGCTGAAATGAAGCCCCGGTAAACGGCGGCCGTAACTATAACGGTCCTAAGGTAGCGAAATTCCTTGTCGGGTAAGTTCCGACCTGCACGAATGGTGCAACGATCTGGGCACTGTCTCAGCCATGAGCTCGGTGAAATTGAAGTATCGGTGAAGATGCCGATTACCCGCAACGGGACGGAAAGACCCCGTGAACCTTTACTGCAACTTCACATTGATTCTGGGCATGTAATGTGTAGGATAGGTCGGAGACAATGAAGCGGCGTCGCTAGGCGTTGTGGAGTCGTCCTTGAAATACGACCCTTTGCCTGTTTGGAACCTAACTCAGTGATGAGGACATTGTGTGGTGGGTAGTTTGACTGGGGTGGTCGCCTCCAAAAGAGTAACGGAGGCTTCTAAAGGTACCCTCAAGACGATTGGTAACCGTCTGTAGAGTGTAATGGCACAAGGGTGCTTGACTGTGAGACCAACAAGTCGATCAGGTACGAAAGTAGAGCATAGTGATCCGGTGGTTCCGTATGGAAGGGCCATCGCTCAAAGGATAAAAGGTACTCCGGGGATAACAGGCTGATCGCTCCCAAGAGCTCATATCGACGGAGCGGTTTGGCACCTCGATGTCGGCTCGTCACATCCTGGGGCTGGAGAAGGTCCCAAGGGTTGGGCTGTTCGCCCATTAAAGTGGCACGCGAGCTGGGTTCAGAACGTCGTGAGACAGTTCGGTCCCTATCTGTTGTGGGCGCAGGAAACTTGAGAGAAGCTGCTGCTAGTACGAGAGGACCGCGGTGGACAAACCTCTGGTGTATCAGTTGTGCCGCCAGGTGCATTGCTGAGTAGCTACGTTTGGAAGAGATAAGTGCTGAAAGCATCTAAGCACGAAGCTCCACTCAAGATGAGGTTTCCTTAGAGGGTCGTTGGAGACTACGACGTTGATAGGCTGCAGGTGTAAAGGTTGCGAGACCAAAGCCGAGCAGTACTAATTACCCGAAACTTTCATTAGAATAAAGTATGTTGTATTCTAGGATTCCTTCTTCCAGGAGAAATGTCAAAATCATATTGAACTATGTATATTGATTAATATTATTAAAATTATTAGTCACGTATAAATCACCGTATTAACAATTTAAGGTGGTTATTGCATAGGGGTTCCACCTCTTCCCATTCCGAACAGAGAAGTTAAGCCCTATCGCGCCGATGGTACTGCAGAGATGTGGGAGAGTAGGTCGCCGCCCTTTTAATAAAAGCTGATTCTTCTAAAGAGTCAGCTTTTTTTGTGTCTATACTTTTCTGAAATATAACTATGCTATCGTTTAGAAATAAAGAGATGTATCTTCTAATCTTGGGAAGAGGGACCTCTTCCCGAATTTAATGCCCTTTGGGAACAGAGAAGTTAAGCCCTATCGCGCTGAGGTTACTGCAGAGATGGGCGAGAGTAGGTCGCCGCCCTTTTAATAAAAGGGGCTTCTTCTAAAGAGTCAGCTTTTTTTGTGTCTATACTTTTCTGAAATATAACTATGCTATCGTTTTAGAAATAAAGAGATGTATCTTCTAATGTTGGAAAGAGGGACCTCTTCCCGAATTTAATGCTCTTTGGTAACAGAGAAGTTAAGTCCTATCGCGCTGAGGCTACTGCAGAGATGGGCGAGAGTAGGTCGCCACCCTTTTAATGAAAGGGGTTTCTTATAAAGAGTCAGCTTTTTTTTGTGTCTATACTTTTATGAAATATAATTATGCTATCGTTTTAGAAATAAAGAGATGTATCTTCTAATGTTGGAAAGAGGGACTTCTTCCCGAATTTAATGCCCTTTGGTAACAGAGAAGTTAAGCCCTATCGCGCTGAGGCTACTGCAGAAAAGTGGGAGAGTAGGTCGCCGCTGTTTTAATAAAAGGGGCTTCTTATAAAGAATCAGTTTTTTTTTGTCTATACTTTTCTGAAATATAACTATGTTATCGTTTTAGAAATAAAGAGATGTATCTTCTAATGTTGGAAAGAGGGACCTCCCGAATTTAATGCCCTTTGGGAACAGAAAAGTTAAGCCCTATCGCGCTGAGGCTACTGCAGAGATGGGCGAGAGTAGGTCTCCGCCCTTTTAATAAAAGGGGTTTCTTATAAAGAGTCAGCTTTTTTTGTGTCTATACTTTTCTGAAATATAACTATGCTATCGTTTTAGAAATAAAGAGATGTATCTTCTAATGTTGGAAAGAGGGACCTCCCGAATTTAATGCCCTTTGGGAACAGAGAAGTTAAGCCCTATCGCGCTGAGGCTACTGCAGAGATGGGCGAGAGTAGGTCGCCGCCCTTTTAATGAAAGGGGTTTCTTATAAAGAGTCAGTTTTTTTTGGTATGTCGGGCATGGTAATAGTCTAGCAGAGTGCAAGTCTCTGTATGTGCCGAGTTGATAGGAAACATTAGCAATTGGCAAGGGTGTTGGAGGTGACTCCAAATCTGAAGGAAGCCATTAGCAAACTTGACGTATTGACGCACAGAAATCTGATATAAGGCTGACTTGGAGCGGGCAACCGAGCTATAGATTGGGAACGCCCGAAATTCAACCGTAACTCCATACAGTAAATCAGGCGATACGCAAGGAAAGTCTATTACCTTATCCCGAGAGATCTCACCCAATGTCATTAAGTTAAGTAATGTGTTGATTATCAATGGCTTGGCTTGTTATTATGATAAATATTTCGTATATTGTATTCATAATCAACAACATAGACATGGTAAAAAAAACACCTGAGTTCATATTGAAAAAGATAATGCAATATATATATTCGAATGAATTACAGAATCAATATAGAATGAACGACAAAGATTTTACAAGAAATAGAAAATTAAAATTCCCGAAAATACTTCTCTTTTTAATGAATAGAATTACCAAGACACTATCTATTGAAATTGATAATATCATTGGTGTATTTAACAAAGACAAAAAACTTAAAACAGATGATCATTTTACCAAGAGTGCATTTGTTCAAAGCAGAAAAAAGATTGATTACAAGGTGTTTGATGTTTTATCAAAGAAACTTACTGATGAATTTTATACTGATAATACTTATAAGAAATGGCATAAGTTTAGAGTCCTTGCAGTAGATGGATCGCTTCTAACTCTACCCAATACCAAAGAGTTAATGGAAGTCTTTGGATCTAATCAACCACATACAAAAGAACCTATTATTCAGGGAAGAGTTTCTTTATTATATGATGTATTAAATGGATTTGTTATTGATTCAACACTTCAGCCACTTTCTAGAACAGAACGAGATTTAGCGATTGATCATATAAAGCATGCAACTCCTGGTGATCTTATTTTATATGACAGAGGCTATCCTTCTTTTGATATGATGTATCAACATAAGAAAAGGGATATTGACTTTCTTTTTCGAGTTCAAACGAACTTTAATAAAGAAACAAAAGAGTTTTTGAATAGTACGGATAAAACAAAGTTGATTGAATTATCTCCAAGTATAACATGTTTAAAAGAAAAAGGTTACACTGGTGATGAAACTATCATTGTACGCATGAATAAAGTTGTGTTGCCAAATGGCACTGTTGAAATTCTTATAAGTTCTCTTCTTGATAAAGATGAGTATAGAAATAACATATTTAAAGACCTGTATTTCAAGAGATGGAATGTGGAGATTTTTTATAATGAATTGAAGAATAAACTGAAGGTTGGAAACTTTTCAGGGAACTCAGAACAAGTGATATTACAAGATTTTTATTCCACCATTTTTGTTAGCAATATCCAAACCTTATTAATCGAAGAGATTAATGATGAATTAAAAGAACAGAAAGGGACTAAAAAATACAATTACAAAGTAAACAATAATGTATCCTATGGAATCTTGAAGAATAGAATCATTGAGATATTCTTTACAGAACAAGAAATGTCCAAAACGATATTTCAGATTAAAGAACTATTAAAAAAACACACAATTCCTATACGACCGAATAGAAAAAATGAGCGAGACACTAGAAAGTTTGATAACAGAAAACGTCCAAAAACACTTACGAATCAAAGAGATGCAATATAATTAAAGCTTAACTTAATGACATTGAGATCTCACCACCTGTTGCACCCGTGACAAACCGAGAGGAGACAATCGGCCATAGGTACTTATAAGAGTGAGAAGTCAGCAAAAGACATAGTAGTTTTCTTTTTTTTTAGGAAAACGAAGGTCTGAATCAATTAACGTAAGGAGCAGTCAGTCGAACGTTTATTTTATGGAGCATCAGCAAGACATAGCGTACCAATTAGATCTGTTCATGTAACGGAGACTGGACACTATACACCAATATGGAGATCGTAAACACGTAGAGGGCGCGAATCTATCATTGGGGAAGCAAGTAAAACGAGTCAATAAACAAGGACGAGCCTTAGCTACCGACTTGATCGGTATTGTATGTTCGCACGATAATTTACATCGTGCATTTAAGCAGGTGAAACGAAACAAAGGAGCCGCAGGTATAGATCGAGTACCGGTTGGAAAATTTTCAACATGGTACGCCGAATATGGCGAATCAATGGTTGACAATATTTTGCTAGGTACTTACTATCCTCAATCCGTTCGGAGTGTTATGATTCCGAAAGCCAATGGAGGGGATCGCGAATTAGGTATCCCTACAGTTCAGGATCGAGTTATTCAACAAGCTATTTCTCAGGTATTAACTCCTATTTACGAGAATGAGTTTTCAAATTACAGTTATGGATTTCGTCCCAAACGTAGTGCTCATCAGGCATTAAAACAAGCGAGTGAATATGTTTCAGATGACATGTACTACGTTGTCGATATGGATATGAAGAGCTTCTTTGATGAAGTGAACCATGACCGATTGATATGGAAATTAAGCCATAAAGTAGAGGATCAACGCCTACTTTTACTAATCCGTCGTTACTTACAATGTGGAATTATGAAAGGGGGAGTGACATCTGTACGAATTAAAGGAACCCCACAAGGGAGTCCTTTATCACCACTTTTGTCAAACGTTGTACTAGATGAACTTGATAAAGAATTAGAATCTAGAGGTCATTGTTTTGTAAGATATGCTGACGATTTTAGCATTTTTGTTCGCAGCCATAGAGCCAGCGAGAGAGTAAAGAAATCGATAAGCAACTTTCTCACCTCTCAACTTAAATTAAAAGTCAATGAAGAAAAGAGTATCAGTTGTGAGAGTAGTAAAACCGAACTACTAGGCTACACTATCTTAAACAACGGAACACTTATCATTGGAAGATCTCGAACCGCACGTCTTAAATCTAAGGTAAGAATGGTAACCAAACGTAACCGAGGACAAAGTCTGAAACAAGTTGTAGAAGAACTTAATCCTATCTTACGAGGATGGTTTAATTATTTTAAATGGGCAAGTTGCAAACGTATATTGAATGATATCGACGCATGGATTCGAAGAAAGTTAAGATGTTATCGATTGAAGCAATGCAAGAAAACGATCGCAGTAAAACGATTTCTGAATAATCTAGGAGTTCGGACATGGCAGAGTTGGATTCTAGCACTGTCAGGTAAGGGTTGGTGGCGTAAGTCAAGCAGTCCACAATCACATCAAGCAATGAGTTTGCAATGGTTCGATAAATTAGGGCTATACAATATGTCGATAAACTACGAAAAGTTCAGAGTTAATTGAAACCGCCGTATACGAGAGTATGTACGGTGGTGTGAGAGGGCGGGGGAGTAATCCCCCTACCTACTCGATTTTTGTATAATACTTCTTTCTTAGGAATTGTGCTACTTTCACCAATAGAATTAAAGCGGGAACCTCAATGAGAGGGCCAATAACTCCAGTAAATGCTTGTCCTGAATTTAGACCAAACACTGCGATTGCAACCGCGATTGCTAATTCAAAATTATTCCCTGTAGCAGTGAATGAGATTGATGCATTCTCTTTGTAGTTCGCCCCCATTTTTCGACTAGCCCAAAAGCTCAATAGGAACATTATAATAAAGTATATTAGCAAGGGAATGGCAATACGAACCACATCCATAGGGATCTCAACAATAAGCTCTCCTTTTAAAGAAAACATCACTACAATAGTAAATAGTAGAGAGATCAGAGTGAGTGGGGATATGCTTGGGATGAATTTTGTTTGATACCACTCTTCACCTTTAAGGCGTACCAAGATAAGCCTTGAAAGTAGTCCCATTAAAAAAGGAATCCCTAGATAGATTGCCACACTCTCTGCGATTGTTGCTATGGAGATGTCTACAATAGCTCCCTCATATCCGAATAGAGGAGGAAGTTTTGTGATAAAGAGCCAAGCATAAAAACTATATCCAAATACTTGGAATATACTATTAAGTGCGACTAATCCCGCACCATATTCACTACTTCCATCGGCAAGGTCATTCCATACCAAGACCATGGCAATACAACGCGCAAGACCAATTAAAATAAGGCCTACCATATATTCTGGTTTGTCATGCAAGAATATGAGTGCCAATGCAAACATCAATATAGGTCCAACAATCCAGTTCATGAACAAGGATATGGAAAGGATCTTAGTATTTTTGAAAACCTTAGGCAATAATTTATAATCAACTTTTGCCAGTGGTGGATACATCATCACAATTAACCCTATTGCGATAGGGATATTTGTTGATCCAGAACTCATACTATTTATAAAAGTAGCAGAAGATGGAATGAAATATCCTATCGCAACCCCAATAGCCATTGCTAGAAATATCCAAAGTGTTAAGTATTGATCGACAAAATTTAGTTTTTTCATTTTGGTCTTATCTTTTTATTTGAGAAAATAGATACTTCATCTCTGTCATTATTTCGATAGAACGAGTGTGATACATCTCAGTCTCTTTATCTGTGTCATCAAACTTTTTTGGGTCCTCATATCGAACAGGCAATCGTACTTCTGCATCAGGAATGAATGGACAATTCTCATCTGCATGGTCACAAGTCATAATAGCTGCAAAAGGCCTTTGGCTATTAGAAACATCATCGAAAACTTTAGAGAACATTGTAATTGATGGGATATCCTCTCCTAACGATACTTCATAGATCGGATTGTCTCCATTCTGCTCTTTTATAGCTACGTCAAATCCACAGTTTTTCACTTCTTTAACAGCTCTTTCATTGAATGCAGTAACCTCTACACCTCCAGAATAGCTTACAATTTCGATACCATAAAATGCTGCTGATGCATACCCCCATATTTGAGACAGTTGACTTCTACGTGAGTTATGTGTACACACATAGTTTAGAACAGGGATCTCGTGGTTATTGACTTTATTTTGTACATATTCAATAACAGATTTGAGTACTTGTCTTCTCTCTTCAGTAATCGATGACAAGTCTGCATTTGCTATGACTTCTTTCCAATTCATAATATTTTATTAGATTTTACAGTGGATATTCTGATTATTAATTGCCTTAAATATTTTTTGCATCTTCTCTTCCAATATTGCCCAATTGCGAGTATTTAAACAGTAGTGTACACTCTGTCCTTCAATAGTACCTTGAATAAGACCTGCACTTTTAAGCTCTTTTAGATGTTGACTTATTGATGCTTGAGATAATCCCAACTCTTTTACTAAGGACTTATTGATACATTGCCCCTCTTGTATAATCTGTTCGATTATTGCAATTCTTGCTGGATGCCCTAATACTTTAGTATAAGCAGCAATTTGGTTCTGTTCTGTAGTAAACAAATCTGACTTTGTGATTCCCATTAATTGTAATATTATTATATCGCAATATTACGATACTTCTTGAAGTTAATTAGAATATATCCAGTTAAAAAGAGTGTATAATTATTAAAAATATTTCTATGGCGAGAGAAGAGAAAGTTATATAGCTGAGGTTAAAACTTTTGTAGGTAAGTTGTATACATCTTTGGATCTCGAGGTTTGCTAGAATAAAATAACGATCAATGCAATCAATATTTTTTCTCAAAAGAATTTTTAATTGAATTATATGTTGATTGTATTGATCGTTATTAAAATGGAAATAAATCCATTATGGCGGATATGACTTATTTATTTTTTTCGTAGAAGCAGACAAACAGAGGACGATATCCAATATGCTTGCCTAAGTGATCTACTGCATCTTCGGCAAAAACGATAGAGATTACTTTTTTCTGTAATGGGACCGTTGAAGTATCCCACTGTTCATGAAACTGAAGCTTCGAGATTTTATCAGTAGAGATTTCTCCTGATGCAATCCTCTTTTTAAAATCTGATATAGGAATTTCAGTCTCTTCAAAGAAATCCTCCACTCTAACTTTTTCATCAAGAATCTGTTGAAAAAGGTCTGTTACAAGTCTCTTATGGTTTAGTTTTTCAATAGCAACCTGTTCCCAATCATCAGATACTTTCGTACTTTTTATGATTACGTCATAGTACACTGAACCCACGCTATTCTGTTCTCTTTTGTTTGGATTCTTGAGTGTAGAAGGGGTGCTATTGCACCCCCATATAAAAATTGAAATACAAAAGAAAACAATAATCTTATTCACGTTCAAATGATAAACGTTGTCCCTTATGCTCCTCATTAAAGTGCATCCCTGCTTTGTCTGCATTGTATACAAGTTGCCCATTTACAAAGGTATGTGTTACTTTAAATGCGAACTTAGTGCCTTCAAAAGGACTCCATTGACATTTATAAAGTGTATTTTCAGCAGTTGCTTCCCATGGCGCTTGATCTACTAAAACAAGATCGGCTTTATATCCTTTTCGAATATATCCCCTCTTCTCTACTTCGAAAAGATCGGCAGGAGCATGACACATTTTTTGAACTACCTTCTCAATGGTTGTGTTGCCTTTTCTTGCCATGTCAAGCATTGCCACAAGAGAGTGTTGCAAAAGTGGACCACCTGATGGTGCTTTAAAATAGCTATTAGACTTCTCCTCTAAAGTGTGAGGTGCATGGTCTGTTGCTACGACATCGAGTTTATCACTATTAAATGCATCCCAAAGAGCTGCTTTGTCAGCATTCGTTTTAATTGCAGGGTTCCATTTTATCTTTGTGCCATATTTCTCATAGTCACTGCTGTCAAACCACAGATGATGAACACAAACTTCTGCAGTAATATTTTTGTCTTTTAACTCTCCAGACTCAAACAGTGCCATCTCTTTTTGCGTTGACAAATGGAGTACATGAAGCCTTGCATTATGTTTTTTTGCAAGTTCAATGGTCTTAACTGTCGATTGGTAACAAGCCTCAGCACTACGAATATTAGGATGTTCACTAATAGGGACATCATTTCCAAACTTCTCTTTTGCTTTGGCAATATTCTCACGAATAATTTGCTCATCTTCACAGTGAGATGTAATGATAACCGGAGAGTTTGCAAATAGTAAGTCTAACGCCTCCTGGTTATCTACCAACATGTTTCCCGTGGATGATCCCATGAATAGTTTGACACCACAGATATTTTTTTTGTCAATTTTTTTAACCTCTTCAATGTTGCTGTTTGTCGCTCCTAAGTAGAAAGAATAGTTTGCTAAAGAGGTCTCTTTCGCAATATCATACTTCTTTTCAAGAGTCTCAAGATCTGTTGCCTGAGGTATCGTATTGGGCATTTCCATAAAAGATGTTACCCCTCCAGCCACTGCCGCCTTAGACCCATGATAGATATCTTCTTTGTGCGTCATACCTGGTTCGCGTAGGTGTACTTGATCATCGATAACTCCTGGAATCAAGTATTTATTATCACCATCTAAAACATCATATTTCTCTATCACATTCTGAGGAACTTCTTTACGGAAGATCTTCTCAATGGTATCTCCTTTAATGAGTACCGAACATTTCTTGTGTATTTTACCTTCGTTTACGATCTTAACGTTGGTAATTAAAGTAGCTTTCATTTTTAGTACGTGGTATTAAAAACAAATTAATGGGTAAAAATTTATCTATTTGTATTTGTAAGAAATATAATTTTTAGAACATTTCCAATGTTTTCAACCATATTCTATGAAAAGATTTAAGCTACATCTATTTGTTTGTCACCCTGCTTAAATTGCTATTTTTGCAAAAGAAATATATTTGCAAAGAGACCATCGTTGTTTATTAAGTTTAAGCTAATATTATTATGGCAAAAGTAAGAGTGTCTGATATCGCCCAGTCCTTAGGGATCTCCCCTTCAACTGTATCTAGAGCATTAAATAATCATCCCAAGATTAGTACACAGACCAAAAAGAAGATAGTGGACAAGGCTCACGAAATGGGATATTTTGACTCTGAAACTCAAACGCTCTCTGCCTTTCCTTATAAAACGACCGCTTTGCTCTATCCTGTTGCAGCTAGCGATTTGATGCAAGATGCGGTGAATATGCTTACTATTGCCGAGCAATATGGTTATGCTGTATCTCTATTTCCTATTCCCAATAGTTCTTATGTAAAACTTTTGACTAAAATGTTGTTAGAGAAACAGTATCAGAGTGTCATCTCTTTCTTCCCCTGTACTGATACTGTTGCTTCTCTTGAAGCATTAGAGTCTAAAGGACTTCGTGTTGTTTTAATAAATCCAGAGAACGAAAAGACCTATCTTCCTCAAGTCAACATAGATATATATAGTGCTTCTTATGAAGCTTTTGAACATCTTGTATTGATGGCAGGTACCAATATTGCCATGGTAGGGACTCCTTTACTTCCCTCTATTCATCGTGAAATTGAGCGGGCTTATATGGATGTTTTAAATAGAAATGGTGTACAATACAACCCAGAATGTATCTATAATGAAACTGGAAATCTGGAAGATCTTCATCGGTGGATATTCTCTTTGTTAGACTTCAGAAGAGATATTTCGGGGCTTTTTACTGCTTCGAATCACCATATGCTTCAAGTGGTATCTTCTTTGAGAGATTTAGGACGTAAGATTCCTCGAGATGTTAAAGTCATCTCCTTGTCCTATAGTGACTTTCCTAATTTTTTGTCTCCTAAGATTACTTCTTGTGACTTCAAAATGGAATCCATTTTATGTGAATGTTTTATTATATTGTCAGGTGGTTCTGTAACTGATTGTTATTCAGGTGTAAATGATGTTAAATATTCATTTGTGTTACGAAAATCAACTTTGTAAATGCAATTAATTGCATTGATTTTAATCCTTTTACTTAGTTTTTTATCATGTTGGTTGTTTGAATATAACTGACTTGTAACTAGTATTATAGTGTTGTTGTTGTTCTTTGTTTAATCCCTTTTATAATTTTTTAGTGCTTTAATGGTTTTTTTTATTTTCTCTACTCTGTACTTTTGTAATGGAAAGTAAATGTAAGCAGTGCAATTTATTGCATTGTGCCATAAGAGTAATAGATCTTCAAAATTAGGATATGAAAGAGATAAACCAACTTAAGCAGACGTATCAGAATATCGAAACTTCGGTATATGATAGCAAAGAATTGGGGTCAGTTGCAGTTGCACAAAGAATTGCACAATTAATTCGTAAGAAAGCGACACAAGAGAAGCCTTTTGTTTTAGGATTGGCTACTGGTGCTACACCACTTGGAGTATATGCTGAGTTGGTTCGTTTGCATAAAGAAGAGGGTTTGAGTTTTGAGAATGTAGTTACTTTCAACCTTGATGAGTATCTACCAATGGCTCCAGCTGATAAGAACAGTTATGTTCGTTTTATGCATGAAAATCTCTTCGATCATATTGATATTAAGTCGGAGAACGTTCACATTCCTGATGGAACAATAGGAGAAGAGGAAGTAGTTGATTTCTGTCGTGAGTACGAAGCGAAGATTGCCTCTTTGGGAGGATTGGATCTTCAGATTCTAGGTATTGGTCGTTCTGGTCACATTGGATTTAATGAACCAGGATCTGGTCTTTACTCATTGACACGTCGAGTAAAACTAGATGCAATTACTATTAAAGATGCTGCGAAAGATTTTGGTGGTGTTGCGAATGTTCCTCATGAGGCTATTACTATGGGGATCAGTACTATCCTTAATGCTAAACGTGTTGTTTTGATGGCTTGGGGAGAAAGCAAAGCTCCTATTGTGAAGAAAGCTATCGAGGATGAGATCACAGATCTAATTCCTGCTACTTACTTACAATACCACTCCAATGTGCGTTTTGTTCTAGATAATGATGCTGCAACTGAATTGGCAACAACAGACATGCCTTGGTTGTTTGGTGATATCGAATGGAACGACCGTATGATTCGTAAGGCAGTAACATGGTTGGCACTACAAGTTCAAAAGCCTGTATTGAAACTTACTGATGAAGATTATACCAAATATGGAATGCGTGATCTTCTTGAGAAGTGTTGCAATTCATATAACATTAACATAAAAGTATTTAACGATCTTCAGCATACTATCACTGGATGGCCAGGAGGAAAGCCAAATGCTGATGATACGAATAGACCAGCTCCTTCGGAGCCAGCAAAAAAGAAAATTGCTGTATTCTCACCTCACCCAGATGATGATGTAATTTCAATGGGAGGAACATTTATTCGTTTGGCTTCTCAAGGTCATGATGTAAATGTAGCTTACCACGTTTCTGGTAATATTGCCGTAGCTGATGAGGATGTATTGCGTTATGCGAAGTTTATCAAGATGTTTAATGGAACTTTCGGTGGAGGAGACTCTGTTGCTGAGGCAAAATTAGACAAAGCGGTTGAGATCATTAAAAATCGTAAGCCAGGAGATCTAGATTCTCCAGAGGCACTAGAAATTAAAGGTCTTCTTCGTCGTCTTGAAGCAATTAACGCAGATGAGTTTGTTGGGGTTCCTGAAGAGAAGGTAACATTCTTGGACATGCCTTTCTACAAAACGGGTACAGTGGAAAAGAAGCCTCTATCTCAGGATGATATTGATGTGATCGTAAACTATCTACAACAGATTAAGCCACAACAAATATATGCTGCTGCCGATCTTGCTGATCCACATGGTACTCATGGTGTTTGTTTCGAAGCCTTGATTGCTGCTTTAAAACAACTTGAAGGAGAAGCTTGGTTAGAAAATTGTGTTCTATGGGGTTACCGTGGAGCATGGGCAGAGTGGAATATTGCAGATGTAGATATGGCTGTTCCATTGAGTCCTTGTGAAGTAGATGGTAAGATTAAAGCAATCTATTGTCACGGTTCACAAAAAGACAACGTTCTATTCCCTGGAGAAGACAAACGTGAGTTCTGGGAAAGAGCACGTGATCGTAACAATGCCACTGCAGAACTTTATGACAAACTAGGCCTTGCTGAGTATGAAGCAATGGAAGTGTTTGCTAAATATGATTTTAGAAAGTAATATATAGATGTATTAAGCATATTTCGTTTTTGTGATTTGTAAGGAGATCTTTCTCATTTTGAGAAGGGTCTCCTTCTCTTTTTTAAGATAGTTTATTGAAAATTGGATGTTTTCTTATTTTATGAAAAAAAACAATAATGTCACCTATAGAATGGGGAATTCAATAGATTCTGACTTGTATTATGTTATCTGTTTGATTTTAAATTAATTGACTGTGTATAATAAAAGAGTGTATTATGTCGTTCATACTAATATAGTTGTTTCAATAATAATTAAAGCTATTCATATGAAACGATATACCCTTATTTATATCATTGCATTGCTACTAGGTTCTAGTCTCACGGTGAATGCACAAAGTGGACTTGTAGATCATAGTTTTAAGGAGAGAAAGCCTGCTGAACTACCACCCGTAAGAGAGGCTGATGTTATTTGGCAAAAAACTTTATGGAGGATTATTGACCTAAGAGAGAGAATGAATCAAAATTTATACTATCCAACAGTGTCAATAGGAGATCGTAAAAGTCTTGCATATTGTCTATTACAAGGAATACAACAAGGAGAATACTTGGGGTTTAAACCAGGAGACACAGCAAGTGAATTTAGTGAACCGATGACTTGGGGAGAAATTGTCTCTAGTATGACTTCTGGCTTTGCGAGTACAATGAGTCCTGATAGCATTCCTGATGATTACGATATTCAAGATAATATTGATTTCTCACTAGTTAAGCAACTGATGGTAAAAGAGAGTTGGTTTTTTAATAAACAGAGCTCTCGTATGGAGGTGCGAATACTTGCAATTTGTCCTATTTTGATCTATCCTAAAGATATTGTAAATCCGGATGAGAATCTAGTTCGTAAACTCACTTTTTGGGTAGAGTATCCAGATACAAGAAACTTCTTATGTAAAAATATGGTGTTTAATCCGTATAACGAAGCTAGAACTTTAAGTTTCGATGATGTCTTTATTAATCGCAAATTTAGTAGTTATATTGTAGGAGAGTCGAATGTATACAACAATCGATTTATTTCGCAATATGCGAAAGGAGAGGATGCACTGAAAGAGATGAAACGTATAGAGAACGAAATATTTAATTGGGAGCAAGATGTTTGGGAGTACTAGTACTCTTTCTTCTTTGAATATCTAAAACCAATAAATTTAAAGCACCACTATATATCCAGTAAACATGGAATATAGTGGTGTTTTTTTTATGATGTTTCGCTACTCTGTTTTTAAACGTTTACATTGTTTTATTTGATGCTTGGACTCGTTTTAGGGTAGTGTTAAGAGATCGTCTTATCTGCTCTTAAATCGTTTCTTTAGGCTATTGTTGAGGTGAGAAGAATATGTATTGCCTTATCTTGCATGTCTAAAGCTTATTGCTTTCCTGTTTGCCCTTAAAATGTGATGAATTTTCTATACGTAAACAGATCAAAGCTGTCTATATGAACTTTGTTTTATGAGGGATTACAGGCTACTTTCTCTACCCTTTATTCATGGTTTGCTCATGGTTCAGGCATCGAATCGATGGACAAACCATGGACAAACCATGGACAAAGTAGCCTACAATCCCCTATGAAATACTATTCAAATCCGTATCGTGGCACTGTCCATAAAAGTGTGTAAATTGTAATTAGTAATGTCCCATTTTGATATGAATTAGGTTCTCATTCTCTTTTTATAATATCTAATGCTATCGTTCTGTTTTCTTTTTTAAGTGGGGATGAGGTGTGAAAGTTATATATGATGACATGGATTGTCTGGTTTCGTAAGTAGAAGCAATCTTTTTTTTCAGATGGGAGAATTGAACTATTAATGGAGCGTGATTTTGTATTAGGAAATGTAATGTTTGAACTTAGTCTTTTTGATCTTTAGTGAAGAGGAGGTTTTCTTATATCCTTGTTGTTTGTTTCGTGACAAAGGATCTTAGAAGAAGAGTTTTATTGTGATTTTTTGTGTTAATTCTGAGAAATCTTGCAATGTTAAAAGTATTGAACAGTTTCTGTGAATAAGGAATAGATATAATTTGATTGTAAGCTGTTATGTAGGGTCTATTTTTTGTTTTAAACAGTTTATTAATTCTGTTGATAACTTTGAATAGAAAGGGTATTATACTTTTTTACAGGAAAAAATAAGTTCCTTTTTGCTGAAGAAGTGGCGGTGTAATTGGTAAAATGGATTATTCAGTTGAAATGTTGATAATCTCTTTATAAGATTAAAAAAAACCAAAAACAAGAGGTTGTTTTGGTTTTAACAGAGCGAAAAACGGGACTTGAACCCGCGACCCCAACCTTGGCAAGGTTGTGCTCTACCAACTGAGCTATTTTCGCAAAAACAAAAAAAATTCTCTAGGAATAGAGAATATTTGTGAATACAGAAATTGAATAAAAAAGTAGTACTCGGAGCGGGACTTGAACCCGCACGATCGCGATGATCATTGGATTTTAAGTCCAACGTGTCTACCAATTCCACCATCCGAGCGTAATACTTTAAAGAGCGAAAAACGGGACTCGAACCCGCGACCCCAACCTTGGCAAGGTTGTGCTCTACCAACTGAGCTATTTTCGCGTAAAATAAAAATAAATAAAGAACAGAGCGAAAAACGGGACTCGAACCCGCGACCCCAACCTTGGCAAGGTTGTGCTCTACCAACTGAGCTATTTTCGCGACGATTGAACAAAATAAAAAGTAGTACTCGGAGCGGGACTTGAACCCGCACGATCGCGATGATCATTGGATTTTAAGTCCAACGTGTCTACCAATTCCACCATCCGAGCGTAATACTTTAAAGAGCGAAAAACGGGACTCGAACCCGCGACCCCAACCTTGGCAAGGTTGTGCTCTACCAACTGAGCTATTTTCGCATTTGTTTAATATTTAAAAGAACGTCTTTCTTTTGAAAGGCGTTGCAAATATATAGGATATTTCTTTTCTGCCAAAGGCTAAAGAGAAAAAAAAATAAGGAAAAAACTATTTGGTTCGGTTTTTTCCTTATGATTCTATTCATTATCAAAAAAATAGAGAGATGTTAAAGGCCTGAAATTTTTTTGATTTCATCGAGCTTATTTAGTGCTTCCATAGGAGTTAGGTTGTTTATATCGGTATTTTTGATCTCTTCTCTAATTTGTTCGAGCACTGGATCGTCTAATTGGAAAATACTTAATTGATAGTCTCCTTCTGGTTTTGCGATGGTTTGAGCTGATTTAATTTCTTTGTTCTGATGATTGTGTCCAGACTTGCTTTCTAGCTGTTCTAGGATATTATTAGCCCTGTTTACAACCGATTTTGGCATTCCTGCAAGTTTTGCTACATGAATACCAAAGCTATGGTTCGATCCACCTCTTTCGAGTTTTCGAAGGAAAATAATTTGATTTCCAGACTCTTTAATAGAGACATTATAATTTTTAATTCTTTCGAAATCATTTTCCATTTCATTGAGCTCATGATAGTGGGTTGCAAAAAGTGTTTTTGCTTTAATATCTTTCATTTGATGGATATATTCCACTATAGACCACGCAATAGAGATTCCATCATAAGTACTAGTACCTCTCCCTAGTTCATCAAAAAGAATTAGGCTCCGTTGGGAGATATTATTTAGGATACTAGCCGCTTCATTCATCTCTACCATAAATGTGGATTCGCCCATAGAGATGTTGTCAGATGCACCGACTCTAGTGAAAATTTTATCTACAATCCCGATCTCTGCTTTTTGAGCTGGAACGAAACAACCTATTTGGGCCATTAATGTGATCAAAGCAGTTTGACGAAGCAGCGCAGATTTACCGGACATATTTGGGCCAGTAATCATCATGATCTGTTGGCTGTTGTTGTCCAATAGGATATCATTTGCAATATAGCTTTCTCCAATTGGTAGTTGTTGTTCGATCACGGGATGTCTTCCCTGTTTGATGTCAATAATCAAAGAGTCGTTGATGTTTGGACAGTTGTATTCGTTTTTCTCAGAGATCTTCGCAAAGGAGCTTAGACAATCGATACAAGAAAGAACATTTGCATTTAGTTGAATGGCTTGGATATATTCAGAGAGTGCACAGATTAGTTTATTGTAAAGAGAGAGTTCTAGTGCTGCAATCTTTTCTTCTGCACCTAATATCTTTGACTCATACTCTTTCAGCTCTTCTGTGATATACCTCTCCGCACTTACGAGTGTTTGCTTTCTAATCCAGTTCTCAGGGACTTTATCTTTGTGGGTGTTGCGTACCTCTATATAATACCCAAAGACATTATTAAACCCAATTTTCAAAGATGGGATTCCGGTCGCTTCGCTCTCTCTCTGTTGAAGTCGTTTTAAGTAGTCTTTCCCAGAGAAAGCAATACTTCTTAGTTCGTCTAATTCATCAGAAACACCATCTGCAATAACATTCCCTTTATGAAGCAGAACAGGAGGTTCGTTGACCAACTCAGCTTCTATTCGTTCGCGAATTGCAGTACAGGGGTTTAGTTGATCTGCATAGGATTGTAGTGTTTGGTTGTTAGAGGCTTTACAGTATGCGATAATCGGTTCTATGGCAAGTAACGCATCTTTTAATTGTGCTACTTCTCTAGGGTTTATACGCCCTACGGCTACTTTAGAGATAATTCTTTCGAGATCGGATATCTTTCGTAGTTCATAGTCTATTTGATCGCGAAGATTTTCTTGATCAGACATAGCAGAAACTACTTCTAATCGGTTGTTTATCGCATTCACATTTTTTAAAGGAAGTGCAACCCATCTACGCATCATTCTAGCTCCCATAGGAGTGATTGTTTGATCTAGAATTTTAATAAGGGTGGTGGCTCCTTCGTGTAGTGATCCAAATAGTTCTAAGTTATGAATTGTAAACTTATCTAGCCATACATATTTATCTTCTTCGATACGAGAGATGGAAGAGATATGTTTAATTTGGTGGTGTTGGGTCAGATCTAGATAATATAGAATTGCTCCAGCCGATACGATTCCTGCATGTAAGGTATCGATACCAAATCCTTTGAGGTTATTTGTATGAAAATGTTTTGTGAGCTTTTCTATTGAATTATCATAGTTGTATATCCATTCGTCTAAACCATAGGTGTAAAATGGATCGGCACCTACTGAAGACAATAGGTTTTTAGCATCTTTTGGAAATAATATCTCTTTGGGCCTAAAGGAGCTAATCAATTTGTCGATATAGCTTTTCTCCCCTTCTGCAACGAGAAATTCTCCTGTAGAGATATCTAGGAAAGCAACACCAATGTTCTGTTTGGTAAAAAATATTGATGCAAGAAAATTGTTCTCTTTATGATTTAGTACATTGTCGTCAATGGACACACCTGGAGTCACAAGTTCGGTAATGCCTCTTTTTACAATTTTCTTTGTTGTTTTTGGATCTTCCAATTGTTCGCAAATTGCGACTCGTTGTCCTGCACGAACAAGTTTCGGAAGATATAGATCAAGAGAATGGTGAGGGAACCCTGCGAGTTCTACAAAACTAGCTGCGCCATTGGCACGCTTGGTAAGGGTGATACCTAATATCGAAGCAGCTTTGATCGCATCTTCGCCAAATGTTTCATAAAAATCTCCTACTCTGAATAGTAATATTGCATCTGGATGTTTTGCCTTGATGGTATAATATTGTTTCATCAAGGGGGTCTCTACGTATTTCTTTGTTTGTGCCAACGTCTCTTATTTTTTTTGCTTTTACCTAAAAGCAAAGATATAAATGTTCTATCAATTATAAAGGAGACAATATGGGTTATACAAGTATAAAAATGGCATACATAGAGATTAGAAATGTAGATATTAACATAAATATAGCAATAGAATATTCATTTTTAAGGTTATTCGTGTGTTATATGTGGTAAATTTATTAATTTCAATGCTTTAAAATTAGACTTAGGTCTTTCTAATGGAATTATTAGAGAGTTAATAATTGAAATATAACCCGTAAACTCTTAGTCTTGAGGAGTTGTTTGAAAAAAACTAGTTTGTCGTAGTCATATACCTAACTGTTATTCATATAGGAACAGTGTGAGTTTGGAAGACTCACCTTTTCGATAATTTTCACAACTAAGAGTATTAGTTCAAGAAACATGCAGAAGAAAAAAGTTACCGTTACTGAAGAGACTCATTTTACTATATACCAAAGAATGGTACGTTTACGTCTGTTACCAACAAAAAAGCAGATGATGCAGGTTGGTTATGATGTAAAGAAACTTCATGATGAGACATTTCCTGATGTTACATTTACTTATCAAAAAGAGGAGCAGGAGCTTCCTGATCAAAAGAATACACGTTTTTTTGAGGTAAGATGGTACTCAAAAGAGAAACGCGATTTCGTGAAGGAAGTAGATGCAATATTAAAGGCTGTTGACTGTCCTAAGAAAAAGAGAGAGCGAAAGAAAACGTATGTCTCTACTCGTGATGAGAGTGTAAAAGAAAGAAGGACTTTCTAATTTATTTTTCGCTCATCTCCTTATTCCTAATATAGATTTAAATTTTGTCTTTATGATGATGTGCTTATCCAAGCTCTCTTTTATAATCAATGGAATCTATTAAGTTATATATGACTTGTTGCATTTGAGGTCTTAAGTTCAATTCGTAAAGAATACGATCTTTACGAGTTGGATAGACCCTATTAGAGAAGAAAATAAAGAGTACTTTTCCTTTAGGATCGGCCCAGGCAAACGTTCCAGTAAAACCTCCGTGTCCAAAGCTGTCGCTAGAACAGCCATAAGCTGGATAACACTCCTCCATGCTTTTATCGGAATTGTTGATTAGAGGCTTGTCGAAGGCTAGCCCTCGTCTATTTTCGTTTTCTGGGAACTGTTGTTTTGTAAACTCTTTTATGGTTGAAGGTTGAACAAATTGTTTGTCACCATATTTTCCATTATTGAGAAACATTTGGAATATTTTTGCACAATCAATGATATCTCCAAAAAGTCCTGCATTTCCAGAGACCCCTCCCATTAGTGCAGCTCCTTCATCATGAACGTAACCAACAATAAGGCGTTTTCTGAAGAATCGATCATTTTCTGTTGGGACATACCTGTTGTGGGCAAAGTACTTATATGGATTGTATGTAACTGTTGTTGCTCCAAGAGGTCGATAGATAGAGTCACGGAGATATTTTTCGTAATTGGTTTTTGTTATCAGCTCAATCATACGAGGGAAGGTGAAAAAGGCCAACCCTGAATAGGTGTATTTCTTCTTATCTAATAGTTCTGATTGGGTAATCTCTGAGTAGACAGTGTCCTTAAAACTATTTTTAATATAGAGGTTGGGAGCTATTTTAAGGTTATAATTTTTTGACTTATGGCGATGAACCACATCTCTTTTAAATTTTCCTTGTCGATCCATCGTGCTATTCCATAGAGGAAGGTATGGTTTAAGTTGCCCTTGATGTGCTAAAATATCTCTTAGAGGGATATCTTTTTTATTGGAGTTTTTCCATAGTTGCCAATAGGTAGAGTAAGGTTCATCTAATGATATCTTATGCTTTTCGTATAATTGCATGATTGGAATTGTAGGTCCAGTCACTTTTGTGATGGAAGCCCAATCATAGATATCGTCTTTTTTCACCTCTATATTCTTTTTGTAAGTGTGGTAACCATAGGTCTGATGGAAGATCACATGGTTGTCTTTTGCAATCAATATCTGACATCCAGGATATGCTTTTTCTAAAATTCCTAATTTTGCTAAGGAGTCTATTTTCGCAGTTAACTGTGTTGAGTTAATATTTTCATATTCAGGAGTTGAAAATCCAAGTCTTCCACTGTTTTTACGAGTCAGTCCATATCCTTGAGTATAGATAGGGGAGAGTGTATTGGATAAGATTCCATTAATTTTATTTGCACCCATTACAGACTGGGCTACGATATCTTGAGCCAATGTATTTTTCCCAGATGCCAATACTACAGATATATCATCATCAAGTAGCGTGGCATTTGTTAAAGCTTTTGCGTCTCCAAACCATACTAAAATGATGTTCTTCTCATCTAGTACTCTTGTAATGATTTTGAGATTTTCAACACTGTGATGATCAAATCCTTTAAGTCCTAAGATGATTTGTGTCTTCTTTGGTAGTTGACTAAGAAATGTATTGACCTCCTTATAGTTCACATTGGAGCTAATATGGAAGTCTTCAATGTGAGTGTATGATTTTAGCCTTTGAGTAAAGTGTGGTATCGAATCTTTTTCGAAGGTAATACAAGTAAAATGTTTTTGACCAAGATTATTTGTAGGAACCAAGCGGTTGGAGTCTTTTATAAGAACGATACTCTCTTCATACAGGTTTTGACTATATACTTTCTTAATGCTGTTTAGTCTGCTTAATGAAATAGTATTTTTTGTTTTACTCCATTTGTATAATTCAAAGATATTCTTGCTTGTGGATTTTAACTTAAAAGAGCTCTCCGAGTGCTTTGCCAAACGCTGTGCGATTTTGTCAACAATCTTCCACTGTTGAGGTTTAAGTACAATCATTTGATTTCCATTGAGTATCGAGTTTTGAGATATGTTCCTAATTTTAGAGTTAGAGTGAATCTCACTTAGGTTGTTTATATCGATAAAACAGTAAGTGCTAAAATGTACTGGGTCTTTAAGTATCTGTTGTATGGTCTTGGATGTGGCTCCACTATGATTGTAATTGTAGGCTGTTCCTTTCCATAAATGGTCGGAATCGGGATGATGATCCTCTCTATAATTTTTTATCTCTGTGGATAAGTTCTTTTTTGAAAGAGAGTAGTTTTCTGAGAGGTCGTGGATGCCTATTATTTTAGAGTGATGTAGTCCTTGCCAAAAGAGTTTGTCTCTCTGTATCTGCTTGCTTTTATATGCTGTGAGATTCTGTTCGATAGTATAACTCATTTTACTCCCCAATACTAATGATGGAGTGATATACATGGATGCTCCGATGGCTCTTAGATAGTTGCCATAAAGAGAGCCATAATAGTAAGCCAAAGAGTCGTTGTCTACTCTTTTTAATAGTGTAGGATCAAGATTTACAATAGGAGTTGTAGCGTCTGCTTTTATCGCAATAATTAGGGGACTTGCTATTCGCTTTTTTATCTTTTGAATCTGTTGCTTTAGAATGGTTGCTGACTTTTCTTTTAAAAGAACTCCTCCGACCTCCTCTTTCTCAATAATCCGAAGTCCTTGTATATAGAGGGAGTCTGTCGTCATATTGAGCATTATAACCTTTTCTGTCTGCTCTTTTAATTGTTTCAACTCCTCTTTGTCTTTATATATATTAGCATATATGTTCTGAATACAGAAAAATGTAAAAATAAAAAGGGTATATTTTATAGTGTGTGTGTGCATGTTTCCTATGGTGATTTGTGTATTTATTAAACCCTTCTGTGGTTTAAAAAGTTCTATTGGTTTGAAATTGTCTTTTTTGAAAGATCTAGGACCTCTATATCCTCAAATTTTGCTATTTTAAAAGATAAAAACAAGTTAAAAAGATGTTGAAACAAATAAAAAGTGGTAATAAGTCGATGATAATAGCTTTTGTGTTATGTTTTATAGTGATTGGTGCGTCCGAACTAAAAGCAGATCGACCAATTAAGATGGGAGCGCAGTCTACTGATATCTATCTTGATGAATTAAAAGGGGAGCGTGTCGGAGTGGTCGTCAATCATACATCTTATGTGGATCAAGTTCATCTTGTCGATTTTTTAGTATCTAAAAATATAAAGGTTCAGAAAATATTTGCACCAGAACATGGTTTTAGAGGAAATCATAGTGATGGTGCTAAGGTCTCAAATAGTGTGGATCCAAAAAGTGGTGTGTCGATTGTGTCATTATATGGAAAACATAAGAAGCCAACGGATCAAATGATGCAAGACATAGATGTCTGTGTGTTTGATATTCAAGATGTGGGATGTCGTTTTTATACATATATTTCAACTCTTTTTTATGTGATGGAGTCTTGTGCAAAGAATGATGTACGTTTGATTGTATTAGATCGCCCTAATCCTAATGGGGATTATGTGGATGGGCCTGTGTTAGATCTTAAATATCGCTCTTTTGTTGGAATTGCACCAATACCTATTGTTCATGGATGTACCATAGGAGAGTTGGCAAAGATGTATCAGGGAGAGAAGTGGATATCGAATGCTTCTAAGCTTCAAATGAAGGTGGTGCCATGTCAGGGATACGACCATAGGATGAAGTATGTACCTCCGATTGCCCCATCTCCTAATTTACCAAATTATAAATCGATACGACTTTATCCATCTTTGTGTTTTTTTGAGGCAACCACTGCAAGTATTGGTCGTGGTACTGAAATACCTTTTCAGGTAATAGGTTATCCTGATTCAACAATGGGAGATTTTACTTTTGAGCCTCAATCAATACCCCATGTCTCTAAATATCCGAAGCATGAGGGAGAAGTGTGTTACGGTGAATCTTTCCCTAATGATGAAGACTATCCAACATTTACTTTTAAGTATCTATATAATTGGTCGAAGAAATTTCAGTGTACTAATGACTTTGTCGATCGTCCTAAGTGGATGAATCTGTTGGTTGGTAGTGATCTTGTGGTAAATGCACTACAAAAAAAAATACCACTATCTCAATGGAAAGAGAAATATTCTAAGGATTTAACACGTTATAAGCAGGTACGGAAAAAATATTTATTATATCCTGAATGAAAAATATCTTGAGAGAATATAAGGTTTATTGTCGTGTTGTTTTATGGCTTGTCAGTTTTAGTCTTTTGCTTAATGCATGTAAACTTAATGATGAGGTCGGTTTTAGTGGTGGAGATTTGGCCTTCTCTACAGATACGATTATGGTGGATACGCTTTTTGCAGATCATGCCTCTAAGGTGTATAATTTAAAGGTTTATAATCCATCGGATAAGAATCTACTAGTTCACCACGTTAGCCTACAAGGTGGTGACAATTCTGTTTACAAGGTGAATGTGGACGGAATGAGTGGGAGTTCTTTTCAAGATATCTCTATTCTTCCTAAGGATAGTTTGTTTCTCTTTATCAAAGCGAAGTTTCCTTCTTCGGAGAATTCTGCTCCTATTTTAATGAAAGACTCAATCTTTTTTAAGACAGATATGGGAACAGCAAAGGTTCTTTTGATAGGATGGAATCAGAATTTTGAACGTATCCCATCTTTTACGGATACTAAAACAGTCTTAAAGTCCGATAAACCCTATTTGGTGTCTAAGATGGTGGAGGTCCCTGTATCTCATGAGTTAATTGTGAAGGCAGGAACTCAACTATATTTTGATTTAGATGCCGGAGTGAATGTCAAAGGTCGGGTAATTGTAGAAGGGACTAGCGATAGTTTTGTCCAATTCTACACATCTAATAGAGACACCATGTATCGAGATGTTGCCAATCAATGGAAAGGACTTTATTTTGCCTCTACTAGTAGAGACAATAAAATGTCTTGGTGTGATATTCGAAATGCAAATAGTGGTTGTGTCTTTGAGGAGGGTAGTTCTGCGAAATTGGATCATCTTAAGATGGAGAAGATGACTTGGACAGGAATACAAGCAACCAATGCTTCGTTACATGTTTCAAATAGTTTGATCGCGGATGTTCGATATTATGCTGTATTGTTACAGGGAGGAGGAGACTACTTTTTTGATTGTTGTACGCTGACAAATTTTAATAGTCCCAATCTAAATGGTTTTAGAACGAATGCATCTTTGTTTATAACCGATAATATTGAGAAAGAAGAGAAGTCGGCTGTAGCAGATTTTCATTCTTTAGTATGGCGTAACTCCATAGTGGAAGGCCCATTTTATAATGAAGTAGAGATTGTGGATAGTGAGAGTGCGCAAAAGGTGGTACAGTTTGAGCATTGTCTACTTCGATGTGATTTCAAGGCTTTAAACCTTCAAAAGGAACAAACAGAAGGATCGATGGTAAGCGATCGAAATACATTCATCGATAATGGAAAAGCAAATTATCATCTGTCTGAGAAGTCTTTGGCAAAAGGCTTGGGTATCTATACCGAGAGTTATTCCAATTTGGATCTTGATGGTCTCCAAAGAGGAGAGGGGAGTCGATATGATGTTGGGTGTTATCGCTGGACTATTCCAAAGAAAGAGGAGAAGTAATGATCTTACTTTGATTGCTTGTACCTCTATTGTTTCATCCCATTCTTGAGACATAATAGGGTTGAATTTCTTTGCATATTGTCTCTTACAATATAGTGTCTGTTTTAAGAAAATATCTTTATTTTTTTAATGGGTTTGAATTTTAAGCATTGGATGTTTATGGGGTTGAAGCTCCATTAAGGCTTTCAATACTTTGCTTCATACTTTAAATTATTTGATTGGATGATGTTCAATTTTATTTCTTTTTTAATAAAATTGAACATGTAATTTGAACGACGTGGTTAAAGAGATGCAAATCGATGATAGTCTATTTTGATACGATCTTAATGCCTTGAATCTTCAAAGTGAACAAATCGAAGTGTCTATTGTAAGTGATAGAAATACTTTCATTGATTATGGCAAAGCGAACGATTACCTATCAGAAACCTTTTTGGCAAAATGGTTGGACATCCATATCTAGAGTTATTCTGCATTGCCATTCTTTGGTCTCTAAAAAGGAGATCAGTCTTGATATAATGAGGGATGTTATTATTGGACTATTCTTTACAGAGAGGTGGAATAGGGTTCTATTTATTTCTATTTGGATCTTTATTTCAACAACCCTTTTTGCTCAAGAGGGAAGTCCATATGCTTTGCGTATTGTCTCTTACAATGTAGAGAATCTGTTTTATCCTGAAGATGATCCAGATATTGCAGATGATGAATTCACCATAAACCATTATAGAAGATGGGGATATTCTAGATATTTTCGTAAGATCTCTCAAATATCTAAAGCGATAGTGGCTACATTTCCCTATGACTATCCTGATATTGTGTGCCTATGCGAAATTGAGAATAGACAGGTGTTACATGACCTAATAGGCAGTCCTTTGTTGAGGAGTGCGAACTATTCCATTGTGCATCGGGATGGTCCTGATCCTCGTGGGATTGATGTTGCTTTTCTTGTAAGAAAAGATAAAGTTTATCTCGATTCAATAAGTTTTGTTGAGATCCCTTTTCATGAGAAATATTTTAGAGAAGTGGTGCATGTTGCCGTTTCGTGGCTTGGAAGTCGTTATCATTTTTGGGGTTTGCATCTTCCTTCAAACTATTCTGGAGTGAAGAAGTCGCAACAAAATAGACAGCGGTGTATGGAGTATTTATGCCAACAAATTGCGGCTGATAGAAGCAACGATTGTCATTTTATAATGGGGGATTTTAATACTGAACCTACGAGTTCTTGTATTAAATATCTAGTGAATCAATTAGGTAAGAAGGGTGAAATATTAAACTTAATATGTCCCAATAAGAAAAGTCCTGGGACACTTCGTTATCATGAATTCTGGTTTTTGTATGACATGATTTACTTATGGAAGAAGCTCCCAGAAAATGTTTGTGTCATGGAGGCTAAAGTGTGTAATTTTTCTTTTTTAATGGAGCAAGATTCTAAGTATGGAGGGGTGAAACCTAAGCGTTTTTTTATTGGTTATCGTTGTCAGGAAGATGGCTTTAGTGACCATCTTCCTGTCAGTATTGAACTATATTTTGAACATTAGTTCTTTCTCTCTTTGGGCTCATGGTAAGTTAAACCTAACTCGATCCCTTTATTTTTCATAAACTCAAACGCTTCGTCGAAGTCATTGCGGATCTCTCCATCTAAGATTGCATCTTTGATAGCCATCTTGATAGTGCCAATCTCTCTAGATGGCTTTAGCTGAAAACACTCCATAATAAGCTCACCAGATACTGGCGGTTGGAAGTTTCTTATCGCATCGCGCTCTTCTAACTCATTAAGTTTTTCTCTAACGATCTTAAAATTCTTAAGATATTTCTTGACCTTTTCAGGGTTCTTCGAGGTAATATCTGCTTCACATAAAGTCATCAAGTCATCTATGTCATCACTCGCATCAAATAGAAGTCGTCTTACTGCTGAGTCCGTAACGATATCTTCCGAAAGAATTATAGGACGCATATGTAAAAAGACCAACTTCTCTACATACTTCATCTTATCATTGAGAGGAAGACGCATTTTTTTGAAAATGTTTGGAATCATTTTACTTCCAATATGGTTGTGCGCATGGAATGTCCATCCAAATTTAGGATGAAATCTCTTTGTTTTAGGCTTCCCAATATCGTGAAGAAGTGCTGACCATCTTAGCCATAAATTGTCTGTGTGTTCACAGATGTTGTCCAGAACAGCTAGGGTGTGATAGAAGTTGTCTTTATGCCCAATTCCATTGCGAACTTCTCGACCTTTCATGGCTTGAAGTTCAGGAAAAATGATTGCAAGAAGTCCTGTTGATTCAAGTAGTTTAAAACCAATAGATGGTTTTGATGTTAACATGATCTTATTTACTTCATCGATGATTCTTTCTCCTGAAACAATCTCTATACGAGATGCATTATCTGTAATGGCTTTTAAAGTGTTCTCTTCTATATCGAAGTTTAACTGCGTTGCAAATCGTATTGCTCTCATCATTCTTAAAGGATCATCAGAGAAGGTGATACCTGGCTCTAAAGGAGTGATAATACGAAGGTCTTCCATATCTTTCATTCCTCCAAATGGGTCTACTAGATCTCCAAAAGAGTCTTTATTTAAAGATAATGCCAATGCATTGATGGTAAAATCTCTTCTCTTTTGGTCGTCTTCTAGTGTTCCATTTTCAACTATTGGCTTGCGCGAAGTTCTTTGGTATGACTCTTTTCTTGCTCCTACAAACTCCACTTCACAATCATTAATTTTAATCATTGCTGTCCCAAAGTTCTTGAAGACACTCACTTTGACTCTTGGTCCATATTGTTTGGCTACTTCTTTTGCTAACTCTATTCCACTACCTACGGTTACAACATCGATGTCTTTAGATGCACGGTGAAGAATCAAGTCTCTAACATATCCACCGATGACATAGGTCTCTAACCCCTTCTCATCAGCTACTTTTGAGATAGTTTTAAATATATGATGGTCTAAATATGATTTTAGATTCATTGCTTATTATTATATGATTAACAAAGCATATATGCTTTCTGGTACAAAGTTATAAATATTCATTCAATCTATAACGTTATCTCAGAACATACGCTGGTTTGTTTTATGAAAAAACAACTAATTGGTCTTCTATTTAAAGGTGGGATGCCCTTTCTCCCTTTATTTAAAAATTATAGAAGTTCTTTTTGTCAATTTGAAAGGAGTGACTTTTCGGATGAAATGAGGAGTATTCAATTACTCTTTATCTGGAATACTTAGAATGGGGAGTGCATAAACAAGGGCTTGCATGAGTGAAAGCCCTTGTTAAATACTTGTATTAAAATAAGTATAGAATTTTCTCCAACCCGATACCTCTGGATCCCTTAATAAGAACTAGAGAGTTCTTTATCTCTTGATCTTTAAGATAGGCTATCAGTGATTCTGTGTTAATAAATGTATGTTCGCTAGGAGCAATTTTAGAGAAAATATCTCCAACAAGAAAATATGTTTGGATATTCATCTCTTGTAATTTATCTATAACAAGTTGATGCTCCTTCTCTGAAACATCCCCTAACTCTAACATATCTCCAAGAATGATGATTTTTTGAGGATGTTTTAGTTTGTCGAAATTGAGTAATGCTTCCTTCATACTCGAAGGATTTGCATTATAAGTGTCTACAATGAGATCGTTATATTTTCTTCTAGTATATTGTGATCTCATATTAGTAGGGACATACTTATCAATTGCCTCTTTGATGAGTAATGGTTCAACATGAAAATGTCTACCTATACAGATTGCTGCAGCGATATTCGCACAGTTATATGAGCCCACAAGATTGGTCAGTATATATAGATATCCTTTCTCAAATTTGGCTTTAACTCGAATCAGAATACTATGGTCATTCTCTTCTGTAATGTAGGTGTCGGCATCAGAATTTCCTGTAGTACTGTAATGAATTGTTTTAGCTCCTTTAGGAAGTAGGTTGTTTAAGAGGGTATCTTCATGATGAATGAATATCTCCCCTCCTCTAGATACTACACTATGGTATAGCTCTGCTTTGGTCTTTTGAATCATTTCAAATGAACCAAACCCTTCAAGGTGTGCTTTCCCAACATTTGTAATGATTCCATAATCGGGTTCTGTTATTGAGCATAGAAATTCAATTTCTTTGGGATGGTTTGCCCCCATCTCAATAATCGCAATCTCATCCTCTTTTTTGATCTTCAATAGTGTCAGTGGAACCCCTATGTGGTTGTTGAGGTTGCCTTCTGTTGCAATGGTTCTATAATTTTTCTTGAGAACAGATGCAATCAGTTCCTTTGTGGTTGTCTTACCATTTGTGCCTGTAATGCCTATAATCTTTGTTTTACAGTAGCGTCGATGATACAGTGCAAGTTGTTGAAGAGTTTCTAAAACATCTTCAACGTACAGGTATCTTGGGTCTTCTTTATGGTAATTATGATTATCATATACAACATAAGATGCCCCTTTTTCAATGGCCTCATCGATATACTTATTCCCATCAAAGTTTTCTCCTTTTAACGCAAAATATATACTTTTTGAGATAATCTTCCTTGTATCTGTGGAGATAGAACCTTGTTCTAGGAATATTTTATGTAGAAAATCAATCGTAATCATACTTATTATCATAAAAAAAGACTCCTGAGTGGAGTCTTTTTGATTAATGTCTTTTTAATTATCGATGTTATCCGGATCTCCTAAATGTGTCATGGCACATCGGAACCCTATATCGTCGGTACTTGAATTTTCATTTGTATATCTTCGAGAACCTGGAGATAACCAATATGGTCTATCTTTCCAACTACCTCCTTTATATACGCGAACATGGTCGTCAATACGAGGTTTTACATTTCCTGCAGGATCACCTGGATACATGCTATTACTACCTTTTTTCTTATTGTCAGTAGTAGTCCAGTCATCTCCGAGAATAATACGTGATTGGTAGTCCCCGTCATTGAAGTTTACATAGTTTGCAACAGTATCTTTCACTAAACGTCCGTGTTCGTCTCGTTGTAGATTGCCATCTGCATCTTTACGATATTGGGTGTATACATTTCCTCTTATTGGTTGAAATTCAGATACATCCATAGATGATAGTGGTCTGTATACATCATAAACCCACTCGTTCACATTTCCTGCCATTCCATATAAACCAAGATCATTTGATCCAACTTGAGTTACAGGTCCAGTGATATCGAAACCATCGTTAAGATGCCCTGCAAGTCCCATTAGGTCTCCTCGTGACCTAGTAAAATTGGCACGAATCTTACCTCTATTTTTCTTATCATCATTTCCATAACGTAGATGATGGCCATTCCATGGATAGATTCTTCTTTCTGTTAAAAGTTCTCCTTTGGTGTTCCCTTGAAGACCTAAAGCGGCAAATTCCCACTCAGCCTCAGTAGGGAGACGATAACGTGGTAGTAGAATTCCATCAGACTGTTTAACACGTCTGTTCCCAGACTCTTTAGATAAGTCCTCTATTGGGCTTTTACCATCAACACCTTTATACAATCCTGCATAATATGATTCAGTAGTAAATACTTCTTGTCCCTGCTGTGCAGCATCGAGTGTTAAAATACCATTATCAATAAGTATTTGCTCATTTACACGATCTGTACGCCACTTACAATAATTCGATGCTTGAACCCAGCTAACTCCAACAACTGGATAGTCACTGAATGCTGGATGGCGAAGATAATTTTCTAGATATGGTTCATTGTAACTTAACTCTTCTCTCCAAACAAGTGTATCAGGAAGTGCTTTTTGGAACTCCTTTTTGTCATCTGGATATACTCGTTCAATCCAATGCAAATACTCTCTCCAGTCCACATTTCGAACTTCTGTTTCATCCATATAGAATGATGCGACAGTGACTCTACGAGGTGTATTATTCCAATTAAACATTACATCTTGTTCAACACGTCCCATGGTAAAAGTACCACCTTGAACATATACCAAACCAGGTCCTGCTGCTTGTTCATAACCTGACTTGTATTCAAAGCCACCATTATCGGGATTGTTGTATTCCCATCCCGTTGTAGCAGATCTTTCTCCAGAACCGCCACCTTTCTTCTTAAATAGGCTACACGATGACATTATTGTCAACAACCCAACAAATATTAGGATTCTTTTGATACTCATAATTGATGTGGATTAATTCACTTTTCCTTTTCGACATTCACAAATATAACTAAAATTGAATACACTATATTGTTAATATGTAACAAGAATTTCATTTTTTCAACAAATATTCAGTGTAATATATTGTGTTTCAATTTATAAAACATAAATTTTTTACATTAAAGTTGTTTTTTAAGCAATTTTGAAAAGTAGCTTCTATAAATTAAATAACAATATAAAAAGGAGTGTGCCGTTTTACAATAAGTATAAATATACAAAAAAACATAGTAATACAAGTCATGGCAAGACATTCTGATATGAGGATTAAAATCTATACAATTTTAACAGTTTCAATAATAGTAATTTTGTGTTGTTGCTCCACTCTGTCTGCTTCTAATAAGACACTTATTTACTCAAGCCCTCAAGCGGGGATGATGAAATTAAAAGTGAAGAGTTTGAACGACCACAATTTAACATTGAACACCTTGTCTATATGGACTACTAGAAATACAGAAATTGATAATAGTGAACGGTTTGATTTTAGAGATTTAACAGAGATTTCATATTATGTAGGAACGGATATAGATGGGGATAAGGCTGTATTCTTCTACTTACATCCTACGAATGATTGGAGATATAATCCGTATTCCAAAAACTGGGAGTGTAATTCAAATCTGTATTCAAGGAGATCGTATGTATATATTACAGACAAACCGGCCTCGGTTCAGTTCTCAAGTGTTCAACGGAATAAAAAAGAAGGAGCTGTTACTCTAAAAACGTATGAAAAACTGCATGCTTCTTTCTTTAGAAAAGAGAGTATTTTACATTCAGGACGCAAGTGGTATAGTGAAGGATTATTAGGGTCAAAGCGATATCATATACCTAAAGTATGGGATCGTAATACTTTAAGTTCTAAAATTACAATATCTGGAATAGGAAGGAGTTCATATTATTCTAAAGCACAATTATTGGTGGATGGGAATATTTCCAAAACGGTAAATCTGAATAAAGTTTTTGATGCCCATGAAGGGGTGGCTGCTTATCCTTTTATTTTTCGCAACATTAATGCTTCAGAAAATACCTCTTTGGATGTTTTTTTACAGGGAAATGATGACGTGAAATATCATATGAGTTTTATACAATATGTATTGACTAACTCCCTCCGTTTTGAGGATAATACGCTGTATTTTCAAAATAGTCAAACGGTAGAAGGCTCAAACACGAGTTATAATTTTGAGATGTCGAATATTTCAAGTTCTATGAAGGTGTGGGATATTACAGATCCCCTTCATTATCAGGATATTGTTGGAACTAAGGTCGGGAGTATTCTCTCCTTTGAGGATATACATAAAGATACTGTCTCAAAATATGTTGCTTTTGATCCAAGAAAAATCACTCATACTCCTGACCTGGAGAAAGAGATTGGTTCGATTACAAACTCATTCCAATCTTCCCCTGAATATATCATTATTTATCATGAAAAGTTTAAAGAGCAAGCCGAAGCATTTAAGCGAATTCATTCTGATAATATGATTGTTGAAACGGTAAATGTCGATGATGTTTTTACGTATTATGGCGGTAATATAAAAGACCCAGGAGCAATTCGTAACTATTTAAAGCGTCGTTATGACAAGCAGCGAGGAACCTCTCATCCTCTAGAGTATGTGCTTTTTTTAGGTAGAGGTACTTATGATCCAATTACTCCGACATCGAATAAGAATCCAAATTATGTGCCAAGTAATCAATCATTAAATTCTCTAGATGGTTCCAAGACATTTGTTTCTGACGATGTGTTTGGCTTAATGGATGAAGGGGAAAATGAATTATTTGGTACCGTAGATCTTGCTGTAGGACGGATACCTTGCATTACGACAGAACAAGCTGATGCCGTATTAAATAAAATTCGTGGGTATATCAGTCCGGATAATAATGGTAACTGGAGTATGAGGTCGTGTGTTATTGCCGATGATGGTGATAATGGAATCCATTTAAAAGATGCAGAGCGAATTTCAAGTTATATCTCCACAGGAAATCCTTCAATGTTAATTAATAAAATATATTTTGATTCTTATCCCAAAGATCCTGCATTAATACGAAGCTATCCCGATGTTACTAATAGTATAAAGGAGTTTATGAAAGAGGGTGGGTTAATCATGAACTATACTGGGCATGCGAATACGATGGCTTTGGCTCATGAAAGAGTAATAGAAAAGCAAGATATTCATTTATGGAATAATGGTTATCATTTACCTCTATTTATTACTGCTACTTGCGATTTTAGCCATTGGGATATGAAAGAAGACATCTCTGCAGGAGAAGAAATTCTATTTCATAAGAATGGAGGTGGTATAGGACTCTTTTCTACCACAAGGCTTGTCTATTCTTCGTCTAATTACCAGTTAAATAAGAATATCTATAAGGAGCTATTTGTCAAAGATTCTCAGGGAAATCCCCCTACTTTAGGGATCGCGATGAAGCGAGCTAAAAGAGAGACCTCTGGGGTTATTAATAAGCGGAAGTTTTCGTTGATAGGAGACCCTGCGATAAAACTAAAGATGCCTAAGCTACGAGTGTCCACAGATATCGTAGATGGAGAACCTATTGGAGACTCCGATGTTAAAGTAAAACTTCTTTCTCCAGTTGCAGTAGAGGGTTCGATTAATAACTCTAATGGAGATGTTTATAAAGGGAGTGGAAATTTAGTGGTAAAAGTACTGGATAAAGCAATTGATGTCCAAACCTTAGGAAATTCCGGGAATAATGTAGAAGGTTATAGCGAACAGAAAAATGTGCTTTTTCAATCCAATGTATCTGTAGAGAATGGCAAATTTGATTTTGTCTTTGTTTTGCCTAAAGATATCTCATATAAAGATGGGAACTATAGGATTTCATACTATTTTAAAGGAGATAAAATAGATGGAGTTGGTGATTTTGTTAAAATAAAGAGTGGTGGTGTCTCTTCATCTGTTGACAATGACAATAAAGGACCAAGTATTCATTTAGAAGTAGACTCCAAAACTTGGGAGAATAATATTTCTATTGGAGAAGAGCCAACATGGAAGTTTTATCTGGAAGATACCAATGGCATTAATACTTCTCTATCAAGTATTGGCCACCAAATGGTTTTAATATTAGATCATGATAATAGTAAACGATTTGTTCTAAATGATTATTTTCAATTTGATTCAGACTCTTATACCTCTGGGGTCGTGGAATGGAAACCATTGGGTTTAAGTAAAGGAAAGCATCATTTTAAAGTCAAATTTTGGGATTTATTAAACAATTCTAATGTTTTAGAGGGTAGTTTCAATGTGGAGCCATCTCTTGAGGTAAATGTTTCATTAATATATCCTAATCCTACAAAAGGTATTATAAATGCTACCATCTCTC
This sequence comes from Prolixibacteraceae bacterium, assembly GCA_019720755.1. NCBI lineage: Bacteria > Pseudomonadati > Bacteroidota > Bacteroidia > Marinilabiliales > Prolixibacteraceae > Halosquirtibacter > Halosquirtibacter laminarini. Next base: position 128,091 of record CP081303.1, read on the forward strand.
ATAATATGGCCTATTCAACAGTTTATTCTGAAGTATTCCTTCATGATTTCTCAGGGCGTATTATTGCAAGAAAATCTCTTGATTTTATTAACACAGAGAGTAATATTAATATAGATCTTAGAGAGTTAGGAGCTTATGTTTCGGGTGTTTATATTCTGCGTTTTGTTTCGAAAAATAAGGATGGTGAGCATACACAGACAAGTAAGAAAATAATATTAGAATTATAGGACTTGATTTATACTAATAGTTGCCATTTTGCGTTATCTTATCATAACAATTCTTTTTAATTCTATTAATTCTGTCTAAATAAAGATATAATGAGTCGATATTGGCATAAGATATTTGGTGTAGTATGTTTGCTTTTGGCAATTTCTACTACCACAGTGATGGCACAAAGTGAAGGGGCTACTGTAACATCTTCTAAGATTATTAGTAGCGCAGTCCCTTTTCTGACGATTTCACCTGATACAAGAGCAGGAGGTATGGGGGATCTTGGTGCAGCGACATCTCCTGATGTTAATTCACAACATTGGAATCCTTCTAAATATGCTTTTATTGATGGGACTTCTGGTGTAGGTATTTCATATATACCATGGCTGCGTAACTTAGCTGATGATATGAGTATCATGTATTTGAGTGGTTATTACAGACTTGATGACAAACAAGTTATAAGCTCTTCTCTTAGGTATTTTAAATATGGAAGCATTCAATTAGCAGACAGTCAAGGACAACCATTAGGGGTGAATAATCCGAATGAATATAGTTTTGATATTGGTTATAGTCGAAAATTAACTGATAAATGGAGTGGTGGTGTTGTTGTGCGATATATTGATTCTCGTCTAAATGTTGTTAGTGATGGGCTAGAACCAGGAAAAGCTTTTGCTGCAGATGTCTCTTTTTATTATAAGAATTCTTGGAGAAGACATAGTCTAGATCGTACTTTCTCAATGGGTGCTAACTTCTCAAATATTGGTTCAAAAATATCTTTTGACGGTGGAAATACAGAAAGTTTTATTCCTGCGAATATGCGCTTAGGGTTTGGTTACTCTATGGAGTTAGATAAATACAACAAGATTGTATTTAATATGGATATAAGTAAACTGATGGTTCCTACACCAAACCAAACAGCTACAGAAGCGAGTGATGGAACAATTTCTGTTTCTATCAATACAGGAACTGACCAGGGAGTTATTAGCTCTATTTTTAACTCATTTGGAGATGCACCCGAAGGGTTCAGCGAAGAACTTAAAGAGTGTCAGTTATCTGGAGGTATTGAGTATTGGTATGCAAATCAATTTGCACTTAGAACAGGATATTTTTATGAGAATGAAGATAAGGGAAATCGTAAGTATGCTACATTAGGAGCTGGTGTTAAACTAACGAGTTTTATACTTGACTTTGCTTATATGATTCCTACAGAACAAAATCATCCATTAGCTAATACATTAAGATTTTCTATTACCTTTGATATTGGAAGTATGTTGAATGCTGGTCGTTAATATTGAGTGTAATTAGATCAATATGAAAAAGATAAGAGTTGGATTAGGATATGATGTTCATGCTTTAGCCAAAGGAGAATCGTTATGGCTTGGAGGTATTAAAATTGAACATGAATTAGGAACAGTTGCTCATTCTGATGGTGATGTTCTCTTACATGCTATTTCAGATGCAATATTAGGTGCTGCAAAACTCAGAGATATTGGGTATCATTTTCCTGATACTGATGAGACGTATAAAGGAGCTGATAGTAGCACTTTGTTAAAAGTGTGTGTTCGTATGGTACGTGAAAAAGGGTATGAAATAGGCAATGTCGATGCGACTATTGCTGCTCAAAAACCTAAGCTTATGCCATATATCGAAGATATGGAACAACATATTGCTAAAACTATCGAGATTGATAATGAGGATGTTGCAGTTAAAGCAACGACAACAGAAAAGCTTGGTTTCGAAGGACGTCAAGAGGGAATCTCCGTACAAGCAGTTGTATTATTATACCAGGTATAGTATTCTACTCCAAATTAAACAATAACAAAAAGAGGATATGGCTACCATATCCTCTTTTTGTTATTTGTTTTACAGGGAATAATTATGAGAAAATATATAAATCTTCCTGATTCTATTAAGGATCTAATTTTGCAATTTATTCATCTATTTTGTAAGATGATGGATTGCTCTTTTAATGAGCATTGAGGCTGCTTCAAGGACTTCTGGTTATATGTGTATTGAAAGGGTAAGGATGCTTAAAATCGTACTATTAAAGCAAACAGTGATGGAGATTTTGTCTATTATTATGGTTTGTTTAATTTGTATACAAAAAAAAGGAAAACCAAAGACAGGTTTTCCTTTTTTTAATGAGCGGGAGACGGGATTCAAACCCGCGACCCTCAGCTTGGAAGGCTGATGCTCTATCAACTGAGCTACTCCCGCAAAGAGTATTTTTTAAGTGGGGAGAGCAGGATTCGAACCTACGAAGTCGTAAGACAGCAGAGTTACAGTCTGCCCCAGTTGGCCGCTTTGGTATCTCCCCAACAATATTGTTACTATATAAGAGCCGATATCGAGAATTGAACTCGAGACCTCTTCCTTACCAAGGAAGCGCTCTACCCCTGAGCTATATCGGCAAATACTATGAGCGGGAGACGGGATTCAAACCCGCGACCCTCAGCTTGGAAGGCTGATGCTCTATCAACTGAGCTACTCCCGCTTAATATAAGTCGATGTGGGGAGAGCAGGATTCGAACCTACGAAGTCGTAAGACAGCAGAGTTACAGTCTGCCCCAGTTGGCCGCTTTGGTATCTCCCCAACAATATTTTATATAAAAGAACTGAGCCGAATATCAGATTCGAACTGATGACCCCGAGATTACAAATCACGTGCTCTGGCCAACTGAGCTAATTCGGCTTAACTATTGAGCGGGAGACGGGATTCAAACCCGCGACCCTCAGCTTGGAAGGCTGATGCTCTATCAACTGAGCTACTCCCGCTTAAAATATAATAAAAACTGAGCCGAATATCAGATTCGAACTGATGACCCCGAGATTACAAATCACGTGCTCTGGCCAACTGAGCTAATTCGGCTTAACTATGAGCGGGAGACGGGATTCAAACCCGCGACCCTCAGCTTGGAAGGCTGATGCTCTATCAACTGAGCTACTCCCGCAAAGAGTGTTTTTAAAGTGGGGAGAGCAGGATTCGAACCTACGAAGTCGTAAGACAGCAGAGTTACAGTCTGCCCCAGTTGGCCGCTTTGGTATCTCCCCATTTAATTAAACAATATTTCAAAAAAAATAAGAACTTTCGTTCTTAAATCGGATGCAAATGTAATGAATTATAATTAATAATTCAAAATAAAGTGTCACTTTTTTACTAAGTGGGGAGAGCAGGATTCGAACCTACGAAGTCGTAAGACAGCAGAGTTACAGTCTGCCCCAGTTGGCCGCTTTGGTATCTCCCCAATAATATTTTATATAAAAGAACTGAGCCGAATATCAGATTCGAACTGATGACCCCGAGATTACAAATCACGTGCTCTGGCCAACTGAGCTAATTCGGCTTAACTATTGAGCGGGAGACGGGATTCAAACCCGCGACCCTCAGCTTGGAAGGCTGATGCTCTATCAACTGAGCTACTCCCGCAAAGAGTGTTTTTAGAGTGGGGAGAGCAGGATTCGAACCTACGAAGTCGTAAGACAGCAGAGTTACAGTCTGCCCCAGTTGGCCGCTTTGGTATCTCCCCAATAATATTTTATATAAAAGAACCGAGCCGAATATCAGATTCGAACTGATGACCCCGAGATTACAAATCACGTGCTCTGGCCAACTGAGCTAATTCGGCAGGTGGGTAAGCTAACTACATCGCACTGCTACGACCACTTATCCTTGCTGCCTTCCGACCCTGGGGAGTTTCAGTGGGAGCATGTCGTGTAGCACTTACCCGGCGACAAAAGTAGAAAAAAAAGGTCTGCCACCAAATATTTTTTTTAAAAAACATGTGCCTTGTTGGGCTTGATTTATGTGAACCATCTAAAGAACAAAAGTTTAAGGTCTAAAAAAAAGTTTTTATTTTTTTGATATGTATTGAGGTGAAGCGCACCCTGCTATTTTTAGTATATTTGTAGTATATTGATTAATCAAATTTTATAATAATGTTTGCTACAAGAAACAATTATTTGTATCATGTCATGATGTCTGGCATCTACTTAGGGAGTGCTTTAGTTGGTGTTCGCTTTGTTTCCTATCTTTTTAATGCTTACAACAGCAATGTATTTGCAATGATTCTTTTTGTAGTATATGCATTGGGAGTATTTCGTTTGGTGAAGAAATATAGAGAAGAGCAACTAGGTGGTTATATAACCTATTGGAATAGTGTCTCCTTTATTATATTAACTTCTTTCTTTGCCTCGATGATTCTAGGACTTTTTTCCTTTGTCTATTTAAAGTTTATAGATACCACTATTCTTACAAGTATGATAAATGAAGCGGAGAGTGCATATGTCAAAATATTCGATGTTCTTGATGGAAGTTTTAGTGATGATTTACAAGAAGAGCTTATTAAGCAAGTTCGTAATATTACTCCTATGGATATATGGAAAAGTGAGATGACTAATTATCTTTGGGGTGGTAGTTTACTAGGACTATTACTCTCTTTCTTTGTTCGCAGAGTCAATAATGATCCTTTTCACGAAATAAATTCATAAAAAATGCAGTTAGATATTTCAGTAGTAGTTCCTCTTTATAACGAAGATGAATCGTTGCAAGAATTGGATCAGTGGATTTTGAAAGTAATGACAGCAAATAACTTCTCTTATGAAGTGATCTATGTTAATGACGGAAGTAATGATACCTCATGGAACTTAATTGAATCGTTATCTCTGAATAATCCTCATGTTCGTGGAATTTGTTTTAGTCGTAATTACGGAAAATCTGCAGCACTGTTTGCTGGATTTGAAATGGCTGAAGGAGATGTGGTGATTACGATGGATGCCGATCTTCAGGATAGTCCTGAGGAGATTCCTTCTTTATACAAAATGATAAAGAAGGATGGTTTTGATCTTATTTCAGGATGGAAGAAGAAGCGATATGATCCAATCTCGAAGACTGTACCTAGCAAATTATTTAATGGAGTTGCTTCTAAACTTTCAGGAATCAAATTACATGATTTTAATTGTGGACTAAAAGCCTATAAGAAAGAGGTGGTAAAGAGTATTGAGGTGTATGGAGAGATGCATCGATATATTCCAATCCTAGCTAAAGAGGCAGGATTCTATCGTATTGGAGAGAAGGTTGTGCAGCACCAAGCTCGTAAATATGGTGTAACAAAGTTTGGTTTGAACCGTTTTATTAATGGTTTCTTAGACCTATTATCGATTCAGTTTATGATTCGTTTTGGCAAGAAACCAATGCATCTATTTGGTGCCTTAGGCTCTTTGATGTTTATTATAGGACTTCTAAGTGCAATGATTGTTGGTGGAACCAAATTATGGTATGTATTCCAGCATGTACAAGCAGAGCGTGTTACGGAGAGTCCTTACTTTTACCTTTCATTGGTTTCCATGCTAATGGGAATTCAGCTTTTTTTAGCAGGATTTTTAGGGGAATTGATCTCAAGAAATAGTTCTGAAAGAAATATCTATAAGATATCAAAGAAGATATAGAACAAAGAGAGGTAGTTGTTCAATAACTACCTCTCTTTGGTTATTATTACTTAGAAATCTCCATCTCTATCCATCCACCTCCAAGTCCTTTATACAGTTTTACAAAACTAATGATTCTTTGACGATATAGTCGAGAGAGATTCATCTGCACCCTAAAGTATGTCTTTTCCGAATCTAGAACCTCTAGGTAACTAACGACTCCTTGTGCATAACGTGCTTTGGAGAGGGTATATGCGCTTCCAGCAGCTGCGAGCATTGACTGGGTTGCCTCTATCTCTTTTCTATAAGTGTCAATTTCAAGTAGCGTGTTATCTATTTCACCAACGGAACGAATCACTGTTCTTTCGTATTGCAAGACAGCTGCTTTTACCTTTGTTCTAGCGATCTCCACTCGTTTCTTATTTCTACCAAAGTTAAAGATAGGACCTGCTAATATTCCATAAACAGACCACTGAAGACTATTGGATGTGAAAAAATTCGTTGCATCGTCATTTACCAACCCTCCCGTGGCAGTGAGAGAAAGGCTTGGAAATCTTTGTGCAACAGCAACTCCAACATCTGCATTTAGACGAACGATATTATAATAATCTTTTAAGATATCGGGTCTACGAAGCAAAAGATCAGAAGGCATTCCAACAGGAACATAAAAAGGCAGTTCGCGTTCATAAAGGGTTGACTCTGTTTCTATCTTATGGGGCATCTCTCCCATAAGAATAGAAAGTGAGATTTCTGAGTTTCCAATAAGACGTTGATATCTTATCATCTGGGTATAAGCAAAATTCATCTGTATCTCGGCTTGATTTACATCAAGCAATGCTGTATACCCTCGATCAAATCGATCTTTGATAATAGAATAGCTCTCTTCTCTAGACTTGTAAGTGCTGAGCGCTATCTTATATCTATTTTTGTAATCTAAGATAGTAAAATAGGTATTTGCAACTTGGGTTACAAGTGAAAGCATTACTGCCCTATATCCATAATTTGTTTGAGTGAAGCTAGCAACAGCACTCTCTTTATTCCTTCTATACTTACCCCATATATCGAGCTCCCATGATAGTTGTGGAGCAAGAACATATTGGTCGTTTTCCGAAGGAATAATCGTGTTATTTGGTGAAATGGTACCGTATCCTGCTTGTCCTAGAAATTTGATTGATGGAAGTTGTAATGTCTTACTGATACCAAGAGCAAGTCTAGACTCCTCAATTCTATTCATTGCGATTCCTAAGTCTTGGTTATTATCAATTGCATTATTAATATAACGTAATAAAACAGGGTCTTTAAACACCTTCCAATAGGTTAAATCAGGAATAGAGTCGTTGTCATTATATTCGAAACGATAGGCATCTGGCATCAATACTTCAGGTGGTTTCATGTCTGGCCCAACTTTACAACCGCTCAAAAGAACAATTGAAAAGAAAAGAGCACCAATTATGTTTGTTATAATTTTCATATTTCAATTGTTATTTAATTTCATTTTTCTGTTGATCTCTCTTTTGTTCGTACTTTCCTAATTTACCAATCAGGACAAAAAATAGAGGATACATGACCACTCCAATAACGGTTGCTAATAGCATTCCTCCAACAAGTGCTACTCCCATTACTTTTCTTGCTTCTGCACCTGCACCCGATGCGAAAACAAGAGGCATAACACCAAATATAAAGGAGAATGCAGTCATCAGAATTGGACGGAATCTCAATTTAGCAGCTTCCCATGCAGCATCATACAGACCATATCCTTGATCGAATTTTAATTTTGCAAACTCAATAATCAAAATTGCGTTTTTTGCTGCCAGTGCTAAGAGTAGTACCAGCGATATCTGTAAGAAAATATTATCCACATAAGTTGGGCTTACCAATCTTGCAAGATAGATGCTTAATAGAGCACCAAATATAGCAAATGGTGTCCCCATCAAGATGGTTAGAGGTAGACTCCAACTTTCGTATAAAGCACATAATATCAGATAGACAAACAGTAGGGATATCCCAAAAATAACTCCAGAAGATCCTGATGCTTTTTTCTGCTGATAAGAGATATTACTCCATTCAAATCCCATGTCTCTTGGAAGCACTTCATCTGCTACTTCCGCGAGTGCGTCTAATACTTGCTCGGAAGTATATCCTGGGGCTGCACCTCCAGTTAGTTCAACACATCTATACATATTATATCTATTGGTAAACTCAGGACCTATAATATTCTTAACCTTCACAAAATTGGATAGAGGAACTGATTCGTTATTTCTATTTTTTACATAAAAGAGTTCTAACTGTTTCTCTGTTTGACGATATTCAGGTTCAGCCTGTATGTAAACCCTATAAAGTCTACCAAAGCGGTTGAAGTCATTTACATATGAACCACCTAAAAATGAACCAATGGTTTGGTATAACTCATGCAGAGAGATTCCTGCTTTAAGAATAGCCTCCCTATTTAATTCGATTGATCTTTGAGGAACACTTGGTTGATATGCAGTAAATACCCTTCCTATTTCAGGCCTTTTTTGTGCCGTAGCAATAAATTCTTTTGCATGCATAGCCAAATATTCAGGAGTATTACCACCTTTATCTTGAATCATCATAGAGAATCCATTACCTGTTCCCAATCCTGGAATTGGAGGTGGACCGAAAGCAAATGTAACTCCTTCTTTAATTTTTTGTCTGAGTAGCGCATTCGTAATCTGGACTAACTGATTTGCTGTTTTCTCTCTCTCTTCCCAATTTTTAAGATTTACAAAAAGTACTGCGGCACTTGTAGACATACTTCTTGAAAAAATACTAAAACCAGATGCTAAAGTAACATCTTCGACTTCTGGAAATGATCTTATTATATTTGAAGCTTCAAGTGCCACTTCATCTGTTCTCTGAAGAGATGAGGCAAAAGGTAACTGTATATTAACAAAGTAATAGCCTTGATCTTCTGAAGGCATGAATCCACCAGGAATCTTTTTTCCTAAAAAGACCATGGCAAGCGATATGATTATAGCAAATACAACACCTCTCGCAATCTTGTTTGTTGCATGGTGGGTTGCTGTCATATACTTTTTTGTCGTTCTTCCAAACCATCTGTTAAAAGCACCAAATAATTTTCCAAGAAGCCCTTTATGTTCTTTGGGTTTTCTTAATATAATCGAACATAATGCAGGACTTAACGAAAGTGCGTTGATGGTAGAAAAGAATACAGAGACAGCAATGGTAATAGCAAATTGCTGATATAATTGTCCTGTTATTCCTCCAATTGTTGCAACAGGAACAAATACTGCAATTAACACCAAACTTACACCAATAATCGGAGCAGAAACCTCTTTCATTGCTTCATTGGTTGCTTCTTTTGCATTCATCCCCTCTTCAATTTTTACTTGCACTGCTTCTACTACTACAATCGCATCATCCACAACAATACCAATTGCCAAAACTAAACCAAGTAGAGATAATACGTTTACAGTAAAACCTAAAAGAGGAAATACAATAAATGCTCCGATCAAAGAAACTGGAATAGCAACTATAGGTATTAATGTCGCTCGTGTGTCTTGGATAAAAATGTAGACAACAAATACTACTAGAAGAAGTGCAATCAATAGAGTGACTATAATCTCATGCATACCTGCCGTAATAGGTTTGGTTGCATCCAATCCTACTTTATATTTCAACCCATCAGGAAACGACTTTTCAAGTTCTTTCATTGTGGCAAGTACTTCTTCTCCTAACAGGACTGCATTAGATCCAGGAGATTGGTATATTGTAATGATTGCCGCATCTTTATCATTAAAGTGTCCAAAAACATTGTACGATTCAGTTCCTAGTTCAACAGAGGCAACATCTCCTAGCATCACTTGTGATCCATCTGTACGGCTACGGACAATGATCTCCTCAAACTCTTTTTCTGTGCGAAGCCTATCTGGCATTCTTACCGTGTAGGTGAATTTTGTATCTGAAGATGTTGGTTCTCCTCCAAATTTACCACCTGGAACAATAACGTTTTGCTGCTTTATTGCTTTCTCCAAATCGTTAATCGTTAGGTCTAACTCTGCCATCTTATCAGGTTTGACCCATATACGCATTGAGTAGTTTCCTGCACCTAGTGTCTGAACGTTACCGACTCCGTTAATTCTAGCAAGAACATCTTGAATATTAATCGTAGCGTAGTTCGCAAGAAAACTTTGATCAAATCGTCCATCAGAGTATAATCCAATAGCTAAGACAATATTACTCATCGTTTTCTTTGTTGTGACACCAAGTCTTTTAACCTCTTCAGGAAGTTGTGCCATTGCTGCTGATACTCGTGTTTGGGTAAATACGGTATTCATATCTGGATCTGTACCTACTTCGAAAGAAGTCTGAAGTTTCATAGACCCATCATTGGCATTTACAGATTTCATATAGATCATGTTGTCCACACCATTCACTTGCTGTTCAAGTGGGGTGGCAACAGATTCTTCTACATTCAATGCATTGGCACCAGTATATTTAGCCTGAACTTGTACCATAGGAGGGGTGATATCTGGATACTGTTCTACAGGAAGTTGAATAAGAGAAATTACCCCTATTATTACAGTAAGAATGGCTATCACCATTGCAACGATAGGCCTTCTTACAAAAAAATTACCTTTTTCCATAGTGTTGTTTTATGAGGTTTCTAACGTTTTAATGGGGTTATTTTCATGCCATTTTTTACCATGAGAAGTCCTTCAGAAACAACTCTGTCATTTTTATCTAAACCTTTCGTGATATGCCATAAATCACCAAATTTCTCTCCCACAGAAACTTTTTTAAATTGAAGGGTGTTATCCTCTTTTACTATAAACACAGAGAACCCACCTTGAATCTCAAATACTGCCTTTTGAGGGATCATCAAGGCACTAGTAATTTCACCTAAGATTGCCCTTATCTTAGCATATTGTCCTGGACGAAGTACTAGGTCCGTATTTGGAAAGACCACCTGAATTCTGATACTTCCTGTTTTGGGATCAACATTTCTATCAATAAAGTTTAATCGTCCCATCAATGGATATGTTGAACCATCTGCTAAGATCATTTGAAACTTTGTTGTATTAATATATTTATTGTCCCTCTTTTTTGCCTTTTCAATAAGCTGTAAATATCTAGTCTCTGGCAGGTAAAAGTCTACCAATATGGAGTCAATTTCTGATATTTCGTTTAGCACTATTGGATTTGGGCTTCTTCCTACATAGTCCCCTACTTTTGCAGCGGTTTTACCTATAATACCAGATATTGGTGCAGATATTTGAGTATACTCAAGTTCTATTTTAGCATAATGAACTGATGCTTGGGCTACTTTTACTTGTGCTATTGCTGCATCTTTGTTTGCAGTTGCTTGATCTAAGTCTTTCTGACTTAAAGCGTCAATTTCTGCCAAAGGGGCCACCCTATCATAAAAGTTGCGAGCATTAATAAGATTCGCTTTTGCTACAGCAAGTTGGCTCTGTGCTTGATTCAGCTTTGCTTTTAATTGTCGAGGTTCTACCCTATAGAGAAGTTGTCCTTTTTTTACTTTCGACCCTTCTTTAAAGTATATTCCCTCTAAAAAGCCATCAACCCTAGCTCTAATTTCAATGTCTTTATATCCATATGTCTGTCCGACAAACTCAAGTTGATCAGGGATCGACTGTTGTTTTACGGACGTTACGTAAATACTTGGTGGTGTCGTCGATTTTTTCTGCTTTTTACTACACGACGTGATTGATATAAATAGGATGGAGATTACCAACCCGAATAGTTGAACTCTTCTCATAATGTTATCATGTTTTTCAGATATATTAATTATAAACCAATGGTTTATTTAAAAAGTTCAAAGTGAATCTTACAGTCCCATATTCTATTGCAATAGGGAGTGATTCTTTTTGTTTCTTGCGATGATCTAGTTTGTTGAAAAAGAGTGTTTGGGGCTTGGTTTTATAAAGAATAGTATCCCAATATTTGTGAATTAAGATGGCGTTATAAGTAAAATTATAGTAGTGAGGACCGATGTATTTGAAATTTCTTTGTTGTTCTTATGCTTCTTTTGGTGGAAACACAGGATGGAAGCTGTACAATAGAAGAATTATCTTTGTGCTGATGCAGAGGGCAGTCTATTTTGCTTTATGTTGACTTTCTCGATATTTGGACTTTTTAGTCACGTTATGTTTTTTCTGAAAAATAGTGCTATTGAACGAATACACTTTTATGGACAGTGCCGAACAGTAACTTGCATTTTGATTCTTCCGAGATTTAGAGTGGATTGAAGGTTATTTTGTTCACTTTTTATGCATGGATTATTCATGTTTCATTCATCGAATTGATGGAGAATCGATGAGCAAACCATGAACAAACTATGAACAAACCATGAACAAAGTAGCCTTCAATCCCCTTTGATGTATTGTGTAATATGGTATTCTGAAATATTTGGAACACTATCCAGAAAAGAGTGTAATCCACTCATTATACTGACTTCATGGTTGTATAACCTAACTAGAACAAGGGGGTATATATAATGAATATATTAAAAGAGAGGGAGGGCACTATGTACGCTGCTATGGATTAGAGTCTATTTTATTCTCTTTGGGAGTTTGTCTTTTTAATATTGTCAGTCTTTTCATGAGAATTCTTGGATCAGGCATTATTCTAGGAGGATCAGTAAAATGGTTGAGAACAATGAGTATGTGGACTGATTGGAATATATCCTCAAGTAAGATATTCACGAAGCCCAATGGGAGGGGTATCCCTTATAGTTTCCCTTATATGCAAGAATCGCATATAAACGTTGCAGATGAATTATTCTGATTGTTTGTTTTACAAACAAAAGGGCACCAGTAATGGGAGCTTGCCTATCTCATAATAGATCAAAATTGTTGCATCAAATTATTTATTTTAAACATGTTGCAACAACTGTAGAGATATGGAACTGCCTTGTATAGAGGAGTCAGAACCTTGTATTTCGAGTGGTGTTATATCGTTATTTTGGATTGTTGTCAGTTAGACGAGAATAGATCGCTATCCCTCTTTTGATTTCGTTATATTGTGCGATATGATACAAGGCAGTGCATTGTATCTACGGCTGCAGAAATTTAATTTATCGACTACAAATATCGTAATAACATCGTGGACAAATAATACCTGATCCATAAAATGGTTTTGCTGAATCCTTTTATGTGTTCATAAAGGCGTTTAGGGCTACATAAGGAGGAGAAATAGGTATATCTTCTTTCTTATATCGATTGACTGAAATAAATGTTTAGTCCTCCTAATATTTGAATTGACCCGAATTCTTGAGATATAGGTGTCTTTTTATGTCATGAATGAGTAAAGATGTAATATTCACATATACTATACAGTAGACCTGATTGATTGTAAATATGTTAATAATTTTCTATTTATTGTCAATCAAAGTAGCCAAATATAAAATCTATTCAGGTAAACTCTTAGGAAGTTCACTGTTTTGGGTGGCGTATCTTAAGGTATGAACTGATATAGGGAACAAAAAAAGATCATCCTTTATTTAAAGGATGATCTTTCGTAGCGAGAGGCGGGCTTGAACCGCCGACCTCAGGATTATGAATCCTGCGCTCTAACCAGCTGAGCTACCTCGCCATAATGAGGTTCTTCAATATCTTGTAAAATGTAGCGAGAGGCGGGCTTGAACCGCCGACCTCAGGATTATGAATCCTGCGCTCTAACCAGCTGAGCTACCTCGCCATTTACAATCTAGCACGGGAGGAGAGGCTCGAACTCCCGACACCTGGTTTTGGAGACCAGTGCTCTACCAACTGAGCTACACCCGTGTGTGCGGAGAGAGAGGGATTCGAACCCCCGGTACCTCGCAGTACAATGGTTTTCAAGACCACCGCATTCGACCACTCTGCCATCTCTCCGTGATTGCGATGCAAATGTATGATAACATATTTGTTTTTGCAATAGCTGATGAGATAAAAAAACAGACTGTTTAATGGGGCTTTTTCTATTTGCTTGAAAATCATCTATAGAAGGATGACTATTTTTTTTATATTTTTTCAAAATATATTCAAGTGCATACTAAGTAATAGGAAAAGACCCCATTAAAATATGATGTCAGTGTTCTTGGGAAGGCATATTTATAGGGCGAGAAAGGTATTGGTTTGGTGTGAATCTGATCTTTTTTCAAAATTACATCATTGAAGTGGGGGGGAGGTTTTACTTTTTTAAGAAGAGATAATCTTTTGAAATGTATTGTAGTAATGTTTTTATGATATGAATTATTTTCATACTAAATATCGCATATTGGAGGAATTTTGGAAGCTCTATCTTTTAAGAATTATTTTTTTACAAAATTAGCTCAGGTGTACTTATAAAGGAAAATGCCCCGTTTAGGACATTTTCTTGTAAACCATTAACTCTTATTGTGAGCTTGGTAACTATTAGGTCTGTTGGTCTGAGGAATTCTAAAATTGTAAGGAAACAGTCAATAAATTTAACTAATAGTTAGGGCTCTTGTGACTTGATTGTCTTCTTCGTCATATTGAAGGATATAAGTTCCTTTAGCAAAGTCACGCAGACGTTTTTCAATATGCGAGATTGGGTTTTTCAAGGATTTTCTTGCTTTTTCTTCCATGAAGATAGTTTCTCCATTTAGGTTTAATACTTTTAGCTTCATATTGTTTCAATGTGGGGGATGCAAATAATAATATTAAAACAAAAATCATTTTAATTGATTTCAGTACTCAAAAGAACTATTCTGTAAGGACAACTGAAAAAATAATTGACTAAACGATAGTTTTGTGGGATGAAAAGGGGTAATTGAAGTATAAAAAAAGGCTTGCTGAAAAGCAAGCCTCTTAAAAATGGGTGGATGATGGGATTTGAACCCACGACCCCTGGAACCACAATCCAGTGCTCTAACCAACTGAGCTACAACCACCATGTTGATAAAAATAATAAAAAAGAAGGGTGGATGATGGGATTTGAACCCACGACCCCTGGAACCACAATCCAGTGCTCTAACCAACTGAGCTACAACCACCATGTTGATAAAATAATAAAAAATAAGGGTGGATGATGGGATTTGAACCCACGACCCCTGGAACCACAATCCAGTGCTCTAACCAACTGAGCTACAACCACCGTATTTTTTCTTGTTTTGCGGTTGCAAATATAGTAAAATGTAATCTTCAATTGCAATAGTTCGAGTGGTTTTTTTTGATATAATTTGAGGCTTGTTTGCTAACTGCTTGTAGTTGAATTGTAAAGTGTGGTGTTTTTTTTTGAATATTTATGAACTTTGCGGAAACTCCTTGTTCTTTGGTTGTGATTTATATTTTTTGTGAATTGTATTTTACATACAAATCCTATAAATTTTATCTATTATTTATTCCAATTAAAGATAGAATTGTAAATTTGGAATATTTATGCCTCTGTTGAGTGACGATTAAAATTAAATATAGAGGCTATTTTTAATGATTACAATGAGCATATGGACTTTTTATTAGATAATCCAGAAGTTGAAAAGATATATCAAGAGATAGTAAAAATGATTATCCCACTTAAAAATGGAATTGTTTCTGATTCGATGAAGGCAAGAGGGATTCATTATAAAGTTAATCTAGGAGCTTCAACAGTTAGTCTGTTGGAGTTGTCAAAGCGCTATCCTAAGAACCATCTTCTGGCTTTGAAGTTATGGAATAAAGGTTGGAGAGAAACAATGATTTTGGCTTCGATGCTGGAAGAGCCTAATGAGACGACTTCTGATCAACTTGATTATTGGGTGAAGAGTTTCGAAAATATAGAAATTGCAGAACAGATGTCGATGCATCTTTTGGCATATGTCCCAGATGTTTATGAAAAAGCGAAAGAGTGGGCACTAGGCAAAAAGCAGATTGTTAAATATACTGGTATCTTATTAATGGGAAGAATGGCTTTGGTGGACAAAGTGACTTCTAATGAGATGTTTGAGTCTTTCTTTGAGGTTCTTCCTCCATTATCAAAAGATGCAACTTTACGATCAGTGCTTCAACGATCTTTTATTCAAGTAGGAAAGAGGAATAAAGAGTTGAATGAATTATCCTTAATGCATTTTAAACATCTTCTAACTATTGATAGTCCTGTGACACAGATGATGGCGCAGGATGTTATAGATGAATTGAGTAGTCCTTATGTACAGGATTATTTAAAATGAGAACAATGAGATTTTTAAATTAACCTTAATCAATTCCAAACTATGAATATTGTTGAAGTTACGACCTCTCAACTAGAGAGTGTGTTTCTAAAAATGCCGACTAAGATCTATTCAAAAGATATTAATTGGGTCCGTCCATTGGATAAGATGATTGATTCGGTCTTTCATCGAGACAAGAATGGTTTTTACCAGCATGGAGATGCAATTCGATGGGTTGTGTTTAATTCTGAGGGTATATGCGTTGGTCGAATAGCTGCTTTTTATGATAAGAAAAAAGCTTTTACTTTCAACCAACCAACAGGAGGAGTAGGTTTTTTTGAATCTGTAAATGATCAGACCGTTGCCGATCTTTTGTTTGAAACCGCAAAAGAGTGGTTGCAAACACAGGGAATGGAAGCGATGGATGGTCCCATTAACTTTGGTGAAAATCTAATTAATTGGGGATTGTTAGTTGATGGTTTTCATTGTCAGTCTTTTGGTATTCCTTACAATTTACCCTATTACGAGACATTGTTTCGATACTATGGGTTTCAAACATATTTTGAACAATATTGTTACAGAATGGACATTGATAAGGGGTTATCTCCCCGTTTGATGAAGATTGCAAGATGGATCTCTAAACGACCAGGCTATAGTTTTGAACATGTCGATTTCAAAAACTTGGGTAAATATGTAGAAGACTTTATGGAGATTTATCGTAAAGCATGGAAGTCACATGATAATTTCAAGGGAATTGATCCTAAGGATATTAAGGCTATTGGTTCTTTTTTAAAAAAACTTGCTGATGAGAAGTATTTTTGGTTTGCTTATCACAATGACAATCCAGTTGCCTTTTTTGCAATGACTCCTGATTGGAATCAGATATTAAAACATTTAAATGGGAAGATTAATCTATTTTCCATCATAAAATTCTTATATTTGCGAAGGAAAAAAACAATCACAAGAGCGCGTTGTTTCGTGATGGGAGTAGTTCCTGAATTTCAGGGGTCTGGAATTGAATCTGCTATTTTTGCCCAGCTAGAAAAAGTGTTGGAAAAACAACCTTGGATGAAAGAGTTAGAGTTTTCATGGGTTGGTGACTTTAATCCCAAAATGGAGCTCCTATACCAATCAGTAGGTGGTGAAAAAGTTTCGACACTATTAACGATGCGTTGTTTGTTCGATTCCTCAAAGCCTTTTGAAAGGGCACCGATTCTTCATGAGTCGATGATTGATAGAGTAAAAGAGAGCAAGAAATAGATTAAAATTAAACTTTTAGTGCTCATAAATTTGGAGAAGTGGATACAATCAGTATCTTTGCAAACCGTTCGTAAAAGTAAGAATATCAAAGCTAATAGATAGAGATGAAACAAGGAATACACCCAGAAAATTACAGACAAGTTTGTTTCAAAGACATGTCTAACGGTGAAACTTTCATCACTAAGTCGACTGTTGACACAAGAGATGCAATCGAAATTGATGGAGTTGAATACCCTCTAGTGAAACTAGAAATTTCTAGTAGTTCACACCCATTCTATACTGGTAAAATGAAACTTGTAGATACTGCAGGACGTGTTGACAAGTTCATGAATAAGTATAAGAAACATCTTGCCAAGAAATAATTCGTAGAATTTATTTCTTGAGAAAATATTAAAGCTTCATCTTATGGTGAAGCTTTTTTTGTATCTATATTTTAAGTTTGTCTTAAAGAAAAGATTTGAGGAGTTCGGTAATGATACAGATCTCTTTTTAATCTAGAAAGAGAATAAATTTGGCACAACTATTGACCGTAAGTATAATTGGTTTTTGAATAGTTTAAAAAGAGCCATTGTGACATATTTGTCATTCTTGCAGATATTTAGAAGACGATTTGTCATGTATCAAGATGTATTAATAATAAAAATAAGATATACCTAAAATGGGAGAAGATTATATACCTATTATTGCCGATGGCAATGATGCGGACTTGGCTTCAGTACCAATGCCAGATGCTTTGCCTATTTTGCCTTTGCGAAATACGGTTTTGTTTCCTGGTGTGGTAATGCCAATCTCTGTTGGGAGAAAGAAGTCTCTTGAACTTATTCGTGAAGCTTATGCTGACAATAGGTTAATAGGAACTATTGCTCAGAAAGAGGGAAAGATAGAAAATCCTACGAAAGAGGATATGTACCAAATAGGAACCATGGCAGAGATTTTAAAGATCTTAGAGATGCCAGATGGTTCTACTTCTGTAGTGATACAAGGTAAGAAACGTTTCCGTGTACTGGATATGTTTCAAGATGATCCATATTTTAGAGCTTTAGTTGTTCCCTCTCAAGAAGAGTTGCCGGACAATCACTCCAGGGAATTTGATGCGGTTATCAGTACTTTGAAGGAGCTTGCTTCTAAAATCGTAGCAGGCGGTGTAGGTGGTCCTTCAGAAGCACAGTTTGCTCTTAAGAATATTGAAAACAATACTTTTTTAATCAACTTCTTATGTAATAACTCTAATATCACTAGCGAAGAGAGACAGCAACTTTTGGAGTTAGATAGTGTACGATCTAGAGGAGGGAAGTTGATCACTTATCTTGTGAAAGAGGTTCAAGTAATTGAACTCAAACAAGACATACAAGATAAGGTGAAGACAGATATGGATCAGCAGCAGCGTGAATATATTTTACACCAGCAGATGAAAACCATTCAAGATGAGCTTGGTGGTAATCCGTTGGAGCAAGAGATTGAAGAGTTTCGAGAACGTTCTGAGAAGAAGCAGTGGTCGGATGAAGTTGCTGAATTGTTTCAGAAAGAGTTAGACAAATTGCAACGTTTGAATCCTGCTGCTGGAGAATACTCTATTCAGTCTGGTTATGTAGAGATGTTACTAGATCTTCCTTGGAATGAATACTCGGAAGATAACTTTAACATGGATCATGCTGAAGAGGTTTTGGATTCTGATCACTATGGACTAGAGAAGGTCAAGGATCGTATTTTAGAGCACTTGGCTGTATTGAAGTTAAAAGGAGATATGAAGTCCCCTATTCTTTGTCTATATGGACCTCCAGGGGTTGGAAAAACTTCTTTGGGTAAATCTATTGCAAAATCATTAGGACGTGAATACGTAAGAATGAGTTTGGGTGGATTGCATGATGAATCTGAGATAAGGGGGCATCGACGTACCTATATAGGAGCCATGCCAGGACGTATTATCCAAAGTGTTAAGAAGGCAGGTTCATCCAATCCTGTATTTATCTTGGATGAAATAGATAAAATATCTAGTGATTTCCACGGAGATCCTGCATCTGCACTATTAGAGGTGTTGGATCCAGAGCAAAATAGTACTTTCCATGACAATTATTTGGATATCGACTATGACCTATCTAAGGTGATGTTTATTGCTACTGCCAACTCCTTAAGTACGCTTCATCCAGCACTGCGTGATCGTATGGAGTTGATCGATGTAAGTGGTTACCTTGTGGAAGAGAAGATTGAAATTGTGAAACGTCACTTGCTTTCTCGTCAAATAGAGAATCACGGCTTAAAAGCAGAGGATCTATTCTTGAGTGATGAGGTGATCGAAGTGATTATCGATAGTTATACTCGTGAATCGGGAGTTCGACTTCTAGATAAGATGATAGCAAAATTGTGTCGTCGTGTTGCAAAGAAGGTTGCTTTTGGGAAAGAGTATAACCCTCATATCCAAAAAGAGGATATAAAAGAGTACTTAGGTACTCCTGTTTATACCAAGGAACTGTATGAAGGCAACGATTATGCTGGAGTGGTTACTGGTTTGGCATGGACTGCAGTGGGTGGAGAGATCTTATATATTGAGACAAGTGTCAATAAGGGAAATGGGAAACTGACCTTAACCGGAAATTTAGGGGATGTGATGAAAGAGTCTGCAATGATCGCATTGCAATATCTTCGTTCTCATTCGGAGTCTCTTGATCTTGATCCACAGATCTTTGATAAATGGAATGTTCACGTGCATGTTCCAGAGGGAGCTATTCCCAAAGATGGTCCTAGTGCTGGTATCACTATGGCAACAGCATTGGCATCAAGCTTTACTCAGCGCAAGGTGAAGAAAAACATTGCGATGACAGGAGAGATTACACTTCGAGGTAAAGTATTGCCAGTTGGTGGTATTAAAGAGAAAATACTAGCTGCTAAAAGATCAGGTGTGAAAGAGATTATTCTTTCGGAGGATAATAGAAAAGATATTGAAGATATCAAAGAGCTATATATCCAAGGACTTAAATTTCACTATGTGAAAAATATTTCCGATGTGTTGTC
This sequence comes from Prolixibacteraceae bacterium, assembly GCA_019720755.1. Taxonomy (NCBI): domain Bacteria; kingdom Pseudomonadati; phylum Bacteroidota; class Bacteroidia; order Marinilabiliales; family Prolixibacteraceae; genus Halosquirtibacter; species Halosquirtibacter laminarini. The sequence continues at coordinate 148,129 of CP081303.1, forward strand.
TATCGCACTTTTGAAATCAAAAGTTGACAATGCAATTACAATAAAGTGATAGGATTTTATCCACAAATACAGAAAAGGTAGAAGAAATTATTCTTCTACCTTTTTTTATTACTCTTTTAACGAAGTCAATTTATCACTTGTCATGCTTGGAATAAACTCTGTAATGTGATAGTCCGCAAGTTGGTGTATATAAAAAGGGTCCTCTTTAATTATTTTATCGAGAGTTTCTCTCGATTTAATGGTTGCCAATATTATTCCACCGTCTCGGGGAACCTTTCTACCAGATGCAATAAAATGCTTTGCCTTGTAATTCTTCTTTAGATATTCAACATGTTCTTCTAAATGTTCCTCTATCTTATTTAATGCTACAGTGTACTTTAGGGAAATGATATACATATTTCAATAGATTGATTGGTTCTGTTCTTTTAAATGTATTAAAATTGAAGATATTTAATCTTAAACACCTCCTTTTTTTATGCAAAGTATTTTTTACGGATAGAATTCCAATTTATTCATACCAATGTAGGGTCGCTTATTTGTAATAATAAAGTGCGTATTTGTTCAAACATTTTTTTGATTGAAGTGTTTGATGATATAAAATACCTTTAACTCTTTTATTGTGGATATGAGAATCAAAAAAATAAATTTTATACTTCTATGTTTGGGACTTTATATGATGGTGTCTTGTTCATCTAATTCAAGTAATAATAAATCTCATGGCCATCAAAAAGAAGAAGTAGTAGAACAGAAATCATGTTGTATGTCAAAGAAGCCAGATCGATTTGGTAATACAATAGATCATTCAGTACAAAGTACAACAGAAAAATCATATCAAACGAAAGAGGGTAAAGAGGTTGATTTAAAGGAGATGAAATTTATTCCTGCAACCACTTTTACGATGGGGGCACGTGATCCAAAATTTGCGAGAGCGGATGAATATCCTACGCATCAAGTTAAGCTTGATGCATACTATATAGATAAACATTTGGTGACAAATAATGAGTTTGCAGCTTTTGTCAAAGCAACAGGATATGTGACTACAGCGGAGAAAGTCCCTACATGGGAAGAGTTAAAAGAGTATTCTCCTCCAGGTACACCTAAACCTGCAGATTCATTGTTGATTGCTGCATCTTTGGTTTTTACTCCTCCAAATCATCCAGTTCCATTTAATGATCCGACAGTGTGGTGGTCTTGGAGAGGAGGAGCTAATTGGAGACACCCACAAGGTCCCAATAGTGATATAAAGGGTAAGGATAATCATCCTGTTGTTCAAGTTTCTTGGTTTGATGCGATGGCTTATGCAAATTGGGCAGGAAAGCGTTTGGTGACAGAAGCGGAATGGGAGTATGCAGCTAGAGGTGGTCATGATGATTATATCTATTCATGGGGAAATGAACGAATATATGAAGGAGACCCTAAGGCAAATTCATGGGATGGCTCCTTTCCTTATCGAAATGATTTACGTGACGGATTTTATGATACTTCACCTGTAGATCAATATCCCCCTAATGGTTTTGGTTTGTTGGATATGGCTGGTAATGTTTGGGAGTGGACAAATGACTGGTATCGTAATGACTATTATCAAGAGTGTAAAGATGGTGGTGTAGCTCAGAATCCTCAAGGAGTTTCGCGTAAATATTCTTATGATCCTAATGAGCCTGGAGTCCCTAAGAAAGCACAACGAGGTGGTTCTTATTTATGTAATGATAGTTACTGCTCAGGATATAGATCGGCGTCTAGAATGAAGTCTTCTCCTGATAGTGGTATGCCTCACCTCGGATTTCGATGTGCGGTATCTGTTTCCGATATAACTTTGGTTAATTGATTATATTTCTACGTATTATTTTCACCCTGTGTACTTCGGTACATGGGGTTCTTTTTTTTAGAAAAAGTAGTATCGAAGAGAAAAAATAAGAGGGATCTATTTTATAGACCCCTCAGTAATAGTCTGTTTTCAATTTTAATTAGAAGTGGAAACTAGTAGAGTATCTAAAGAAGTCTGTTCTCTTTTCATTTCCATATTGATTCATTCCATATCTAATACCTACCTGCATAGGTAAAACATTAATTATAGAGATGTCAAATACTAACTCTCCACCATAGGATTGATATTTGTTATAACTTGTTTTGTTTGCGATTTTCATATCCTTCGTAAATTGAAGATCATAAAAACCATTTAGTCTCATACGTTTAAAGTAGATTATATTTGCGATACCAAAGTCAGGGTACCAAAGAGGTACTTGGTAATTGTTTCTTAAGGAGAAACGTTCGTCAGTAACGATGTTGTCAATTCCTCTCGCATCCACAAAATCAGTAGTTTTCAGTTGATATAGTCTATCCATATCATTCTTTCCGTAGCTACCATCGATAAAGATTCCATCATTTGCCATGAGACCAGGAAGATATAGTCGAGTTGAAACATTCCATTGCCCCTCTTTGATAGGAGATGATAACTTCTCTTTTTCATTGACCTCAAGTGTATAGTCCACTTTTACAGATGCTCCAAATTTTGGTTGTAGATTCATTGGTGCTTTATTTCTGATTGCAGAGAGGCTCACAGAGGCGCGATATTCAATCCCTGATTTTTTTGTCTCAGGGAAGAGTCTGTTAATCTCTTTAATCGTCTCGTCTGTTATTTTGTCGTTTTCAAACGTACTCGGAAGGGTATTTCCTGCTGCGATTATTTTCGTCGATGGTTTATAAGTGTCTCCCCAACCTTCAAAACTTCTTGTGTCATACTTGTAAGTACCTATTCCCGTACTCATATTAGCACCGATAGAGTAGTTTGTTGAATTGGTTTGAATTGGAAGCGAAAGAGTAAGTCTAGCACGATCTACTTTTGGGGTAAAGAGTGAATCGATCTTTTTTCCTTGAGAAGGAAAGAAATTTGGACTTTCTGCAATTTGTCTAGATGCGGATGCACTAATTTTCACAGGATATTTTCCATAGACGGCATTTAATAGATATTGATTTGTTCCCGATATGTTATGTTTTGAGTAAACTGCAGCCATAGATAAATCACCAAGGATATTGTCCATTTTGAGACCTAAACCTGACTTGTTGTTTACGTTGACACTACCCCAAGAGTGTAATTTTAGTCCCTTAAATAATCCTTTGTAAGAACTTTTGTCATATTGATTATTTGGAATATCAGATAAGATATACTTTTCTTGTTTTCCTTTAGATATTTCGAAAAGAGCGACCTCTTTAAGTGAGGTAACTTTAGTATTAGCATTCGCAACATAGGATGGATCCATACTTTTAAGCTTTTCACCTTTGAATGTATAGTCTCCATATATTAACTTATTGTTGACTATCACAGGGTTGTATGCACCTACTTTAACATTACTTATTTGCGTAATTTTTTTGTTGCCAGATAATCCTGTACTATAGATATTATCGGTTCCTGAGTAACTAGCAGAGAAATAAATTTTGTTGTTATCAATGCAGAAGTTTGATATCACATGATTATTGGTAGGAGTTATTTCTGTGAACTCATCCTTTGTATTCGAAGGGTTTAGGGTTTGTTTAACCAAGGCTGTTTTATTATCAAACGAAGCAATATAGACTATGGATTCACCGTCTTTCATCCATTTTGGATAAACGACAACACCATTATGGTATGGAGTGTATCTTTTAACGATCTTACCCGTTTTAGCATCTAGTATTACGAGAGCTCTCAGGCTGTTATCGAATTCACTCGCAACAATACTTTTTCCATCAGGAGAGATACTTGGAGAAAAGAGTTTTGTTTTAGATGTTAATTTTGTTTTGCGTTTGGTTTTTAGATCTAATGAATAGATATTACTATAGGATCTGAATTGGTATACTGGATCTGTATCTGTCTGTGACCATACAAGCTGTTTGTTGTTGATATCGAAAAGATCACTCGAAAGATTGTTTACATTATATACCTTCTTCTCTTTGCCATCTACGACTTCTATGATTCTAGGTGTGGTGCTGTAACCTTTTTTCAATACAAAAAGTCTGTTGTCATAGGATCTCATTGGATTGTACATAGAGACCAAACGATCTTCTTTTTTAAGAATAAAAGAGGATGGACTAATGACTTTATTTTCAAGATCTTTTTTCCATGTTGCTTTCATGTCAGCATAGGCTTTCTTGTAAAGTTTGTGCGTTGAATACCCCGTATGCTTTTTGGTTGACTGTGAAAACGGATATATTATTCCATGTAGGTTCATTGAAGATTTTAGAACCTTCTCCCAAACATCTCCTTTGTATAAAGAGACTTCTCTTGCCTCCCTTACCATGGCATACCCTAAAGGATAGTGGCTTGGAAGAAGATCTTTATAAGAACCATTTCTAGCTTTTTGATAACTGTAGTCTTTGTCGTTCAGTAATAGAGCCTTTTGCTCATTGAAAAAGGATGGTACATAACCTCTACCTTGATTTGTAAGTACTGTTTCTGTCATTACAGCATCTCCTTCAAAGAACCAATTTGGAACGATAAAACCACTAAAGAAATTGAGGCCAGAGTCTCCCATAAGAATACGAGCAGCTTTTCCAAAACCATGATAGAGGTTGCTGAATTGGAGCGCATGTCTATACTCATGTACGCTCAGTGTTGTAGCCCAATCCATACTTCCTAACATCGTTAGGTTTTGAGGAGGAGTTAGATAAAACTCACTTCTATAAGGTGCTAGACTTACATAGCCATTCGACTGTACTTGGTTTGTTTGAAGCACAAGGCTTAGCTTTCTTTTTACTCCACCAATAGAATAATATTGATTGTTGTAGATGTAATTGATATTATTAGCAATTTTGTTTGCCACACTATCGATTCCTTCTGGATAGATAACATCAACTGCTTCAGTGTTTATTTCTTTCCATTTTGTATTGATAGGGTGTCCTCCGCTTCCATTAGAAACCTGCCCTTTTGCAATCAATGAAAATAGTATTAATATTGGTAATAAAATCTTTATAATATTCATAATGTGTAGTTATGGTTATCACCATGTTTGTACATTATAATATGATTTTATTACATGTTTTAATGATGATATTTAGAAAATATTAAGATTTTAAAGGTTTTTTTATTTTGTACTATTGAAATTAGTGTAACCTACAAGTTGAGAGTACCTTGCCCCAATAGGACTGTAATAAACCCATACCTGATATTCGTTTTCTGTTTCAATAAAATTGCCTTCAAACATCTTGATATTAAAGTGATTGTCCTGGTTTGTCTTGTAGCCGTATTGGTAGTTGTAGATCCCTTCTTTTAGAATAATATCTGCATAATATCCAGGTTCTCCTTTGATACGATACATCCTGTTTTCCTGTTTTGTATCCCAATTGGTTAAATCACCAACGATATAAATACCATCTTTAAGATCGACAGGTATATTCATTCTAAAATGTACAATAATATAATCTCCTTGTGTTGAAGGATTATTTGTTCTGTCAGCAACAATAGTAAAAGCTCCATTTATATCTGAGCTACTCCTGAAGATTCTTCCTCTTCTCATGTTATCCCAATCTAAAGTAGCATGATAATATGGATCGATGTATTGCATCGTTTCTACATGTAGATTTACCGACTTTTCATCTCTGATAGTAAACGATCGAAATTCATTTAAGGGAGAAAAGAATAGGTTTGGATCGTTTTGAAATTTAAGGGTGCTTTCTGTCTGAAATGAGTATTGAACTTCCCTAGCGATATCCCATCTTCTATTTTGTGTAATTACGACATGTATTTCGCTTTTAGGATCTGTCACTTGAAGCTGAGGATATTTAACATCAAAAAAGAGCTCTTGATTTTTTTCTCCTTGACGTATCAGATTTGAGTTAATTACCTTTCCTGAAAATTCAACTTTGGGATTAATAACTTGAAAACGTCTTTGCATTAAGACATCTTCATCAGATAGATCTGCATCATAGACACGAATAAGATAGTTCCCCGTTTGTATAATTTTACAGTCTTCATTCGGAATCTGAAGTTTACAGTGGGTATATGGGATTTGTGTGTTTTCTGAGTTAAAATAGTCATATATCTCATTTGTCCTCATCCCTTCCATATAGTCGTTGAAGTAGTTATCTAATGGTTTCCAATTCCAATCACATTGAATAACTGTATATGCAAAATTACGTGATTCTTGGTGTAAATCATCAAATGAAAGTACTAGTTTTTGGTTACTGTTTATAAGTAAGATAGGGGAGGATAGCTCATTATCTTTATGGGTAAATTGTACACTTTTAATTTTATTATCGAAAGTAGTGTTTTTTGAAACTTTAGGATTCAAGATGTATTTTTTTTGTGCAAATAATGCACAATTTGAGCATGTCACGAAAAGTAGTAAAAGCAAACTTGTTCTGATCATCAATAGGTTGTTCATTATATAATTAACTTGATAAAAGTGCATAAAAAAAATTTGTTTTTTGTTAAAATGCTCAATTCCAGTGTTGTTTTTGTTTATTCCTACTCTAAATTACAAAAGAAAAGAGAGCTTAATGGCTCTTAATTCTGAGAAATGAAAATAAACTATAATATAATAAACAACAAATGCAATACCAATTGTAGTTAAATATGTTGAAATTGAACAATTATATAACATACTAGGCCCCTTTGCCTATTGTGTTTCTCGGTACGAATTTAGTATCTTTGTGTGGCAAATTAAAAAATTAATTCATTGCGATGTCAAACGTTATAAAGCTTAAAAAGGGTTTAAATATTCCGCTAAAAGGGGAGGCAGAGAAGACGATAGTTAAAGCGTCACCTAGCCAAACTTATGCGATTAAACCAACGGATTTCCCTGGTTTGACACCAAAACTTTCTGTGAAAGAGGGAGCTACAGTGAAAGCTGGAACACCTCTTTTTTACGATAAAAACAATACGGATGTAAAGTATACTTCTCCCATAAGTGGTGAGGTCGTTGCTGTGGTTCGTGGAGAACGTCGTCGTATATTGGAAGTAGTGGTGAAGGCCGACAATGAAATCGTGTACGAAGAGTTCCAACAAGGAAAACCTTCATCATTAAATGGAGAAGAGATTCGTAAGAATTTACTTTCTTCGGGTCTATGGCCAATGATTAAGATGAGACCTTATGGAATTGTTGCTCGTCCTGATGATACACCAAAAGATATTTTTATCTCTTGTTTTGATTCGGCTCCTTTGGCTTCAGATTTAGAATTTATTCTTTCTGAAGAGCGTGAGCATTTCCAAATTGGAGTAGATGCATTATCTAAGTTAACAACTGGATCAGTTCATTTAGGATTGGATGCGGATCGTGCGAACAAAATGTTCTCATCGATTAAGAATGTTACAACACATGCTTTTAAGGGTGTTCACCCCGCAGGTAATGTGGGAGTGCAAATTTCGCATGTTTCCCCTATTAATAAAGGAGAAATTTATTGGACTGTTTCTGCACAAGATGTAGTAAGTATTGGTCGTCTTTTTGATACTGGAAAATTCGATGCAAAACGTGTTGTTGCGGTAACTGGTTCTCCTCTTAATACGCCTAAATATGTTGAAACACTTCTTGGTGCGAATATCTCTTCTATTCTTCAAGAGAGTGTAGATACTGATAATGTTCGTATTATTTCAGGAGATGTTCTGACTGGTACTGCAGTTAAGGTAGACGGACATGCATCATTTTATTCGAATCAAGTCAATGTATTGCCAGAAGGAGACTACTATGAGATGTTTGGATGGGGACTACCTGGTTTTGGTAAGTTTAGTCCTTCGAGAACTTTCTTCTCATGGCTAGGCTCAAAAGCGAAGAAGTTTACTTTTGATACCAATCTACATGGTGAAGAACGTGCATTTGTAGTAACAGGAGAATACGAAAAAGTTCTTCCTATGGATATACTTCCAGTTCAGTTGTTTAAAGCTATTTTAGCAAATGATATTGACAAAATGGAACAACTAGGAATTTATGAGGTTATAGAAGAGGATATTGCTCTTTGTGAGTATATTTGTACTTCTAAAATCGATATCCAAAAGATTCTTCGTGACGGTATTAACACAATGATCAAGGAGTTAGGATAGGAATAAAGAGAGACTTTACTCTTGTCTTATTCTTCTGAATCAATTATAGAATATGAAAGCATTAAGAAACTGGATTGACAAACAGAAACCGCAATTTGAAAAGGGCGGTAAATTGCATATGTTTAAATCTGTATTTGGCGGATTTGAAACATTTTTGTTCGTACCAAATCATACGACAAAGGGCGGAACTCACGTAAGAGATTATGTGGATCTTAAACGTACTATGTCCGTTGTGGTTTTGGCATTGATTCCTGCTTTATTAGTAGGAATGTATAATATAGGTTATCAACATAACCTAGCTGTTGGGGTAACTGATGGCTTTTGGGAAACTTTCTTCTATGGCTTTATTAAAGTATTGCCTGCGATTATCGTATCCTATGCTGTTGGACTTGGAATTGAATTTGCTACAGCGCAAATGAGAGGTCACGAAATTAACGAAGGATTCTTGGTTAGTGGACTTTTGATTCCAATGGTAATGCCTGTCAATACTCCTCTGTGGATGATTGCTGTGGCTGTTGCCTTCTCTGTTATTTTCTGTAAAGAAGTTTTTGGTGGAACAGGTATGAATATCTGGAACCCTGCATTGGTAACTCGTGCATTTTTGTTCTTCGCTTACCCTTCACAAATGTCTGGTGAGTCTGTATGGGTTTCACTAGGTGGTGAAAAGGCAGTAGATGCATTTTCGGGTGCTACTCCTCTTGCAAAGGCTGCAGAAGCTGTAACAACAGGAACATTAGATCTAGGTAATTTCAGTCCGATGGATGCCTTCTTAGGTTTTATTCCTGGTTCTATTGGAGAGACTTCTACTTTGGCAATTCTTATTGGAGCGGTTATCTTAATCTGGACAGGAATTGGAAGCTGGAAGATTATGTTGTCTACTGTATTGGGTGCTAGTTTTGTAGGGATTTTAATGAATCTTTTCGGATCTAATCCATACATGACAGATATGCCATTTTGGTATCACTTTATTATTGGTGGATTTGCTTTTGGTGCTGTGTTTATGGCTACAGACCCTGTATCTGCTGCTCAAACTGAGAAAGGAAAGTGGTATTATGGATTTTTTATCGGTGTTCTAGCAGTAGTTATCCGTGTTATGAACCCAGCATACCCTGAAGGCATGATGTTGGCAATCTTATTAATGAATACTTTTGCTCCGCTTATTGACCATGGTGTTGTATCTGGTAATATCAAGCGTAGATTAAAACGTGCAAAAGCCTAAAACCTATTAATTTAGTAAAATGGATAAGAATAGCAATTCATATACGTTTATCTATGCTTCGGTTATGGTGATAGTGGTTGCAGCAGTACTTGCTTTGGCTGCAGTAAACCTAAAACCTTACCAAGAAAAAAACGTAGCAATCGAAAAGAAGCAGAATATTCTTAAGTCGGTAAATATTGTTGTAGATGCAGCTCATGCTGAAGATAAATATAGCGATGTAATTACTGATGCGTTTGTTGTGAACAATCAAGGTGAAAAAGTAGATGGAGATGCATTTACTGTGAACTTGAAAGCACAATATTCAGAGAGAGATGCTTCTAAAAAACTTCTTCCTGTATTTGTTGCGAAAACAGATAAAGGAACGAAATATATTATCCCTCTTTATGGAGCAGGTCTATGGGGACCAATTTGGGGATATATCTCATTGAATGAAGATATGAGTACCATTTATGGAGCAACATTTGATCACCAAGGAGAAACTCCAGGTTTGGGAGCAGAAATTGCAACTTCAGGTTTTCAAAAGCCTTTTGTAGGGAAAACAATTTTCGATAAATCAGGCAAGTTGGTTTCTATTACTGTTGCAAAAGCAAGTGAGAAAGCAACTGCAAATCCAGCACATAGTGTGGATGCGATCTCAGGAGGTACTATTACTTCTAAAGGACTTCAAGCAATGGTTGGAGATGATTTAAAGTTGTATGAGAACTTTATCAAAAAAGTAAAATAAGATGAGTCAATTATTTTCAAAGAAAAATATAAAGCTGCTAACCGATCCAATAGGAAGCAAGAACCCTATCACTACTCAGGTGTTGGGTATCTGTTCTGCCTTGGCGGTAACAGCACAGCTGAAGCCAGCTATTGTGATGTCTTTGTCGGTAATGGCAGTATTGGCATGTGCAAATGTGATTATCTCGCTTTTGCGTAATACTATTCCTAACCGTATTCGTATTATTGTTCAGTTGGTCGTTATTGCAGCATTAGTAATTTTAGTCGATCAGGTTTTACGTGCATTCGTTTATGATGTAAGTAAACAGCTCTCTGTATTCGTTGGTTTGATTATTACAAACTGTATCTTGATGGGTCGTATCGAAGCTTTTGCATTGGGTAACAAGCCAGGTCCAGCATTCTTAGATGGTATCGGTAACTCTGCAGGATATGCTCTAATCCTTATTATTGTAGCATTTTTCCGTGAATTATTAGGGTCAGGTACACTTCTTGGTTATCATGTTATCCCACAATGTTTTTACGAAGCAGGTTATGCTAATAATGGAATGATGATCTTGCCTCCAATGGCGTTGATTACTGTTGGTGTGATTATCTGGGCACAGCGTAGTTATGATCGAAAACTAATTGAAGATTAATCGATTAAAAGTATTAAATACAAATGGAACATTATATTGATTTATTTATCAAGTCGGTATTTATCGACAACATGGTATTTGCATATTTCCTAGGAATGTGTTCTTATCTTGCTGTCTCTAAAAAGGTAAATACGGCATTTGGATTGGGACTTGCGGTTATCTTTGTATTAGGGATCACCCTTCCTGTAAACTACCTTTTGGAAACAAAAGTGTTGCGTCCAGGTGCACTTTCTTGGATTGATCCAAGTTTTGCAGATGTCGACTTAAGCTTCTTATCTTTCATCATGTTTATCGGTATTATTGCCGCTATGGTTCAATTGGTTGAGATGGTTGTGGAAAAGTTTGCTCCTGCTTTATACTCTAGCTTGGGTATTTTCCTTCCTTTGATTGCAGTAAACTGTGCGATTTTAGGAGGCTCTCTATTTATGCAGCAGAAAAATTTCTCTAATATTGGAGAGGCTACAGTTTATGGCCTTGGTTCTGGTGTTGGTTGGTTACTTGCTATTGTAGCTTTGGCTGCAATTAGAGAGAAAATCCAATATTCTAATGTACCTGCTCCTTTGAGAGGACTAGGAATCACATTCATCATCACAGGTTTGATGGGTATTGCATTTATGGGATTCATGGGAATTAAGTTATAGTTCCTAGCTAGATTTATTAACGAAAGAATAATATTAAAGAGAAAATGATACTACTTGATGCAAACCAATCAACAGTGGTTATAACGAGTGTCGTGGTCTTCCTTTTGGTAATTCTTCTTTTGGTAAGTTTGCTTTTGTATGTTAAAAAGAAGCTTACTCCAGAAGGAAAAGTAAAGGTTGCTATTAACCAAGGAGACCAACTCATTGAAACTGATCCTGGTGCAACTTTACTTAGTACACTAGGAAATGAAAAAATTCTTCTGCCTTCAGCTTGTGGTGGTGGTGGTACATGTGGAATGTGTCGCCTACAAGTTGACAGTGGTGCGGGTTCTATTCTTCCAACTGAAACGGGTTTCTTTACACGTAAAGAACAAGCTGATAACTGGCGTCTTGCTTGTCAGGTAAAAGTGAAAGAAGATATGGATATCCGCATACCACAAGAGGTTATGGGGGTTAAGAAATGGGAATGTGAAGTTGTTTCTAATGACAATGTTGCTACCTATATTAAAGAATTTGTTGTAAAACTTCCAGAAGGGGAAACTTTAGATTTCCAATCGGGGGGATATATTCAGATTGATGTACCTAAATGTGAGGTTGATTTCAGCAAGTTTGATATCTCTGAAGAGTATAAGCCTGAATGGAACCAACATAATATGTTCGATCTGAAGATGGTGAACCCAGAGCCTACGTTCCGTGCGTATTCGATGGCAAATCATCCAGCAGAGGGAAATATTATCATGTTGAATATTCGTATTGCAACTCCTCCATTTGATAGAGTAAATGGTGGTTTCCAGAAGATTAATCCAGGAATTTGTTCTTCTTATATCTACTCATTGAAGCCAGGAGATAAGATTACTATTTCAGGACCTTATGGTGAATTCTTCTTGCATGATAATGACCAAGAGCGTATGTTTATTGGTGGTGGTGCAGGTATGGCTCCAATGCGTTCTCACCTATTCCATATTTTCAATACGGTGAAGGATACAAGTCGTAAGGTTACGTTCTGGTATGGTGCTCGTTCTTCAAGAGAAGTATTCTATTATGAGCAGTTCCGTGAGATTGAGAAGAATTTCCCTAATTTTGAATTTCACTTGGCTCTTTCTGATCCTCAGCCTGAGGACAATTGGGATGGACCAACTGGTTTTATTCATAATGTGATATATGAGAATTATCTAAGAAATCACGAAGCTCCTGAAGATATTACTTACTACATGTGTGGACCTCCAATCATGAACTCATCTGTTGAGAACATGTTGTTTGATCTTGGTGTAGAGAAAGAGAATATCCATTTTGATGATTTCGGTAGTTAATCATTATACCGTTAAAAAATAAAAAAAGACTGTCTACTTTAGATAGTCTTTTTTTTATACCCCTATTTTATTTATGTTATCTATAAGAAATGATTCTAAAAGCTTTTATTGTCTTCTTTTGTAGGGGGTTCTTCTCATTAAATTGTTGTTAAGTTATCCCTGTGCTATATTTAACAATTCTTTCATATTGTATTTTATTTATGTGAAAATCTACCTATATATAAGTAGATAGTCTGTTTGCTATGATTTTTGTTAGTAATTATCGTTGTTTAACTTACTACTTTTGTTATAAAGTATATAACCCTAATTAAGAATATTAAAAAAAAGTATTAGTTATGACAGATGGTTTTTATAGAGTACCCAAAGCTACTAATGAACCTGTTTACTCATATGAGCCTGGGAGTTTAGAAAGAAAGAAGTTACAAAAAGCACTTTATCAATTAAGATCTGAATTGGTAGACCTACCAATGATAATAGGGGGGAAGTCTGTCTATTCAGAAGAAAGAGTTCAAATACGGCCTCCTCATGATTTAGACCATTTATTAGGTTATTATCATCAAGGTTCAAAACAGGATGTTCAATTAGCCATTGATGCGGCGTTAGATGCAAAGAGTTGTTGGGAGAATATGCCATGGCACCATAGAGCATCTATATTTCTAAAAGCAGCAGATCTTATTAGTGGTCCTTATCGATATAAAATAAATGCAGCTACAATGCTTGGGCAATCCAAAAATGCATTACAGGCTGAGATAGATTCAGCTTGTGAACTCTCGGATTTCTTACGTTTTGGGGTTCAGTGTATGTCTGAGATTTATACTATGCAACCCAATTCGTCTAAAGGAATATGGAATTATAATGAATTTCGACCTTTAGAAGGATTTGTTTTTGCACTTACTCCATTTAATTTTACTGCAATAGCAGGTAATCTTCCTGCAGCACCTGCGATGATGGGTAACACGGTAGTGTGGAAAGCTTCCAAAACGGCGATCTATTCGGCTCATGTAGTGATGGAAGTATTTAAGAAAGCTGGCTTGCCAGAAGGTGTTATTAATTTAGTACATTGTTCAGGTCCAGATACTGCGGATGTAGTTTTTAATAGTCCTGATTTTGCAGGTATCCATTTTACAGGTTCTACTGAAGTGTTCCAGTCTATTTGGAAAACTATTGGAAACAACATTACTAAATACAGATCTTATCCTAGGATCGTTGGAGAAACAGGGGGAAAAGACTTTATCTTTGCGGCACCTAGTGCGTGTCCTATTGACGTTGCTACTGCTATTGTTAGAGGTGCTTTTGAATATCAAGGGCAAAAGTGTAGTGCTGCATCAAGAGCTTATATTCCACGTTCAATGTGGGAAACATTACAGATAGAGATTGCCAAGCAAATAAAAGATATTAAGGTTGGTCCAGTAGAGGATTTTACCAATTTTGTGAATGCGGTGATTGATCAATCGAGTTTTGATAAATTAGCGTTTTCTATCGATCGTATAAAAGAGGATGAGGATGCTGAAATATTCTGTGGTGGTACCTACAATGACCAAAAAGGATACTTTGTTGATCCTACAATTGTAGTCGCAATGAAACCGGACTATTTCTCAATGCAAGAGGAGCTGTTTGGTCCAATTATTACTCTATATATCTATGAAGATGATTCTATTGATGAAATAGCTTCACTTATTGATAAAACTTCCATGTATGCTTTAACTGGAGCCATTTTAAGTAATGATCGTTATGAAATTGATCGCCTAGTGAAAGCATTACGACATAGTGCAGGTAACTTTTATATCAACGATAAACCAACAGGTGCTGTTGTTGGTCAGCAACCTTTTGGTGGTGGTCGTGGTTCTGGAACAAACGATAAAGCAGGTTCTGTATTTAACCTACTTCGTTGGACATCTATTCGAACCATAAAGGAGACTTTTGTTCCAGCAACACACTTTATGTATCCAAACTTTAAGCCTGACTTTGAATAATAGATTAGGTCAATCTAATAACTTAATAATAAATGGGGAGCTAATTTTAGTTCCCCATTCTTTTGGTTTGATTGAATATAAGTGATGGCTACTATTTAGAAAGATCAACCTTTCATTGTATCTTTGTGTTGTATTAATATCTAATATTCGGATTCATGTTAAAGAAGTTACAGAAATTTCATATCTCATCAAGGACTATCTTTTTTATCATTTTTGCAGGAATATTTTTTTGGGATCTCCTTTTAGGGCCTCATTCTTATATTGCCTTTAAAAGCCATGAGAAAGAGTTGAAATCTCTAGAACGTTTACATGACCAACATAAAGAATCTATCGTAAAGAATAGACGTCGCCTTAAAGAGCTCTCAAAGAGTAATGGAGACTTAGAAAAATATGCAAGAGAACGATTTTATATGAAACGTCCGAATGAAAGAGTTTATGTAATAATAAAGGAGTAGTATTATGAAGATAATCAACAAAGATTTTTTTAAGATCAACAATAAGAGAAATCCAAAACAAGGTGATTTTATGATTGCTGAACCTTTTATGATTGGTCGTTTTTTTTCTCGTTCTGTAATTATGATCTCGGAATATACCAATGCTGGGATTGTTGGTTTTGTCTTAAATAAAATTGTTCCTTATAAAGTGACTGCTTTAGTAGATAATTTTCCTGATACAGATTGTGATCTTTTTTATGGTGGTCCATTAGATACAGATCGATTATTCTATATTCATACTCTTGGAAATATATTGGAAGGAAGTTTAAGTATTACTGATGATTTATATTGGGGTGGAGATCTAGAATCTTTGAAAAAAATGATAGAGAGTGGTTATGCTAATCGACACAATGTGCGTTTCTTCCTTGGGTATAGTGGTTGGTCTGCTGAACAATTAAAAGAAGAGATGAACACTAAGAATTGGAAGATGGTTCCCTCAGGATCTGTTCCTGTCTTTCCTCCAAATATGAATCTATGGGAAGATTTACTAAAGAATCTTGGCGAGCATTATTCAAATTGGCGATATTTTCCACGTCATCCATCTTTAAACTAGTTTTCTAAACGGTTTGGTTTTCGCTGAATTGTTGATATAGCCACTGGTAAATATTTTTACTTGTAATACTAAAATAGCGACGTTGATCCATTGCAAGAATCCATCTTAGTCCATGCGCATTATCTAGAATGAATAGTTCGTCGGCTTTATGTATTCTTTCACTAGTAACACTGCTTAATACTTCAACCTTACCATTCGTATTGTAGTTTTCTATGACATAATGGGATATGGCATTTGTATAAAGAGGCTTTCCTACATAGAAAACCTTTTTTTTCTCGATAAAGAAGAATCCTCCATCAGTGGATTCTACAATTAAATCATGATCATCTTGTACTAGTATGGTGTTGTATCCTGTTTCTAAATGAATCTTTTTATATGTTGGCCATACGTTATTGTGACGATACCAATATGGGAGATTTATGATGTCTGGGTATTTTAATACTTTGGTCCATCCCCCTTCTTTTTTTAACTCCCAGAACTTGGTTTTGACAAGGAATAGTTCGATACTATAATGCTGATCTGGATAGATAGAGACTCTAAGAATTCCTTCCTCTTCATCGTTTTGAGTTACAGTACGAATTACTTCTCGCTCTAGTCGTTGCTGTGTTTGAAGTAGCGTAGGTATTTCTATACCCAGAGTTCCTGTTTTTCTAATCAATTCAGACCATGCCTCTTTCGCAAAAAGAAGGCTTTCTTGGGTATATCTTATTTCGATTGTTGCATAATAAGACCAAGCATGTATCTGAGGTATAGACAAGACTGTTTCATCTTTATATTTCAGTATCCCATCATAGTTTAGATACTTTGCTAATGCATCAATCATATGGTTAGAGTTGGTTTACAAAGTGGTGGAGAAACGTTCTAAAGTCAATAAATAGAGGGAAGATAAATCCAAATATAGCTCCAGTAAAGTGTGCTGTGTGACCGATATTATCTTGATTTTTCTTCGCCATATAGTAGCTATAATATAGGTATATAACACCAAACAGTAGTCCCGGTATTGGGAGTATCATAAAGAAATATATTTTCGCCCAAGGATTTAGAAAGATGGAACAAAATAGAATTGCAGAGACAGCACCAGATGCACCTACGGCACTATAATATGGATTATTTTTGTACTTAATTAGGTCAAGTAGAGATGAGATAGGAAGTGCAAGGACAAATAGAATTGCATAGTAAAATGTCCCTAATGGACCAAAATTATTAAAGAAGAAGTGCTCTACATTTGATCCAAAAGAGTAAAGAACAAGTAAATTTATCAAAAGGTGGTTCCAATCCCCATGTACAAATCCATGAGTAAAAAGTCGATAATACTGCTGTTTTTTAACGACTCTATAAGGGCTAAATTCTAGCTTGTCTATTAGCGAACTATCTTTGAATCCATAGTACGAAACAACACCAATTGTGATACATAAAATAGTCGTAAGTGAAAGTCCCATAAGTAACATTTTAAGTATGCATTATTTTGTAAATTAACTCTTTTAGAAGTTCTCCTTCAGTCATAAAAGAAGAGCTGCCTCCTTTGGAATATCTATCATACTCACGAAGAAGTCCAATAATAGCCACAACACTACGTATATTGTAGTTTCTTGCTGCTTTCATATAACCAGTAAGAAAGAAGCTATGTATCCCCATGAATTTAGCGAGTTCATCTTTTGATTTAACTTTTGCGTAGTGCATCATAAGCAGTTTCTTAAAGTAGTTATAAAGAACCGCAATATTTGCAGCAAAAGGATACTGTTTTGGATTACTAGCCATATGATTTACAATGAGGTTCGCTTTAACTACATTTTTCTCTCCAATAGCATCTTGTAATTCAAAGCTGTTAAACTCTTTGCTAATTCCTATGTTTTTTTCAACATTCTCAAGGGTAATTTTATCTCCCTTCTTAAGACCAATAGTTAGTTTTTCAATGTTGTTTGAAAGCTGCTTTAAGTTGTTTCCTATGGACTCCGAAATAAGCATTGTAGCTTTTGGGTCGATACTATGACCTATTGACTTCACTCTGTTTGTAATCCAATTTGGGAGCTCACTTTCATAAGGTTTTTTTGCATCGAACAGAACTCCTATCTTCTTGATCGTTTTACCAAGAGATTTTCTTTTATCGATGTTTTTATTCCTATAATTGACTACAAGAATAGTACTTTTAAGAGGGTTCTTACAGTAACTTTCTAAGCCTTCGATATTGCGAATGTTTTGAGCTTCTTTAACGATTACGACTTGGTAATCAGACATCATCGGATATCGTTTCGCAGTCAAGATTATCTCATTAAGATCTGTGTCTTTTCCATACAATATTGTTTGGTTGAAGGCTTTTTCCTCTTCTTTAAGGACTGTTTGTTCAATCTTTTGAGTTATCTCATCAATATAAAAAGACTCTTCTCCCTCTAAGAAATAGATAGGGGAGAAGTTTCTTTGTTCGATATCTTTCAGGATATTATGAAAGCTCATGCTAAATTAAAATTTAAGATGTTTGACAGATTCCCCTTCATTACGAAGCATCTGTAAAGCATTGATGCCGATGCGAATATGTTCTGCTACATAATTTTCTGTCACTTTTTTGTCGCTTGTCTCTGTTTTTACACCATCAGAAATCATTGGTTGATCAGAAACAAGAAGGAGTGCACCTGTCGGAATTTGGTTTGCAAATCCAACAGTGAAAATAGTAGCTGTTTCCATATCGATGGCCATTGCTCGAGTTTTACGAAGATACTTCTTGAATCTTTCATCATATTCCCAAACACGTCTGTTCGTTGTTAGAACAGTACCAGTCCAATAGTCTCTGTTATTGTTTTTAATAGCGGATGAGATGGCTCTTTGTAGACTAAATGCAGGAAGTGCGGGTACTTCAGGAGGCAAGTAGTCGTTGGATGTACCATCGCTACGAATTGCAGCAATTGGAAGAATTAAGTCTCCAAGCTCATTTTTTTTCTTCAACCCACCACATTTGCCTAGGAATAGGACCGCTTTCGGTGATATTGCACTCAATAGGTCAAGGATCGTTGCCGCATTAGGACTACCCATTCCGAAATTGATGATAGTGATGTCGTTGGCTGTCGCATTTGGCATTGAGCGATCTTCACCTTCTACTTTTACATCGAAGAGCTCCGAAAAAACTTGAACATAGTATTGAAAGTTTGTAAGAATAATAAATTCTCCAAAGTCTTCTAGCCTCCTACCTGTATATCTGGGAAGCCAATTCTGTGTAATCTCTTCTTTGGTCTTCATAATCTTAAAATATTATTTGATCTTAAGGGAATTATTCCCTTTTATTCAATAACTAGGACACTTATGTTTGTTATAAGGTTCGCTATTATACAAAGAAACTTATTTTTGTGTATATTTTAAGGTGTAGGTAGAAATAATACAACTTGTCAATCATAAAAAAGAACAGAAATGACTGAATTAAATCTTCCGAAAGCAAGATTAAAGGGCTGTAAAAAGAGAGATAAACCTTATGTGTGGGATATCTTTCGTTTAAAATATGTGAGACTTACACCAGAAGAGTTGGTTCGTCAGCATTTTGCTCACTATATGGTATCACATCTGAAGTATCCACCATCACTTATTGTTTTAGAGTATGCAACCACGGTTCATGGTCTTGATCGCAGGAGTGATATTGTTGCGTTTACGCCTTCACGAAAACCAGTTATTGCAGTAGAGTGTAAGGCTTCCTCTGTAAAGATTACTCAAGATGTGTTCAATCAGATTGCAAACTATAATCTAGATTTAAATGTCGATTTCTTGGTTGTTACCAATGGATTGGTACACTATTGTTGTGAGTTAGATCGAAAAAATCATCGATATAATTTCATTCCGGAAATACCACCTTACAGCCATTTTTTTTAGTTGATCTTCTGAAATAGAAGTTGATCAAACCATTGATCTCCTTTTCGTGTCCAATCTTTCTTTGTGGATGTGTGATTATAATCTAATTTAGTAAATAGATTTATGCTAGGAGTATTGTCCTCGGCAACTGTTGCATAAAGCTGATGAAGGCCTAAGAAATGAAATACATATTTTTCTACAGCTACTAAAGCTTCTAGTGCATACCCTTTATTCCTATCTTTTGCTGCATAAATCAGGATACCCACACCCACTCTGCTGTGACGTGGATCAAAGTCATAAAGATCTACTGCTCCTACGATCTCCATTGTATGGCTGTCTTCGATAATAAGTCTGAGTTGCTGTGCTACGAATATGTCGTCTTGAATGGTATTCACATACTGTTCAAGAGTAAATCTTGAGAATGGAATGGTTGTTTGCCCGACTTCCCATAGGTTCGTATCATTTTCCCAAAGGTATAGATGATCTATATCAGATGGTTCTACTGGGCGTAGATTTGTATTTTTAGAGTTGAAAAATGACTGCATAAATGATGATTAAAATGAAGGATCAAAGGTAGCTCTATTTGCAATAGATTTACCTAATGTGACTGTATCAGTATAGTATAGCTCATCTCCCACAGAGACACCTCTTGCCAAAACAGATATTTTAATATCATACTGGTTTAGTTTTTTGAAAAGAAAGAAGTTTGTGGTATCCCCCTCCATCGTGGTACTAAGTGCTAAGATAATTTCTTGAATCGGTTCATTTTGAACACGTGAGATAAGAGTGTCTATCTCTAGATCCGAAGGGCCAATACCATCCATTGGAGATATGGTTCCGCCGAGAACGTGATACCTTCCACTGAATTGATTTGTATTTTCAATTGAGAGTACGTCACGAATGTTTTCAACGATACAAATTGTTTTTATATCTCTTTCAGAATCGCTACATATACTGCATACTTCTGTGTCGGAGATATTCTGGCATATTTTACACTTCTGAATATTGGTTCCCATTTCGATAAATGTTTGTCCAAAACGTGTCATGGTAGATTCTCCTTTTTTTAGAAGATGTAGAGCCAGCCTAAGTGCAGTCTGTTTTCCTATTCCTGGAAGTTGAGAGAACTCTTCCACTGCTTTGTCTAATAGAACGGAGGAGTTTTTTGTATGGTTCATTAATACGAAATAATGATTGAATATTCTTGAAATTGTGAATACAAATATAGCAAAATCATTTTGGATTGATAGACTTGTTTTGAGGGTTATAAAACGAGACTATTTTTGAAGAAATCGTACGATTCGTTTAATTCAACAGCATACTTCACAGAATTATATTATTTTTGTGACTGTGTAATTTAGATAAGTCCTTACTGCTATTCGTAAGAGTTTCTTATTTTATATGTTTGGAATAATATCGACTTTAGGTAATAAACATGAAATATATTTTAGACGTCTTTAAACGTTACCTTATACCATATAAAGGTAAGGTGTTTTTAACTTTTTTGTACAATGTCTTAGGTGCATTTTTCGGTGCAATATCCTTTGCCTCTTTTAGCCCTATTTTAGGGGTTCTTTTTAAAACACAGAAGATGGTATCAGATCCGGGACCGCTATCTTGGACTTCCATCGATAGTTTGAAGATGCATTTGAACTACTATGTAAGTCAGTTAATTGTCTCTTCAGATGCTTCTAGTGTACTTTTACTTATAGGTCTTTTTATGCTTTTTATGGTGTTCTTGAAAGTAGGGTTTACCTATTTAGCCATATATGTGATGGTTCCTTTAAGAAATAATGTAGTTCGTGATATTCGTGTCGATTTATACAATAAGGTAACAAGTCTTCCTATTGGTTTCTTCTCAGAGGAGAGAAAAGGGGATATTATTGCGCGTATGACGGGGGATGTCTCAGAGGTTGAAGCTTCGGTGATGAACTCTCTAGAGATGTTTTTTAAGAATCCTGTTATAATTTTAGTGTCTCTTTCCGTAATGATTGCGATGAGTTGGCAATTGACCATTTTTGTTTTTGTTTTGCTTCCAGTGGTAGGTTATTTTATCGGAAGAGTTGGTAAAAGCTTGAAGAAGCCATCCATGAAAGGACAAAATAAGATGGGTGAGATTCTTTCTAGAATAGAAGAGACATTAACAGGATTAAGGATTATCCAAGCTTTTAATGCAGAAAAGTCTGTTCGTGCTCGTTTCTATGAGGAGAGTAATGACCTGAGAAATATCATGAATGGTCTTATGTGGAGAAGAGCACTGGCTCATCCGATGAGTGAATTTCTTGGAACTGCCGTGATTGTTATCGTACTCTGGTATGGTGGTAGTCTTGTTTTGATGGGTTCTGAGTCTCCTTTGGCTCCTGAAGAGTTTATTACTTATCTTGTTTTCTTCTACTCTATCATTAATCCTGCTAAAGCTTTTAGTACTGCCTTGTATAGTATCCAGAAGGGAATGGCTTCGATGGAACGTATTGATGCAATCCTTAATGCAGAGGTGAAAGTGGTCGATGGAACAAAGATAATTGCAAAAGATGATTTTAAAGAGCATATCAAGTATGATAATGTATCCTTCAAATATAAAGACAACGGTCCTTTTGTCCTTAAAAATGTCGATGTAGAGATTAAGAAAGGACAGACGGTTGCATTTGTAGGTCAGTCTGGATCTGGCAAATCGACACTCGTGGATCTTCTTCCTCGTTTTTGGGATGTTGTTGAAGGCAAGATTACTATTGATGGGGTGGATATTCGTGATTTTACTTCTCATTCATTGCGAGATTTAATGGGGAATGTGAATCAAGAGCCGATTCTTTTTAATGATAGTTTTTACAACAACATTACTTTTGGGGTTGAGGATGCAACTATAGAGCAGGTAATTGATGCTGCAAAAGTTGCAAATGCACATGAATTTATCATTGCAACAGAAGATGGATATGAATCAAATATCGGAGATCGAGGAAGTAAATTGTCTGGGGGACAACGTCAGCGTGTCTCTATTGCTCGAGCAGTTCTAAAGAATCCTCCAATTATGATTCTAGATGAGGCTACTTCTGCCCTGGATACAGAGAGTGAAGTACTTGTTCAACAAGCTCTAGATAACCTGATGAAGAATAGAACCTCTATCGTGGTTGCACACCGTCTTTCAACGATTCGTAATGCAGATCTTATTTGTGTATTTGATAAAGGAGAAATTGTGGAGATGGGAACCCATAAATCGCTTTATGATGCCAATAATATCTATCGAAAATTAGTGGATATGCAGATGCATAACAGATAGATCTTTTTCATAAGATTTTAAATGCGTTATCTTGAATTGTCAGGGTAACGCATTTTTTATATAATCCAACTATGACTTATGATTCCTATTTTGAGGTAGTAATGGTTTGGCAAAATGTAAGAATGACAATCTATATATCGGTGGAGGCCGATATCGAAAGAGGGGTAAATCGTTTTTTAATATGATGGTCTTTTTCTTTCGAACTCTTAAAGTAAAAGACTTTTTGACCTAGTTTCCATCTCTCTTTGGTTACCCATTGGTTCGTAGTCAAGGAGCGGACTAGTACCTTATTTACCTCTTTTTATTTGTTGACTCGACACTTCCAGAAGTATTATGAATAAGATCGTTTTAGTTGAATATTGATAAGTATCTTCCTTGAATTTATTTTTCAATATCTCAAATAAAGATTGTCTGTATATGGTGATAGTTTACCGAATAATGATCTATTCTTTTATTTTAATTGATTTGTAATCAAACAACTGATACTATTTTGTGGTTCGTGCAATTAGTTGTTTCTTGCAAACGAATTCTAAGAATCATACACAATAAGACAGATGGAATCTATTAGAGAGATTTTTCGTATTGGAAATGGACCTTCGTCAAGTCATACGATGGGACCAATGAAAGCAGCCGAGATGTATAAGGGTCGTTTTGAAAATTATGATCATTTTCGTGTTACTCTATATGGCAGTTTGGCTGCAACAGGTAAAGGCCACCTTACGGATTGGGCTGTAGAAAAAGTATTTGAGGATCGTAAGATAGAGGTTTTATGGGAACCTGATGTTTTTCTTCCAGAGCATCCGAATGGAATGAAATTTGAAGTCTTCGTAGATGGCAGTTGGACAAAATCATGGACTTGTTATTCTATTGGAGGTGGTGCTGTAGTAGATGATATAACACAAGGTGCTACCCCATCTATTTATCCATTATCAACCATGGATGAGATTCTGAAATGGTGCTATGATAACGGAAAGCAAATATGGGAATTTGTCGAAGAGTATGAATCGAAGGAGGTTTGGAGTTACTTAGAAGAGGTTTGGGAGGTAATGAAATCAGCGATTGAAAGAGGTCTTGATGCCGAAGGAACATTGCCAGGAATAATCAAATATCCTCGTAAAGCGGCAAGCTATTATACTAAGGCACGCAATTTTGAAAGGACCATGAAAAAGAGATCGATGGTCTACGCTTTTGCATTGGCTGTTTCAGAAGAGAATGCTGGAGGAGGGCAGATTGTTACCGCCCCTACTTGTGGAGCTTGTGGGGTTGTCCCTTCCGTTCTTTTTCATATGCAGAAATATGAAAAATTATCTGATGTTCGTGTTATAAGAGCATTAGCAACAGCTGGCTTGATTGGAACGCTTGTCAAGAAAAATGCATCTATCTCTGGAGCTGAAGTAGGGTGTCAAGGAGAAGTTGGAACTGCTTGTGCTATGGCTTCCGCAGCCGCAACTCAACTAAGTGGTGGTTCGATATTTCAGATAGAGTATGCTGCAGAGATGGGATTAGAGCATCATCTGGGGCTTACTTGTGACCCAATTGCTGGACTTGTACAAGTTCCTTGTATCGAAAGAAATGCATTTGCCGCAGCAAGGGCTTTGAGTCATAAGAATTATGCAATGTTATCAGATGGTCGTCATATGATCAGTTTTGATAAAGTAACTAAAACAATGAAGCAAACTGGAGATGACCTACCTCATCTATATAAAGAAACATCTGAAGGGGGATTGGCACACTTTCATGGACTGAAAGGATAGGGTTTGTGAATGATTCAGAATAGTTTAACTATTCTGAATCATATGTATATTTTATTCCTTTTAGCCTGTTGAATGCAGCCATTAGTTCTTGCTTGCGAAACATGGCATAGCTACCTATTCCTTGAGGGCCTAGGATATTAAGTCCTTTTGTTTCAAGATCTGTAATGATAAGGTCTGCAATTTGATTTAAACTTCTTTTCCCATCCAGATATTTTAAAGCATAAATCAAACTATCACTGATACTTCTTAGTTGACTTTCGGAAACCATCTGATCTAAATGTGTTAGATCTACTTCATTGGTCCCGAAGAGTATTTTTGTTTTACTAATTGGCTTTACTTTTCGAGCTCCTTTATGTTTGAACCCTTCCAATATTAAAGGCGATGGAATTCGTGAATTAAAGAATTGTTTCGGTTTTGATGCTTTGACAATTGCTGGACCTGTTTGTGCAATATCATGTGCCTGAATAGTCACATCCATTGCATTATACTCTTCCATACAAATAACATGATCTGCCTGAGAAAAATAGTCTCCAGACCCTCCCATAACAAGAATGGTAGAACAGTTTAACTGATCGTATAGA
Organism: Prolixibacteraceae bacterium; assembly: GCA_019720755.1. NCBI lineage: Bacteria > Pseudomonadati > Bacteroidota > Bacteroidia > Marinilabiliales > Prolixibacteraceae > Halosquirtibacter > Halosquirtibacter laminarini. The sequence goes on from CP081303.1 coordinate 173,116, forward strand.
TTTCTTACATGTTGAATGAATGGTGTGATTGGCTCTTTTTGTCTTGGAACCAAACGTTCCATCTGTCCATCACGAATCATAAAATTTGTAGCAGAACTATCTTCATCAAGAATTAAAAGATCTGTACCCGATTCAAGGGCTTCCACAATATTGGTTGCTTGCGAGGTAGATCCAGAAGCATTAGGAGTGGAGAAACATTCCGTATTCATCTTCTGAGGTAGATGGTGAATGAAAGAAGAGATATCAACATGGTGTACCCATCTTCCCTCTTCTGCTTTTATTTTCATGGCATCCTTTCTCGTCACAACTCTCTCTCTTCCATCACCTGGTCTGTGATTATATACACCTAATTCGATGGCTTTTAAGAGTGTTGACTTGCCATGAAAGCCTCCTCCGACAATAACTGTTACTCCTTCAGGAATACCCATGCCCCATATTTTACCAGCATTAGGAACATTGACACTCACTTCATAAGAAATAGGAGAAACAAATGGAACCACTGACTCACTGTCGGAAGGTCTGTCGTCAATACCACTCATTCTTGGCAACATGGATTGGTTTGCAATAAAAGATACGAGTCCTAAGTTTTTTAATTCAGATCTTAAATAATCCGCATCTTCGTTTACTTCGATATATTCCAAAAGAAGTGATACATCAAAGTTTTCATAAAGTAACGTTTCTTCTACTAAGATAGGTATCTCGTCAAAGAATATTGCAAGAGCCTCTTGGGCAGCAATGTTTCGTCCATAAGCTGGCAAACCAACGGTGAATCGGACTTCAATATCTGTGTCTGTAGCAATAACACTTGTTCTATCTAGTATCTCTTGGTGGGGTGAATCAATGCTAATACGACCACTCTTTCCACTCCCTCTATGTCCTTGTGTGAAATGGTAGATTGCTTTAGCAAACCTACGAGTGATGAAATCACAAAAGCCAATTCGTCGACTACGATTACAATCGATTTTTTTTGGGAAACCAAATTTATCACGATTAATAATGATTCTTAGTCTACTAGGAGATGCAAAAGGGTCGCTCTGCACATGGTCAATGGACAAAGTAAACCCCTCTCTTTTATAGTGATATTTCCCAGATATATTTTTATATGCCATGTAACCTTTCCCATCTAATGAGGTAAGATTAAGGCGTAATTCGTCGTCGTTGCGTATCGAGTCTAATGCCATATTTTCTAAATAAGTAAAGGTAAAAAATAACACCTTATTACTTCTTATTCTTTCTTTTGCGAGGAAGTTTAGTGTATTTGAAATAACGTAATTTTTCCATCATTGGGATGTAATTTGGTGGTTCGTGTATCCCCGTATTTACAACATTTATAAGTCGAAGGTTTGGACAAGACCATAAAACTGGAAGGTCGTTCAGTTCATTATTCCCACTGAGTAATAGAACTTCTAGTTTTGAACATTCAACAATGGCTCTGTTTATGCTTTTTAATTTGTTATTTCTTAAAGATGAGTCCCCCACGAGAACCCCTTTTATGGAATTATAGGATTATGCGTATTTTGGGACTTTTTAGTCTACAAAACTGAATCTGAATCTTAGTAACAATAACACTTTCTAATAAAGTCATTTTCGCAATAAAAAGATCACACAATTTACATTTAAGCATGTTTATGACCATCGAAATGTTTAGTTCGGAATAGTATTTTACTATTCGAACAAAATTCACCCATAATGATCTAGCTACTGCCCACATTTGATGTTTTATCAATCCTCTATAGACAGTGTTTTTTCCATTACAATGAAAACCTAATTGAAAAATACTCGCTTCTACATTATTCCTTATTTGAAGCTTTTCTATTGGGGTTTCTTTTATTCTTTGCCTTAAAAGACTTTTCTCAACCTCAGTCAATTTAAAATAGCGAAACTTGCCTTCTTCTAAATATATTTTATATCTATCTAACTCATCTTTTCCTTTGTATTTTGTATAATCAACATACCGTTGATGCTTATTATCAAACACTTTTAGAACTTGTGCCTCTAAACTAAACCGAAATCGTCCTTCTTTACCTTGTATGGCATGTAGATATAGGTGTTGGTTGTTTTCTGCACAATATTCTTGATTTTCCTCACTATTATAAGCCCCATCTGCATGAATGTTTATTACATTATATCCCAATACTTCTTGTGTCCTCTCTATTGATCCCTTAAAATGAGCAGTGTCCGAATGAGATACTTTTTCTACTTGTATAGAAGTAATGATATTAGGAAGTCCATTGTCTCCAACTACTTCTGTCAAATTAGCTGAATACCCTTTGCATTTATCACCTGCTTTATTTCTATAATCACAGTCCGTATCAAACGGAGTTTGCATGTTCTTTGCAGATAAATCTTCTCCTTTTATTGGAGTGGTAACTCCCTGATCATCTTTGAAAAACTGCTCTTTAAATAGACGTAATAGATTATCGTAATAACTATTGGCAGGTCCAGTATATTCATTAAGAATATTTGAAATGAGTATCCCAAGATCCACGATCTTTTGTTTAATTGAATCTGTTGAATTGCGATAAACAACCTTATCTCCATCTGTTGAGACCACATCTGAAATATGAGGTTTAAGATCATCAGAGAAATTAAAATTATTGCAACCTTTTGTCAGAAACAAGGACAATGTCTCATGTATTAGACTATATCGAGAAAGCCATTTTATGTTGCTATTCAGCAGTTTGCTATCCATTCTTATAGTATCACTCTTAATGCCAAGTATTTCTATATGAGAAGAAGTGATTTGTGTAAAAACATCTTCAAATAAATCAGATTCATTCTTCTCATTATATTCTTTTACTTGTTGTCTAAACTTATAATAAGTAGATTGTGCAGGAATAGAATCAGAAGCATGTAAAAGTCCTAACGCTGATCGGTAAAGTAGATTGAATTGACAGTTTTCAAACAACATTTCATCACTTATACCAGCACCTTCTTTCAAAATCATCATACCAACAAGAATACGAATAGGATAGTTGGGACATCCATTATCTTGACAATAGATCGGCGCAAAAATATCCTCACTTATCTGATAAACAACGAGCTTTCTAAATTGATTGTGCCAATGATTGTCATCATGATAGATATTTGATGCACGAGATGGTAATCCTTCAATTATTGAGGGACTATCAAACATATCTAGTTGTTTGTTGGCAGGACTACGTTTAAACATTTTGGATTATTATTGTTCTTAATACCATAAATATAACACTTTAATTAACAATATATTATATTAGGCGTAAGGTTTTCGGAGTGGACTCAAAGATAGAACTTTTAGATTCGGTAAAAAAGCAATCCAATTAGGAATCTCTTCGATATTATTATCGTCAAGAATAAGAATCTGTACCTCTTTTCTGTTGGCATCTATTGGGAATTTTTTATATCCCATATAACTACCATCATAGACCCTATACTTGCCATAAACCCCTCTTCCTGAAAGGTTCTTTACTTTTCCTTGTCCATATCCAAATAATGCTGTTAAATGGAGTAAGATAATGACAACAACTGTTCTAACCATCTTTGAATAATATCTTTCCTATGCTAAACAAATATAGTGTTTTTGTACATGAGAAGCAATTTTCGATTTGCTGCCACGTCTGTCTAGCTGGATGACTGTTCATCATAGTACTCTTTTATGAAGGAGTTGTTTTTTATTTAATTATCTCTTTATCCCTAAACGATGCAAATTGTCTTTTTATGAATATATCTGAAAATGTTTACAATTATTTAAACCATAAAGTTGTAGGAGTTAATGTAAAGTGATATGTGTGTTGTAATGTTTTGATTGTTAGTTTACTTATGGTCATTTGGTTCTTCTATATGTATGATTGTCTATTTCTGAAATGAAATGAAGTTTATTCTAAAATAAGGCTTAGACTATACGAATTGTATAAACTGTGTTAATAGCTTGTAATATATTTCAAAACAATTATTAATTTTGTCTGTAATTTTTTGCAAATAACTCAGAAAAATAAAAATGAAAGTCGACGTTTTATTAGGTCTTCAATGGGGAGACGAAGGAAAAGGAAAACTTGTTGACGTTTTAACACCGCAGTACGATGTTATCTCTCGTTTCCAAGGAGGTCCAAATGCAGGACATACTCTAGAGTTTAACAACATTAAACATGTGCTACACACCATTCCGTCAGGCATCTTTAGAGAAAACAAGATGAACTTGATTGGAAACGGAGTAGTAATGGACCCGGTGATATTCAAGAAGGAAATTGAAGGGATTGAAAAACTAGGTATTGATATTACTAAAACCCTTATCATATCTAAAAAAGCTCATTTAATTCTACCATCTCATCGTTTACTTGATGCAGCTTCTGAAGCGGCAAAAGGAAAAGCAAAGATTGGATCTACTTTAAAAGGGATTGGCCCAACTTATAGAGACAAAATTGGTAGAGATGGACTTCGTGTAGGAGATATCCTTCATAATTTTGAAGAGAAGTATCAAAAGTTGGTTTCGCAACATATTGAATTACTTGAGAAGTATTATCAATATGATTATAAAGAAACTCTAGAGTCTTACGAGAAAGAGTGGTTGGCTTCCATTGAGACACTTCGTAAATTCCAATTGGTAGACAGCGATCACATGTTGAACCAAATGATGAAAGAAGGTAAAAGCGTCATTGCTGAAGGAGCTCAAGGTACTCTTTTAGATGTTGATTTTGGTTCTTACCCATTTGTTACCTCATCCAATACTATCTCAGCTGGAGCTTGTACTGGTTTGGGGATTGCTCCTAATAAAATTGGCAATGTATTCGGTATCTTTAAAGCGTATTGTACTCGTGTTGGAATGGGACCTTTCCCTACCGAGTTATTTGATGCTGATGGCAAAGCTTTGCGTGACTTTGGTCATGAGTTCGGGTCTACTACAGGTCGTGAAAGACGATGTGGTTGGTTAGATCTTGTTGCATTAAAATATGCTATTATGGTCAATGGTGCAACAGAGCTTATTATGATGAAGGCTGACGTATTAGATACTTTCGATCAGATTAAGGTATGTACCAAATATAAAATTGATGGGGAAGAGACCGTTGATTTTCCATATGAGATTACTGAGTCGTTAGAGCCTGTTTATGAGTCACTACCAGGATGGAAATGTGATTTGACAGGTGTGACTAGTAAGGAGGCATTACCTAAGGAATTGAATGATTACGTGAAATTTATCGAGGATTATATCGATGTCCCTGTAACAATTGTTTCAGTTGGACCAAATAGAGATCAGACTATCCGTATCAAATAATAGATACTTTTAACAATAAAAAGAAAGAGCAACTTAATTAAGTTGCTCTTTCTTTTTATCTTTATATTCAATAACGGCGGATACTAAGAATGTTTGGATTCGTTATGCCGTGAGTCATATAAATGCACTTTAGGAGAAAGTTATGTCAACAGTTTTAGGTTTAATGATTCCTTTATTAATCATTACTATTAGTAGTTATATAATTTGGAAAGGGACTGATCTTTTTGATGGAGCAGCTTCTTATTTAGGACGAAATCTGTCAGAAGGAATCAAAGGAGCTACGATAAATGCTATAGGTAGTTCTATGCCTGAGTTTTTATCAACGCTTATTTTCCTATTTTATTTAGACAATAGTAGTGGTCTATCAGGAGGGATAGGTATCACAGCAGGGAGTGCTATATTCAATTTATTAGTTATTCCAATTGCAATTATGTGGACCCTCAAATTCCGTAAGATGGATACCACTATTACTTTGTCAAGAAAGATTGTGTTGAGAGATGGTATATCATTGCCTATAATCAATATTCTATTGCTTGCCATTCTTTCGGAACAATTAATTCGATGGTATCATGGATTACTTCTAACCTTAAGTTACCTTATCTATCTCTTTATTATCTATTTGGAATTAAAAAGATCTAAAAAAGATTGTGTCCAAATAAACTCAGATGAATATGAAATTGAGATGGAGGTCTCAAAATGGAAGAGATTTATCTCTTTAGACTTTATTAGTCTTATGTTTCCTCATCGAAAAACAAGTCGTAATACTGCAATTATATATTTGATATATACTGTTCTTGTCGTTTCTATAGGTACATGGCTCTTGGTATATGCAATAGAACAGATCGGATCAAATACATACCATTTTGCTGGACTAGAACTTAATGGTTTAGGTCTGCCTACTGTATTTGTGTCTTTAATTCTAGGTGCAGCAGCATCGAGTGTTCCTGATACGATATTAAGTGTAAAAGATGCTTTGAAAGGAAATCATAGGGATGCGATTTCAAATTGTATTGGGAGTAATATTTTTGATATCTCTTTTGCTTTAGGTTTACCGATTCTCATTTACACCTTAGTGCAAGGTGGCCCTATCGTTTTAACACCATTTTTGAGTAAATTAAATGTGGATCTTTGGATCATACTTCTGGTAATAAATTTGATTACAATATCTGCTATGTTAATACGAGGTTGTGTGGATAAAAAGATTGGTGTTTTGATGACAGTATTGTATATTGTTTTTTTAGTCTATGTTGTATTTATTTCTCTTGAAGGCGAAATTGTAACTTTTGTTTCATAGAAAATAATATTATTTATAATGAAATTAATTCATTATAAAGTGTTTTCTGTAAGAATAAAAATGTATTATTGTATACCTTATTGTTAAACCATCAGCTCGTATCGTTTGATTTTAATGATAAATGATAATCAATAAATAATTAAAACTTAGCCTTTAACAAAGCTTTGAAAATAAAAAAATAGTTTTAACATGAAGAAGTTTTTATCTTTTTTTGTTTTGATGCTTATAGTACCAAATGTACTGTTTGCTCAGGCACCAAAAAGTCATATTGAGTTTGAAACATATGAACATAATTATGGTGTAATAAAGGAAGTAGATGGTAAAACAACTTATAATTTTAAGTTTAAGAACACTGGAAAAGCGCCATTGTTGATTATGAATGCACAACCATCTTGTGGTTGTACCAATTCAGTATGGAAACGCAAACCTATTCCACCAGGAGGTTCTGATGTTCTAGCCGTAACTTTTGATCCTGCAAACAGACCAGGTGCATTTACTAAATCAGTAAGAGTATTTTCAAACGCTGAAAATAGCAATATTATGTTGCGTATTATGGGTGAAGTTGTAGGAAGAGAAAGAACACCTCAAGAATTATTTCCACGCAAAGTGGGCTTAATTAACATGGCAACAAATTATATCTCCTTCACTAGAGTTTTGAATACCAAAGTGGTGAAGAAGAGTTTGGAGTTCTATAACTTTGGGGATAAATCAGTATCTCTTGATTTGGCAAGAAAACCTTCTTTTGTTGAGGTTCAATTTGAGCCTAGAACTGTGGAACCTGGTCAAAAAGGTAAGATCCTCGTGACTTATGATGCTAGTAAGGCAAATGTCTTTGGTTACGATTCAAGAAGAATATATCTTAAAATGAATGGTAAAGAAGACTATAGTTATTCTATTGCAGTTAGTGCAACCATCGTAGAGGATTTTACGAAACTTAGTGCAAAAGAGAGAGCTAAAGCTCCTTCAATTCGATTTGATACTAAAGCGTTTGACTTCAAGACTATTAAGCAAGGAGAGAAGGCTAGCCATACTTTTGTTATCAAGAATAAAGGAAAGTCTAATCTTATTATTCATAAGATTAAAGCTTCATGCGGTTGTACTGTAGCAACTCCTGAGACTAAAATGATTGCTCCAGGAAAATCAACTAAGATGGAAGTGGTCTTTAATTCTCATGGAAAGAAAGGAAAACAATATAAAACAATTACACTTATCTCAAATGATCCAAATCAACCTACTACTATTTTGAAGGTTACGGGTGTGGTATTGTAAGTACAAAATATATCTTTTTAAAAAGGCTGTTCAATATGAGTTGAATAGCCTTTTTTTATATGTCGGACATGGTAAATAGTCTGGCAGAGTGTAAGTCTCTCTATGTGCCGAGTTGATAGGAAACATTAGCAATTGGCAAGGGTGTTGGAGGTGACTCCAAATCTGAAGGAAGCCATTAGCAAACTTGACATATTGACGTACAGAAATCTGATATAAGGCTGACTTGGAGCGGGCAACCGAGCTATAGATTGGGAACGCCCGAAATTCAACCGTAACTCCATACAGTAAATCAGGCGATACGCAAGGAAAGTCTATTACCTTATCCCGAGAGATCTCACCACCTGTTGCAACCGTGACAAACCGAGAGGAGACAATCGGCCATAGGTCTTATAAGAGTGAGAAGTCAGCAGAAGACATAGTAGTTTTCTTTTTTTTAGGAATACGAAGGTCTGAATCAATTAACGTAAGGAGCAGTCAGTCGAACGTTTATTTTATGGAGCATCAGCAAGACATAGCGTACCAATTAGATCTGTTCATGGAACGGAGGCTGGACACTATACACCAATATGGAGATCGTAAACACGTAGAGGGCGCGAATCTATCATTGGGGAAGCAAGTAAAACGAGTCAATAAACAAGGACGAGCCTTAGCTACCGAAAAGTTCAGAGTTAATTGAAACGGCCGTATATGAGAGTATGTACGACGGTGTGAGAGGGTGGGGAACTAATCCCCCTACCTACTCGATTTGATTGGTGGATATTCCTAAAGTAGTTTAGGAATTAATCCACTGAAGCTTCTTCGAAAAATTAATCCTTCTCTTTGTGATACTGTTGCGTGATGACATTCGAATATTTATTATAAAGCTGATTTACAACTATCCTACTTTTTCCAATAGGCTCTGTAGGATACGATTTAGTAGCGTGGTTTCATGCATCTTCCATCTTATAATAACCTATCTTTTCTCTTGTTTCAAGAGATTGAAAGAACGCGATCCATCTAGGTTTATAAAAATCTTTCATCATCCCTCTCCACTCTCTAAAGGAGTAATCTTTTAGATTTGAATCTTGGAAAGACCATGTTGTAAGAAGTGTACGGGATTGATATTCAAAAAGTTCTTTCTCTTGCTCATTGGTTTCCATGCTACGTGCGGATGCAATCCAAGGTCCAATCATAAAGTGACGTTGGGTATTTAGTAGCTTGTCCAAATCATCAAATAGCATCATATACAGTGTTTCGACCTCCTGAAGACGATGCTTGTTGTTCTCTTTTACGGCTACTTTAAGGTCATCATATAGCGACTGTGCATAGTCATCTAGAACCTGTTTGGGAAGATTTACTATATCATAATCGAATGCTTTAGATTCTCCAACAACAGGAATTGCTTCCATAAACTGTCTCCATGGTTTTATTAACTCGATGCCATCATAATATCTTTTGTTGGTACCCCATGAAGAGGTGCTTCGGATATTTAGATGAGGACGAGCACATAGAACTGATTCTGTAGTCCCTTGCTGACTCTCATTTTTTCTAAGTTTTTGTCCATAACTTGTGTGACGAAGTGTTTGCCATGCTTCTTGTAACGGAGCATAATTCACCCCATAACGAGCACTTGCATATTTATTTACCCATGTTGTTAACTGTGTCGAATCGATATCTTCCCATCGAAGATCATATAGTAGATCCGAAATGATCGAATTATTTTCTATGGCTTCAGGATTGAATCCAACTCCTTGGATATTCTTTGCAATGCGTGGCTGTTGTTTCACTTTCTGTACTTCGTTTGCAATCACATCTAATCTACCAAACATTCCTTCATTACCACCAAAGTTGTTGATAAATGTCCAGATCCAAGGATAATTATTCCAACCATTGCGAGATCTATATTGCGGACGGTTATCACAATCTAAATCTAGAATGATAATGTCTTCTGGATCTACTTTTTCAATCATTTTGTCTCTTGGATTTCCACTCCATGCTTGAAATACCCACTTTGCATTGGGTTCATGTCTCTTCATCTCAGAGATCAAAGAGACTCCAGAATTAGGTAGATCAATATTGTCTACCCTACCAAAAAGCTCATGAAATGAATCTCCTGAAAAATATAGACCATCTCCAAAGATCTTCTTTACTTCAGTATAGTTTGTATTGGTCATGGCATGGTAAAGAGAGTCTGTTGGCTCTAAAAAATAGTGGGCGGTCGAATCCTCCTGCCCACTTTCCTTGATCAATGATCTTCGCATTTGGGAACTTAGCTTTTGCACTTCGTGGAATCATACCCCAAAATGCAGGGACAATAGGCTGTATATTTAGCTCCTTCATACGCTTCAGTATCTTTTTCTGAAGTGCTACTTGCTGGTCAATATAGGGTTGACTAACGATCCCCCCCATCCTAAATAGTTTAGTATGCAATAAAAATATACTTGATTTGTATCATGTATGAATAATATCATTTAACTTTCAAAAAGGATTCTATCGATATGTTTTTATAATGTGTTTTATCTCAATTTAGAGTTTTTGAATTACATAATTAATGTTAGAAAAGTCTTATATTCAAGGGTGTAGAATGTGTCGTGAATGGATTTAATATACAATTTAAGTTCCGCGACCATTGTTAAATCTAAACGAATAAAGATTATGAAAAAATTACTAACTGTTTTATTCCTGTTCTTTGCCTCTACTCTTTTCCATGATGCCCAGGTTACAGCACAAGCAAAAGAAGATCCAATCTTTGAAGAGGTTGAAAAGAGTCCATCATATCCAGGGGGATTAAAGGTAATGTCCGATTTTATCGGTGAGAACCTTAAATACCCTAAAATTGCGCAAAAGAAGCAGGTTGAAGGGACAGTATCTGTAAAGTTTGTTATCGAGAAGGATGGTTCTGTGTCTAATGTAAGAGTTGCTCGTTCCGTGAGGGCTTCAAAAGCCAATCAGGATGCAGTGGAAAGTCTGAATAAGGAAGCGATTCGAGTCATAAAGATGCTTAAGTTTATTCCTGGAGAACAGCATGGGAAAAAAGTTAGAGTGGCTACGACATGTCCACTCTCTTTTCAGCTGATGTAATTGTCATTTGAAAATATATTGATCGGAATGGAATGTCTTTGTGTTAGGTACTCCATTTTTTGTTTGATATATTGCTGTGGATTAGATAGAAGAGGTTGTCTCTTTCTCTTACTTTATAAGAAAAAATAATAAACTGTTCGAATAAAATATACTCTTCTATTGTCGTAATTTATTATACGATCACAAGGTCATCCAAAACTCTATTTTATCATCTTAAAGTAATAAGATGTTATTTCAAAAACTGAATATCTTTACAAAAAATAATTTGTGAAATAAGTTATTTAAGGCCATCTAGAAACAGGAGTCAAGTATCTGATTCAAGTTATATCTGGTTGTATTTAAGAATGATATCTTTGATCTTTTATGGCAAAAAGTCATAAAACACACCATGTCTAAATAACCTGATTTTTTAATTTAGAATTCGGATAGCGAATAATATCATTTTGTGTTGTATTTTTATTGGTCATATTTGTAAAGTAAGAACACAATTAAATCAACCATTATGATGAAAAAGAGTATTGGATTGGGATGTTTATTGGCACTTTCATCTATCTCATTTGCCCAAAAGCAAGGAGAGTTGACAAGGTCAGATATTCAGGACATTCAAGCGTCGTACAAAAAAGACAATTATACGACTGCAATGGAAAACGCATTGTCTAGTAATGATGTAAAAAAGATTGCATATAACAGAGATAATGCAGGAAAATTTGACCACTATTTTAAATATAAAGTAGATGTAAAAGGCATTACTGATCAGCAGAGCTCTGGACGTTGTTGGTTGTTTACTAGTTTAAATGTTTTTCGTCCAAAGGTGATGGATGCTTATAATACTAGCTCTTTTGAGTTTTCTCAAGTATACCTGTCTTTCTGGGATCTGTTTGAGAAGTCAAACCTATTTTTGAACAATATCATTGAAACATCGAAGAAACCTATCACAGATCGTGAGGTACGTTGGTATTTTGATGAAGTGATTGGTGATGGTGGTGTATGGAATCTTTTTGTGAATGTTGCTAGCAAGTATGGTGCTGTTCCAAAAAGTGTAATGCCTGAAACTCATTCGAGTGACAATACGCGTTGGATGAACAAATTGATTGTTCGCAAACTGCGTGAAGATGGAATTCGTTTGAGACAAGCTGCTGAAAATGGGGCAAAGAAGCGTGAGCTTTATACTCAAAAGAAGGAGATGATGAAAGGGATCTACCGTATGCTATGTTTGAACCTTGGAGAACCTGTATCAGAATTTGAATGGCGCTTTAAAACCAAAGATGGAAAACTTACTGAGCTTAAGAAATATACTCCTCAGTCGTTCTATGACGAGGTGATTGGTAAAGAGCAGTTGAATGATTATATTATGATCATGAACGACCCTACTCGTCCTTATTACAAGAAATACGTGATACGTAACTATCGTAATACAGAAGAGGGTATTAACTGGGAATATATTAACCTTCCTAACGAAGAGATCAAACAATTTGCTGTAGAAAGTATTAAAGATAACCAAGCAATGTATGCTTCTTGTGATGTTGGCAAGCAGAGTGATACTAAGCGTGGGATTCTAGATATAAACAACTATGACTATGACTCAGTATATGGTGTGAAGTTTGGAATGAACAAACAAGATCGTATCTATACTCGTGATAGTGGTTCTTCTCATGCGATGACTCTTGTTGCAGTGGATGTAGATGACAATGGTAAATCTACGAAGTGGCAGTTCGAAAATAGTTGGGGAGCAAGCAGTGGTCATAGAGGTTATTTGACTTTCTCTGATGCTTGGTTCGATAACTATATGTTCCGTATTGTGATCAAGAAAAAATATTTGGATCAAAAGAGTTTGGATATCTTGAAGAAGAAGCCTGTGGTATTACCACCATGGGATTTCATGTATTAAGAGGATCTTTCTCTTTTAAACAGTTAGATTTGGAAAGGGCTACTCATTTGAAGTAGCCTTTTCTTTTTTTTATGATGTCTTATTTAAAATAGATCTTACCCCTATTTCATTCGTACTTCCTTTACCCTTCCTTTACCCTTCCTTTACCCTTCAGTTACTCTAGGGGTAAGCAAAGGGTAAAGGAAGGGTAAAGAATCTGTATTGAAGAGAACCATCTGAAATTTATTGTGTGATCATCGAATCTGTATTTAATTCACTCCTGCGACACTCTTGCTTTATTCTGTTTTGTGGATTAGGTTTGATCACAGAATTTGAAAAAAAGAGTTGATTTCAATGGATTATTTTTTCATCCTGAATAATATAACGGATATTTATGTCTTTTAACTGTTGATATTAAAAACACTTTGTCCGTTTTACTGTTATAAGTATAAGTTGCATGAAGTCCATATCGATTATATACTTGTTTTTCACCATCATGTCTCGGGGGACTTCATCATCTAATATCTATGAAAAGAGATGTGTTTCATCCATGAAACACCTCTCTTTTTTTTGTTTTTTATACCCCTTCGAATGCAAAACATCATGGCTAGATATCATCCAATATGTAAAAAAAGATCTTTTAGTTTGATAATAGAGATTTACATTCTTATTTTTGCCATGCCATTGGAATTATATGGTTTGTTTTTAGTTATTTAGACTATTTTGTGAGAGAAAAAATGGGGACAGAATATATAATGAACTACTCCGATAAAAGAGTAGCTTTTACTACACTAGGTTGCAAGTTGAATTTTTCTGAAACATCAACAATTGCCCGTTCATTTAAAGAGTTAGGTTTTGCTCGTGTCGACTTCAAAGAGTTGGCTGATGTGTATGTGATTAACACCTGTTCGGTAACGGATGCCGCAGATAAGAAAAGCCGTCACCTGATTAAACAGGCAGAGAAACAGAATCCAGCAGCTTTTATTGTTGTGATTGGGTGTTATGCTCAGTTAAAACCAGATGAGATCATTCAGATTCCTGGTGTGGATCTTGTTTTAGGGGCAAACGATAAATTCAACATTACAAAATATCTTGAGAACTTACAGAAGCATGAGAAGGGGGTTACCTCGACATGTCAGTTTAAAGAGATTGAGTCCTTTAATCATGCTTACTCTTTTGGAGATAGAACTCGTACTTTTTTGAAAGTACAAGATGGTTGTAACTATTTTTGCAGCTATTGCACTATCCCTTTAGCTAGAGGAAAGAGTAGAAACCCAAGTATTGAATCTTTGGTTGGAGAAGCTCGTGAAATTGCCTCTAAAGGGACTAAAGAGATTATCCTTACTGGAGTCAATATCGGTGATTTTGGAAAAAGTACAGGCGAAAAGTTTATTGATCTGATCAAGGCTTTGGATGGTGTTGATGGAATTGAAAGAATCCGAATCTCTTCTATTGAACCAAATCTGCTGACGGATGAGGTAATTGAATTTGCAGCGGTTTCTAATAAAATAGCACCACACTTTCATATTCCTTTACAGGCAGGTAATAATGTCGTTCTGGAGTTAATGAAAAGAAAATATAAGCGAGAGGTATTTGAGAGCCGTGTCTTAAAGATAAAGAGTTTAATGCCTCATGCTTTTATCGGAGTGGATGTGATTGCAGGGATGAGTGGTGAAACTGAAGAATACTTTGCGGATGCACTTCAGTTTATTACCAATCTACCCATATCGCAATTGCATGTCTTTCCATATTCAGAGCGCTCTAATACCAAAGCGATAGATATCGATGGAAAAGTTCCTGTGTCAGTTCGAAAGGAGAGAGCAAAACATCTCCAAATGATTTCCGAACGCTTCTTGAAAATGTTTTATCAAGAAAATGTAGGGTTAGAGTCTAATGTTATTTTTGAAGAACAACGTGATAAGACAACGATGGTTGGATGGAGTGATAATTATGTGAAAGTGGAGATGCCCTACGATGCCAAACTTGTGAACTGTAGCTCTCATGTTTTGATGACAGGTGTGAATGAAAAAGGTCATATGACTTGTCAATTGTTAAATTAGAAATAAAAGATATATAAGTCTTTATATAGCCTCTCTTCTTAAAAGGGAGGCTATTTTTATGCATAATGATTATTAATTAGTTTTAATAGCAACCATTTAATGGGAATTTTGTTCTTCTAATATACATTATGGAGCACTTTGTGTTCTTTATTTTTAAACTATTAATTTATAATGATTTTAAGCATGTTAACATATAAACGTATATATGCTTTAGAAAAACTTATTTAACTTTCGGAAGATAAAAAAATGCATTGAATGAGTAGAAATAGTATTGCTAGGTATTTTATATTAGCTCCTGTATTCATAGGAATGATTCTTGGTGCTTTTGTCTTTTTTCATGGCTGTAAAGGGGTAAAAAAAGATCAAACGAAAGAGGATGGTTATGCAGGTTCTGAGAGCTGTAAAGAGTGTCATGAACGCTTTTATAAATTGTGGGAACCATCGCATCATGGAAAAGCGATGCAACCTATTACCCCAGAATTTATAAGTGAAAATCTTCCAAAACTGAAGGATTGGACTCCGGTGGAGGATGGCTCTTTCCGTATCATCAATCAAGATGGGAAATTGATTTTTCAAGAGAAGAAAAAAGATGGTGTTGTTACCAACTATGAAGCTGTTCATGCCATGGGTGGTAAGAATATTTACTATTTCATGACAGAGTTGGAGAGAGGAAAACTTCAGACTCTTCCACTAGCTTATGATATTAATAAAAATGAGTGGTATAATGCTCAGGATAGTGGAATGCGTCACTTTGGTGGAGATTCAGGAGTTCAAGATGAGGCTTTACCTTGGAAACACTATCTGTATACTTTCAATACTACATGTCATGATTGTCATGTGAGTCAGATGACAAAAAACTATGATCTAAAGACCGATTCATACCATTTAACTTGGAAAGAGGCTGGTATTAATTGTGAAGCTTGCCATGGCCCATCAAAAGAACATATTCGTTTGTGTCGTGAGGCAGAAGCTAAAGGGGAAGAAGTGACTGAATTAGGGCTTATTTCATGGAGAACATTTACACACGAACAGAGCGATGCGACTTGTTCTGCTTGTCATGCGAAGATGAGTCCATTGACTGCGAAGTTTATTCCTGGTGAGAAGTTCTATGACCACTATAATTTGGTTACATTAGAGGATATCGATTACTATCCTGATGGACGAGATTTGGGAGAGAACTATACCTATACGTCATGGAGTCAGAGCCCATGTGTTCAAGCAGGTGCGGATATGGATTGTGTGACTTGTCACACCTCTAGTGGACGCTATCGTTTCCAAGATAAAGATTTTAACAATGCCTGTATGCCTTGCCATAAGGATAAGGTGGAAAATATTACAGCACACACGCATCACCCTGCAGAAGGGGCTGCTGGTAAATGTGTTTCATGTCATATGCCTAAGACCGACTTTGCTCGAATGAAACGATCAGACCACTCGATGCGTCCTCCAATGCCACGTGCTAGTATGGAGTTTGGTTCGCCTAATGCGTGTAATATTTGCCATACTGATAAATCGAACGAATGGGCAGATAAGGCTGTTCGTAGATGGCACAAAGACGATTATCAAGCAGAGACTATCATGGTTGGACGTTGGATCCGTGAAGCTCGTGAGGACGATTGGAAAAACTTCTCGAAGATGGAGCGTTGGATTAGAAAGAATCCTAAGAAGGAGATTTTTATTAACTCTTTGGTTCGTATGATGAATGGTTGTGATAATCCTAAAAAATGGGATCTATTTAACTACCTTTTTGAAACGAATCCGTCTGCTTTGGTTCGTTCCTCTGCTGTAACCCAAATGAGTTATGATAGATCTAACCCAAAGACGAAAGAGCTCTTAGTTAAGGCTTTGGATGACTCGTTAAGATTGGTTCGTCGTATGGCAACTTCGGCATTAACGTCCTATCCATTAGATTCGTTTAATGCATCGGATCGTGAGAAGGTACGTGAAAATATGGTTGAGTATGAGAACTCTATGGTAATACGTCCAGATGATTGGGTTGCACACTATAATCTTGGTAATTTCTACTCACAACAAGGACAACATCAAAAAGCATTGGATGAGTATAAGATATCTAATAAGCTATTTGAAGATGCAGTAGTTCCTTTGGTTAATGGTGGATATACCAGTGCTGTTCTTGGTAATTATGCAGAGGCTGAAACGATGCTGAAGAAGGCATTGACTTTGGAACCAGATAATGAAGCAGCAAACCTTAACTATGCACTTCTTTTAGGCGAACAAGGTCGTACGAATGAGGCACGAAAGTGTTATGAGAAGGTGTTGAAAGCCAATCCTGAATCTGGTGTTGCGGCCTTTAATTTGGCTGTGATTTATGGTCAAAATGATCTTGAGAATGCGATTAAATATAGTAAGATTGCTTTCGAAAGTGGAGTGCAGAACCCTAAATATGGTTATACGTATGCTTTCTATCTTCTTCAAAATGGATCGAAGAAAAGTGCAATCAAAGTACTGAAAGAAGTGGTGAAGATTGATCCAAATTATTTGGATGCTTGGGTTTTCTTAGGTCAATTGTACGAACAAGAGAAACAGTATTCAAATGCGATTAAAGCATGTGAGAGTGCATTAAAGATTGAAAACTTGCCTGCTAGAGCTAGTCAAGGATTACAACAAAAGATTGGAGCGTTAAAGAGACATAAATAACGTCTGTACGTAATAACATAAAAAAGTGGCCGCAGGAGGAGTATGGTATCTCTGATTGCGGCCACTTTTTGTTTTGTTCTAACTCTTAATTACTTGGAAGTGCTTGTTTGTTCTTATTATAGAAATAAGTACTAGAAACGAGTTGTGCATATTCTGTTTCTGAACTCCAACATCTTGCAAAAGAGCCTTGATAGTATCGTTTGCTTATACCATTGGGAACAAAGACTCCCATACCACATAAACCGTCACTCCAAGGTCCAATATATTTTTTGTAAAGGACCGATGCCTCTAAGCTCTTTTTTAGAGATTTGCTATCTACTTCAGAGAAGTTCTCTTCCACCATCTCCATAAAGTCATATTGAGATAAGTTTTTTGTTAATTTGGTAGGATTGTTTTTTACTAAATTATGGTATAGATCCACATCCAATAAACTTCGACACATGTTTCGAAATTGCTTGGTCGTTTCTTCGAATTTCTTACAGTCGTATAGGGCGATGGAGCCATCAATATCATTGACAAAAGCATGTCCCGCATAGGCCTTACAGCCACTAATAAGTCTCTCTCTGACTGACTTCTTCGTGTTGGTCAATTCACTAAATAACTCTTTATAGGGATAATTTATCAGATCGATATCTGTCGGTGAGGCTGCTACATAAGAGGCGAACTTTCCAAACGAATACGCTATATTTGGGTCGCCAAAACCAGGAATAATAAAGAAAGTATAATCCTGTGTTCTATCCTTATCTTCATAGAAATAGCCCAGATCAAAAAATAATCTCATATATTCGTCGGATCTAGGAAATTTTCCGATAGAGAGTGCAACATCTTCATTTTGATCATTTTCATTTGTCGATTCACTGATAATTATATTTTGGTATTTTTTTGAGATAAAGTCTTTTTTTACTTTATCCAGAAATAGTTTTTGTCCATATCCTAAAGTATATCCAAGCGTTGGTACACTTCCTACAGGTTTCGGATTTGGATCGCCAGTTAATTGGTAGAAATAGAGAATTTTTTCTTTCTCAAGCCCAACAATCACATTGGAGCCTTTTTGTACTCCCTCAGTGATTTGTGCTAAGATATTTTCTTGATTTGCTTGGACTAATTCGGTCGGTGCAATATAAACCATGATGGTTTCATCGTAAATTTTTTGCGCTTTCTCCTTCGAACAGGATGTAACCATCGTAAGTCCAATGATTAGGATTAGTAGTTTCTTCATTTATTAACGTAGTTTATTATTTAAAAAATGTTTTTGTATTTAGAAATGATATTATCTATAAATGTTATTTACTAAGTTTCTATAGTCTGTCATACCATTCCAACACATCGTGTAACTAATGATATATCTTCTTATAAGATCTTTGTGGGGAACATAAACTCCTAGTCCACAAAGGTTTTTGTTTGTCCATTTACCTGAAAATCCATACATTATAATGGACTTCTCGAATTCGTATTTTAAGACTTTTGAATCATTCTCATTGTAACTACTATTGATCATTTCAATAAAATCAAATTGATAATTGTGGTCTCCTAATTTTGTTAGATTGGTTGAGGATAGATTGTTTTTGATTAGGTCTTTGTCGTTGCTGATATTAATATTAGAAAACCTTTGGCTTGCAAAATCAAATTGAGTACAATCATATAATGAAATAGACCCGTCTAAATGATTTGTTTCAGCATGTGATAAATATTCCTTGCACCCTTTTTCTAACTTTTCTTTGATACTTATTTGGGGTGTAGTTAATGCATCAAACATCTCTTTGTATGGATAGTGTCTTAAGTCAATCTCCGTCGGCGATGCTACTACATATGGTACAAAATCACCAAATGCATAGATTACATTGGGATCTCCAAAACTAGATGCTATTATTACAGCGTAATCCATTCGTTTTGGATTTATTCTCTTTTCCCCATAAAAGTTTGATGTGAAGAGGTAGAATGACAAACGATTTTTTCCCACTCCCATTGATGGAATGACATCTTCTTTCTCTGTTGAGGGAGCACTAGATTCTCCAATAAAAACAGACTGGTATTTTTTTGATGGATAGTCTGACATAACTTTCTGCAATAGAAGTTTGTGTCCATAAGTGATATACTTCCCTTCATTAGTCTCCTCTCCTAAGTATATTTTAGAATTCTCTCCATTCATCTGAAAGAATTGAATCTCCTTCTGATTTGCATATGCAACGATTACATTCGCATCTTTATGAACTCCTGCAGCAATTTTGTCTAAAATATTTTCTGTAGGGTTTCCTGGCTGTATCGTTTGGTATATATATACCATGATGGTCTCATCATATTTTCTTTGTGCCTTCTCTTCTCTACTACATCCTATTATGATTAAAAGTAGCATCAAGATGGATATGTTTTTTCTCTTCATAAGTTAGACTTTATTAATTAGGTTAATTTTGTTTTAGAACAGAATGATTTATATTTAGTTCCATTGCGTTCTACTTTAAAGGTTTATTGGGAATGGTTTTTATAAAATATTTTTAATTGTTTACACATTGGTATATTTGATTATATCAAATGGTTACTCACCATTATGCACGATAAGCAATTAAGGTAGGGTGGTGGAAGATAGTTTAGAGACGAAGTATTTTATGATTGCTCTAACATGATTGTGAGATAATATTTTTTCATTTTAGAATCATATTGTTTACTTCAAAATTGTTATCATAAACTATTCTATTTGTAAATATATGTAAAAAGATATAAATAATAGTTTTTATTTTTTATCAGAGAGTCAAAATGTATCTATCCTAGATTATCGAGGTTATATATCTAGGATAGAATATTGGGTAGTGTTGAAATTAGTTGGCTTCGTTATCTTTAATCCATTGTGTAACGGATGCAAATCGATAATCTGAGAGCTTATTCCACATAGATAATTTTTTTACCCTATATTTTGATAGGCGAGGTGAGCTTATTCCACATAAATAACAGGTGAAGTCATGGATCGACATATTTGACTTATATTGACCTAGAAACTCCTCTTTAATTTTATCGTATTCATACATTTCAAAATTCTCATGTGTCTCTCTCTGTGGAATATGTATGGTTGTTTCTAAACAGTTAGAGCAATGTCCACAAGAGTTCCAAGAGGTCTCTTGACCAAAGTATTGGGTTAGTTGATGATAGAGACACTCCTTGGATGAGATCAACTCTACTACTTGGTTAATACGAAATAATTCCCCTTTTTCTTTATTCTTATAAAGTTTATAGAGATGATCGGTAAGCATATGTATATCCTGTTCTGCTTTAGGATGCACATGATATACTTCCATATTCTTTTTAGTTTCTAAAATAATCCATCCTTTTTCTGCGAAATAGTCTAGCGCATTGACTACTCTCTGTCTATCAGAACTTGGAGATGTCTTTTGGATCTTTTCAAAGTTTACATCGTACCAAACCCTAGCCTTGTCAGAATGAGTGAATATTGATTTTATAAAATTCACACGTTCCCCTTTGAAGTGAGATATAACTTCTTGTGGAGAAGCAATGGTTTTAAAGCGATAAGATGAATAGTAACTATGAGATGGGGTAATTACACCTAGTGCTTCAAGGTATACCAATGCTGTTTTGAAAGGTAATTGACGAATGTTATGCCTTATAGATGCGTGATATATACTTACCTCCCAAGAGTCTTCAGAAGAAAGGATCGTTTCAATCAAATTTTGTAGTGCCTCCTTATCAGGAGTGTCTCCATATACAAAATTTTCTAAAGTCTGTATTTCGTCTAGATTGCCCAATATGGTGCAGTCTGATGTCTCTCCATCCCTTCCTGCTCTACCTATCTCTTGCGATAGCCCTTCAAGGGATTTTGGTAGATCGTAATGAATCACTCTTCGGATATTAGATTTGTCAATTCCCATACCAAAAGCGATGGTTGCCACCACGATATCTAATTTGTTCTCCATAAATCGTTGTTGTGTTTCAATACGTGTTTCGGTGGAGAGTCCTGCATGGTATGGACGAGCATTATAGCCTTTTTCAACCAGCTTGGTCGCTACTGTTAAAGCCGTATCTTGTAGGGTTACATAGACAATGGATGGAGACTTCGGTGATCTCGCAATGAGTTTATCTAACTGATTAAACTTTTGATCTAAAGTGGTCCCTTGAACATGAATATTCAGGTTTTTTCTATAGAATCCTGTTGAGATTACATCATTGGATTCTATAGAAAATCGCTGACAGATATCTTTCTGTACTACCTTCGGTGCAGTTGCTGTTAGAAGAAGTACTTGTGGAAACTGAAACTCTTTTTGATAGTCTGGTAGTTTGATGTAATCAGGTCTAAAATTGTGTCCCCACTCTGATATACAGTGTGCCTCATCTACCACTAACATCGACAGATCAAGGGTATGTAGGAATCGTCTGAATCGTTCGTTTTTGAATCGTTCTACAGAAACGAAAAGAATTTTATGTTTTTTATCAACCAACTCCTGTTTTATTTGTTGTGCTTGCGGAAGCGTTAGGGTTGAGTCAATTTTTACTGAAGGGATCTGATGAGAATGTAAAAAAGAAAGTTGATCATCAATCAGTGCTATTAAAGGAGATACAACTACTGTGATTCCAGGAAGAAGCATTGCTGGAAGTTGATAGCATAAAGACTTGCCGCTACCAGTAGGAAAAATTGAAAGAACTGACTTTCCTGCTAAAATACGTTCAATCGATTCTTTTTGACCTGGTCGAAAGGATTCAAAGCCAAATAGGCTCTTTAGGGTACTAATTAGATCATCTGTATGAGTCATCGAGTCTTAAGTGTATTGAATGTTATATATATCACAAGTTTGCTCCAAATAAAGCCTATATTTACATGATGAACAAAAGTATAAAATAATGAATCAACGTACTAGAAATATTCTTATCGCATTTAGTTTTGTATTACTTGCCGTTCTATTATGGTATTTTAGTGATATTGTAATTTATATTTTGATTGCCTCTGTATTAAGTGTTATTGGTCGCCCAATAAAAAATATACTAGAGAAGATCCATATCCGAAATTGGCGTATGGGTGCAAATCTCTCTTCTGCATTAACGCTCCTTTTTTTGTGGGTCATTATTATCGGATTCTTTTCTTTCTTAATACCAATGTTTGCCTCTGAAGCAAAGGAGTTGTCAAATGTAGATGTCCATTCTATCGTAAATTATACATTAGATTCTTTACAACAGCTTCGTGAGAACTATCCTTTTATCAAGTTGCCATCTTTTGACGAACAAAGTTTGGTTGCTCTAGCGAAAGGAGAGTTGAGCCAAGCTTTTGATTTATCAAAAGTTTCTAATGTCTTTAGCTCTGTTTTTGGAACATTAGGGAGCCTTCTTATTATGTCTTTTTCGGTCAGTTTTATACTATTTTTTTTTCTGAAAGAGGAGAGTATGTTTACTCAAGGAATTTTACTTTTTGTTCCTGAAGAGTATGAGACCAAAGTAAAAAATACATTGAATAATACTTCTTCCCTCTTGAAACGCTATGTAATTGGAATTGTTCTCGAAATATTGGGAATTATGATCTTCGATACTATCGGATTGACAGTTATAGGTTTAGGTTTTTCTCATGCGGTGGTTGTTGCTACTTTTGCAGGGTTGATGAATGTCATCCCTTATATTGGTCCTTGGATTGGTGCAATATTTGGTGTATTGGTGGCTGTTGCTACCAATGTGAACGCTCCTTTTATGGAGATTACTCTACCTCTAATAGGTCTTGTTCTTCTAGTTGCTGCCCTTTCTCAAATTGCCGATAATATTGTATTTCAACCCATCATATATTCAAATAGTGTGAAAGCACATCCATTGGAGATTTTCTTGGTAATACTGATGGCTGGATCGCTAGCGGGTGTTCCTGGTATGATTTTGGCTATCCCAGGTTATACGGTGATACGTGTGGTATTGAGGGAGTTTTTCTATGGATTCTCTTTTGTTCGGAAGTTGACAAAGAATATGAATATAGAGAATGATAAATAATAAGATGTCTCTTCTGCTCTTTGGGAGTGGAAGAGATACTTTTTTTTAATGATGTTTTAATTGAGAGTATTTTCGAATAGAACAGAGTGACGAAAGTAGTGGTATACAACCTTGATAAATAGGTAACTCTGATCTTTTCTTGAACTCTTTCCCTTTCCTGTATTTTTGGATCTTCGACTTGGAACGATAAAAATCACGATGTGCCTTGAGTACTTGTGGAACAAGATTAAATTCTCCTTTTAAAATAAAAACCATTGAAGCTACTCCATCTAATATCATTCGTTTTAATAGTGTGGTGAATCGCTCGCTTTTATGAAGGTTTCGTGATAATAGAATGAGGTTGTTACGGAAATTAAGATAAGTTTTCTTTGGATTACCATAGGGTAGAGATCCCCCCCCTAGATGATACACCTTAGATGCTGGATTGACATATACATTGCCTCCAAGGTTATTAGCCCTCCAACATAGGTCAATCTCTTCCATATGAGCCCAAAAAATGGTGTCAAATCCACCTAGTCGATGCCACATAGAACTTCGAATTGCGAAACAAGCTCCCGATGCCCAAAATACCTGTTTAAGATCATCATACTGATGGTCATCTTTTTCTAAATGATCCATGATTCGTCCTCTACAAAAAGGATATCCCATGGTGTCTATGTATCCTCCTGATGCTCCAGCATATTCGAAGAAGTCATGCTTTTTATCATCCATTATTTTGGGCTGTTGTATTGCAATGCTTTTATCCTTTTCAAATGTGTGGATCAGAGGTTCTAACCAACCCTTTGAAGCCCTAATATCGGAATTCATTAGGATATATATATCTACTTCAATTTGTTGTAAACAGCGATTATATCCATCTGCGAACCCATAGTTTTTTTCCAAAGGAAGCCACTCAATTTCTGGGATGGATTCAACCACATCGAAACTTTGGTCTGTCGACCCATTGTCTGCTACAATAAGCCTTGCATTTGGATAGGTTGTGTTTGCAACCAAATCGGGAAGGTAGGTTTTTAACAACGCTTCTCCATTCCAGTTTAGTATTACAACCGCAACAGTTAATGGATTGGGACTTATAGAACTCATGGGATTTGTATCTTATTTTAATTATCTATTATTGCTACAATAATATTGTATAGGTCTTACTTAATTGGGTTATGAATTTCTCTGATGTTTCCATCTCTTATGAGTCCAAAGCCAAAACTCTGGATTTTTCAAAATAGTCTTTTCTAGATGCTTGGTATCCTTCTCGGTAATGACATATTGTTCTTCATCTTTTGCGTGTTTCGTGATTAAATCAAACTGAACATTGTAGTGACCACGTTCAGGTTTTGTAATCTCTGCGGTGACCACAACAGAGTCTAGTTTCTTAGCGATCTTCTCGACACCTAAGAAAATTGGAGTATCCTGATTTAAGAATGTGGTCCAATATTGAATATCTTGTTTCTTTGGAGATTGATCATTTATAAAACCAGAAATAGAAGGAATACCTAATCGGTAATCGTTGTAGAGTCTCTTAAATATCTTATTTTTTGGAATTGGTTCTGCTCCTAATCGACTGCGCAATCTTAGGTAGAATTTATCAAATGCTTTGTTGTGAAGGGGTTTGTAGACAGGCAGATAACTTGTTGGCACAGATAGTTTAAGACAACTGATCCATTCCCAGTTGTTATGGTGCCCTACAGAAACAATAATTTGCCTTCCTTGATCGATATACTTCTGAAGAAGTTCTGGATTGATTATATGTACCCGTTTTTTTACCTCTTCTGTAGAGATATCAGAGAAATATAATGTCTCTACTGTCATATCTACAAGATGACGATAAAACTTTTTTTCTATTTCAAGGATCTCTTTTTGGTCTTTGTCAGGAAATGAATTCGTTAAATTTGTTCGTACCACGCCTCTTCTGTAGCGAACGATATAGTATGTGAGATAGTAAAATAAGTTAGAAAAAAAGTAGTGTACACGCAATGGAAATATGTTTGCAATGCGTGTAAGACCTCTTATTATCATATACTGAACCTGGTTCATCTCTTTCTTATATTGTGATTCAACATTGTTGTATTTATACACCATTCTCTGATGTCTGTGAAGAAATCAGAGAATCATGAACAAATATCTTTTTTATTAATTAATAAATATAATAATTTCTGTGATTATTTTTCTCTATGATATGAAGTCTACTTTTTATATTTTGTTCAAGTTATTGTTCCTTAGTCTATTATTATATGTATCATTATACGTCTATAGAGGTTATTTCTACTAAAAATAGTTCCTGTTTAAAGAAATGATAGATTCTGATATTTAGACTTTTGTTTGTCCACGATATAGGCCTATTGAAGTACGAAGGATTTCTCTTGATGTAATCTATTCTGGTGAAGGAAATTATCGGAATCAGGTATAAATAGATCTTTTCAGAGTAAAGTACTTGCAGTCATTGATCTGTAATGCGAATATATCGGCACTTTTTTTTATTTTTGTATGCTTTATAGTGGAAATAAATATTGATATTAAATATATAACAGATTAATTGATGGAAATACCTGGCAAGTACAACCCGGCGGATGTAGAAAGTAGATGGTATAAATATTGGATGGAAAATAAGATGTTCCATTCTGAACCAGATGAGAGAGAACCTTATACGATTGTTATTCCTCCTCCAAACGTCACAGGAGTTTTGCACATGGGCCACATGTTGAATAATACGATACAAGATATCCTTATTCGTCGTGCACGTATGCAAAACAAGAATGCTTGTTGGGTTCCTGGAACCGACCATGCTTCTATTGCAACAGAGGCTAAGGTGGTTGCTCGACTAAAAGAGCGTGGAATCGATAAAACAGATCTTGAGCGTGATGAGTTTATGAAACATGCTTGGGATTGGACGGATGAGTATGGTGGAATTATTTTGGAGCAGTTGAAAACTTTGGGTGCTTCTTGTGATTGGGATCGTACTTGCTTTACTATGGATGAGGATCGTTCTAAATCTGTTATCTCTGCTTTTGTCGACCTATTCAAACAAGGATATGTGTATCGTGGTGTAAGAATGGTTAATTGGGATCCTTCTGCTCTTACTGCTGTATCTGATGAAGAGGTTATTCATAAAGAAGAGAAAAGCAAACTATATTTCCTTCGTTACCAAATCGAAGGTAGTGATGAGTATGTTACTATTGCTACAACTCGTCCTGAAACTATTCTTGGAGATACAGCAGTATGTATCAACCCGAATGACGATCGTTTCAAACAATTAGCTGGTAAAAATGTTATCGTTCCTCTTGTGAATAGAGTAATTCCTATTGTACAAGACGAATACGTAGATATGGAGTTTGGTACAGGATGTTTGAAAATTACTCCTGCACACGATGTTCATGATTATGAAATTGGATTAAAATATAACCTTGAGTCTATCGATATCTTTAACGATAACGGTACGATTAATGACAAGGTTGGTCTTTTTGTTGGAGTCGATCGTTTTGAGGCACGTAAACAAATTATACCACAACTTGAAGAGGCGGGTAATCTTGTAAAGATTGAGGATTATACGAATAAAGTTGGTTACTCTGAGCGTACAAATGCTGTGATTGAACCAAAACTCTCTGCTCAGTGGTTCTTAAAAATGAGTGAACTTGCTAAGCCTGCATTGGAAAGTGTAATGAATGACGAGATTGAATTTCATCCTAAGAAGTTCAAGAATGTCTATCGTCACTGGATGGAGAATGTGAAGGATTGGTGTATCTCTCGTCAGTTATGGTGGGGACACCGTATTCCCGTTTATTACCTAGAAGATGGTTCTTATGTGGTTGCTAGTGGTATTGAAGAAGCTGTAAAAGCAGCTCAAGAGAAAACAGGTAATAACAGTTTAACTGCAGAAGATCTACGTCAGGATGAAGATGTATTAGATACTTGGGCTTCTTCTTGGTTATGGCCTATCTCAGTATTTGATGGAATGGAACATCCAGATAACGAGGAGTTTAATTACTATTATCCAACAAACGACTTGGTTACTGGACACGATATTATCTTCTTCTGGGTTGCTCGTATGATTATCGCAGGATATCAGTTTAAAGGAAAGATGCCATTCAAGAATGTGTACTTTACTGGTATGGTGCGTGACAAGCAACGTCGTAAGATGTCTAAGTCGTTAGGAAACTCACCAGATCCATTAGATCTAATGGCAAAGTATGGTGCTGATGGTGTTCGTGTGGGTATGTTACTTTGCTCTCCTGCTGGTGGAGACCTTCTTTTCGATGAATCGTTAACAGAACAAGGAGCAAACTTTACTACCAAGGTATGGAACTCGTTCCGTCTTGTTCATGGATGGACTGTTGATGCGTCGATTTCACAACCAGAATATGCTGCTAAGGGTATAGAGTGGTTTAATAGTAAGTTAGATAGTGCAATCTTAAGCATTAACGATAATTTCGATCAGTACAGATTATCTGAAGGCTTGATGACTGTTTATAATACATTCCGTGACGAATTCTCAGGATGGTTGCTTGAGGTTGTAAAACCTGCTTATCAACAACCTATCGATGCGAAGACTTATCAGGAAGTATTGGCGATATTTGATAAACTATTGCGTATTCTTCACCCATTCATGCCTTTTATCACGGAAGAGATATGGCAGTTGTTGCAGAAACGTGAAGAAGGCGAATCAATAATGCTTGCTCAATGGCCTGAGACTTCTACAGTGGATGAGACACTTTTAAATGATTTCGAAGACCTTAAAGAGGCTGTGGCGGGAATACGTACTATCCGTAAAGAGAAAAATATTGCAAATAAAGAAACTCTTGATCTTTCTGTCCTTGCGGGAGACAAGGGATACCATGTTTCTCTTAATGCAGTCTTCCAAAAGATTGCGAACCTGTCCTCTTTAGCTGAGGTAACAGAAGAGGTATCTGGAGCACTCTCTTTTATGGTTAAGTCTTCTCAATTCTTCCTTCCTCTAGGTGATTTAGTGAATGTAGAAGAGGAATTAGAGAAACTAGAAGCTGATTTAAAATATACAGAAGGATTCCTTAACTCTGTAATGAAGAAGTTAGGAAATCAGAAATTCGTTGGTAGTGCACCAGCAAAAGTGGTAGATCTTGAACGTAAGAAACAAGCTGATGCTGAAGAGAAGATACGTGTTATTAAAGAGCGTATTGCTTCATTAAAATAAGAAATTTATTTTATATAAAGATAGAAAAGGAGTCTGAATAGACTCCTTTTTTGTTCTCTATACAACGCTTTTATCTAAGAGAATAAATCTGTTTCTCGGTATTGAGGATTATACAATAAAAAAGGAGAATATTGACTTTATCAATATCCTCCAAGTCTGTAGTCTTTGGGTACCAAAGACACATATAAACAATGTATAATCTAAGGGTGTTTGTTATTTCATATCACGTTGTTCAACTGCAACTGCAACTGCAACCGATGCTCCTACCATTGGATTGTTACCCATACCTATAAGTCCCATCATCTCCACGTGAGCTGGTACTGATGAAGACCCTGCGAACTGTGCATCTGAGTGCATACGTCCCATGGTATCTGTCATACCGTACGATGCAGGACCTGCAGCCATATTATCAGGGTGAAGCGTACGTCCTGTACCTCCTCCTGAAGCTACAGAGAAATACTTCTTACCTTGCTCATAACACTCTTTCTTGTAAGTTCCTGCAACAGGATGTTGAAAACGTGTTGGGTTTGTGGAGTTTCCTGTAATAGAAACATCTACTCCTTCTAAATGAAGTATCGCAACTCCTTCACGAACATCATCTGCACCGTAACACTTTACTTGTGCTCTTTCTCCTTTAGAGTATGACTTCTCTTTAACGACTTCAATTTCTCCTGTAGCGTAGTTGAACTGGGTCTCTACATGAGTGAATCCATTAATCCTTGAGATGATATGTGCAGCATCTTTCCCTAATCCATTAAGGATAACTTTAAGAGGCTCTTTACGGACCTTATTGGCTGATCTAGCAAGACCAATAGCTCCCTCTGCTGCAGCAAAAGATTCATGTCCAGCAAGGAATGCAAAGCACTTTGTTTCTGGTCTTAATAGCATTGATGCTAAATTACCGTGTCCAAGTCCTACTTTTCTATCATCTGCTACTGAACCAGGAATACAGAATGCTTGAAGTGCTTCTCCAAGAGTGATTGCTACTTCAGCAGCCTCTGTTTGTCCTCTTTTGATTGCAACCGCAGCACCAATAGTATAAGCCCAACCTGCATTATCGAATGCGATAGGCTGTATTTCTTTAACAAGAGATTTAATATCTAGATTGTTCTCTTTACAAATCAATTCTGCAGCCTCAAGAGACTCAATATCGTTTTGTTTTAAGAATGATTGAATGTTATCAATTCTTCTTTCATATCCTTCGAAGAGTGCCATCTTGTTACTGTTTTCTAGGGTTAATATATTTTACTGCATCGTCGTATCTTCCATAAGTACCAGTAGCTTTCATTAAAGCTTCATCTGCAGAGAGTCCTTTCTCGATGAACTCCATCATCTTACCTAATTGAACAAATTTGTACCCGATTATTTCGTTATCCTCATCCAATGCTTGTTCTGTAACATAACCTTCTGTAACCTCTAGGTAGCGTGATCCTTTTGCTACAGTACCATATGTCGTTCCAATAACAGATCTTTCTCCTTTACCTAGATCTTCAAGAGCTGCTCCTATAGGAAGTCCACCTTCAGAAAAAGCTGTTTGGCTTCTTCCATAAACTATTTGAAGGAATAGTTCTCGCATTGCAACATTTATCGCGTCACATACTAAATCAGTATTGAGAGCTTCTAAGATTGTTTTACCTGGAAGAATCTCTGAAGCCATCGCTGCTGAGTGTGTCATTCCAGTACATCCTATTGTTTCAACTAAAGCTTCTTGAATAATTCCTTCTTTTATATTCAGTGTTAGTTTACATGCTCCTTGTTGAGGTGCACACCAACCGACTCCATGGGTTAATCCACTGATATCAACTATCTCTTTTGCTTTTGTCCATAATCCTTGTTGTGGAATGGGCGAGGGTCCATGATTTGGGCCTTGTGCTACAACGCACATGTTCTTTATCTCTGAAGTATAATCCATCGTTAATCCTTTGTAATTAGATATTAACTGTGTTAGAATTTCGATACAAATCTATATGAAAAGAAATGCTGGACTCTTAACGTTTTGTTAAATTAACAATGTGAAATAGTGTTGATCCCTATGTAGTTATGGGAAGTGATTTGAAGTTATTGTGATTGTTTATTTCTGATTTTAATGATGTGTAACTAAAATTAATCATAGCTATTTTATAGATTTATAAAGGATTACTTAGTCTTGATGTTGTAGGAGTGGTTACACATATCTTGTATGATAATAATATCTTTTTGTTTTTAACATTATTATACAATTGTCGTTATTTATAATCCTTCTATTGATCTATTTTAACAGTAAAATTGCTTGTTTTATGCAATAATGATCATTTCAGTTAATTACAGGAGTAGTTATAAGTCGGATGTAAGACAAAAAAAGTGCCTTAAAGCCATTCTTATGATGGTTTTAAGGCACTCTTGATACATAAACTAGACTTCTTAAATTATTCTTTTTCATTATTATAATCGTTTGGAGGAAGTGGTATCCAAGAGTCTGCACTGTCCGATAAAGCCTCTGTAGAAGGTATATTCACTTTATTAGGAGGAAGTGGTATCCAAGAGTCTGCACTGTCCGATAAAGTCTCTGTAGAAGGTATATTCACTTTATTAGGAGGAAGTGGTATCCATGAGTCTGCACTATCCGATAAAGACTCTATAGAAGGTATATTCTCTTTATTTGGAGGGAGTGGTATCCAAGAATCCGCGGTATCCAATCTTGAACTTTTGATACTATTCTTATAGCTGTTTGGATTAAACTCTGCAGGATCTAGTGTTTCATTTGTACATGAATATATTAGCAAGAGAATCATGCATACAGGGAACAAAATTTTCATAAAATAGGTTTTAATAAAGACATGACTATTTTATGAATCATGTCTTTGGGTTATAGTAAAATCAATATATTAATAATGTAAAGGGCATAGATTGTAAGGAAACCCTAATAAAAAGTATTTTCGTCTTCCAATATTTTCTTTCGCTTCATATAATACGGAAGAAAATTATTATCCCCCCTTCATGATCAGGTTATAGATCAAGGAAGGAGGGAATTATATTTTATATATGAATCACTTCATCGTATGCAGCAGCAGCAGCTTCCATGATTGCTTCATTCATTGTTGGGTGTGGATGCACCGCGTTGATTAATTCATGAGCTGTTATTTCAAGGTCTTTACCCACAACTAACTCTCCAATCATTTCTGTTACGTTTGCTCCTATCATATGAGCACCTAATAACTCTCCATATTTTTCATCAAAAATAAGTTTAACAAATCCTTCTTTGGCATTTGCAGCACTTGCTTTACCTGAAGCAGAGAAAGGAAATTTACCCACTTTTATCTTATGACCAAGTTCAGTAGCTTTGGCTTCAGTGAGTCCTACAGAAGCTACTTCTGGAGATGTATATGTACATCCTGGAATATTATTGTAATTAATGACTCTAGGAGATTTTCCTGCAATCTTTTCCACACAAACGATTCCTTCTGCTGAAGCAACATGAGCAAGAGCTTGTCCTTTTACAATATCACCGATGGCATATATTGATGGGATGTTTGTTTGGTAGAAGTCATTGACTACAACCTTGTTTTTCTCTACTGTAACACCAACATTTTCAAGTCCGATGTTTTCGATGTTTGGAGTAACCCCAACAGCAGATAGAACCACCTCCGCTTCAATTTTTTCTTCTCCTTTTTTAGTAGAGATTGTTGCAATACAACCGTTTTCTGTAGTTTCAACACTTTGAACCGCAGCTTTGGTCATAACTTTAATACCTGCTTTCTTAAAGCTACGTCCAAGTTGTTTAGAAACTTCAATATCTTCATTAGGAACGATATTTGGAAGGAATTCCACGATAGTAACTTTTGTTCCTATAGCATTATAGAAGTTTGCGAATTCACATCCAATAGCTCCAGAACCAACCACAATCATACTTTTGGGTTGCTGTGGTAATGTCATTGCTTCTCTATAACCGATAACTCTTTTCCCGTCTTGAGGTAGACTTGGGAGTTCTTTAGATCGGGCACCAGTTGCTAGAATAATATGATCGGCTTCAACGATCTTTTTTTCTTCATCTTGAGAAGCAACTTCAATTTGATTTTCTGAAATCAAGGTTCCAAACCCCATGATTACATCAATCTTATTTTTTTTCATCAAGAAGTCAATTCCTTTACTCATTCCAGATGCAACGCCACGACTTCTTTCAATTACTTTTGTGAAGTCCACTTTTGGTTCTGTATCTATAGAGATACCATATTCTTGAGCATGTTTAATTTGTTCAAAAACATGGGCACTTTTAAGTAGTGCTTTGGTTGGGATACATCCCCAATTCAAGCATATACCACCAAGATTTTCTTTTTCGATAACCGCAACTTTGAAACCTAAATGAGAAGCTCTAATAGCAGCTACATATCCTCCAGGTCCACTACCTAGAACAACAATATCGTATTTTGTCATGATTTTTTGTATTTATCAATGCTTAAAACTCAAAGCATTAAACGCATTTCTAGACTTAATGTTTTTACTAAGTACTAAAAAACTAGATACAATAAACATGCAAAAAGTCATAAAGAGGCAGTCCTAATAGCACTCTTTATGACCTTTTGGTCATCTGTTTAATTAAGAAGAGAATCAAGTTTTTTATCAAGCTCCTCACCAACAATTCCTTTTGCAATAATTACTCCATCTGGACCAATAAGGTAGCAAGTAGGGATGCTGTTCACATTATATAGTCGAGCAACTTCAGCTTTCCAAACTTTAAAGTCACAAGTGTGATTCCATGCAAAGTGCATATCTTCGATTCCTTTTTTCCATTTTGACTCTTCTTTATCCAAAGAGATACCAAAGATGTCAAAATTCTTATCCTTGTACTTGTTGTAAATCTTTACAAAGTTTGGTGCTTCTCTACGACATGGACCACACCATGAAGCCCAAAAGTCAAGCAATACATATTTCCCTTTATATGATGCAAGAGTAACAGTATTTCCATTGATATCTTTTACGCTAAAATCTGGGGCCTTTTGACCAATAGCTGTCTTTTTCTCTTTAGCAATCTTATCAGAAAGAACTTTTACCACATCTGATCCAGGGAAATTTTGCTCAAAAGTCTTAGTCATTTTTTCTAATTTTTCGAACTCAACTTGTCCTCTTAGATCATAAGCAGTCATATACACAGAAACATGAGAGTCCATGTGGTCATCCACAAACTTAATTTGGTTTTTTACCACCTGATCACTCAGACTGATTGCTTTCTCTCTGATTTTATTTTTCTTTTCTGGATCTTTCTCTTTGTGGTAAGCCTCGATTAGTGGCTTTAGTTTATCTTGAATCACCTCTTGATCTTTATTCAGTGTATTCACTAAATTTTGGGAGATAGAACCTTCTATAATAATCTTTTGATCGCTTTTTAAATCTCCTGATAGAGTGATCTCATTGTTGTCTACATATAGTTTAATGTTTTTAGGTTTGGCACCTGTAGGTCCAATAAACATTAGAGTAGAATATTTTACAGCACCTTCGAACTCAAAGTGGCCATCTTTTACCGTAGTACTGTCTGTTTTTGCAAGCTTGTTATCTTTAATCTCTTGTAGGTAAATCATACCATCTTTTATGCCATTTACATCTCCTGTAATATGAAATGTATTTTTTTGGCAACTAGCCAAGAGCATGGTGAAAAATAATAAGTAAGTAACTTTCTTCATTTGATGCGTTTTAATTTATCATTGTAAGTTTATCTACTACTTAAAGTTAGAAATTTAAATCTAAATGTCTTAAAAATATTTAGTTTAAATGTAATATAATATTATTCTTTCTATATAGCAATAATTTGGGGTCGTTTGATCATAAATATTAACTTTATTCTTACATTTATGTAGTATTGAGGGGGTATGTACCCCACCCAATTTTATTATTGTTGGACTCTAAAAACATAGACAATGAAAAAAGTAAAGATATCTGCTGTTTCTTATCTTAATAGTAAGCCGATGATTCATGGAATCACTAAGGATTCTGTCATGGAGCAAGTGGATCTTGCATTAGATCACCCTTCAGATTGTGCTAAGAAGTTGTTGGACGGAACAGTCGATTTAGGTTTGGTTCCAGTTGCAATTTTATCTCAGTTAAAAGAGTATCATATTGTCTCTGACTTTTGTATTGGTGGAGATGGACCTGTTCATACGGTTGTTGTTGCTAGCGATGTCCCACTGCATGAAATAGAGACCATCTATTTGGATTATCAATCCAGAACATCTGTGATGCTTTGTCGTATCCTTTGTAAATATTTTTGGAATATATCTCCTGAATTTAAGAAAGGGTACGATGGCTATCATAAAGAGGTAATTGGTGGTACCACTGCAGCGGTTGTGATTGGAGATAGAGTTTTTGATATTGAACACAACCATAAGTATATGATAGACCTATCGGATATGTGGAGAAAGTCTACCGGTGAACCATTTGTTTTTGCTGCTTGGGTTGCAAACAAACCTCTAGAAACAGAATTTGTAAATTCTTTTAATACTGCTTTAGCAAAAGGATGCGATGATATAAAAGAGACTGTAGATATCTATCAACCACTTTTTGCAGGAGTGGATATCACCAACTATTTAGAGAATGAAATATGTTATGACCTTACACCTTCTATGAAAAGAGGGTTAGAGTTATTTCTTACCTACGTAAATAAAATTGAGAATGAATAGCACGAAGAGCGTATTCCACTATTTCTTGTTTTCTATCTTTCTTGTCCTCGCACATATTCAGGCTAATGGATCGGAGAAACGTATTCTTACATATGAATTAAAAGACCAGATTAATAGTGTCAGTTGGTATGATACGCAACGAGCTTTTGAGAGTGCCTCACAAGATAGTATCGATGCAATTCTTATCTTTATGAATACATATGGTGGGAAGGTAAAAGATGCCGATTCAATTCGTTCTAAGATATTACGTTCGACAATTCCAGTGTATATCTTTATTGACAACAATGCTGCATCTGCAGGGGCAATTATTTCTCTTGCTTGTGACTCTATCTACATGACCTCTAGTGGTAGTATTGGTGCTGCAACAGTGGTTGGTTTGACGGGAGAAGCAATGCCTGACAAATACCAAAGTTATCAACGTGCTACGATGCGAGCTACGGCAGAAGCGAAAGGAAAGATAAAAGATAAGGATGGGGCTATGGTTTGGAGACGATCTCCTATCATTGCGGAGGCGATGGTTGATGAAGAGATAGTGATTCCTGGATTAAGTAAAAAAGGGAAAGTCCTCACCTTCACTGCCGCAGAGGCATTAGAACATCGTTATTGTGATGCCATTGTAGAGTCTCCTACAGAATTGTATAGTCGTTTGGGTGTAGAACCTTCCGATGTCAAATCCTATCAATATTCATTGTCAGATCGTTTTGTTCGTTTCTTTGTTTCCTCCTATATTCCTGGAATACTTGTTGTTGTCCTACTTATAGGACTCTTTTCAGGACTTAAGATGCCTGGAGCGATTAGTCCTTTTGGAATATTGATACTAGCAGGAGCACTATTCTTTATTCCCCTTCATATCTTTGGGGTTGCTGCATTTTGGGAAATTATGTTGTTTGGTGTTGGAGTCATCCTTCTCTTCCTAGAGATCTTTGTCATTCCCGGTTTTGGTTTTACAGGAGTGTCTGGGATTACATGTGTCTTAACCTCTCTTGTACTTGCTTTGATTGATAATGATATATTCAATTTTGAGGGAGTCGAAGAAGCAACCATTTCATCTGCAATGTCGATTGTATTGGTCGCATTAGTTGTAGCAATTATAGCTATGTTTTTTATAGGACACCAAATCTCCATGAAAAACTCTCCATTATTTAAAAAGTTAGGTCTTCACTCTGCTGTGGATGGTGTCTCACAATCAGAATCATACTCCGAATCGATGCAGTCTGTCATGGGACAAGAAGGAGTGGTGTTTTCAGATCTTCGACCTATTGGAAAAGTAAAAGTAAATGGAATCTTATATGAAGCATCTACGATACTTGGTTATCTTCCTAAAGGGACAATGGTTGTCGTGGTAGAGAAAGAGATGGGACAACTTATTGTTGAGAAAATAGAAGAGAATTAGTGTAAGATATAATTTTATCAAACAGAATAGCCTACATTCCTAACTGAGTGTGGGTTTTTTTGTTTTATTGGCTCTTAACTGGGTTTATCATTGATGTCGTTTGCGTTAAGAATATACTATTTCTATCATTAAAATAATAATATTGCACACTGTTTCTAACAAACAAATTCAAATAGCTAAAAATGTTAAAAGTTGAGTGATGTATGTTAAGCTGCTAGTGATGTTATTATCAATTTTGTTTATGTAAACCATTCTTATGACAGTTTTATGAATATCGAATCAAAATATTGCCAAAGAGCAATTCTACTTTTTTTGTTTTATAGTTTTTATTTTGTTGCTCTTGCACAAACACCTTCTTATAGTAGTAGTCACAAGTACTATGTTTCACCCCATGGAGTTGATACCAATGGGGGTAGTGAGACAGAGCCTTTTAAAACACTGAACCATGCATTTAAACAGCTTGGGGCAGGGGATACTCTCTTTATGATGAAAGGAAGTTATCATGAAGAGGGGCTGATATCAACTAAAAAAGGAACAAAGAGCAACCCTATTGTTATAACCAATTATCAGTCGGATTTAGTTACAATAGAGGGTGCTGTTCCAGTCACCACATTGAGTAACACTGGATGGATACATGATAAGGGTGATATTTATAAAATAAAATTAGAAGAGGATATATGGCAGTTATTCTACAAGGGAGAGTGGACCATGCTTGCTAGGTGGCCTAATGCTTCCTTTGCGAACAATTATGCATGGGACCGTTCTTTATGGTGTCAAGGTGTGGAGTCTAAATCTTTGATACAAACGAATGCATCAGGGGATTTAGAAGGAGTTGAATATGATGATCCCATTACTGGACATGATTTGTCGTCATTAAAATTTGATGCGACAGGAGCCATGGCGGTGTTGAACGTGTTTAATTTCAGTACCTATGCAAGAAAGGTGACCAAGCATAATGCAGGAGATGATTTTTTCTTTTATGATGCTAAAAGTGTTCGTTTGAAGCCAGTATTTCACTACTATTTTTTCGATTCGAAATATGAATTTATCGACGAAGCAGGAGAGTGGTACTATGATCCCAATTCACAATATCTCTATTTATGGTCTCCTACAGGAGGTGTGCCTTCAGATGTAACTGTAAGGAATATTGACAAAGGGATTTTTATAAAAAGGTGTGATTATGTAAAGTTTGATGGGATCTATTTTCATGCCTCTGGTGTCGAGGTAGAGAAGTCTAATTATGTCTCTTTTGAGAATTGTGAGTTTTTATATCCTTGTTTTAATAAGAGAACATTAGGAAAGACAGGTGCTGAAACGGGTCTTTTTTTTCGTAATTGTAAAAATAGTAGCGTCGTAAATTCCACCCTTGCTTATACAGATGGATTGGTCGTGAAATTCGATAAAGGAGAGTACAATACCGTAGATAATTGTTTACTTCATGATTTAGATTATACCGTTGCTCATCACAGTGGCAACTCTGGTTTTCTTTGGTTTCGTAGCTGTCCTTATAGTACTTTTAGACGCAATGAAGTCTATCGAACGGGGGCTTCAGAGGGGGTGATGATTTCGGGCAACTCTATGGTCGAATTAAATAAAATTCATGATATCCACCCTCTACAGCATGATGGAGCCATGGTTCACCTTTTTATGGGAGCCAATGATTGTACTATTTCAAATAATTGGTTCTATAACAACTCCAAGCCAAGTATTAGAATGCAGGATGGGCCTAGGGACGTACTCAATCCAGACCAAGGACCTGGATTGGTTCACCATAATGTCTCTTTTAATACCCTATCCACCTCTTTTATGCTGAAAGGAGACTATAAGCGAGTTTTTAACAATATTAGTATGAACAAGATCGTCTTTGCAGACAAGTCTAGAGATCCTAATAGTCCAATACATAACAACTCACAAAGTGCCAATAATGCCACACAAGAAGAGGTCTCTTTTAAGGCAGGTAAGCATGAAAATAATTGGATCGGAGATGATCTCGGTGAAACCCTAACAGAACAGGTCTTCGATTGGAATAATTTTGATTTTAGACCCCGTCTAGAGTCTTCGTTTATCAATACAGGGAAGAAGATCGCGTTAAAATATAAGGGAAGTAGTCCCGATATTGGGGCTTATGAATATGAGGATACTTATTATTGGATTCCAGGTAGAAAACTTTCAAAAACGAGTAACCCAATTCCAGCAGATAATGCCACGACTATTTATAATAAGGTGGACTTAATTTGGCTGCAAGCATATAAATCTATTGATTCTGAAGTCTATTTTGGAGATGCGTATGATATTGTAACCACTGCAACAAAAAGTTCAGATACATTCAAAGGTCGTCAATCTAATAATATATATCATCCTTATTCGCTTGTGAAAGGGAAACGATATTATTGGAGAGTAGATGCAGTTCAGAATGGGAAAACAATGAAAGGTGACACATGGACTTTTATTGCTGGACAGGATGCAAATGTATCTAAAAATAGGTTGACCATTACATTAAAAGGGACGGATGGAACAAAAGAGTGGCCGTTAGAAGATGCTAATGTTATGATTAAAAATAAACGGGGAGTGACTAATTCAGAAGGTGTTTTTCGGATCGATCCATTAGAGAATGATCTTTACAAAGTGGAGGTTTCAAAAATTGGATATACACCAAAAACGGTTTACGTAAATCTTCAAAAAGATTTTGTGTTAAATGAAATGCTTCTTATTGAAGGCAGTACTACGATGGTAGACTCTAACAATAGATCATTTAAAATATATCCTAATCCTGCAAAGGATGTTGTAACAATAAGTGGTTCTAATGTAATAGAGCAGTATCAAATATTTAACACCAATGGTTGTTTGGTAAAACAGAAGCAAACTTCTAAAAATAAAGTTCGCATTGATATTTCAGAATTACCTTCTGGAACTTATGTAATTCAATTCAAAGTAAAGAACAGTGTGATTAATAAAACTTTAATTAAGAGTTAAATGAAAATCCCTGTTTCTTATTCAATCGAATAGATTTTGTCTGAATATAATACGATTATCTAGGTAAAGTTTGAGTCTCTTTTGTTATGTTTAGGAATAATTTAGATATCTACCTAATATTTATAGTTTGGTGTGGCCATTAAATAGTTCAATCAAACTATAAATATTAGGTAGATCTATATTTGTAGATCAATTCATAAAACCTAATGAGAAGAGATTCCAGTAATTCCGATAGGACTGTTTTTCGTGTTCATCGCTACTCTAATAGAGTTGTGTTTGTTAAGAACATATTGACTATAATTACGACCTGCATCTTCTTAATTCTGTTCTTTCAATCCTATAATTTAGATGGAGGATATGGCGGTTCTCTTTGTCTTATTTTTTTAGCACTAGT
The DNA here is from genome assembly GCA_019720755.1 of Prolixibacteraceae bacterium. Classification (NCBI taxonomy): domain Bacteria; kingdom Pseudomonadati; phylum Bacteroidota; class Bacteroidia; order Marinilabiliales; family Prolixibacteraceae; genus Halosquirtibacter; species Halosquirtibacter laminarini. Next base: position 213,101 of record CP081303.1, read on the forward strand.
GCTATTTTTCAGGAGTACTCTTTGTCTTTCGTGTTTTCAAAAATCTATTGCTATTGCACTGTATCCATCCTGTTTTATTCTAAGTAATGAGATGAAGAAACGAGAGTGGCAGGATATTTTATGGTATAGAGAAACCAATCGTAATTTAACACGCACTTTTAAGATAGGGATGCGTGATGGTACTATCTACTATTTTCATGTTCACTATCTATGGAACAAGGAGGTTGAATACAACGAGTTTAAGACCTTTCGAAGGGATCTCCATCATGTCATACGAACCAATAACCATCAATATCCTGTGAACAAAGAGGATAAGTTTTGGAATTCGATATCTTCAGTGACTTCGCTTATAACAGTGATTGGGTGCAGTTTCTTCTATAAAAACGACCCTGTCTTGTTTCACTTATGGTTTAAATCTATTTTTATTTTTATAATCTCAGTATCATTACTCCCTCGATTTATCTTGGCACGAAAAGAAAATTTCATGTCATTCCGATATTGGAAACAAGATTGGAGATAGAGACTCATGGGATCACAATACAAACTACAATAAATTGAAAGACAATGAAAGACAATAGCAATGAGTTTAATGTGAGATGCAAACAGACTAATGGGGTACTCCGTTTATGGCTACCGATATGCATAGGGATCTTGTTTCTATTTCTGTTGATAACAGATCACATCGGACAGATCTCAGTCTATCATGTATTGGGAGTTTTAGCTGTTTCTTTACTTTTGATCCTTGTGGATCAACTGTTGGTTTATCGTTCGAGCATCTCGTCGAGCAAAATATCTCTAAACGACAAAGGACTCTACTGTAATGATCTCGATCCAAATATGATTTTATGGGAAGATATTGAATGGTTTCAATATGCGGATCAGTTTGGGAAAATAAGCTCCAAAATGGTTATAAAGATGAAAAGGGAGCAGAGATTGACCTTTCGTATTCACTACTTTCTAAATAATGAAGAGGAGATCAGTCAATATCAATCATTCTATGATACCATGAAGGTCCGACTACCATTTTTTACAAAAAAAAGAAATGTAAGTCGATATCATGTAATGATCCAAAAAGTCTCTAAAATCTTGATGCTTCTTTTTGCTGTCATCTTATGGCATTGCAGTGGGGTACGAGAGGGTTCTCTTTTTGTGTGGATATTGTTTATAACCGTTATCACCTCCTCTTTGCCTTGGTGTGTGGAGCTATACTTGAAATACCAAAGTAAAAAGTCCTGAGAACCAATCGAAATTTAGAGAATGGATACACCCATACCATCAGAATGGTTGGATGTATCCATTTTATTATAGATCAAAAAGAGATTCATATGGAGAGATCCCCGATAAGAGTAGGGTAGGCTCTTCTAGAAGTTTCTTTAGTTTCACTAAGAATCCGACAGAATCTTTTCCATCAATAATACGGTGATCATAGGAGAGTGCCACATACATCATGGGGCGAATCACCACCTGCCCATCCTCGGCAATAGGTCTCTCAATGATATTATGCATCCCTAGGATTGCAGACTGCGGAGGGTTGATAATTGGTGTACTCATCATCGACCCGAAAGTTCCTCCGTTGGTAATGGTAAATATACCTCCTTCCATCTCGTCTAGCGAGATCTTCTTATTTCTAGCTTTGGTAGCCAACTCTTTTATCTCTCCCTCTATTTGAGCAATCCCTTTCAGGTCTACATCTTTCACCACAGGAACCATAAGCCCCTTAGGGGTTTGTACCGCAATACTAATATGATGTTTATGATGGATACGAATTTTATCGCCATCGATACTAGCACCGATCATCGGATGATGCTTTAGCGCTTCACTCACAGCTTTTGTAAAGAGCGACATAAACCCAAGCTTAAATCCATGTTTTTTTAGAAATGCAGGCTGGTATTGCTTACGTATCTCCATAATTTTATGAAGATTGATCTCGTTAAAGGTGGTAAGCATTGCCGTCTCATTTTTCACAGAAACCAGTCGTTGACTCAGTTTTTTCCTGAGAGGAGACATCGCAACAAGCTCCTCTTCTCTTGACGCTATCGGTTCTTCTGGAATACTATCCTGTTGAGGAGCTGTGTTCATTGCACGCGTTACGTCCTTCTTTTGGATTCGAGAAAGTCCTGCTAGAACGTCGTCTAGAGATACGCCATGGTCGTCCATCAAAGCCTGAGCCGAAGGAGTTATCTTAACATGTTTATGTTCGGGTTTTCTCTCCTCTGTTTTGAGTGCCTCCTTGGAGTCCACTATCTCTTCAGGAACGCTTTTCTTTTCAGTATCCTCTTTCTGTGTTGAGGCCACTGTATTAGTCGTGGTTGGGTTTGGATTGGTTGCTTCTGTATCAATCTCAGCTACGGTGGAACCGACAGCTACAGTGTCACCCTCTGCTGCAAGAAGATGTACGACACCTGCTGCATCCGCAACCAACTCAAGGGTTGCTTTGTCCGATTCAATTTCCGCAAGCAATTGGTTGTGTTCCACATATTGCCCCTCTTCCACTTGCCAACTTCCAATTTCAACTTCCGTGATAGACTCCCCTGGTGTGGGAACGATTACTGCATACATAACCATTAATTATTTAATATCTTTAAAAACTTCGTTTACAATTCTCTCCAATCTCATGTTGTGCTGTTTCGGCAGTCCTGTAGCAGGACTACCACTCTCTTTACGAGTGACAGGTTGTAACATCAGATCCATATGGTTCAATGCAATAGAAGGCCATGTTCCCATATTGTGCGGTTCATCCTGAACCCAAAGATGCGTTTTTGCATTTGGATACTTCTCTTTGATCGTTTGAATCTCCAGTGTAGGGAATGGGTATAGTTGTTCTACCCGAACGAGTGCTATCTGTTCATATTTCTCCTTTTTTATCTTTGAGATAAGATCTGTATATATTTTTCCAGTGCAGAAAACCACTCGTTTAATTTTCTCTGAATCCTCCACAGGCTCTTCAATAACCTTACGAAAAGTTCCTTCTGATAAAAGCGAAATTGGATCATATACCAGTGGATCTCTCAACAAACTTTTTGGAGTGTATATGATCATCGGAACACGAATGTCTGAAATCACCTGATTACGTAATGCATGAAATAGGTTTGCAGAAGAGGTCAGGTTCAACACCCTCATATTATTACTTGCGCATAAAGAGAGTAGACGTTCGATTCTAGCCGAAGAGTGTTCTGGACCCTGTCCCTCATATCCGTGTGGAAGGAAAAGCGTAATCCCATTTTTAAGTCCCCACTTCTCACCAGCACTACTGATATATTGGTCGAACATCACCTGTGCTACATTGGCAAAATCACCAAACTGGGCTTCCCATATAGACAAACCATCCGGTTTTGCAAGTGCGTAACCATACTCAAACCCTAACACACCATACTCTGATAAGTGAGAGTTGTAGATATAAAATGGCACTTTCTTCCCCCCAATCTGTTTTAAAGGGAAATATTTATTGTGAGAGTTTTCTCTTACCCATGCAGCATGACGGTGCGAGAAAGTTCCACGTTCGGAGTCTTGTCCCGAAATACGCACAGAGTATCCTTCATCCAAAAGAGAGGCATAAGCAAGCTGTTCTGCTATAGCCCAATCGATGACCCCTTGAGCCATCATCTTTTTACGGTCGTTATTTAGCTTTAATATCTTCTTAAAGAAACCACCCTCTTCAGACACTTTGGTAATCTCTTCTCCAAGAATTGTAATTTTTTCCGAAGGTAGGGAGGTGGAAACATAGTCCATCGAATCCTGGGCTAGTGGAAGGCGAAAACGATGCTGCTCCTCTAGCAAGAACTTCTTTATCTTGATACAGCCAAGCTCTTTACAGGCCTCCAGGTTCTGGTCTAATATCTTCTCGACCTCTGCAATCTTACTTGCCACATTACTCTCCAGCAATATCCCTGACTCTATCAGTTTCTTTGCGTAGATGTCTCTAGGATTGGGATGTTTTGCAATGAGTCCATACAGTTTAGGTTGGGTAAAACGAGGCTCATCTCCTTCGTTATGTCCATATTTTCGATACGATAATATATCGACAAAGACATCGGAATGAAACCTTTGTCTAAACTCCATTGCTAGTTTTACAGTATATATCACCGCCTCTACATCATCTCCATTGACATGAAAAACAGGGCTTCGAATCACTTTTGCAACATCTGTACAGTAGGTGCTAGATCTAGCATCCAAATAGTTAGTCGTGAATCCCACTTGGTTGTTGATGACCAAGTGAACGGTTCCACCACATCTGTAACCATCTAACTGTTCCATCTGTACCGATTCATAAACGACTCCTTGGGCAGCAATCGCAGCGTCACCATGGATAACAATTGGAGCCACTCGATCCATATTTTTTTGATATTTATGGTCAATGTAACCTCTTGCCATCCCCATCGTCAAAGGACCTACTGCCTCTAAGTGACTCGGGTTTGGTAGTAACTTTAGAGCGACCTCTTTCCCGCGATCTGTCGTGATGTTGTTTTCGTATCCTAAATGGTATTTTACATCCCCTAGACTAATGCCATCTTCATATTCCGTACCCATAAATTCATTGAAGATCTCTTGACTCGGCTTCTGCATAACATTCGAGAGGACATTGAGTCGACCTCTATGAGCCATTCCAATGATGAACTCTTGGATGCCAAGTTCTGCTCCCCATTCGATTACACTATCTAGTGCAGGGATGAGTGTTTCGGCTCCTTCAATAGAGAAACGTTTTTGACCAACAAAACGACGATGGATAAAATTCTCAAAACCCACCGCATGGCTCAAGTGGTGAAAAAAGTGACGTTTTCTGTCATTGGTCAGTGTCTCTCTATTTTGAGAGACCTCCATGCGTTCTTGAAGCCACTTTACAATCTCTGGTTTACGCATATAGAGATACTCCACTCCAACAGAAGCACAATATGTTTTTTCTAGATGGGCAATGATCTCTTTTAATGGAGAGGTGGGCATCCCGATTTGTTGGGCTGCATGAAATGGGGTGTCCAAGTCCTTCTCTGATAGTCCAAAGTTCTCAAGAGCCAAGGTTGGTGTATACTGCCTACGGGTTCTTACAGGATTGGTTCGTGTAAAAAGATGACCACGTTGTCTATATCCGTGGATTAAATTGATAACACGAAACTCTTTTTGGATCGGTTCACTGATAAGCTCCTCTCCTGGTTTCTGAGGGAAGTGTGTCTGTGCGAAATCAAATCCCTCGAAAAAATGTCTCCACGATGGCTCTATACTATCGGGATCTTCAAGAAAACTCTGATATAAGTTCTCTATGCTACCTAGTTCTTGGTTTCCAATATTTGAGAATTTATCCATACAAAAGGACTTAAATGTTGATTTAATTGGATAACCCATTTATGTCCAAAATGTTTACATTATGTCCGTTTAAATGGGCCGTTTTTTTAGGGACAAAGGCTTCAATCCACAAGGAAATGGTATCTTTACATCTCTACAAGATAATTTGGATGCAACATGAAAGGATTTTTACATCAACTGGCCGAACATTTTTATCATACTTATGGACATAATATTCATGCCTTGACTATTATTATGCCAAGTAAGCGTGCAGGTGCTTTCTTTTTGAAATATTTGCAGTCTATCGCGAATGAGCCAATACTTACCCCAAAAATTGTAACGATCAATGAGGTGGTGGAAGATCTTTCTGCGATTCAAAAAGTGGATACTTTGACGCTGTCATTTCATCTATATCGTATCTATAAAGAGATTACTGGTACGGATGAGACTTTTGATAGTTTTTACCCTTGGGGTACGATGTTGATCTCTGACTTCGATGATGTCGATAAGTATCTTGTGGATGCAAAGTTATTGTTTACCCACATTGAGGACTACAAACTCGTGGATCAAAAGTTCGACTATCTTAGTGAGGAACAGAAAGACTATCTCGGTAAGTTTTGGAAATCGTTTAGTCAAAAGCGTCGTTCTAAGATGCAAGAGCGTTTCGAAGCCACGTGGAACAAATTGTATGATGTATATGTCGCTTTTCGAAAATTCCTAATAGAAGAGAATATTGGTTATGAGGGGGTGCTTTATCGTGATTTGGGAGAGAAGATTCAGGACAAATCGCTTGTGTCAAACTTTCCTGGACCTGTATTTGTGGTCGGGTTGAATGCCTTGAATCGATGTGAGATAATGTTGTTAAGCTACCTCAAAGAGAACCACCAGGCGGCTTTCTTCTGGGATATACATCCAGATTTTATTGCCGATAAAGAGCATGATGCGGCATTTTTCCTTCGTAGAAATTTGAAGCTTTTCCCTCAGGATACCGATTTCGACTATAGGCCCTTGTTGGATAAAAAGATAGAGGTGGTTTCTGTCCCCTCTGCTATTGGGCAATCTCAGCCTGTGGCTGCTTTTGTTCAAGAACGATTGAAAGCGTATCAACACAAACAACATATCCGATTCGACCAAATATCCATTGTCTTATGTGACGAAGATCTTCTACTTCCAACCATTGGGGCTATCCCCAAAGTGGCAGGTCATGCGCCTACTGTAAATATTACGATGGGTTTTCCTATGAAGATTACTCCGATTCATAGTTTGATCACTTTATTGATCGATCTTCATAGAAATATTCATGTCGATGGAAGGGGAGTGCGTCTTTTCTATCACAAGAATGTACAACGTATTCTAAACCACCAGTTGGTTCAGATGTGTGATAGTGATAATAGTGAGAAGCTATCTCAAAGTATTATTCAAGAGAATAAAGTCTACCTACATAGCAATGAGTTGAGGAGAGGTGATTTCCTTTCCAGCCTTTTTGTCTTCCATCATGATGTCATGGCCTTTAATCGTTATCTTCTTCAGATGCTCCAAATGATTTTTGCGGGGATCAAAGAGAAAGAGGAGGCTTATGTGGGCATGCAAGAGGAGTTTATATTCAAAGCATATAAGTCGATAAAGAGGTTAGGAGAGCTGCTCGATGAAAATCAAAAAGAGCAGGACTTAAGGCTATCCCTTCCTATCTATTTCAAACTCTTAAGACAATATCTCTCTCAAGAGTCTCTGCCTTTCGAAGGCGATCCATTAGAGGGGGTGCAAGTAATGGGAATTTTGGAGACCCGACTCCTTGATTTCGAGAATGTCGTTGTCCTATCTATGAATGAGGGGTCCATGCCAAAGGCTAGTGGTAGTAACTCCGTGATTCCTTATAACCTGCGACGTGCTTTTGAGCTTCCTTCCGTTGAAGAGAAGTGTGCGATTTATTCTTACTATTTTTATCGTCTTCTACAGCACCCTAAAACGGTGCAGTTGGTTTATAACTCCACAACCGATGGGATGAACAATGGCGAACGAAGTCGATATCTATACCAACTTCAAATGCAATATGGTTATAGTATTCCTGAAAAAACCATCACCTACGAAGTGGGAAGTATCGATACCAAAGAGATTGTAGTTCCCAAAGATGAATCTGTTATGCAACGAATGTCTCCCTATTTGGATGGCAAAAGGACGTTGTCTCCATCCGCTTTGAATGGATATTTGGATTGTCCTTTGAGATTCTATTTCCGATATGTGGCCAATGTAATGCCTTCGGAGGAGGTAGCGGAAGAGGTCGATGCGCGTCTTTTTGGTAACATCTATCATAAAGTGATGGAGGACCTCTATAAACCATGGATGAACCAAGTGGTCTCCAAAGAGATGTTTTTAAAGCTTGCTAAGGACGATAAAAGGCTGGATGCAACAATCCTCAGCGCTTTTCGTACCGAGTACTTCAAAGTAGAAAATGCAATCGTTCAAGGACGTAATGTTCTAGTATTCGAGATTGTAAAAAAATATGTAAAGAAAACCATCACGGTGGATAGCGATCATGCCCCCATGACTATTTTGGGGCTGGAGGTGAAAAAGAAAAAGTCAATTTCTATTTTTGATGGCAAATATCATATATTTATTGGTGGAACCATTGACCGTGTAGACGAAGTGGATGGAAAACTTCGTATTATTGATTATAAATCGGGAACGGTGGATTTCAACTTTAACAATGTTCCATCGCTCTTTGACTCCGAGGATGAAGGGCGAAACAAAGCGGCACTACAAACGCTTATCTATGGATATGTTTATGGAGATCATGAGGTGACGGATCGTCATATGAGTGCTGGGATCTATCAAATACAGGCCCTGTTCAAAGATCCTTTTGTCTCAACGATTAACTCTAAAGAGGATGGTCTCGTCGAAGATATAAAGGAGCAGATGCCTAAACTAGAAACCCATCTTACCCAAACTTTCGAAACGCTTTTTAATTCAAGTATTCCTTTTGTACAGACCGAGTGTGAGGCAAAATGTACCTATTGCGATTACAATAAGATATGTAGGAAAGTATAGGTTTTTTTTCCTACATATTAAACGTCTTCTGCTTTAGTTAGGAATAGACTTCTATCTATATTTGGATAGGCAATGGTTAGGGATTCGTTACCCTTTGGTTACTCTCAGAGTAACCAAAGGGTAACGGAAGGGTAACGGAAGGGTAACTAAAGGGTAACGGAAGTAGGGTTCAAAGTGGACAAGATTAGGGGGTAAATGAGGAAAATAGTGCCCTATTGATCGTTTGATTTCAGTTTGTGTTGAAAAAGATGTATATTTATTATAATAGTATGGATGAGAATAGAATGAATGTGTGAAATTTGGAATAAATATTCATTTCAAATTTAATGAACTGCTTTGCAGGGATGTGAGAGAAAGAAACTAGTATTTAAAATAAAGAAGATAGTATAGAGATGGCGAAACCTAAAATATTATTCGTTCATGCTTTGAAAGCTGAGATGACAAAAATTGAATCAGAAAATTTTCGTTTTGAAACCCTGATATGTGGAGTGGGAAAGGTGACCTCATCTTTAAATCTTTTAGAGCATATTTATACTTATGAGCCTGACTTGGTGGTAAACATTGGTACGGCAGGTTCATTGCGTCATAAAGTAGGTTCTATTCACTGGTGTACTGACTTTGTCGATAGAGATATGGAGATAGTAAAAGAGTTTGGCTCTCCTTATCGTATCAATTTTACCGATGACCTAGGAGAGGTTCAGTGGTTGAATAAACCCTCTAAGACTGCTTTTTGTAATACTGGAGATCAATTTCTAACCGACATTGAAGCCAAAGCAGATGTGTTTGATATGGAAGCCTTTGCTCTAGGTTTGGCTTGTAAGAAGCAAGGCGTTCCTATGGTATCTATCAAATATGTTACAGATATTATTGGGGAGAACTCTATTGCTGCATGGGAGGTGAAACTGCAAGAAGCACAAGTTGCATTGAAAGCCTATGTACAAGAGCTATTCGACAGTAGTATCCCCCAAGAGTAAATAATATTACCCCTCGAGGAATCCCCTTCTTTGTGTAAAAGAGAAGGGGATTTTTGTTATTAACCTATTATTTTCCCCTCCAGTGTGAGAAAGTGGCATAATTCCGATTTTTTAAATATCTTATGTATTGTGCTTTCGTCTCTACTCTACTGTATTTTATCCTAAAAAAATATTATATTTGGAAGTAGTAAAAAGATAGAAAATAAACTTTTTATGGAGATATTTAAGGTATATAATATGATGCTGAACAACATGTTTTGTGTGTTGGTTATTTTATTATCTTTGTGGTTTCTAAGAAGAGTGTTAAATATTGTAAATAAATGGCCGTTTTTAGTATCTTTTGAGAAAAACACCATTGATAATCAGCATTTTAAAATTCTATCGGTCAGAGAGTATGTTCCAGTGAGAGTAGGATTAAGACCGGACATCACAGCCCACAAGGAGCAGTTTCTGTGTCAGAGAGTATGTTCCAGTGAGAGTAGGATTAAGACCACCGTCCATGCCCCATGTCTCACCTGTTACGGGTCAGAGAGTATGTTCCAGTGAGAGTAGGATTAAGACGCCTTTACTTTAGGCGTAAGACATTTGGTACTAGTCAGAGAGTATGTTCCAGTGAGAGTAGGATTAAGACGCCTTTACTTTAGGCGTAAGACATTTGGTACTAGTCAGAGAGTATGTTCCAGTGAGAGTAGGATTAAGACTAATACAGCCTCTGGGAAGAGGCATACTGACTGGTCAGAGAGTATGTTCCAGTGAGAGTAGGATTAAGACCCAGCTTGTTTGATCATAACCAATAGATCAGTTGGTCAGAGAGTATGTTCCAGTGAGAGTAGGATTAAGACTCCATTTGTATACACTTATAGAATCATTACCAATGGTCAGAGAGTATGTTCCAGTGAGAGTAGGATTAAGACGGTTTTATAATCTTCTTTACCGCAATCTGCTAAGTCAGAGAGTATGTTCCAGTGAGAGTAGGATTAAGACTATCATAGATGATCTCTGCTGCACTTATATCATCAGTCAGAGAGTATGTTCCAGTGAGAGTAGGATTAAGACTCTTTGGCTTTTAGTAGTAGATCGCCCAATGTGGTCAGAGAGTATGTTCCAGTGAGAGTAGGATTAAGACGGTCTTTCTCGAAGACTACAGAATAATCTTCCTCTGTCAGAGAGTATGTTCCAGTGAGAGTAGGATTAAGACAGTGGCCTTGATGTCAAAGATCATAAGCATGTGAAGTCAGAGAGTATGTTCCAGTGAGAGTAGGATTAAGACATCCTGATCTTCTCTAATCGCAACATCCCCACACGTCAGAGAGTATGTTCCAGTGAGAGTAGGATTAAGACTTGCCCATTGAAGACATTCAATCTCCATGGGCAAAGTCAGAGAGTATGTTCCAGTGAGAGTAGGATTAAGACTGCCCATTGAAGACATTCAATCTCCATGGGCAAGTCAGAGAGTATGTTCCAGTGAGAGTAGGATTAAGACACCACTGCAATATTCCAGCACGTCAAGTGCCAGAGTCAGAGAGTATGTTCCAGTGAGAGTAGGATTAAGACTGAAACACTCAGTGGTCTGAGCTTCTTCATCGGTCAGAGAGTATGTTCCAGTGAGAGTAGGATTAAGACTGCTTCTGGAGCTTCTTCAAACTCCACATATCCAACGTCAGAGAGTATGTTCCAGTGAGAGTAGGATTATGCTTCGACAAGCTCAGCAACCTTTATAAACAAGTTTTTTGAGTTTTATATAGAGAGTATGGGTCTGTCAGAGAGTTTGTCTCAGTGAGAGTAGGATTATGCTTCGACAAGCTCCGCAACCTTTATAAACAAGTTTTTTGAGTTTTATATAGAGAGTATGGGTCTGTCAGAGAGTTTGTCTCAGTGAGAGTAGGATTATGCTTCGACAAGCTCAGCAACCTTTATAAACAAGTTTTTTGAGTTTTATATAGAGAGTATGGGTCTGTCAGAGAGAGTGTCTCAGTGAGAGTAGGATTATGCTTCGACAAGCTCAGCAACCTTTATAAACAATTTTTTTGAGTTTTATATAGAGAGTATGGGTCTGTCAGAGAGTTTGTTCCCGTGAAAGTAGAATTATGCTTCGACAAGAGGTTTCTGAACTCTTCGGTAAGCTCAGAAGCCTCTTGTCAAAGGGCTCTGTAGCCTTTTGAGGATTTGTGTGTTTTTGAGAGCTTAACAAGCTTGTTTCGACAAGTGTTTTCCTTATTTTAAGTAAGGAAAACAATGTATTTTACATTTTATTGAATGATTGTGTAATCTAAGACAAGGCACTGCCTAGTCTTAATGGTTGAAAACCTGTTGGATTTCAATCGGTTTCTTTATTCTGCTTCTTTGGTGTAGTGTAGTTGCACGACGCCGTTATCAAAATACTTTGAAGGTTGTGCTTTGATTTTTATTGGGTCGATACCTCCTTTGAAAAGTGGTATGCCTGATCCTAAAATGGTTGGGATTACGGTGATGATATATTCATCGATTAGATTTTTCTCCATCAATAGTTTTACTACTTCAGATCCTCCATCACAAACGATCGTTTTTCCCTCTTTTTGCTTTAGTTTTGAGATTAGTGTCTCAAGATCTTGGTTGTAGAAGGTGATGTTGTTTTGGGATGGAATGTCTTGTTTGGTGAGAATATAACAATCCATATTCTCTGCTTGGGGTAGTTTGCCATCGGTGAAAGAGCAGATAATATCGTAAGTTTTGCGACCTACAATATAGGTGTCTGCTTGGTCGTATAGTGCTTTGTACCCATAGTCTTCTCCCTCTTTTTCTGCGATATTTAGCCAAGTCAGGTCATGGTCTTCGGTGGCGATATAGCCATCGATACTCATTGCGATAAATAGAACTACTTTTCTCATATTTTTCCTTTTGTATTTTATCTTTTGGACACAAAGAACGGGAAAAGGTTCAAACAGGGATTGTATAAAATTTACCTTATCCGATATTTCTTTGAAAGAATTTCTGTGGTGTCTCTCCACAAAACTTTTTGAAGGTGCGTATAAAATGGGACTGGTCGAAGAAACCTACTTCGAGAGCGAGGGCTGCGAGGTTTTTAGTGTTTTTTTGCGACTGTATGGTGATGGCTTGATTAACTCTTTGAAGTTGTAGAAACTGGTTGGGAGTAATTCCATATGTTTTCTTAAAAAGAGAGATAAGGTGTTTGTTCGAAATGGTATGGCTTTCAAGTGTTTGAATCCTCTTCTTCTCTTCTATGCTGTTCGAAAGGTGGAAGGCAAGATTCGATACAGGAGTGGGTATGTTCTTAGAAGAGAACAGTGGCTTTAGAAGTTGCTGTAGGAACCAACTATCGATGGTTGGTTGATTGAAAAAATGATCGTATAGGGCCTCTGCTATTTGATGGAGTAGTGGCGTGTTGAGGTGTTGCTTGATAAGAGAATAGCAGTGGGGTTTCATGATGAAACCGATATTGATATAGTTGCCAGATAGTTTTGTCTTAAAAGGGCTCTTCTTTAGACCAGAAAGAAGGGTTTGATGTGAGGAGCTGTGGGTGTTTATAATAAGGTCGCCCTCCATTTTAAAGGCCCCTTCGTAGTTAAAAATAAGTTCAGTGAAAAGTGGGGCATGATGCCAATGGCTGGCAGCTTGGTGTGGCGTTGAATCTGCCCAGATAATCTCGATATACTGTGCGAGAGTTGTATTTTGTTCTGGATAATATGTGGCTATCATAATCCTTGAGTTGAGTGAGGGATGTTTATAAAAATGGAGGATACCCTACCGAAGGTAGACTATCCTCTATCTGTTACATATCCTCTTCGTCTAAAAGATCTGGTCTAATTTTCTTTGTTCTTTCATAAGCTTGTTCAAGCTTCCACTCTTCTACTTTTTTCTCATTTCCTGAGAGAAGAATTTCTGGAACCTTCCATCCCTTATATTCTGCAGGACGGGTGTAAACAGGAGGGCTCAATAGCCCATCTTGAAAAGAGTCTGTTAGCGCAGATGTTTCGTCGGACAATACGCCTGGGATTAGTCGGATGATGGCATCGCAAACAATGGCTGCAGCCAACTCTCCTCCAGTAAGGACGTAGTCTCCAATGGTGATCTCTTTGGTAATAAAATGATCTCGAACTCTCTGATCCACTCCTTTGTAGTGTCCACAAAGAATGATCAAGTTTCCTTGTAAAGATAGGGTGTTGGCATCTTGTTGGACAAAAGGTTTGCCATCGGGAGTCATATAGATCACGTCATCATACTCTCTTTCTGACTTAAGATGGTTGATAAGACGTTCGATAGGCTCAATGGTCATCACCATTCCAGCAGTAGTACTAAATGCATAGTCGTCTACTTTACGATGTTTGTCGGTAGACCAATCTCGAATGTTATGTACATGTATTTCGGCAAGACCTTTGTCTTGAGCTCTCTTCATAATAGAGTGGTTGAAAGGACTCTCCAACAGCTCAGGCACTACGGTAAGTATATCAATTCTCATGTTCTAATCAAATGATTTAAGGTGCAAAGGTAGGTTAGAAGTATCTTTTTTTCAAATATAAGTCTCAGCGATTCTATATGAGATTAAAAAAAGGATGGTGCTGATATTCTGTATTTTGAATTTCGATTGTCTCTTATTTGGGTGTTTTTTCATTTTATTTAAATGGTGAGGCTCTGTCTGTTTAATACGATGGAAGAGAAATAGGTGGCTGTTTGGGGGGATGATTCTAGGAGGGGTAGAGTTACCCAAAAGGGCTATTTGGATGAAAAAAATATTATTAAGAATCAAAATATGATTGGCTTGGTTTCTTTATTAGATCTAAAGTAGTATATTTATAGACAAGACATCTAGTATAGAGTTTTTTATATTCTCAGTAGCCAGAGGATAAACATAGGTTTTTGTCGGTTTTCCGTGCTACTGAATTAATCCATATTTAGAAATAAAATATGAGTAAAATGGACGGCGACTTGCAAGAAATGAACACAGACAATCAGTCTGTTGAGAATGAAAAGAGTTTGGAATCCTCAAAAGAGGCTAAATCGATTCATCTAAGTGATATTGTTGACGAGAGTAAGGAATTCTCTATGTCAAACAAAGAAGAGTTGATCTCGGATATGAAGAAGTTGATGAAATATCCAAATATTTCAGAAATACGAGATTCTGTCGAAAAGATCGAAAAGTCTTTTTCTGCTTTTAAGATTGTTGAAAATCAACAGTTGAAAGATGCATTTATTGCATCGGGTGAGAAAGAGGAGGATTTTGCTCCACCTATTGATCTTCTAGAAAAAGATTTTCGAGATTTGATGCAACAGTATCATGAAAGACGTAAAAACTTGCGTGCTCAAAAAGAGTCAATGCAAAAGGCAAATTTGATTGAAAAAGAGAATATCATTCAGGAGATCAAAGGTTACCTTGAGGGCAAAAGTTTTGCGAAAAATGAATACGATAGAGTGAGAGAGTTACAAACTCTTTGGGGAAAAACAGGTCCCGTTCCTTCAGATAAATACAAAGAACAGAACGAAAGGTATCGATTTGCTCTCGATCAGTTTTATGATTATGTTCGAATCAATAGAGAATTTATTGAGGTAGATCAAAAGAAAAATGAGGATTTGAAGAGTGAGCTTTGTGAAGCAGTAGAGGCTTTGGCTCAATCGGAAGATTCAGTGGATGCTTTCAAGGAGCTTCAACTTCTACATGAGAGATGGAAAGAGATCGGGTTTGTGCGCTCTGATGTAAAACAGCCGTTATGGGATCGTTTTAGTGCAGCTACTTCTGTTGTCAATAAGAATTACCATGCATATCAGAATGGCCGTAGAGTAAAACAAAACCAAGATATTGAGAAGAAAAAAGAGTTAACGCAGAGAATCACAGATATTATCACTCAAGAATTTGAGCGTTACAAAGATATTAGTGCCTACACTGACGAGGTGGTTGCGCTACAGAAATCATGGAAAGAGCTTGGGATCTACTATATGAAAGAGGATCGCAAGTTAAGCGAAACGTTTAGAAATGGATGTAACATGTTCTTTGCCCAGAAGCGTAAATTGCAGAAGGAGTTGAAGATGTTATATCAAGATGTTATTGATAGAAAAGAGGCGATTTGTAAAGAAGCCGAATTGCTTACTGCTAGTGAAGATCTTGAGTCTACCACTGCTCGCTTGATTGAACTTCAACGTGATTGGAAGGGTGCTGGTAATGTACCACCAAAAATGAGTGAAGAGATATGGCAGCGTTTCAAAAAAGCGTGTGATTCGTTCTTTGATCGTAAGAAGGGAGTGCAGAAAGCCAGTGTGGCAGAAGAGAAAACCCATTACGAGCAGAAGCTCTCTTTAATGGAGCTGGTTGACACTTTTGTGTCAACAGGGGATATTGAAGAAGATAGTGCGAAAATTAGAGACTTTATTAAACAATGGGATGCCATTGGCATGGTCCCTAAGAATAAAGTGGTTGAATTGAATAAGAGATATCATTCGACTTTGGATGCTGCTTTGGAGAAGGTGGACCTTAATCCTAAAGAAAAAGTGCTTTTCCGTTTTAATATGAGATTGGAGAGCATGCAAAAAAGTCGTGATAGAGAGTATCTTCTAAATAAAGAGCGTAATAACCTTCTCGCTAAGATGGAGAAATTGCAAGGTGAATTGAGAACCACAAAAAACAATATGGGATTCTTCGCTTCAGCTGTAGACTCTCCTCTTATGAAAGAGGTAAACGACCGTATGGATCACTTGCAAACTCAATTAAGTGAGTTTTCTCTACAGTTAGATCGTGTAAATGCGCTTTTAAGAGAATAACAGTCCTTTTTTAGACGAGTATTTTATGAAATAGTTTCTCTTTTTTCGAAAGAGAAACTATTTTTGCATCATTAAATTAGGTGGCATAGAAGTTCCAATAATCCATTTTTTATTTGTTACTTTGTATGCTTTGTAAACAGCACTAAATTCTTTTAATCGTGGCAAATACGAAATACATCTTTGTTACCGGTGGGGTTACCTCATCACTAGGGAAGGGGATTATTGCATCATCTCTAGCAAAACTATTACAAGCTAGAGGTCATACCGTTACAATCCAAAAGTTAGATCCGTATATCAATGTAGATCCAGGGACGTTAAATCCATATGAACATGGAGAGTGTTTTGTGACGAATGATGGAGCAGAAACTGACCTAGACTTAGGTCATTATGAGCGTTTCTTGAATACGCCTACTTCTCAGGCAAATAACGTTACTACAGGTCGTATCTACCAATCTGTTATTAACAAAGAGAGACGTGGTGATTATCTAGGAAAAACAGTTCAGATTATTCCTCATGTTACTGATGAAATCAAAAGGTATGTGAAGTTTCTAGGAACAAAGCAAAATTATGATGTGGTGATCTCTGAAATCGGTGGTACCGTTGGAGATATCGAATCACTTCCTTTTGTGGAATCTGTTCGTCAATTGAAATGGCAATTAGGTGATGATGCTCTTTTTGTCCATTTGACATTGGTTCCTTATCTTGCTGCTGCGGGTGAGTTGAAAACAAAGCCAACACAACACTCTGTAAAGATGTTGTTGGAAAATGGAGTTCAGCCTGATATTTTGGTGTTGCGTACTGAGAAAGAACTAGGGAAAGATGTTCGTCGTAAGGTTGCACAATTCTGTAATGTAGAGCATGATGCTGTGATTCAGTCGATTGATGTTCCTACTATTTATGAGGTGCCATTAAAGATGCAAGAGGAGAAATTGGATGAGGTGGTTTGTCGTAAATTAGGACTTAAATCTCATACAGAGCCTAAATTAGAGGCTTGGAATGATTTCTTATATAGATTTAAAAATCCAACAAAAACAGTTACGATTGGTTTGGTTGGTAAGTATGTTGAACTTCATGATGCTTATAAGTCCATTACGGAAGCGTTAATCCATGCAGGTACAGTTCATCAAGTTCGTGTAAAAGTGAAATGGATCCACTCGGAGAAGTTGAACAAAGCGAATGTAAAAGAGGAGTTGTCTGAATGTCATGGAGTACTTATTGCTCCTGGTTTTGGTCATCGT
Organism: Prolixibacteraceae bacterium; assembly: GCA_019720755.1. Taxonomy (NCBI): domain Bacteria; kingdom Pseudomonadati; phylum Bacteroidota; class Bacteroidia; order Marinilabiliales; family Prolixibacteraceae; genus Halosquirtibacter; species Halosquirtibacter laminarini. Next base: position 230,379 of record CP081303.1, read on the forward strand.
GGTATTGACGGAAAAGTAGATGCAGCACAATATGCTCGTGAAAACAATGTGCCTCTTCTTGGTATTTGTTTGGGTATGCAAATTGTTTCGATCGAATTTGCTCGTAATGTGTTGGGTATTGAAGATGCCGATTCTGCAGAGATGAATCCTTCTACCAAAAATCCTGTAATCGACTTGATGGATGCACAAAAAGAGATCACCGAAATGGGTGGTACTATGCGTCTAGGAGCTTATGCTTGTCAAGTGAAAGAAGGTACGAATCTTTATCGTGCATATAATAAAACAAAGATTGAGGAGCGTCACCGTCATCGTTATGAGTTTAATAACGAGTACTTATCTCAGTATGAAAAAGCTGGTATGATTGCAACGGGAGTAAATCCAGAAACAAACTTGGTTGAGGTAGTAGAGCTTCCTGAACATAAGTGGTATGTTGGAGTTCAGTATCATCCAGAGTATAAGAGTACTGTATTGAATCCACATCCTCTATTTGTTAGTTTTGTGGATGCTGCTCAAAAAGAAATTAAATAATTAGAATAAGTATATGGACAAGAACACGTTAAAGGCATTTGCGCTGATTTTTCTTATCCTGATTGGTGCGCAGTATTTTATGTCGCCGTCGGAAGAGGAACAGGCAGAAATGCAACGTCAACAAGATTCCATCGCAGCCCTAGATACACAGACTACTGTGAAAGGGGATGTGGTTAAGATGGAAGAATTAACCCCTGCCTTAAATGATTCTGCTCGCATCGCGATGCAGAAGTCACAACTAGGCTCTTTTGGTGATGCTGTAGTTGGGAAAGAGGAGTTTGTTACATTGGAAAACAACTTGATGAAAGTGAAGTTGTCGACCAAAGGAGGACGTGTATATTCAGTAGAATTAAAAGACTATAAACGTTTTGATGGTTCGCCTTTGATTCTGTTTGATGGCGATATGAACCGTTTTGGTTTACGCTTTAATTCCATCCAGAATGGTGCTCCTATTGAGACAAATAAACTATTTTTCACCTCTTCTGTACAAGGGACATTGGTTGCTTCAGGTCCTGACGTTCCTAAAGGCAAAGAGGCAAAATTAAAGTTTAACAAAGAGAATCCAGGTAAGAGTGTAGAGACTAATATGACACTAAAAACTGCAGAAGGTGCAGTGATTCAGTATCAATATAGCTTGCCATATAACACTTATCTATTAAACTATAAGATCGCAACGCATAATCTTCCTAAGGTAGCTACTGGACAGAACGGATTTATGCAGATCGATTGGAGTTCTCATATTCCACGTCAAGAAGCAAGTTCTAAATATGGAGAGGATACACACACTACCGTGATGTATCGTGAGCTTCTTAAAAAAGGACGTGGTGACGTAGATGATCTAGGTGTGTCGAAAGATAATAACGAAAAGATCGAGGGTAAGGTAGAGTGGATTGCTTTTAAGCAACTTTTCTTCTCATCTATCTTGGTTAATCAATCAGGTTTTACTCATTCGGATATGTCTATTAAGACAGAGGTGAATGACTCTACTGCCTATTTGGCACGTATGAATGCTGAGATGGATCTTCCTTTTGATGCGAGTAAGGCAAATAACAACTATAACCTAACATTCTATTTCGGTCCAAACAAGTACTCAATCTTGAGTCAGCAGAGTGATTTAGAATTTGATCATCTAATTCAGCTTGGATGGGGTATTTTTGGATGGGTTAATAAGTATCTTGTAATTCCAGTTTTCAATTTCTTAAGTAAGTATATTGGAAGTTATGGTGTTATCATTCTACTGTTGACTATCATTATTAAGTTGATTATTTTCCCATTTACTTTCAAATCATATAAGTCTCAGGCTAAGATGCGAGTGTTGAAGCCAGAGATTGATGAGATTCAGAAAAAGTATGGTAAGGAGAAAGCGATGGAAGCACAACAAGCAACCATGGCATTGTATAAGAAAGCGGGAGTAAACCCTATGGGTGGATGTATTCCAATGCTTTTCCAAATGCCTATTGTGATTGCTATGTTCCGATTCTTCCCGGTATCGATAGAGTTGCGTCAACAATCATTCTTGTGGGCTCATGACCTTTCAACTTATGATTCTATCTTTCATCTTCCTTTTACTATTCCTTTTTATGGGGATCATGTTAGTTTGTTCTGTCTATTAATGACTGTTACAAACATTCTCTATATGAAATATAATAGTGAGATGACAGGCTCGTCTAGTGCAATGCCAGGAATGAAAGGAATGATGTACATGATGCCAGTGATGTTCTTGTTCATGTTTAACAATTATGCATCTGGTCTATCATACTACTATTTCCTATCACTTTTGATCACTTTTATTCAAATGTTTTTTGTAAAACGAATGATCAATGAAGATGCTATTCGTAATCAGATTGCGAAGAATAAGAAGAAGAAAGTGAAGAAATCAAAATGGCAGACGAGAATGGAAGAGATGGCTCGTCAGCAACAAGAGACTGCTAAGAAAAGAAAATAGTAATATCCCTTGTTTATTAGATATAAAAAAACCTTCATCATATGATGAAGGTTTTTTTGTATCTAATGCTTTAGTTAATATCATAACTAAATGGAAGTATGGCCAATCGGGCTAATTTGAAGTGCTGTCTTCCCCAAGGAATTCCTATGATGGTAATGGATAGAAGAATGCCAAAGAAAATATGGGTAAGACATATGCTCCAGCCTCCAAGAAGTATCCATACAATATTAAGGAGTAGATTTAAACAGCCATCATTGGGCTTATAGCTTAATTCCGTTCCAAAAGGCCATAGTACGACTGCTGCGTATTTAAAACATTGAAGCCCCCAAGGAATTCCAATAATCGTTATACAGTAGAATATCCCAGCTAAAAGGTATTCTATTGCAGTGATAAATCCTCCAAAGATTAGCCATATAAGGTTCCCGATAATTTTCATCGTGATATAGTTTTAGTTTTTCTATATAAATATAGTAATAATCAGTATTTTATCCATAAATTAATTGTTGTTGGAGTATTTTTGTATTATCGTTGTGAAGTGCAATGTTAAAAAAAGACATAATGAATAAGGGGATAAAAAGAGAGGTTGATATCTCTCAATGGAACCGAGCCGAACATTTCAATTTCTTTTCTACTATGGATAATCCATTATATGGTATCTGTTTAGAGGTAGATGCAACTTTAGCTTTTAAACGATGTAAGAATCAAAAGATCTCTTTTTTCTTATTTTATATGCATGCGATGGGAAAAGCTTTACAAGAAGTGGAGAGTTTCCGTTATCGTATTGAGGATGGAAAATTGTTTTGTTACGATTTTGTGGAGTTGGGCTCTACCATCGGAAGAGAGGATGAGACTTTTGGGTTTGCCCTATTAAGGTATAATGAGAACTTTGATGTTTTTTGTGCCGATGCTTCCAAAGAGATTGAGCAGGTAAATGCCACTCCTGGTATCTGCCTTGATGCCAATCATGAAATGAATAATGTGGTGTTTTGCTCTACTATCCCTTGGTTGCGATTTACAGGTTTAACGCATGCAATGAATCATGATCCAAAAGATTCTGTTCCAAGAATAACATTTGGGAAATGTTCGAAGGATGGCGATTCTTTTAAACTACCTGTTGCAATCTATGTACACCATGCATTGGTGGATGCGATACATATTGGCAAGTTGGTGGATCGTTTTCAACACTATCTAGACTGTCCATAATGACAGTCTAGATGGTGTTGAAAGCTATTTTTTTAAGATGAAATCTTTCTCGATATATTTTGAGTATTGAGAAAGTGCTTCTTTTAATGATTCTTTTCTTGAATCCGATAGGAATTTAATACTATATACTCTTCTAGAGTTTTTGGTTTCAATAAATAGTGTCTCTTCTTCAATTCCCCATTGGTTCATATGGTTTAGATGGATCCATTCGGGTTTTAACTTCCCTTTCCACTTAATAACAATACTCTTTGGTTGAAGAATGATGTTACAGGTGTTTAAGTTGAAGAAGTTCGTATAAAGGATTACTCCGATCCAAATACAAAGTACTAGCACCGCATTTATTTCCCAATTGGTACTTCCTAAAACAAGAATTGCAATGGTGGATATTAAGGTTAGAATCCCTCCAATAATCTTCTGTTTTTTGAGATGGGGATTCATATTTATGATTGCTTTCATATGGTTTTATTAACTGTACATTTTGGTTATCAGAGCCTGGTATTTCTGACTCAATTGTTTACGTTTTAATTTTAATGTTGCAGATAATAGTCCATTTGCAGGAGTCCACTCTTCTGCTGTAAATTCAATTTTCTTGACCTGTTCGTGTGCCGAAAGTTTTTTGTTTAGTATGGAGATCTCTTTTCGTACTGCTTTAGACACGGTGACGTTTTGAAGAATTGTATCATCTGAAGTGTATTCTATACTGTTCTTTTTACACCATGTCTTTAAATAGGTGAAGTCTGGTTTAATGATTGCTCCTGCAACTTTTTCGTTTTCCCCGACAACAAAAGCTTGTTCTATAAAAAGACTTCCTTTTAGAACATTTTCTACGGCTTGTGGTGCCACATATTTTCCAGCAGACAATTTGAAAATCTCTTTTTTACGATCGGTAATTTTCATAAAACGATCCTCTACCAATGTTCCAATATCTCCAGTATGAAACCATCCATCTTTGTTAATTACTTCTTGTGTTTGTTCAGGGTTTTTATAGTACCCAAGCATTACACCAGGCCCTTTAATGAGTATTTCTCCATCTTCTGCTAGCATAAATTGAGTTCCATTGTTCAATACAGGACCCACTGTACCTAGTTTAACTAGCTTATCGTCATTGGGGTAGTTTACAAAAACAACAGGAGAAGTTTCTGTTAATCCATATCCTTCGTATACGCGCAGGTCAGCAGTCCAAAAGAACTTATGTATTTTTGTTTGCAGTGCTGATCCTCCAGAGACCATATACATCACTTCTCCTCCTAAAATCTCTCTCCATTTCTTATAAACAAGCTTGTCAAAGATTTTAAATTGAAGCTTCTCAATAGGGTTATATTTAATTCCTACCTCGAACTTTTGAGTGAACTGAACGGCTTGATCAAAAATAAACTTAGTAGGTCCTTTTAGGTCGTCTCCTACACTAAGTACGTTGTCATAAATCTTCTCTAGAAGACGAGGAACCGTGTTGAATATATGTGGTTTTACCACTTTAATATCATTGATTAGAGTTCCAAGGCTTTCAATATAGTATAAGGATAGACCACTGATTTGGAAGTTGTAGGTAACCATACGTTCGTAGACATGTGAGAGAGGGAGGAAACTAAGGGCCCTGTTGTTGATTCCCATACCTCTATCTCCCTCTTGAAATATCTTAGCACATGCTTTGGCATTACTTAAGATATTCTGGTGAGAAAGCATGACTCCTTTGGGTGTTCCCGTGGTTCCACTAGTATAGATAATAGAGAGTAGATCATCAGGAGTTATTTCATCTTTAATCTTTTCAATTTTGTCTTTATATGATTTGAAGAGTGATTCGGATTCTGATAGTAATGACTCCCAGTATAAGGTGCCTTCTATCTTGTCATTGATGCATATCGTTTGAATTATTTGCTCTTTTTTTGTGAATACCTCTGCATATTTACGATGTGTTGATTTATCGTTAATGAAAAGCATTTTTATATCTGCATGATCTAATATATATTCCACTTCATTGGTGTTCAATGTAGTGTATATTGGAACGTGAATAGCACCAATAATGGATGCCCCCATATCGATCATATTCCATTGTGGAGAGTTTGAAAGAATGGTTGCGATTTTATCACCTTTGCGTAACCCTTGTGCATAAAGCCATGCAGCAACTCGGTAAGAGTAGTCTACGTATTCTTGGGAAGTGTTTTTTATCCATTTCCCATTTTTCTTTTTACAAAGGGCATCTTTTTTTGAACTAAAGATCGTTTGATATAGTCCTAGTATATCGAATAATCGGGTAACTTGTTCCATTATTTTAGAAATGTTAAATTTTATTGCACAAATCGACCTAGATTGTATCGATTAGATATGAAATTCAGTATCGTTGGAAAATATAAAAAAAAAATGATTGACAAAAGATTCCATGTTGTCGTATGCAACTACTTAATAATCTCCCAGCCAGACACTTTTAGATAGGGCCACACTTTGTTTATAAATAGTGATCCCATATCAATATGAAGATTTTCTTCTATCTCTTTTAATAGGACAGGTACTTGTCTTATTTGAGGGAGTGTTAAAATATCTTCAATTATTTTTATTATTTGGTTCTCAACTTTTACTTGAGCTATCCCATGATCCGATTGTATCGTCAGAAGCCCCTTCTTTTTATTTCTTGTCAAGACCATATCGAAGTCGGGATTGATCCATAACTTAGCTCTAGGGTGGTCTTCTAGAATCACTTCTTGCATTAAAGCATTGGAAATAAAGTTTGATGGAATCGAAGGTTTGGGTGTTTTGTGATCAAACCATTGATTAAGAGGAAAGTCAATGCCTACTTGGTGCATGTAATTAAATAGAGATCTCTTTAATCCATCGCTGAATATGGAATGGCTTGCTCCTTGAGGGTCGTTGTGATGACAGTCGTTCTCTGCAAATTTTTTATCAGAGATATCAACTCTTTCGACACCAAATGCTTCTGGGTTCTTTCCAACTGGACTATGAACAGTCATTGCAAATTGATGCCAGAAACCAGAGTCGATACATCGTTGCTCAAAGAGTTGACGTACTACTTCTAAAGCATCGATGGTCTCTTGTTCTGTTTCAGTAGGAAAGCCATACATAAGATATGCATGTACAAGGATCCCTGCCTGTTTCATCCCTTTGGTAACCTTTGCTACTTGTTCTAAAGAGACTCCTTTGTTCATCATTTTAAGGAGACGATCAGATGCTACTTCTAGTCCACCAGAAACACCAATACAACCAGCTTTTGAGAGAATACGAGACATGGATGGAGTGAAAGCTTTTTCGAATCGAACATTTGTCCACCAACTGATCTGTAGTCCTCTTCGAATAATCTCTAGGCTAAGCTCTAAAAGAATTTTAGGTGGTGCTGCTTCGTCTATAAAATGGAAGGATCTAATGGATGTTTGTGTGATCACTTTTTCTATTCGATCACATATTGTTTTTGCAGTCGCTTGACTATATCGTCGAATGTAATCTAGTGTCGTGTCGCAGAATGAACACTTATGCCAATAACAACCATGAGCGATCATCATTTTAACCCACTTGCCTTCAGTCCACAATCGATGCATGGGATTGGTCATCTCTACCATCCCCATATATTTATTCCATGGAAGATCGGTATAGTCTGGAGTTCCTATATCTTCATGACTAAGAGGATAGTCTTGACTATTATCGTGATATACAATCTCATTGTTTTCCATTAGGAAAGTTCTAACCCATGGTTTTTGATCTTCTGATCGTAAATTGTACAGTAGATGTTCTAATGGTTTCTCCCCATCATCTAGTGTAAGAAAGTCGATATAGTTAAATAGGCGTTTCTCTTTGATACTTCGAAGTTCTGTATTGACAAAACCTCCACCCATAATGAGTTTTATTTTAGGGTATTTTGTTTTGATGTAGCGACAGCAATATAATGATGAGATCAAATTACCTGGAAATGGAATAGAAAAAGCAATGGCTTTCGGATTGATGTCACGTATATGTGTATCTAAAGTTTCTTCGAAAAGATCTGTCACCAATGTTGGATTAGAAAGTTCTGTTTCTATCTGATCGAATGGAGCAGAAAAAGAAGATATCCTTTCAGCATACCTACTGAAACCAAACCTTGAGTCTTCATATTTCACTATGAGATCAATGATCTCCTCAATAAAAACTGTAGCCCTATATTTTGCTTGATCATAGATAGTCTCTTCAGAAAACACTTCGATGTTTTCTTCTAATTGATCTGCACGAGATCCCTTGGGAAGTGCCCCTAAATTGATGCGATATGCAAATCCGTCATTATCCCCTTGTAAAAAAGATTTTACTGGATTAACAAGTTGAAGGTATTTGTTCCTGTTTAGATAGAATACGGCATCTTCTTCCGGAATTTTATCTATGATAGTTTGAAGAAATAGAGGATTTAATATTTTGTCTAAAACTTCGATGCTAAGGTCGAGGTGTTGCGTATGGTATCCTTTTTCATTCAAATAGCCTTTAAGAAAAGCCGAGGCTGGATACGGCGTGTTTGGTTGACAGAAAGGTGCAGTGACTATCAGTAGATCGTGCTGGTTCATCTCTTCGATTTATACAATATTTTCTTTGCAAAATTACGATTAATTCATGAATGCTCCTCATTTTAATGGGCTGTTCCATCGTGATATTGTCATTATTGATTCATATCATTTGTTTTCGTATCTTAAATTATTGCTATGGATATGGTTATATTGGTACACGTATTTAAGGAAATTTATTGCTTGGTATATCTTTGTTCATATACCAAAATTTAATTCCCGTATTTAGTTATGAAACAGAGAATACTTCTATTGGGTTCAGGTGAACTAGGTAAAGAGTTTGTGATTGCTGCACAGCGACTTGGACAAGAGGTTATTGCAGTTGATAATTATCATAATGCACCTGCAATGCAGGTGGCTGATGAAAGTGAAGTGATCAATATGTTAGATGGTGAACAGTTGGATGCTATTGTTGAAAAATACCAACCGAATTTGATTGTTCCAGAGATCGAAGCCATTCGTACTTCTCATCTTTATAAGTATGAAGAGAGTGGGATTACAGTAGTTCCTTCTGCAAAAGCGGTTAACTATACGATGAATAGAAAGCAGATTCGTGATCTCGCAGCTGTGGATCTTGGTTTGGATACGGCGAATTATCGATATGCAACTTCATTAAACGAATTACAAGAGGCTGTCTCAGTCGTTGGGATGCCATGTGTGGTGAAACCTTTAATGTCGTCTTCGGGTAAGGGACAATCTACAATAAAAAGTGAAGATGACATTCCCTCTGCTTGGAATAATGCTCAAGAGAAAGGGAGAGGAGATGCTATTGAAGTGATTGTGGAAGCTTTTGTGCCTTTTAATTACGAGTTCACTCTACTTACTGTGACCCAAAAGAGTGGACCTACACTTTACTGCCCTCCTATTGGACATAGACAAGCTAATGGGGATTATCAAGAGAGTTGGCAGCCTGTAGTAATGAATCCTGAAGTGTTGAAAAAGGCACAAGAGATGGCTTCTTTGGTAACTTCGGCTCTAACAGGAAGTGGGCTTTGGGGAGTAGAATTTTTTGTTGTAGGAGATGAGGTTATTTTCTCTGAGTTGTCTCCAAGACCACATGATACAGGAATGGTAACCCTTGCAGGTACACAAAATTTAAATGAATTTGAGTTACATTGTCGTGCCATTCTAGACCTCCCAATTTCAGAGATTCGGTTAGAGAAAAAAGGGGCGAGTGCAGTGGTATTGTCCCATATTGAATCGAATCTATTTGATTTTAAAAATATTGGGAGTGCAATGATTGATTCTTATACTGATTTTCGTATCTTTGGGAAAGAGAACGCTCGAGTTGGTCGTCGTATGGGAGTGGTTGTTGCTTGGCAAAAAGATGCCGAAGAATCGCTTGTCGACATCATAGAGAGAGCTAAATATGCTAGCAATCTAATTGAAATAAAAAATAGATAAAAAAGATTTTATTTCCTCCGCATAAGGAAATAGAGTGTTGTATGTTCTAAAAGCTCCATTGCTTCACTGCATGGAGCTTTTTTTTGTTTTTTGTATTTTATTCTTTCTTTTTAAGTGCTAATTCTCTTTTTCCCAACTATATATTCTGTTTTGGTTAGAAATAAAATGATAATTTGCAAATAACAATCTTTACCAATAGCAAACGCAGATGAAGTTACTTCGTAGTATTTTAACCATGGTTTTCATTATTTTGCTCTACTTCTCTGTTCAGGGAAGAGGAGGTGCTTCTTTTGATCGATATACCATGATGGAAGGGCTATCTAACAATACTATTTCCACTATTTACCAAGATCACAAAGGGTATATGTGGGTTGGTACATTTGATGGGTTGAACCGATTCGATAGTTATCAATGGTACTCTTATAGAAAAGGAAGGAGAGAACACTCTGTACCGAGTAATAGGATTGAGAAGATTTTGGAAGTGAGAGATACTTTACTTGTTGCTACTGATGCAGGGCTGTCTTTCTATAATCGAGAAATGGATCAATTTGAGGTACTTCATGTATTGAATACTGAATCATATCCTATAACAGATGTTGTCGAAGATGCTAGTGGAAATATTTGGTGTTCGATGCTTTCAAAAGGTCTCTTTCAACTTGATGATAACATAAAAAAAGGTCAATGGAAGTGGTGTTCCAAAATGAAAAACCTCATTGCTATTTCAACGGATCAAACCACTGGACAGATGTGGCTTGCGGATAGGGATGGAGATTTTATATGCTACTCTCCTTTATCGGATAGAGAGCAGTTGTTTCATCTCGACGGGGTACAGGTTGTGGATATTCATGTTAAGAATAATATTGTTTGGATTGGGACTGAGTCTAATGGGGTTTACTTGCTTGATATAGGAAGAGGCAAGTTTATACCATTTGACTTAGGGCAAAATGATGTAGTTGTTCGAGAAATTCAAGAGAGTACTTCAGGAAATATTATCATATCAACTGATGGGAATGGTGTTTTTGTTTGTGACCAATATGGGGTCGTAAAGAACGAGTTTAATATTTTGTCCTCTGTTGGTATTCTCACCACTTTTGTTGATCAACAAGGAACGATGTGGTATGGTACTGTAGGGCTTGGACTATGGGCACGAAACCCTATCCGAAGTTACTATGGATACCATAAAATAGAAGCAATTGATCCTACAATGAACCTTCAGGTTAATAATATTATCTCGATGAGTACTTGGGGAGACAATATACTGCTTTTGGGCACAGATGGAGGCGGCTTGGTTGCTTATGATCTATTGGAAAATAGATGTCTTCCATCTCTTCCATTTGCTACACTTTCGGCTAAAGTAATTAAATGTATGACCAAAGATAAGGATGACAACTTGTGGGTTGGAACTTACAAAGAGGGAGCATTCTTTTTGAATAAAAAGAAGAACCAATGGCTCCATTTCAAACATTCAAAAGATGATAAAACCTCTATCCCAAATAATAATGTTTGGAGTATCTCTTGTGCAAACGATACTACATTTATTGGAACTCTTGGGAGTGGAATTGTCTGCTTTGATTCGGAAAAGGGATTTGTCCCTGTATCTATTACCGAGGGACTAGATGGAGATCTGAGTAATTATATCTTATCTAGTACAAAACTCCAAAATAATAATTTATGGTTTGGGTCGTCTAATGGTGTTTATGTGCGAGATTATCATACTTCGCAATGGTCGAGGACCCTTGTGGATCCAATTTCAGGAGATGGTAGAGGTAAAGCAGCGATCACTTCTATATATGAATCAACCAATAGTAATGTGTGGATTGGATCTAATGGAGGAGGAGTTGGAAGAGTTAAAAGGGATTCTATTGAATGGTTTGATGAGACGGATGGTTTAATTAATAATACGGTACATGCCATTTTAGAGGATTCAATGCAGAATATTTGGTTTATGACCAATAGAGGTGTCTCTATCTTTGATCAACAAAAAAAACATATTACAAATATTGATGAGAAGAAAGGGCTAAAATCACTTCAGTTTACCTGTGCATCAAAATTAGTGGATGGTAGAGTTGCATTAGGTACAGTGAATGGTTTCTATGTTTTCGATCCAGATCAGATGCATCATCAGGTGCCACCTCCTAAGTTAATACTCGAGTCATTGTCGCTTCTTAATGGAAATAAGAATGAACGAAATGAGATAAAAGTGCAGGAACAAGAGGTGAAGTGGTATCCGGACTATCATGCTTTGCAAGCAAGGTTTGTTGGTATTGATTACCTCCAGGGAGATAAAACTACGTATAGTTATCGTGTGGAAGGATTCTCGAATCAATGGTATGATATTGGAGAGCAGAGAGAGATCACATTAATGGGATTACCTTATGGTTTTTTTACACTTCAAATACGAGCGGAAAATAGGGAGACAGGATACTTTAGTGATATTATCTCTATTCCTCTTTTGATATTAAGGCCTTGGTGGCGTACAAGAACAGCTCTGTTTATATATATTGTAATACTTATTGTCATATTTTCAATCTATCAGAGGCTATCTAATAGATTTTATCTACTGAAGAAGGAGGCTGAATTAAGGTCTATTACGAATAAAAAGAAACAAGAGTTACATCGGATAAGAATCCAGATGTTTACTAAAATGGCACATGAATTTATGACTCCTTTGACATTGATTATTGCTCCTTTGCAAGATATCATAGAACTCAATGAGTTGAGTCCTTCTATCAAAAGAAGGCTTGATAGAGTGTTTGGTCAGTCTCAATATCTTAAAAAATTGGCTGAGAATATTCTTGCATTTCAAAAGCTCAATATTCAAAAGCCGAACTTGAACCTTGCTTATGTTGATGTTCATGAAATTGTGGCACATCAGGTAAAAGTGATGGATGAACTAGCACAACAGAAAAGTATCTCTATAGAATTTTTGGTAAATATTGGTGACCATTTAGTGGAGGTGGATGCAGAAAAGTTTGAGTCAATCGTTACGAATTTGCTCTCTAATGCGATTAAATATTGCAATGAGAAAGGACAGATATCCATTCTCATTGACCTATTGGATGGACAGACTGATGATACCAAATTTGTGCTCCATTTTAAGATCTCTGATACTGGAATAGGAATTCCTAATTCCAAATTGTCACACATCTTTACTCCTTTTTATCGTGTGGATGAGGAGAGTCATGAGGAGGGGTCTGGAATAGGATTAAGTATTGTGAAAGATTTTGTGGATATTCATAAAGGAAATATCCAGGTAGATAGTCAAGAGAATGTTGGAACCAGTTTTTATATAGACATTCCTTGTAAGATAAAAGAGTCTACGGATGTTCTTAATGAACCTATGATACTTAGTCAAGAGAAACATTCCGTTCGTCCTAAAAAGAGAGATCATGCGCTTAAGTTATGTTTGGTTGTCGATGATAACTTAAGTATGCTACAGTACCTGAATGATTTATTGTCTGATGATTATCAAGTGCTGTTGGCAAAGAATGGGAAAGAAGCTTATGATAAAGCAACCTCCGCAATGCCAGATATAATTGTAACGGATTTGATGATGCCACAGGTGGATGGTATCGAGTTGCTTACGTTACTGAAAGGAAATATTCTTACTTCTCACATTCCTGTGGTGGTTCTATCAGCAAAACATGTTACGGAAGCAAAGATTGCTTCTGTTGAGGAAGGGGCGGAACTATATCTATCAAAGCCTTTTGACTCAAAACTATTTAAAAGTTATTTGTCATCGATATTGCATAATAGAGAACTTCTTGCCTCTAAAAGAAATGGAATGCCAAAGGTGTTGGAAAAAGAGACCCTTTCTGTAATGGATAAGAAGTGGTTAGATTCGATAAGAAAATTGGTGATAGATAATCTTCAGAATTCTCAATTTGATATTCCATTTATGTGTGAAAAGAGTCATATGAGTAGAAGTTCTCTTCATCGTAAATTGAAAGCAATATGTAATATGTCTACCACTGAATTTATAAATTCTCTTCGTTTAGAGAAAGCGGTAATACTCTTAGAAAGTCGGAAATATCAGATAAATGAAGTGGCCTATATGGTTGGTTTTAATAATGCATCTTATTTTACTCGTGCTTTTAGTAAAAAATATGGGATGTCTCCAACTTATTTTGTGGAAAGAATGTAATAGTTTGATTAAGAGTGTAGTATTAAGTGTTTGTGACACAATGGTTCAATGTTTATGAGACATTGTTGAATGGTGTGACACAATGGGATTAGACGGTGAAACAATAGTGAGCGTATCTCTTTGACTGTTTCAATATATTCGAAATATGAAAACAGAGAACGAGATACATGAAATGATGAGACGTGTTAGAAAGGCTAGATTTGTTGTATTAGGAATACTCTTCTGCCTTGTTGCACTACTTCTCTTTTTCCTTCTCTGAATTCCCTTAGAGAAGGGTTTATTATTACTAACTAACACTTATCCGCTATGATGAGACAATTAATGCATGGAAAACGGATATGGGGGCTTTTGATCATTCTTATGATGGCTTCCATTTCAGCTTTTGCTCAACAAAAGAACATAACTGGAACAATTATTGGAGATGACAACCTTCCAATTCCTGGTGCAACTATTGTAGTAAAAGGTACTTCTAACGGTACAATATCATCTATTGATGGGAAATATTCTATAAAAGCGAATGAAGGAGATCTCTTACAGTTTTCATTTGTCGGAATGGAGACACAAGAGGTGAAAGTGACAAATCTAAATACAATTAATATTGAGCTGAAATCTGCTACGATTGGTATGGATGAAGTGGTGGTCACCGCCCTTGGTATAAAAAGAGAGAAAAAATCTTTAGGATATTCGGTTCAAGAGGTTAAAGGGGATGAATTATCTAGGGTGAAAGATGCCAATGTGGTAAATAGCTTGTCTGGTAAAATTGCTGGGGTTACCATTTCTCCTTCAAGTACAGGAACAGGTGGTGGTAGCCGTATTGTAATTAGAGGAAATAACTCAATATCTGGAAATAACGAACCTTTGGTTGTTGTGGATGGAGTTCCTATTACTGACAATTCATCCAATACGGATGATCGTTGGGGGAATAGAGCTATCGATAGAGGTGATGGTATTGCAGATATTAATCCTGATGATATCGCAACCATGTCGGTTCTCAAGGGTCCTGCTGCCGCTGCATTATATGGATCGCGTGCTGCAAATGGTGTCATTCTGATTACTACAAAATCGGGGACTAAGACAGATCGAGTGAAAGTCTCTTTAAGTTCTAATGTTGTTTTTGAATCACCTCTTACTCAACTAGATCTTCAGAATGAGTATGGACAGGGTACTGGTGGTGCTTTTGTAGAAAGAAGTGGAGCTAGTTGGGGACCTAAGATGGAAGGGCAGATGATAAAGGACTGGACAGGTGAGAGTCGCTCTTTTTCTCCTTATGATAACAACCTAACCGACTTTTTAGAGACCGGTGTTAATATGACAAATAATATCGATGTAACAGCTGGTTCTGAGAAAGTGAAATTTCGTGCAGGTTTTAGTAGAATGGACTACTGGGGACAACTTCCGAATAATAAACTTAATAGAAATACCTTGAACTTAAGGTCAACTATAGACTTTTCACCTAAGTTGTCTTTAGACCTGAAATTTAATTATATAAAGTCTAAAGGAGAGAATCGACCAAAACTAGCAGGAGACCCTGACAATGTCTACTTTAATATGGCTTTGATGCCAAGAAGTATTCATCTTTCAGATATGAAAGATTATCGTAATGATGACTTGACAGTTCGAAGATATTCAGATAATGGTGGAATGATTTTAAACCCTTATTGGACTGTCAATATGAATACGAATTGGGATGACAAGAATCGTGTAATTGCGATGGCTAGCTTAAACTATAAGTTTGCAGATTGGTTGACAGCAAAACTTCGTTATGGTACTGACTATACAACGGTTAGAGGCTATGATCAGCTTGGTACAGGAGTTCCTTATTGGCAACCAACAGGGGATGTGAAGCAAGATGTGTCTACTTTGAGAGAGGATAACACGGACTTTCTTTTGACTGCTTCTAAAACAGAATTAATATCTAAGCTCTCAGCAAACTTAAGTGTTGGTGGAAATATTATGCGTCAAAATAATATGAGTACAACACAGTGGGCTAATGGACTTATTACACCAGATTTTTACTCTATTAACAACGGAAAAGCACCACGTACTGTGACGAATTATTATGAGAAGGGGATAAATTCTCTTTATGGTATGGGACAATTAAGTTGGGACAACTACCTTTTTGTGGATCTGACAGCCCGTAATGATTGGTCTTCTACTTTGCCATCTGATAACAGATCTTATTTCTATGCCTCGGCAGGTTTAGGTTGGGTTCTATCTGAGATGGTTACGCTACCTGAGTGGATTAATTTTTTGAAAGTTCGTGGTTCTTGGGCTCAAGTAGGTAATGATACCGATTCTTATAAATTAGATCAATATTTGACAATTGATTTGATTGGTGAATCGGGAGTTCCTGGAGCTACGTTACCTTCCGATCTCCCAGCTTCGAACTTAAAACCAGAGCAAGCCACTTCTTACGAAGTTGGGGCGGAAGGCCGTCTATTTAATGATCGTTTAGGGTTTGATCTTACCTATTATAAAGTAAATACGAAAGATCAAATATTAGCCTTGCCAACCCCCCCTGCTACTGGTTATGTAAATCAGTTTATCAATGCTGGTAATATTGAAAATAGAGGAGTTGAATTGATGATCAGAGGAACGCTAATAAAGAACGAGAACTTCCAATGGGATATGACTTTAAATTGGGCTAAAAATACCAATAAGGTTATCGATCTTTATGATGGAATTGATACTTATGTAATCTCTCCAAGTACTTCTCAAGTATCTGTAATCACAAATGAGGGTGGATCTTATGGTGATTTGCAAGGAACCCATTATGTTCGTGACGATCAAGGAAGAAAAGTATTAGATGCTGAAGGGCTACCTGTTATTTCACAAGATCGCTCTGTAATTGGGAACTATTTGCCTGATTGGACCGCAGGATTGTCAAATACTTTTGTTTATAAGAATCTTTCGATAGGGCTACTTTTTGACATTCGTAAAGGTGGTGATATTTATAGTGGTTCAGTTAATGCAGCTGCAGCAGCAGGTACTCTAGCAGAAACTTCAGAAGGACGTGATGCGTGGTATAATGGAACTGGGGGTTATGTGGTCTCAGGTGTGGATGTAGATGGAAATGCTGTGACTAAAACAGTTAATCCTGAGTCGTATTGGTCAAGAGTGTCAGGAATAGATGAAGAGTGGATATATGATGCAACCAATATACGTCTTAGAGAGCTGTCTGTTGGATACTCTCTTCCGAAAACAATTCTTTCAGGCACTCCTTTTACTGGTGCACAAGTTAGTTTTGTAGGAAGAAATCTTTGGCTTATCTATTCTGAACTACCTGGGTTAGATCCTGAGTCTTCATACTCACAGAGTAATGCTCAGGGGTTAGAATTAGGAGCAGTGTCTACTCCTCGCACTCTTGGTTTTAATATTAAGTTAGACTTTTAAATAATCTATCTATGAAAACATTGTTTGCAATATATATTGTTCTGCTTGGCCTTATTATGGCAAGCTGTTCAAATTTTGATGAGATGAATTTGAATCCGAATCAGCCTGGTGTCACAACAGGAGACCCATCTCAACTTTTCAGTAAGATGACCAAGGAGTCTACTTTGACAGCTTATCTTCATCAACGTATTCATAATCTAGGAGTGGATGCTTTCTCTCAATACTATTCTGCTCCAGCTTTCTCTACCGAAAGAGGGACGATGAATGATGTGTGGGCTCAGGACTATTGGAAAGCTTATTACGGTTGGTTAAACTCTGCGAATACGATTATTCGAGTTACTAAGAATGATCCTACGAAGGTGAATACATACCAAATGGCTAGAATATGGAAAGCTTGGATGACACAAAGAACTACTGACCTGTTTGGTGATATGCCTTACTTTGAAGCAGCCGATGGAACTGGAATAAATCCAAAATATGATACACAAGAGAATATCTATTTAGATATCTTAAAAGAGCTAAAGGAGGCTGCAGCAGGGCTTGACCTTTCAAAACCCAATATGGGTACGCAAGATTTTATCTATGGTGGTGATGTCGATCTGTGGAGGGGTTTTGCCAACTCATTACGCCTTAGAGTTGCAATGAGAATCTCCAATGTGAAACCAACCATTGCTAAAACAAATGCTGAGGATGCTGTTGCTGATGGGGTTCTTACTCTTAATGCAGAGATGGCTACAATGCAAAACTGGTCTGCTCCATG
Source organism: Prolixibacteraceae bacterium (assembly GCA_019720755.1). Taxonomy (NCBI): domain Bacteria; kingdom Pseudomonadati; phylum Bacteroidota; class Bacteroidia; order Marinilabiliales; family Prolixibacteraceae; genus Halosquirtibacter; species Halosquirtibacter laminarini. The sequence goes on from CP081303.1 coordinate 248,285, forward strand.
GGGGAATGGCTACTCTACAAAGTATTATTTTGATTGGGGCCCAGGTAATGGGGTTGCTCTTTCTACTTCCATGTATAACATGCTTGTAGGTCTTGGAGGCATTGCTTTCCCTAGTTCCGATTTCTTTGGACCAGATATCACATATCGAGATGTTCCTTCTGTTGTCGATCCTCGTGGTCCACACTTCTTCGGAATCTCTGATAACAATGGACCTACCTTAACCGATAAGGAACATTATTCTGGGCGTTGGACATCTATTGACGTAGGGTTGACAGAAGACCAAAGGGCAGAACAGGTAAATAAACCAGAAAATAACTCTCGCGTTGGAAAAGAGATGCAAGTGATTACTAGACCCTTTATTATTATGCCGGTTTCTGAAGTCTTTTTCCTTCGAGCGGAAGGAGCCTTAAAGGGTTGGAATATGAATGGTACTGCTGAAGAACTTTATGAGGATGGAATAAAGAGATCGATGGAGCAGTGGGCAATATCTCCTATTGTCTATGGGGATTATCTAGAATCTGAGGCTATGAATATTAATGGTACTACTGTTCATTTCTCTTTTGATAGTGGGACCAATGATAGTCCATTGGATAAAGTGATGACACAGAAGTATATTGCTGGTTTCCCAGACAATGGATGGGAAGCATGGGCTGACTACCGTCGTATTCAAAAACCTGTTCTTAAAACACCTGGTACTCTTGATGAAGGGACAGGATTGAAACCAGGCGAAGTTGTCCAAAGACTAAAATATCCTCAATTGGAGCAAAATGTAAACAAAGACTTTTATGACGAAGCTGTGAAGCACCAAGGAGCAGACCTTGTAAGTACAAAGTTGTGGTGGGTTGAATAGCCATATTAATTTAAAAGAAAATATAGTGTGAGTTTAGTGTCCATTGGAAAGGTGGATTTATATAGTTGGTAAACTGTTGAGAGATATTTCAACAGTTTGCTGATTGTATATTCTTGTAGTGATAACTTGAACAAATAATATTCGTTTAATCGCAAGTATATGTTCCGATACCTATGATCTTATTTTACTAAGGTCATGCTTTAAGTCAATCAGAAGCGTTTATTGACATTCGTTTAATCTATAATGAACAAATTAAAAAATATTATCGTAATTAATGAGCATTACGCTGAATGCCCATTAGAACACTCTGTATAACTTCTTTATAAAACGATATATCCTCTATCAGATCAAGCTATCCTTGAATGAGAAGATATCATACGGGAATTTTCTCTAGTTAATGTCATCTGAGTTCGATGTTTTCAATCTCTTTGTAAGAATTAAATTTTAAAAGCGGAGATTACAAGATACAGATCTATTAGATCTCATTCACCATGCTAAATTTCTTCGAAAATTGTTGTTTATGAAGATTACAAGGAATGATTTTAACTAAAAATAATGAAGATGAACTTGAATAAGGGATCGATTATTACTTCAATTTGACAATGACTTTTCTTGATAATGAACCTCATCGTTTACTTCCCTCTATTCAATCATTAATCTAAAGCATCGACAATCATCGATACGGTTCATATTTTTTAAATTATTAATGAAATAGTAGACCATACTAGATGTAAGGAATCTAAAGAAGCGTCTTCTTTAGAATGTCATCAACATTTGTTTCTTATGAATATCGAAAACGATACTACGTGACAAGAGAAGTCATTTCGTGATCATAAGTATGTCTTTATAGATAATTTCAATGCATTAGGGCTTTATGACTATGAGAACGATTTCAAGAAATCTATGTCAATGTGAACTCAATCGTAGCGTTTGGGTGCTTGCTAGAACACAGGTGTTGTTTGGATAGACAATGTACACTAGAACTTATTAAAAACGTAGTAAGGATCACAAAAAAGTCTTGAGATGACCTTTTTAAGTAGATGGCTAACAAGATAAACAGCGGTATTTTAGAAAGTCACAACACATTGACCAATTTGCCAAAAGAAGAGCGTGTGATTTCATAAAAACGGATAATTTTATCACGATGGTATATCTATTATTACAGGTAAGTGATATTCTAGATATATAGACACGTGTTTTTCCTTTTTTTATGATTACTCACCAAAGTTTGAAAAGATCCTATTTTTTATCGATTATAGATTCCATTTTTCATTCACGACTCATTTCGTATTGTATTTTTATTGTTTTGTTTAATAAAACTAAAACCATTTTCTCTTGTTCTATGAGTATAATAAATGATAAAAGAATAATTATATTACATTTACTATGTACATAATAGAGCTGTTATAGAGTGTAATAACTGCTATTTTAAGTTATGTTAATAGTCTATTGATAAAAAAAGATCTTTTCGTTTTATTTTATAAGCACTTGTAATTTAGATAGTTGCTGTTTTGGTTTCTGAAGTTAATGTTATTGTTGTATGGGTTTCACAATCAAAAACATGGAGAACAAGATTTAAATATTTACTTTTGCACCGATGAAATTTTTAAATGTCATATTGCTTATTGTTTTAGGAGCTTGTTTCACTAGTACAATTGTACATGCCCAAGAACCCTATTCTTCATTAGATGGACCAACCTCAAAAGAAACTGAGAGTCATTCCGAATCTACTGATACTATCTCGTCGTATATTGAAACATGGCATTTTGATAAGTCTTTTACAGCTAAAGAATCTGCCATCATGGACACTAGCTTGACACATTTTCATCAAAGACGATTAGATCAAAAGCATAATATTTATGTCCAGAATACAGGAAATCAAGGAACTGCTTATCAGTCATATTCTTTTTTTGAAAGGGATATGTCAGAAGATCGCTTTCAGTTTTTAAAGAATTTTAAATCGTTTATTTCGCTTCCATCGTCGATAGTATATTATAATACTACGACTCCGTACACTCTTTTGGATTATTCACAATGGTGGAATAATAGACCAAAACAGCAGATGACTTTTCATGTTATTCATACGCAAAATATTACTCCTGATCTGAACTTTGCATTAGATTACGATTATAATGATTCAGATGGTCGTTATGTAAATCAGAGTAGTAAAGATCATGCATTCTCTTTTGCAATGAATTATGAGAAAGAAAGATATAAGGGATATTTTAGTTTTTCACAAAATAAAGTTACCCAGCAAGAGAATGGTGGGTTATTACACTCTAGTGATATACATAATTCCGATTTAAAACCGGAGGGTTATGTTGTTTGGATGAGTGGAAGTCAAAATGTTATAAAGGATTTTAATGTCTCTTATAATCAAAAGTATGATCTAGGTAAATGGGAAGAGGTGAAAGAAAAAGATGGAGTATACGAGACGTTTGTTCCCAAGATCTCTTTGATGCATACCATCCAATATCGTGATGATTCTAAAAGCTATACAGAAACGGAGGCAAATCCCTCATATACCAATAAATCAAATGAGATTTTTTACTATTATGGTGAAGATGCAACTTTCAACCTTTCGGATAGTAGAACTGATGATGTTGCCAAAGAGAGAGTTCTAACGAACTTATTTCAAATGAAATTTTTAGAAGATAGTACACGTAAATATACATTTTCGAAAAGAGCCTTCTTGGGTATAGACCTGATGAATGAAAAGTTACCCAAGGCAGATAAGGTGCAAACTCCTGAGGGCCTACAGTGGATTCCAGGGGTATTAAACAGTGAAAATTTATATAATCTTTATGTAGGAGGAGAGGTTTCAAGAGAGAATGGCAAATTCTGGTCCTGGAATCTTGGAGGAAAGTATTATGTCTCAGGTTATCGATCGCAGGATTTTTCTCTTTATGGTACGATGTCTAAACCAATTCGAACATCTAAAGACACCTCATTCTTAACACTGAATGCTAAGATGAGCCTTACGACTCCCAATTATTATATGAACGATTATATGTCGAATCATTACTCATGGGATAATAATTTTGATAAAACTTATAACCTATCATTACATGTAAAATATGAGAAGCCATCGAATCACTTCGTAGTAGGAGCAGATATGGCGTTTATAAATAATTTTGTTTATTATGGTACTAAGATAGCGCCAGAACAAGCGAATAGTGAATTTTCTGTATTGTCGTTACACTTACAGAAGGATTTCCACTTTGGACCATTGGTTATAGAGAATCAATTGGTTTATCAGAAGAGTAGCTCTGATAGCTACATTCATTTACCGTCTTTTGTATTTAGAAATAGCACTTATTTAAATGGAAATATATACCCTGTACTTCAGGGACAGATCGGTGTTGATACCTATTTTGCAACAAAGTATTATGCAGATAGTTATTCTCCATCGTTGAATCAATTCTATCTACAAAATGATGAGAAAATTGGAGGATATCCAGTTTGTGATCTTTTTCTCTCGCTAAAATTAAAGCGAGTGAGACTATTTATGAAATATGCTTTTGTTAACCAATTATGGGGGAACACTGATTATTTTACATCACCAAATTATCCAATTCAACCTGCACTATTGTCTTTTGGCGCCTCATGGAGCTTTTATGACTAGAAAAAACAATTAACTTTTCGGAGAGACCTTATACGAGATATAAGGATAGATAACGGATGAACCAAACTACAAGGAATTTGTTCTTGTTGTATGGATCTTGTCCTATTTATGAACCAATACATATTTTATGAGATCGTATATCAAGCATTTGATATTGATGTTGTTTATTTTCGCTTCATGTAAGGGCGATAAAAACTTACAAAAAGAAGTTGGTCAGGCACAAAGAGATGCTGCCATCAAAGAGCTTGAAAATATTCAAGCGAACGGAACCTTAAAAGTAGTGATTGATTATAATTCAATAAACTATTTTATCTATAGAGGTTTGCCTATGGGCTTTCAATACGATATTCTACATTTATTAGCCGATGACATGGACGTAGATTTAGATATTCGTGTAAGTAACAATCTACGAGAATCATATGATTTATTAGAGAGTAGATCTGTGGATATTGTTGCAAAAAATCTTACCATTACAAAGTCCTTAAAATCAAAAGTTTTATTTACTTATCCAATGATGTCCAGTCGACAAGTATTAGTCCAACCAAAACCTCATGGGTGGGAAAAGATGGACAGTACTACTTTGGAAAAATCATTGATTCGTGATGTGCGAGATCTTGCAGATAAGACTGTTTATGTTCAGAAAAACACAGCCTATTTTCGTCGTTTAAATAGTTTGTCTGATGAGATAGGTGAAGATATCAATATTGTCACTGATTCTATTCATGGAGTAGAGCAGTTAATTGGCATGGTTGCTAAGGGAGATGTGCCGATGACAGTGTGTAGTGAGGAAGTGGCACGCTTGAATCATGCTTATAATCCAAATATTGATATTTCAACACCAGTGAGTTTTACACAAGATATGGCATGGGCTGTTCGTAAAACTTCAACAGCATTAAATGAGTATGTTAGTAAATGGTTGTTAGACTTTTCTAAGACTCGTAAGTATCGACGTCTGTATACAAAGTATTACACATCGAGTAGATCGAAGCGATATACTGCAAATGTGTCTAATGCAATTCATGACAATAGACTTTCTGCATATGATGAGCTAATCAAAGAGGCAAGTAAGAATATTCGATGGGATTGGCGTCTTGTTGCATCTGTTGTTTATCAAGAGTCTAACTTTAATCCAGAGGCCGAGTCGTGGGCTGGGGCTGTTGGATTAATGCAGTTGATGCCTGAAACGGCAGATCGTTATAATGTGGAAGATTTAACCAATCCAGCAGAGAACATTCATGCCGGAACTCGATACTTAGGGTGGCTTGATAGTTATTTTAAGGATCAAATAGATGATCCTAATGAAAGAATCAAGTTTGTTTTGGCTTCTTATAATATCGGTTTAGGGCATATTTTAGATGCTCGTAGACTAGCGAACAAATATGGTAAGGATATGAATATATGGGATAATAATGTTGCTCCATTTCTTCTAAAGAAGTCATTGAGTAAATATTATAAAGATCCTGTTGTGAAGTGGGGCTATTGTAGAGGTACGGAAACAACTAATTATGTAGAAGAGGTTGTTGATCGTTACCAAAGTTACTCGAACTTGCTTCTTCCTTCTTAATTTAGATATCTACAAAAGGGTGATTTTTATGAAAATCACCCTTTTGTTTTATTAATACTATGCCATATTGCTTCTAATTCAGACAATATCATTGCTGTTGCTCCCCATATTTTAGTCTCATTATAATTGTAACAAGGGACTGTAACTTTTTTGCCTTTGATATCTACTTCCATGCTTCCTTTCGAATTAAAAAGCGTTTCTAAAGGTATCTCAACAACCTCTTCCACTTCATCTGGATTTGCGTTAAATGAAGGGTGTTGGTGTCCAATAAAAGCGATATATGGGGTGATATAGAAAGCGCTTACGGGAATATAGATTCTAGATAATGAACCTATCATCTGTTTTCTACTCAAAGAGACTCCAACTTCTTCAAATGTTTCTCTAAGGGCTGTCTCCTCTAATGTTGTATCTTCTAGAGGATCAAACTTTCCTCCTGGGAGTGCGTATTGTCCCGCATGGTTACGCATTTTAGAATTACGTTTAATGATACATATTTTACATGAATGGTCTATCCATAGGAGAATTAGAACGGCACTCTCCTTTGTTTCAATATGACTTCCAAGGGGTTTAAGTTCTCTGACATATGGTAGCATCTTAAGCTGTGCATCTTTGCCAGGAAGATTATATTTAATTTGATGTCTTAGGTTATTCAATGTGTTACTACTATCCATTTAGTCAAATTTTATTGCTTTATCTGGTGAAATTCTAGAGATAACCATCGAAGGAATGATAAGCATTATCAGTGTAATGATTAGAGTTGCCACATTTAGAATTATTAGATAAGTGAAATTAAGTTCTATAGGGACTGTATCAACGTAGTAAGAGCTTTTATCTAGAGGAATTATTCCAAATTTTTTCTGGATAAAACAGAGAATAAGTGCAATAGCATTACCCCAGAAAAGACCTTTCGTAATAAGAAGTCCTGTTATGTATAAGAACAATTTACGAATACTTTTGTTTTGAGCTCCTACCGCTTTTAGAATTCCGATCATTTGAGTTCTTTCGAGAATAAGTATTAGAAGTCCAGATACCATATTAAAACCAGCCACAGCAATCATCAATCCTAGAATGACCCAAACATTCATATCAATTAAGTTGAGCCAATCGAATATCTCTCTATATTTTTGTGTGATACTGACAGGTCGTATGGTAGGAACATTCTCTTTGTAGTTTAGTATGATATCTTGAATACGGTAGTTTGTTTCATCTAGATTATTAAAATCGTGTAGGGTGATATCAAAACCACTAACTTGATTTGGAGCCCATTTGTTTAGATGTTGAATTTGACGAATATCGACTAAAGCAAATGCTTTGTCAAATTCAGTAAGGGAAGTAGAGAAAATACCTTTAATAATAAATTTTCTCATTTGTGGGACAGCTTGTGCTTGTTTCATAAAGTACATTCGGATAGGGTCTCCCTCTTTTAACATCATCCGATCTGCAATTATTTGAGAGATCATAATTCCATTCGTAGCCTTATCTTTATTTAGATCTAACACTTTCCCTTGAATTAGATGTTCTTTAAAAAAGTTCCACTGGTGATCTTTGTCTAATCCTTTTAGTACAATTCCTTCAATCTCTTTCCCTGTATGGATTATTCCCGGTTTTGTGGCAAATGTCTCTATGTGTTTGACGTTCGGAAGAGAATTAACGAGAGCGACCCAATCTTCATCGGAGAGGATTGGGATATTATCATAACTGTTGCTTGTGCTATAATTCAATAATTGTATATGAGATCCGAATCCAACGACCTTATCTTTTACCTCTTTTTTAAACCCAATCGTAATGGAGACAGCAAGAATGATCACAATAATTCCGATTGAGATTCCTGCAATAGCAAAGTTTATAATGTTTTTACTAAAATGATGTTTTTGATCTTTACTAAAGAAGAGTTTCTTTGCAAGAATAAATTCATATCTAAGTTTCTTCATTTTATCTGCTTTGAATTTGGTTTTGAAAAGGTGATAAGAAGTGTACAAATACCTCCAACAGCAAAGGTTATGAATGTGATTGCAGTGTGAACGATTAATGCAAACATTAAGCCATTGCTTTGATCTATTCCATATAGTGCAAGTGCTTCTACTGTCATAAAGTGCCAAGGTCCGATCCCTCCTTGTACAGGCGCTACCATTCCATAACTTCCAAAAACAAATACCGTTATTCCAGCCATCACACTTAAATGATTTGTGAAATCGAAAGCAAAGAATGAGACATAATCCATTAAGAAGTATAAGCCCCAAATGGCAATGGTGTAGATGACAAATAAGAAAGGATTTTTCATCTTTTGAATGGATATGATCCCCTGAATAAAATTCTGTATAATAGAGATTTTTTTCAATCGTTCAGATATGAGTATTTTGTAGGATATCCAACCAAATAATGAAATCAAAATAATACCTATAGGAATGCTCCAATTACTGGAAGTTATATTTTCCCATCTGTTTGTTATGTCTGGATGTTGAGAAAGGAAAGTTGTTAACTTCTTTGTTTGGGATAGGATCACAAGTAATGTTAATGAGAGAAGCATAATCATGTCAATAATTCTCTCAGTAACAACAGTGCCAAGTGCTTCGCTGAATGTTACTTTCTCTTTTTTTGCAATGGTAGCACAACGAGTAACTTCTCCCATTCTTGGGATGATAAGGTTCATGAAATACCCTGACATAATAGATTTAAAAGAGTTCGATAACGATACGCTTCGGATGTCATTATTTATCACAAGGTTCCACCGCAGTGCACGTATAAAATGACTTAATATCGTCATGCACATTGCCACAATAATCCACCAATAATTGAAGTTATTGTTTAACTGTTGTTTTATCGTGTTGAAATCGAAATCTTTATAAATATAGTAGAAGATTCCGATACCAAAAGTAAGAAACAGAATGTATTTAAGGGTTTTCAGAATTATCTTTCTCAACGGCTGTTAATTTATGAGGGTTATTGAAACAGAAGTTTCACTAAGCTTGTTATATTTGCAACCTTAAACTAGTTTGTGCAAAAATACAATTTTAGTGTTAAGCTAAGATATCTCTTTTGGGTGAATTCCAATATTAATTCGAATAAAAATATGTCGCAGGTAAGAGCAAAGAAGAATTTAGGTCAACACTTCTTGACCGATTTGAACATTGCAAGAAGGATTGTAGATAGTGTTCAGCACCGTGAGGTGTCAAAGGTTTTGGAGGTCGGACCAGGTATGGGTGTTCTAACCCAATATCTTATTGGTGACGATTTCCCAAAGGTGTATCCTGTTGAGATTGATGTTGAGTCTGTTGTCTATTTAAAGGAGCATTATCCCATTCTTTCGGATAGAATTTATGATGGAGACTTCCTGAAAATGGATTTTAAGGCCTTTTCGAATGAACCTATTGTTGTGGTAGGTAATTTTCCATATAATATATCGACACAGATATATTTTAAGATATTAGAAAATAGAGATCAAGTTGTTGAATCTGTTGGAATGATACAGAAAGAGGTGGCAGAACGTATCTGTTCTTCTCATGGATCAAAAATTTATGGAATCCTGTCGGTTTTGTTGCAAGCCTTTTATGACGTGGAGTATCTATTTACAGTGGGAGAGAATGTTTTTAATCCACCACCAAAAGTAAAATCAGCTGTTATTCGTATCACTCGAAATTCTAATGAGTCGTTACCGTGTGATGAAGCACTATTTTACCGTGTTGTAAAGGCCATATTTAACCAAAGAAGAAAGGCCATTAGAAATAGTTTAAAATCGGTTTGTGCAAATGTGTCAGATCTTGATACCGAGATGTTACAGCGACGACCTGAACAGATGAGTGTCAGTGATTTTATTGAACTGACTTGTATGGTCGAAAAACTTATAGCAAAATAGATCCAACCATTCTGCTAATAGAATACATCGTATATTTAGAGACATAAAATGAGTGTAGCTCCTAAGAGAAACACTCATTTTGTGTATCCTGATATTCTCTTATTCATCCATATTACTCTAGACAAAAGGGAATTATGGTCGCCATTATCTTCATTCTCTCTATTCGGAAGTAAATGTTTTATTTCTGTTTATGAGTAGGAATCATAACCATTTATCTCTCTCTTTTATTTCTTGTTTGTTGGTGTGTTTGTATACATTTCATGTATTCTTTGGTTAGGGTTTGGTTACTCTAAGAGTAACCAAACCCTAACCAAACCCTAACCGAAGGGTATCTAAATTAATACGGAAGGGTTACAACGAGGGCGATGAATTTCCTTTATAGAAACTGTCTCGAAAAGGGTGTGAGTACTATTGATGTATATTTTCCTCCACTTTAGAACGTCGATAATTCTTTTATTTTTTTGTTGAATACTCTTCCTTTTGTCATTATAGAAAGGTTTTTTGTCTTGGTAATAATAGTTTGTTCTTTGTTATGTCTTAAATAAAAAGAAGTTTGATTATTGACGGGAGTCTATTATCTCTTTTAAGGTGAAATGAAATGGAAGTATTTTGCCTTTCGGAGTTAATAAATAGTTAATAGAAGCAAAATAGGATAGCTTCGTTTTTATGACTGATTCATTGTGTGTTGTGTCTTAAATTTGGGGTAGTTTACAAAAAGTTAATATTTGAATGCGGATTTAATATATTAATTTTAGGGTATCATTAAAAATCCTAAAGATGAACCGTTTAAAAAGTATTCGTAAAGCGTTAATATCTGTTTTTGATAAGACGAACCTTGAGCCCCTAGTTAAGCAATTAGCATCACAAAATGTAGAGATTTTTTCTACAGGTGGAACCCAAAAATTCATTGAGTCTTTGGGCATTCCAGTGACTGCAGTTGAAGATTTGACTTCATATCCATCGATTTTAGGTGGAAGAGTAAAGACATTACATCCTAAAGTTTTTGGTGGGATTCTTTCACGTCGTGATTTAGAGAGTGACCAACAAGAAGTTTCGCAATATGAGATCCCTTTTATTGACCTAGTTGTAGTGGATCTTTATCCTTTTGAGGAGACTGTAGCAAGCGGAGCTACCGAAGCTGAAATTATTGAGAAAATTGACATTGGAGGAATATCTTTAATACGAGCTGCTGCAAAGAATTTCAAAGATGTAACAATCGTTTCGGATAGAAGTCAATATGAAGATTTGGTTGCTTTGTTACAAAAACAAGATGGAGCAACGACTTTAGGGGATAGAAAAGCGTTTGCCACTAAAGCATTTTCTGTTTCTTCGCACTATGATACTGCGATACACGAATTTTTTGCTACCGATGACTCTGATGCGTTGAGAATTTCACATAATCAAAGAAAATCTTTAAGATATGGTGAGAACCCTCATCAAAAGGGATCATTCTATGGTGACTTTGATGCAATATTTGATCAACTACATGGTAAAGAGATCTCATATAACAATTTATTAGATATTGATGCCGCACTAAACTTGATTGATGAGTTTGAATCTACTACCTTTGCAATACTAAAGCATAACAATGCATGTGGATGTGCATCTAGAGACAATTTGAAAGAAGCTTATCAAATGGCATTATCTAGTGATCCAGTTTCTGCCTTTGGAGGTATTTTAATCTCAAATAAAGAGGTTGATTTAGAGACTGCTGAAGAGGTGACCAAATTGTTCTTTGAGGTGATAATTGCACCTTCATATGCAGAAGATGCATTAAAAGTGTTGTCTACTAAGAAGAATAGAATTATCTTAGTACGCAAAGAAGCTGAAACTAGTACAAAACAGTTTCGTTCTGTCCTAAATGGTATGCTTGTTCAGGATAAAGATACTAAAAAAGAGTCTTCTGAAGATCTTACTTTAGTAACAAAAAAAGCAGCCACTCAGAGCGAGATTAAAGATTTGCTTTTTGCCAATAGATTGGTAAAACAGACAAAATCGAATACTATTGTCCTTGCTAAAGATGATATGTTGATTAGTAGTGGTGTTGGGGAAACTTCGCGTGTTGATGCTTTGAAACAAGCGATAGACAAAGCGAAGAATTTTGGATTTGATTTGAATGGTGTTGTGATGGCTTCGGATGCTTTCTTTCCATTTGCCGATTGTGTTGAAATTGCGTGTAAAGAAGGTATAAAGTGTGTTATTCAACCAGGAGGATCTATTCGTGATAAAGATTCCGTACAGTACTGTGATACAAATGATATGACAATGGTAATGACAGGTTTCAGGCATTTTAAACATTAAAAAATTAAAAGCTTGTCAATATAATGGGGATTTTCTCTTTCTTAACTCAGGAGATAGCAATTGACTTAGGTACAGCAAATACGATTATCATTCATAATGATAAGATTGTAGTTGACGAACCTTCTATTGTTACAATGAATACCAAGACTGATGCGATGGAAGCCATTGGCGAAAGAGCTCGTCAGATGCAAGGTAAAACGCATTCAAACTTAAGAACTATTCGTCCGTTGCGTGATGGGGTGATTGCAGACTTTGATGCTGCCGAGCAGATGATCAGGGGAATGATAAAGATGATTCCTCGTAGAAGTCGCTTTTTTTCTCCCTCTCTTAAGATGGTGGTTTGTATCCCTTCAGGAAGTACTGAAGTTGAAAAACGTGCGGTACGTGACTCATCACAACATGCTGGTGGACGTGAGGTTTATATGATTTATGAACCGATGGCTGCTGCAATAGGTATTGGAATTGATGTAGAAGCTCCTGAGGGAAATATGGTAGTGGATATTGGAGGTGGTACAACTGAGATTGCTGTTATTTCTCTTGGTGGTATCGTGACCAATAAGTCTATACGTATTGCTGGAGACGATCTGACTGCAGATATTATGGAATATATGCGTCATCAACACAATATTAAAATAGGAGAGAGAACAGCTGAAGATATTAAAATTAATGTAGGAGCTGCCTTAACAGAGCTTGAAGAGCCACCACAAGATTATATTGTCCAAGGTCCGAATCAGATGACTGCTTTACCAGTAGAAATTCCTGTGTCGTATCAAGAGATAGCACACTGTTTGGAGAAATCGATCTCAAAGATCGAAACAGCCATATTGAGTGCATTGGAACAAACTCCTCCAGAGTTGTATGCTGACCTTGTAAACAAGGGTATCTATCTTGCTGGAGGTGGTGCATTGCTTCGTGGTCTTGATAAGCGTTTGTCTGATAAAATCAATATTCCTTTTCATATTGCAGAGGATCCTCTACGAGCAGTTGCTCGAGGAACAGGTATTGCATTGAAAAATGTTGATAGGTTTAAGTTCCTAGAAAGCTAGGTTGTTATCTAAAGCCTTTAAAATAATAACCAAGGTGAATGTAAAGGAAACTTTACATTCACCTTTTGTTGGTTTTTTTGTTGTTGATAATTCCCACTCTATTTGTAATCTTTTAATGGCTGTAATAAGGTGAAGAACCTAATTAATTTTTTAATAAAATACCACTTTGGATTTCTATTTCTATTTCTAGAACTCCTTGCTTTCCTGATGATTGTCAATTTTAATGACTATCATCGTTACTCTTTTTTGAATTCTAGTAATGTAGTCACAGGATCGATCTTCTCTATGGTTGATGGGGTCAAGGAGTATGGTTATTTATCGAAGGAGAATAAACGTTTGGTAAATGAAAATGCTCGGCTTAAGGAGATGTTGTTACATTTTCAATCCCAATCGAATATATTACAAGATACTCTCGTCATGCATTCAGATTCATCTATTATCTATGAGATGAGAAATGCAAAAGTTATCAACAATAGTATTGATAGAAGTTATAATTATATGACCCTAAATAAAGGGGTTAATGATGGCTTACAAGTTGATCAAGGGGTTATTAATGACCAAGGGGTTGTGGGAGTTGTTACTGCGGTATCTGACCATTATTCCGTTGTAATATCTCTACTAAATAAACATTTCAAGCTGAGTTCAAAGATTAAGAAGAATAGTTATTTCGGATCATTGTCTTGGGATGGAAGTTCGTTTATGCATGCAAAACTTAATGAAATTCCATTTCATGTTGATATTCAAGAGGGAGATACCATTGTAACGAGTGGCTACTCTTCTATCTTTCCTGAAGGGATTCCTGTCGGTGTTATTTCTACTTTTGAGAAAAAAGGGGGAAGTAACTTTTATAATATTGATGTACGTCTATCTACCGATTTCAAGGAGTTAGGGTATGTGAATATCATAAATTATAAAACGAAGGAAGAGAGACTAAAATTGGAGGATAAAGAATGATCAAAGATTATTTGAAATATTTATACCTGTTTTTAGGTTTAATTTTAGTGCAAATTTATATTCTAAATAATGTCTATTGGCTTGGTTATGTGAACCCCCAAGTCTTCTTGCTAGGTTTGCTTTTACTCCCTTTTCAAGTAAGTGGGGGCGTATTGCTGTTGATCTCTTTTTTCTTGGGGCTATTGATTGATGTTTCGACCAATACTTTGGGATTACATACAGCAGCAACCCTTTTGGTTGGTTTTATTCGACCAACGGTCATATCATTAATTTCTTCACGAGATGTATATGAGAAGGGATCTTTACCAAGGATTAGATATTATGGTTTACAATGGTTTGTGAAGTATTGTTTTATTCTGACCTTTGTATACACGATGTCTCTTTATTTGATTGAATCTTTTTCATTTGCCAATTTTGTAGAGATTATTCAACATAGCTTAATAACCACTTCGATCACGGTATTAATAATGGTTTTAAGTCAGTTTATTTTTATTAAAGATTAATCGATTATCATTATATGGAATCAGATATTCGAAGAAATAGGGCCTATGTTATTGCATTGATTTTTTTTGTAGTTACTGTTTCCATAGTCATACGTCTATTAGACCTTCAGATTCTAGATGATAAGTGGAAGCTTTCTGCTGAAAATAATGTAGTCCGCAAAGTTGTAACTTATCCTGCTAGAGGTTTGGTTTATGATCGAAATATGGAGTTGCTGGTTTATAATCAAGCAGCTTATGATTTTTTAGCTACACCAAGAGAGATACAAGAATTTGACACCTTATCCCTATGTTCCATTTTGGGAATTGAGAAGTCAACACTAATAAATGGATTAAAAAAAGCAAAGCGTTATTCTCGATATAAGCCCTCTGTGATATTAAAACAGTTATCGGCGAATCGTTATGCTTCATTGCAAGAGCAACTATATAAATTTCCAGGATTTTATGTTCGGTCTCGTACCTTAAGACAGTACCCTTTTCCTATCGCAGCTCAAACTTTGGGATATGTAGGAGAGGTAAATACACGTAATATAAAAAAGGACGCTTATTACACCTCTGGAGATTATATCGGAAAGCGTGGTATTGAGTATACTTATGAAAAAGAGTTAAGAGGGAAAAAAGGGGTTTCCTATCGTCTTGTGGATGTTCATAGTCGAATTAAAGGAGAGTTTAAACGAGGGAAATATGATACTACAGCCGTAACTGGAAGCAATCTAATCTCTACATTAGATGCGAAATTACAGAGATATGGTGAAGAGTTGATGGCTGGAAAGGCTGGAGCTATTGTTGCATTAGAACCGAAAACGGGTGAGATTCTTTCGGTTGTGAGTGCTCCAACATTTGATCCAGGCCTCTTGGTTGGTCGAGTCCGAAGTGTAAATTATCAAGAACTTCAGAAAGATCCGAATGAACCGCTATACAACCGTACGGTATCTGCTGCTTATCCTCCAGGATCAACATTTAAATTAGTAAATGGGTTGATTGCCCTACAAGAGGGGGTTATTACTCCACAAACAAAATTTGTTTGTCATGGTCGATCTACTCGACCAATAATGTGTACACACAATCACGTCAACCCTATTAGTATTGTTCCAGCTATACGAGAGTCATGTAACCCATTCTTTTGGCAAACATTTAAAGCTTGTTTATCAAAATATTCGTCTACTAAAAAAGGGTATATTGAGTGGGCTAATTATGTGAAGCGCTTTGGGCTAGGACAGAATATTGCCGCTGATATTATTGGAGCTAATGGAGGTAATGTTCCTTCAGCTAACTATTATGATAAAGTTTATAGAGGTTCTTGGAATTCTTTAACAGTACGTTCTCTTGCTATTGGACAAGGGGAACTATTGTGTACCCCTTTACAGATGGCTAATGTTGCTGCAACGATTGCTAATAAAGGGTATTATATATCTCCTCATATTATTAAAAAAGAGGTTACCCCTCAGGGGAAAGAAAAAATATTGAAGTTTGATCGTCATGAAACAGGTATTGATACGACCTATTATAACTATACGACAAAAGGTTTAAGGGAAGTGATTCTTAATGGAACAGCTCGGGTTGCCTATATCGACTCAGTAAAGATCGTTGGTAAAACAGGAACTATTCAGAACCCTTCAGGAGTTGACCATTCGGCTTTTATTGCCTTTGCCCCGATGAATGATCCAAAGATAGCCATATTCGTATATGTAGAACGTGGAGTATGGGGGTCTAGATATGCTGCACCTATTGCAAGTTTGATGGTTGAGAAATATTTAAAAGGATATATTTCTCCTAGAAGGCATTACTTGGAGAAAAAGATGAAAGAGAGTGTTCTTTTAGTTAAAGAAGAAAAAATAGAAGAAAATAATGAGGCAAACTAATATACTCGCAAAACTAGACTGGATCTCTATTTTAATATATGTATTATTAATGTTGATCGGCTGGGTTAATATCTATGCTGCTGTTTACAATGCAGAACATCATAGTATTTTTGATATGACCCAACGTTACGGAAAGCAGCTAATGTGGATATGTGCTGCACTAGTTTTATTCTTTGCCGTGATGCTTATTGATAGTCGTTTCTTTACAACTTTTGCCTACTATATCTACGGCTTTGCCATATTTTTACTCTTGATACCCTTGTTGACAAGTGCTTCTGTTAAAGGGGCAAAGGCATGGATAAAAATTGGCAGTTTTGCTCTACAACCTGCCGAAATAGCCAAATTTGCGACTAATCTTGCTCTAGCAAAACTGATAAGTCAATATAACTTTAATGTGAATACTTTTAAGTCCTATCTACAGGTTGGTTTGCTCTTAGGACTTCCAATAGGGATCATTCTTTTGCAAAATGATACTGGATCCTCTTTAGTGTTTTTTGTTTTTATATTAGTTTTATATAGAGAGGGCTTGCCTGGAATATATTTGTTCATAGGTTTCTTGATGGCTTTAATTTTTGTTGTTACTCTCCTATATCCTGGTGGAATAAATCTGTTAATATTAGGTGTTCTATATGCTATAATTTATTTGGCTGTTCGTAAGAATTACAAGCACTTTATTACTTTTAGTGTAGGTCTATCTTTGTTGTTTTATATCCCTTATTACATGAATCAAGCAATGGGATATGACTTAAATTTAGGACACATTATGCTTCTTGGGCTTTCGTGCTATGCAATGTTTTTTTCGTTAAGAGCCATATTTCATAATTATCTTAAGAAGAGTATTTTATTTTTAAGTTTATTGGGTTGTATTCTGTTTTCTACCTCTGTAGATTATGTGTTCCATAATATTCTTAAAGCCCATCAAAGAGCTCGTATTGAAGAGTTATTAGGTATCAGTAATGATCCTCTTGGTATTGGTTATAATGTAAAACAATCAAAAATTGCTATCGGCTCAGGAGGTGTTCAAGGGAAAGGCTTTTTGAATGGAACCCAAACAAAATTCAACTTTGTTCCGGAACAAAGTACTGATTTTATTTTCTGTACTATTGGTGAAGAGTGGGGGTTTATTGGAACTTCTTTTGTGATTCTTCTTTTCTTTCTCCTTTTTATTCGATTAATATTTCTAGCCGAACGGCAACGATCCTGCTTTAGTCGTGTCTATGGCTATGGAGTAGCCTGTATCTTATTTTTTCACTTTGCAGTGAATATAGGAATGACTATTGGTTTGGCTCCTGTGATAGGTATCCCTCTTCCGTTTATTAGTTATGGAGGCTCTTCGTTATGGTCTTTTACGATTTTATTGTCTATTTTTCTAAAATTAGATTCAAATCGAATGGATGTTTTATGGTAAAATTTACAAAAGAGTATAGTTTAGCTACCATTTTGTGATTAATTAAAACAGATCAATTTCATTTTGGTTTATTTGGTTCTGTATTTGTGTTAAATTAGTATAATTTGCTGGTTTTGTGTAATTTAGGTATATTTGTTTCTAATTGGATGAGCGTTCTCTCGTCATTTTTAAACCAAAATTATACATGCTACAGAGTTTATAGTATGTGCTAAAATATATTTAATTTACATGAAATATCGTTCTTATACACTTGCAAATTACCATACCTTACCACAAATTCAAAATCTATCAGAAGAAGACCGGTTTGTTATAGAGGTAGTTGGTAATGTTTTGCCTTTTAAAACCAGTAACTACGTTGTTGATGAATTAATTGATTGGGAAAACTGGGAAAGTGATCCATTCTTTAAACTGACATTTCCTCAAAAAGGGATGTTGTCAGAGGAGCACTTTAATCGTGTTGCAAGTTTAATAAAGAGCGGTGCTGATAAGAGTGATTTGAGAAAAGTGATTGATGAAATCCGATATGAACTGAATCCAAATCCAGCAGGTCAAGCTCATAATGTACCTGAACTGAATGGTGTCAAGCTAGAGGGAATGCAGCATAAATATCGTGAAACAATGCTTTTCTTTCCTTCTCAAGGACAGACATGTCATGCTTATTGTTCTTTCTGTTTTCGTTGGTCACAGTTTGCTTTAACAGAAGAGAAGTTTGCAATGAAGGAAGTTGACTTAATGGTTGATTATCTACGTGCACATCCAGAAATATCCGATGTTCTTTTTACGGGAGGTGATCCTTCTATTATGAAAACAAAGTTCTTCGAGAAGTATATTAATACGCTTCTTGATGCAAATCTATCAAACTTAAAGACTATTCGTATCGGAACAAAAGCTTTGACTTTTTGGCCTTATCGTTTTACTACTGATGAAGATGCACCACAATTATTAGAGTTATTCAAAAAAGTGACTGATAGTGGCATTAACCTTAGTATAATGGCTCACTTTAACCACTATGGTGCATTAGAAACGAAAGCAGTTCAAGATGCGATCACTGCACTTCGTTCTACTGGAGCACAGATACGTTCACAAAGTCCATTGATGAAGCATATAAATGATGATGCGAATGTATGGGGTACTATGTGGCGTAAACAAGTGGATTTAGGTATTATTCCTTACTATATGTTTGTTGCTAGAGATACTGGTGCACAGGACTATTTTGCTGTAACTTTAGAGGATGCTTGGAATATATTCAAAGATGCTTACCAATCTGTAAGTGGTGTTTGTCGTACTGTAAGAGGTCCAAGCATGTCATGTGATCCTGGTAAAATTCAGATTGTTGGGATTGCAGAGGTTAAAGGGGAGAAGGTTTTTATACTTTCATTTATCCAAGGACGTAATCCAGAATGGGTAGGAAAACCTTTCTTTGCTAAGTATGATCCTGATGCTATATGGATTACAGATCTTAAACCTGCATTCGGAGAAAAAGAATTTTTCTATGAAGAGGAATTAAATAATATGTATCATTAATGATATTTAAAAAAGGATGCTTTAAAAGCATCCTTTTTTATTTTATTCCTCGCCCATACATATTAAAAACAACTCCACATTGAAATAGATTCCCGTTAATATCTCCAGGAAGAGATAGATTGCTGAATTGGAAAAAACCTCTAAGGCAGATATCTTGAATCTCCTTTCCCCATACTGAAATACAAGGTAATAGATTTAATCTTCTTGAAATAATATAGTCTACATTGAATCCAATACTATATTTATTGTACCCGTTCAATTGGTTGGTGTATTTATCGTCAAATATATCAGAGACTATAGCGTAATCATATCTTATTATTGGAGAGAGCCTCCATTTATGTCTATCTAGTACAGGATAACTTATAGAGGATCCAAATTCTAACTTATCTGTGTTATTGTTCTGCTTATTTAAGTCAATTTTGTTTTTAAGTTCTCCATAGTTTAAATGAATATCTCCTAATATCTCTTTGTAAGAGATTCCAAATCCCGCTTCTAAAGAGAGACAGTTGTGATAAAGTCTTGAGATCTCTTTATCATATACCTCATATTTAGTTCCAAAATAGATGGATGTTCCAAATCTCTTTTTAGTAAAACTAATATCTCTTCCTTTTTTCTCTTTTGAAATCTCTTTCGATATATTGTTGAGGTATTTGTATCTTTTGTTTGTACTATTGAGTGTGTTGTTATAAGCTATTAGAGTATCTATTTGAAGTGTCGCATTGTTTAGGATGCTTTGAAATTGTTTTGTCGTTTTGCAAGTGTCGATTTTATTTTGAGTTTTTACTCTAACAAGTTCATTTATACTTTGAAGGACTTGATTATGTAATTTACCTACTTTCACATTTTTTTCTAACGTGATTATACTTTCTACTTCGTATAGTGATATGATTGTATCATTTCGAAGATAATTTTTTGGCGTAACATGTATGTTATATTTATAATTTTCATTTTTATCTTCTGCCTTAATGTATAGAGGTATTGTTTGTAAAAATAGAAGGATAAATAGTATTTGTTTAGATTTCATAAAAGTTTGATTGTTGCTTTTTGTGTTGTTGTGATTTACTTATTTCTTATAAAGGTAAAAATAAGTTATATAAATATATATTTATTAAATGTATTATGTTATAATACTATTAAAAAACAGCTATATTTGAGTATTGTTAATGAGTTATATATCTGTATTCAATTTTCATAATAAAATGTAAGCTCATCTATTTGTTATAAAGTATTTGTTAAATAATGTATAATGAAAAAGTTTTTACCATTATCAATTTTCCTTATTTGCGTCGTGTCAAGTGTTTTTGCTTCCCCCTTTGATACGCACATATTTTATTATAATAAAAGGAATAAAGAGGTTAAACGAAAAAGAGCAACTCACTACTATCGAGTTCAAAAAGATGATTCGACAAGTGTGTATTCATTGAAAAGTTTCAGTATGGTTGGAATTCTTCAGTGGGAATGTGAGTGTCTTGCTTTAGATCCGGATAATATCCAGTGGGGTAAATTTAATAAGAAATCCAAGGATATCATAAAACAAAAGATGCCAAGAGGCATGGTTTTGCATGGAAGATATAGACAATATTTTCATAATGGAGCACTCGTCTGTGAGAAAGATTATGATAATGGTATTGAGCTTTCGTTTAAGAAATTCTATGTAAACGGACAGGTTATGATGGAGAAGAAGTATCACGACGGTTTTCTTAAGTATTATAAAGTCTTTTATCCCAACCTTGTTCCAAAGTTATTTCGTATATATGATAAAGGGAAAGAAATAAGTTTCTACTCTTATTATGAGAATGGGAAGGTTCGTATTCATCGAGAATTTAATAATGGAGTTGTTGTAATGTATTCTGAACATGATGAAAATGGAAATTTGGTTAAACAACTTGATCAGCTTCCTCGATATATACATGGTGATTTAAATGATGCACACCGTTTTATTACAAGGTCTATTGTCTATCCTTCCGATGCACAACGAAAAGATATAACAGGAGATGTTATTGTGATTGTCGATATTGATACCAATGGGGATGTGTTTAATACTCGAATTGTTAAAGGTGTCTGTTCGTCTATTGATGATGAGGCCTCTCGAGTGGTTAAGTTGTTAAAGTTTCATCCAGCAAAATCAAATAATAAAACGGTAGAATCTGAATTACGTTTTCTAATACGTTTTACCTTAGATAAGAAGGTGTAAATGGAGTAAATCTATTTATGCTTGTGAGATGTATATTATCCACATAATAAAAGGACAAAATAAGCAGTGAGATTAAAGTACAATTCTTTAATCTACTGCTTATTTTTTTTGAATCGTTTCTAGTAATACTCCTATTCAACTGTTATCCTTTTATTTAATGAATATTGAGACAAAGGCTCTTTAAGTGTAGTCTTCTCCTCATCCCTATATCTTAGATTCTTGGATAAGCATCTTTCGTTCGAGGTTTTCTTATTTAATTTACTCTATTGATTTGGTGTTTATGCTTTATCAGTAATGAAAATGATACTCCTTTATAATTGAATTACGGACATGTTTGGAAAGGAAATATAGGTGTATAATTAGATGTTCTATTAATTTTTGACTAATAAAAAAGGTTGTAGTTCTTAAAGAAAGAACTGCAACCTTTTTGTGTATTATTGCCTCGTATATATAATAAAGGCAATCCATTAGTATGGCTTTATTTAGCCAATTTATTCAGTTGATTATGATTTTATATCACAATATCATCCTTATTTGTTTTTTTAACTGCTTTTGATCTTCCTGGAAGTATAAGGTTTAGAATAACTCCAACAAGAGATGCCAAGCCAATTCCTTGAAGAGCGAAGTCTCCAATTTGAAATACTGCTCCACCTATTCCCATTGTAAGAACAACAGAAATAATGACTTGATTTCTGGTGTTATTCATATCGATTCTTGAATCAACCAATGTTTTGATTCCAACACTTGCAATCATACCAAAAAGAAGTAGCATTAAGCCTCCTAACACCGCTTGAGGGATAGTTTGAAGGAATCCACTAACTTTCCCACATAAAGAGAAGACAATTGCAGTAACTGCCGTAATACGAAGAATAGCAGGGTTTGTTACTTTTGTAAGTGACACTGCTCCTGTAACCTCCGAATAAGTTGTGTTTGGTGGTCCACCTAAGAAGCCAGCAAGCATCGTCGCGATACCATCGCCAAGAAGAGTTCTGTGTAGTCCTGGATCTTTGATGTAATTTTTGTTTACCACTCCACCAATAGCATACATATCTCCAACGTGTTCAATGATTGGTGCAATTGCTACAGGAATCATATATAACATTGCTTGCCATTTAAATTCAGGAGCGATAAATTCAGGAAGTGCAAACCATTTCGCACTTAAGATTGGAGTATAGTCAATGGTCCCAAGAACCATGGATAGAATATATCCGAAAGTTAAACCCACAAAAATGGGGATAAGTTTAAATATCCCCTTCCCTGCCATAACAGTAAAAATTGCAACCATGAGAACCGATCCAGAAACAGCCCAATTCGTTTTGGCCATGTTCACTCCATTGGGAGCAAGTGAGAGTCCGATAAGCATAATGACCGGCCCGACAACTACGGAAGGAAAGAGAAGTTCAATAAAACGAGTACCTCGAAGTTTAATAATTGTAGAGACAATTGCATAAATAATACCAACTGCAATAATACCTCCAAACATGGCAGGCATACCATAAAGCTTACTACAAGCAATCATTGGTGCAATAAAGGCAAAACTACTACCAAGATAAACAGGAACTTTTCCTTTGGTGATAAAATGAAAAATTATGGTTCCTACCCCTGCAGAGAATAAGGCTACGGATGGGTCAATCCCAACAAGAAGGGGCACAAGAACAGTAGCACCAAAGGCTACAAATAGAAATTGAATTCCAAGGATGGTTTCTTTCACCCCTATCGACGTACGAGACGTTGAGTTCATAATACAGCAAAAATGGTTACAAAAAAAATAAAATATTTACGTAATCATTTTAAAACCGATCTGTTCCTTTTAGGACTCATGAGAACGAATATCTTTGACATTTAGTTGTGTCGTGACTTTCCCTCTAAACTCATTTTCTGTTATCATATAACATATGTCAAAAGGCATGGCTTGTTTTATTATATTAAAATAATGCCCCTGTGAAAAAGCAATTCCAGAAAACACTGCTGTCGTTCTGTTTGGTTCAACAAGATCTAACTTAAGGTGTTCAAGGCTTTTTCCAACAAGTCTACTTGTGCCATGATCTAAAACATCTTCTGTAACAAAAATTGGAGCACTGTTATGAGGTCCTAGAGGTTCAAACTGCTTCAAAATTCTTACAAATTTAGGATTTATATCGGAAAGTGAAACTTTTGCATCAATTTCTATAGTTTGAACCATATCTTTTTCACTTAATGTCTCTTCGACAATGTGATTAAATCGACGTCTAAATTCTCCGACTTTATCTATTTTAAGTGTCAGGCCTGCGGCAAACATATGGCCACCATATGATTCAAGAAGATCGGAACATTTGCCAATTGCTTCATATAAATCAAATGATCCAACACTCCGTGCCGATCCAGTAGCCAAACCATTTGATTCGGTAAGAATAATGGTAGGTCGATAAAATTGTTCAGTCAAACGGGAGGCAACGATACCAACAACACCTTTGTGCCAATCTCTATTATATAAAACGGTACACTTTTGCTGTATCATCTCTTCATTGTCCACAATCATTTGATACGCTTGATTGGTAATATCTCTGTCGAGTGTTTTGCGTATCTCATTAAAAGAGTCAATTTTGCTACCTAGAAGAGATGCTTCTTCTTCGTTTTCACTTAGAAGAATGCGAACAGATTTATTCCCATGCTCTATTCTTCCAGAAGCATTAAGACGCGGACCTATTTTAAAAACAATATCATTAATTCTAAGTTCTTGACCTGAAATACCCGCATTTTGAATAATGGTCTTGAGGCCAATAGAAGGGGCACTATTCAGTTTCTGAAGTCCCCAATATGCTAATACTCTATTTTCACCAGTGATAGGGACAATATCTGCAGCAATACTGACAACCACAACGTCTAAATAGTCGTATATTACATCGAGAGGAATATGGTGACGAACACAATATGCTTGGAGGAATTTAAACCCAACTCCACAACCTGATAGTTCTTTGTAAGGGTAGGGGCAGTCTTCTTGCTTTGGATTAAGTACTGCAACTGCTTTAGGGATGACGTCGTCAGGATTATGGTGATCACAAATAATGAAATCAATACCATAAGAAGTGGCTAAATCTACTTTGTCTGCCGCTTTGATACCACAGTCCAATACAATAATAAGATCGAAGTTGTTATTTTTAGCATATTCAATTCCTTGAGTGGATACTCCGTAACCTTCTACATATCGGTCTGGAATGTAGTATTCATAATCTTTGATAAATTTACGAATGAAGCTGCACATCAATGCAACAGATGTGGTTCCATCCACGTCATAGTCTCCATAAACTAAGACTTTCTCTTGGTTTTCAATTGCTTTATGTAGCCTTCCAACCGCCTTATCCATGTCTTTCATTAAGAAGGGGTCGTGAAGATCACTTAACTTTGGACGAAAGAATTTCTTAGATTCTTCAAAGGTTGTAATACCTCTTTGAACCAGTAAGTTTGCTATAGCTATATCTACACCTAAGGCAGCAGATAAGTTTTTGACCTTATTCGGGTCACCAGGCTCTTTATTTTTCCACTCTTTTTGCATTTACATTGTCTCTTTCGTCTATACTGATATCAATAGAATTCAAAAAAGGGTATCTTCTCCGAATCAATAGTATAGGTATTCCAAAGATACGAAAAGCACCTCTTTTTGCAAGTTGATTTTATATCGAGATAAACGACTAAAGATTATAATTTTCCCGATATATTGTATTTTAGGTTATATTGTGTTGTTATTTATTTATTGTGTAATAATCTTATCCTTAGATGTATATGATTTTGTGTTGAGAGTTGATTCACTCGTTTTAAAGATGAAATAACTTAAAAAAGGTGTTTGTAGATAAAAGGTGTTAAATGTCTACATATAAGAGACTTATTAAACTTGAAAAAAAAAGAAAAAAACATCTTGCATAAAGAAAAGGATTAAAATAGATAGAAGTAAGCAAACATTTTTTTAATTTTGCCATTTTACATAGGCAGGCAGATCCTGAAAAAGAGCGATATATATTTTGAATAAAAGACTATATCAAGGGAATTCAATACCTAGGAATTTGCCGATTTAAACATCTCATCATTACAAAATGAGCAGAATAGAGCTAAGCGAACAAGAGATAATTAGAAGAAATTCTCTTCAAAAATTAAGAGATTTAGGTATCGAAGCATACCCAGCAGAAGAATTCAAGGTCAACACTACTAGCAAGGAGATCAAAGAAAACTTTGTGCCTGAAAAAAATAACTTCCAAGAGGTCGTTGTTGCTGGTCGTATCATGAGTCGTCGTATCATGGGTAAAGCTTCTTTTGCTGAACTACAAGATCATGACGGAAGAATTCAGTTGTACATCAACCGTGATGAAATCTGTCCTGAAGACGATAAAACGCTTTACAACGATGTGTTTAAGAAGCTTCTTGATATAGGCGATATTATTGGTATTAAGGGATTTGCTTTTGTAACTCAAGTTGGCGAAATTTCAATCCATGCTAAAGAGCTTGTTGTATTGAGTAAGTCATTGAAACCGCTGCCAATTGTAAAAGAGAAAGATGGTAAAACTTTTGATGCTTTTACCGATCCTGAACTACGTTACCGTCAACGCTATGTCGATTTAATTGTAAATCCACAGGTGAAAGATACTTTCGTGAAGAGAACAAAGATCATCAATACGATGAGAAATATGTTCAATGAGAATGGTTACTTGGAAGTTGAAACTCCTATCTTACAACCTATTCCTGGCGGTGCTTCAGCAAGACCATTTACCACGCATCATAATGCCTTAAATATGCCTTTGTATATGCGTATCGCTAACGAGTTGTATCTTAAGAGACTTATTGTTGGTGGCTTTGATGGGGTGTATGAGTTTGCTAAAGATTTCCGTAATGAAGGAATGGATAGAACTCACAATCCTGAATTTACTGTGATGGAGATCTATGTTGCTTACAAAGACTATAATTGGATGATGGACTTCACTGAGGAGATGATCGAGAAAGTAGCTTTGGATCTTCATGGAACGACTAAAGTTCAGGTTGGTGACAAAGAGATTGACTTTAAGCGTCCATTCAAGCGAATCTCTATGATTGATGCGATTAAAGAACATACAGGTATCGATATCTCTGGGATGAATGAAACGGAACTTATTGAAGTTTGTAAAACTTTAGAAGTAGAAGTGGATCCTAGTATGGGTAAAGGAAAGCTTATTGATGAGATTTTTGGTGAAAAATGTGAAGGAAATTATATTCAACCAACATTCATTACTGATTATCCTGTTGAAATGTCTCCATTATGTAAGAAACATCGTGAGAACCCTGAGCTTACTGAACGTTTTGAATTGATGGTAAATGGGAAAGAACTTTGTAATGCTTATTCTGAGTTGAATGATCCTATTGATCAATTAGATCGTTTTCAAGATCAATTGAAACTATCTGAGAAAGGTGATGACGAGGCTATGTTTATAGATATGGACTTTGTAAGAGCCTTGGAATACGGAATGCCTCCTACATCGGGTATGGGTATTGGTATTGACCGTTTGACAATGTTGATGACTAATTCACCTTCGATTCAAGATGTACTTTTCTTCCCCCAAATGAAACCAGAGAAGAAAGTAACTATTGATTCTGATGAAAAATTTGCTGAACTCGGTATGGTCCCTGAATGGATCGAAGTGATCAGACAGATGGGGATTCAGAAGGTGTCGCAACTTCACGAATTGAAGCCAGGAAAACTATTTAATGATCTTTGTGGTTTCAACAAAAAGAATAAACTAGGTCTGAAAAACCCATCTGCTGATGAGGTGAAGAACTGGTTCAACTAAGTTTAGATGCTAAATGGCTGAAATAGATAAAAAACAAAGAATTGCAATCATTGGAAGCGGGAGCTGGGCTACAGCTCTTGCTAAAATGCTTATGCATAATGTCGAAGGCTTTAATTGGTATTTTCGTTCAGAAGATAATATTAAACTTTTCAAAAAATATAAGCATAACCCAAAATATTTGCGCGCTGTTGAGTTTGAAACAGAAAGAATTGACTTTTATTCTGATATTAATGAGATTGCAGAAAACTCTGATATCTTAATTTTTGTTATTCCTTCGGCATTTCTTAAAGATGCAGTTAAAGACTTAACTGTGGATATATCACAAAAGTTTATTGTCTCTGCAATTAAAGGAATTGTGCCTGATGATAATACTATTGTGGGAGAATTCTTTCATGAACGATTCAATGTCCCATTCGAATCAATTGGTGTTATTGCTGGACCTTGTCATGCGGAAGAGGTTGCGAGAGAGCTTCTCTCTTACCTTACGATTGCATGTCCTGATATCAAAAAAGCGAGACAATTTGCTTTTAATTTAGAGTGTCCTTTTATCCGTACACACATTAGTGAAGATATTTATGGTACAGAATATTCTTCTGTTATAAAAAATATCATCTCTCTTGCATCGGGTATTGCTCATGGTCTACGTTATGGCGATAATTTCCAAGCTGTTCTTATTTCTAATGGAATACAAGAGATTAAACGTTTTGTGGATACTGTTCACCCAATTACTCGAGATATCAAATCAAGTGCATATTTAGGAGACCTGTTGGTTACTGGTTATTCTCAGTTCTCTAGAAATAGAACTTTTGGTATGATGATTGGTAAAGGTTATTCGACTAGATCAGCCATGTTGGAGATGCATATGGTGGCAGAAGGATATTATGCTGTCAAATGTATAAAGGAGATTAATGAGAGATATAATGTAAATATGCCTATCACTGATGCTGTTTACAATATTCTTTATGAGAACATCTCTCCTTCCATTGAGCTAAGACTTCTTACGGAGCATCTTAGATAAGAGACTTATTACAATAAACGAAATATAAGATGGAAAATATCTCGCTTGATTTTAATCGTACCCTTGGTTTTATTAGCCAAGAGTCAATTGATAGCTACAAAGCAGATGCTGAAAAATTTAACCTTGCTCTTCATGATAAGACGATGCGAGGAAATGATTTCTTAGGTTGGGTTAACCTTCCTTCAAGTATCTCTAATGAACATATCGAAGATGTTGAAGCTACAGCTGCAAAATTGTCAGCTAAAAAACTAGACATCTTAGTAGTTGTAGGTATTGGTGGTTCATACCTTGGTGCGAAAGCAGTCATCGATGCTCTTTCAAACAATTTTCAACAATTTCAGGATACTGATGCTCCTCATGTTATCTTTGCTGGTCAAAATATTAGTGAAGATTACTTAGCAGAACTAAGAGTTCTTCTTCAAGGTAAAGAGTATGGTATTGTTGTTATTTCTAAATCAGGAACTACAACTGAGCCTGCTTTGGCTTTCCGTGTACTGAAGAAAGATATCGAAGACAAGTATGGCAAAGAAGAAGCTGTAAACCGTATTATTGCAGTAACGGATGCTTCTAAAGGAGCTCTTCGTCAACTAGCTACAGAAGAGGGATATAAAACATTTGTTATACCTGATGATGTTGGAGGACGTTTTTCTGTTCTTACTCCTGTTGGTTTGATTGCAATTGCTTGTGCCGGATTTGATATCAGAGCTTTAATTAATGGGGCAAAAGATATGGAAGCACAAACATCTCCTGAAGTGAAGTTTGAAGATAATATTGCTGCTCAGTATGCAGCGGTAAGAAATGAGCTTTACAAGAAAGGAAAGAAGATTGAAATCTTAGTAAACTATAATCCAAAATTGCACTATTTTGCTGAATGGTGGAAGCAATTATATGGTGAGAGTGAAGGAAAAGAAGGCAAAGGTATTTACCCTTCTAGCGTAGATTTTTCTTCTGACTTACACTCTATGGGGCAGTATATTCAAGAAGGAGAAAGAACTCTTTTCGAAACAGTACTATCTGTTAAGAGTGTAGACAATACTGTGCTTGTTCCTAAGGATGAAGCAAATCTTGATAGCCTTAATTTCCTTGCAGGTAAACATGTGGATGAGGTTAATAAGATGGCTGAATTAGGAACTGTTTTGGCACATGTGGATGGTGGTGTACCAAACCTTCGTGTTGAAATTCCTAAAGTAGATGAGTACTATCTTGGACAAATGATATACTTCTTTGAGAAAGCTTGTGGTATTAGTGGTTACATGCTTGATGTAAATCCATTTGATCAACCAGGAGTAGAAGCTTATAAAAAGAATATGTTTGCTTTACTGGAGAAGCCAGGATATGAGCAAGCAACTGAAGAGATCAAAAAGAAACTTAAATAAGAAGTTTTTTGAACTTATAATAGGTCACATGTAACCATGTGGCCTTTTTTTTCCTCTATATGAAAAACACTAGAACGATTGGTTATATCTTGTGTGTTTTAGCAACTATCTCATTTTGTCATATCTTTATCTTCTCGAAGAAAGCAATGGAGACCTCTACGCTAGAACAATTTTGCCTTTATTGGTTTGGCTTCTCTTTTATCTTGAATGGTTTCACAATGCGATTGACCAATTCGAGAAAAAATATTAAAACAATAATTATACACAATTATAAGGTTCTGATAGTGCTAGGAGTGCTTGAGATTATCATTTCTACAATGCTCTTTAGTGCAATTCATTTCATTCCTAATGCTGCTGTTTCTGGAATGTTAGGCAATCTATTCCCAATATTTACCGCAATATTTGGTGTTACCCTTCTCAAGGAAAAATTATATAAAAAAGAATATATAGGACTTGTTGCTGCATTTGTTGGTATTTTGATCACCTCATTTCCTGACAATATGGTAATCTCCGATTTGTTGAATAAAGGGACAGTGCTAATGGTTGGGCATTGCCTAATTGCTGCTTTTGAAACGATATTGATCAAAACAAAAATCAATAAGATTCCCCCTTTAGTACTCAATACCAATCGAGCTATATTTCTTTTGATTTATGCAATATGTTCTATGTTTTATACAAATACCCCTTGGGCAATATCCATTGAAACGTTGAAGAATATTGCAATAGGTGCGTTTATCGGTCCTTTCCTCGCAATCAATCTTGTCTATTATAGCCTCAAGTATATGGATGCATCTAGAGCCACAGTTATTCAAAGCAGTAAAGGTCTAGTTCTTATTTTATGTACATATCTCTATTGGGGAGAAGTTCCTAAATTATATCAGGTACTTGGAGGTGTTACAACTCTTTTAGGATTGGTTTATATGACATGGGTTGAAGTACGTATGAAAAGACTTGAATTAAAAATAAAATAGGGGGTTCATGTAATCTAGAAGAATTGTAGAACTAATTGGTAATAAGGATGTTTTAATAAAGAAAACCTTATGAAACATTTTGTTCTTACGATTATAATTTCATGTTTAACACTTCAAGTATTTAGTCAAGCGATTAGTACGGATCGTCCTGACCTTACAGAGTCCTATTTCACGGTCCCTAGGAATGGACTTCAGATTGAAACGGGGTATACATTTGAAGAGATATCCAATAATCAAATCAAGACTCATACTTACAACTCCACCTTACTTCGCTATGGTGTTACTGACAACTTTGAGTTACGGTATAATATTGCATATCTTCATGAAATGGGGACAGGTTCTAATACAATCGATAATAAAGGTATTGGGGATATGGAAATAGGTTTTAAAATGAGTGCTTTTGAACAAGATCGATTTATCCCTGCTCTCTCTTTTCTATTCCATGTGGTATTACCCGTAGGGGATAGTAATTTTTCTCCAAGTAAATCAGAGCCTTTATTTAAACTTATTGGAGGTTGGGAGTTTGCTAAGGGGAATTCACTATCCTATAATTTAGGGGTCTTATGGCCTGATGGAACAGATGAGGTCGACTATGATGTATCCATTGCCTACTCTCATCCTATAATAAAAGACAAGTTATCCCTATATGTTGAGTATTTTGAGACATATAATGGAGATACAGATACTATAGAACGTAACTGCGATGGAGGCTTTACCTATTTAGTAAAAGATAATTTTCAGTTAGACCTCTCTGCAGGTGTCAATTTAAAAGGCTTTGGTCGAGGATATTTTATCTCAGCAGGTTTCTCATATCTTTTGGATTTAAAAAAGAGGTAGCAATGTAGGAATGTCCTTATTGGGCATTCCTATATTTAGATCTTTGTTCTTTAATATATTCCTCTCTATAGTATTTTAAGAAATATTCTTGAAATCCTCTGTTTGGTCGCAAGGCATTATTTTTTACGACTTTAAACTTCTTATTTAATAAGACAAAAGTAGGAGTTGCTACTACACGACATTTTTTCTTAAGATTTGTCGTTTTATTATGATCAATAATAAGAGTTCCATGGAAATTATTAAATAGACTATCTGTGCGATTCTCTTTTGTAGTTACGATGGATACATTCAATATCTTTCCAAGATTGTGTGCTAGATTGTTTAGCTGGTCAATCTCCTGTTTTGCATTTCCGTTTTGTAGATCAATAAAAGCCCAATATTGATATTTCGTTCTAGGAGCTTCTATTGTTGAAGCGTGTAAATTATCAATCTGAACCTCTTCTGGGGATACTTTAATGATTTTACTTATCTGTTCATGATAATTGGTCAAGATATCTTTAGCATCTTTTGAGGTATGATGATTCTCAGAATGAGTCATCATATTGATAAGTTGTAAAAGTGTCTTTTTCTTAAAACTATTACTGTAGAGTGCATCTTTTATACCTTTAAGGATATAAGGATCAATTAATTGGTTTGTGATGCCACAGGATTTAAGCGACTCTCGGATGGTGTTAATATTACCGTTATTAATGGCATTAAAAAGCTTTTTCTGATCTGTAGAAAGAGCCAACTTATATAGATCGTTATTAAGAACTGTATTAAAATATTGAATATATTGATCATGAGTATATTCGTAAGGCAGTGTTGAAAGATTCTCTTTTACAATTTGAAGACTGTTGTATCCATAAACAGAAGCTGTCAACTCTCTCTTTTTTAATTCAATAAAAGTGTGCAGATATTTATTGTTTGGATCATCTAGTGAGTCTATACTAGCAACGATCTTTTTTAAACGACTTTTACTGTGTTGATAGAAAAGTTGTTGACCATATTTTTGACATTTTGTTCGATAGACATACTCCACCTCTCCGATAGCGATATTTGAATCTTTGTGTTGTAACTTTTCAAAACCTACTTGATATGGCTGTCTTTTAAAATAGATACTATTCTTAAAGTTGTTACTTTGTTTCTTAAATAAGGGCAACTTAAGTGTGTAGTTTTGGTCTTTATCTAGATAAAATAGAAATTGATATATTCCTAGATCGATGTATGCTTTGATTGTTTCTTTGAGAGGAATCTCTGCATGAATATAACCTTTGGAGTCAAATTTTCCTTCCCAAATTACAACCTTGTTTATATTAATAGGGCTCTGTATCGTATAAATTTGAACTTGCATATTAGCATAGCTCTCATTTTGAATAGAGATTTCGGAAGCCATAAGAGGGATTCTAATGGCTATTCCGATTACTGTTAATAGAGAGTGTTTAATGATTCTTTTCCACATATGATGCTAGGTCTTGCATTGTAATGTTCGATGGAAGAAACATCGAAATATCGCCGTTATGTCTTAATATATCTCTTACGATAGTTGAGGTCACAGGAGTGTGTTCGGGAGTTGTTAGTAAGAAAACGGTCTCCAAATGATCCTCCATTTTTTTATTCACTTGAGCAATTGCTCTTTCATACTCAAAATCAGCAGCGGTTCTCAACCCTCTTAATATGTGGTTTGACTTTACTTTTCTACAGAAATCAACAGTAAGCCCTTCATGTGTCTCTACTGATACTTTAGGTGTATCGCAAAAGACTTTTTTAATCCATTCAACTTTCTTCTCAAGAGGGAAGAATGTTCTTTTATCCGAATTATATCCAATCATAATGACAATGTGATCGAACATTGGTAAGGCTCTTCGAACTATTGATTCGTGACCAATTGTAAAAGGATCAAATGATCCTGGAAAGACTGCAATATTTGACATGTTGATTATTGTTATTGTTTTACTAAGTACCTTGATGTTTTTCTATTATGTTGTTCTATCAAAAGCTCTTTATGGCTAATGTAATCTAAACTGTTTCTTGTTGGATTGCTATTTTGAATTGTTAGAAGCTCTAATCCATCGTTATATTTAACTTGATATTTCTGCATCAGTTGTTCAATAATAGCAGAAAATTTACGATCATTTTTATCTATCACAACGGAAAAATAGAGTGCAGATTGTTGAACAAGATTAGATTTTGCTTGGTGAAAAGCCAATGCTTGATAGAAGAATGCAATATCCTCTTCTGTAAGAAATGATAAACCTCTATCTGCGATAGTAATTAACACTTGATCCTTCTTAAGTATATATATAGGAGGAAGTGGTTTTACCTTCTCTTGTTTGCCGATCATTGTCCCCTCTCTAATGGTATGATGAAAATTCTTTACAAATAGAGGAATCCCGATGTCTCTTAGAGGCTTGAGCGTTTTAGGGTGAATCACTGATGCCCCAAAATAGGCTAATTCAATTGCATCCCGATAAGACAGAAACTCAATTTTTTCAGTCACGGTAAAATATCGTGGG
This sequence comes from Prolixibacteraceae bacterium, assembly GCA_019720755.1. Lineage (NCBI taxonomy): Bacteria > Pseudomonadati > Bacteroidota > Bacteroidia > Marinilabiliales > Prolixibacteraceae > Halosquirtibacter > Halosquirtibacter laminarini. The sequence continues at coordinate 282,452 of CP081303.1, forward strand.
TCTGCATTCAATACCCCATCAACATCTTTCCAAATCGTCAAAGAATCTGCTTCTAAAGACTTTGCAACGATGGCAGCAGAGTAGTCAGATCCCTCTCTACCTAATGTGGTTGTTAGGTTGGTGTAGGTCGATGCAATAAACCCCTGTGTTATATACAAAGAGACATTATTAGTTTTGAAACGGAATTTTTGACGAATATTTTGTTCACTTATCTGCCAATCCACCACCCCTTCACGATAATTTTCTGACGTTCTAAGAAGTGGACGTATATCTACCCAACTATTGTTAAGTCCAGCATGGGAGATATATTTTGAGATGAGCTTTGTTGATAACAGCTCTCCAAAACTAACAATTTGATCGTATTCAAAATCAAAATTCAGAGAGGGTGAATCTGCTATTTTTGTTTCGATTTGTTCAAAGAGCTCTTCTATTTCAATCAGACTATCTTGATTAAAAAGTTCAGATATGATATTGCTATGATATTGATAGATATAGTCAAAAGCGTCTTTTTTATCCTGACTGTTTTGTTCGAAATATGCATTTGCAAGTCTTTCAAAGGCATTCGTCATCTTACCCATCGCAGAAATAACAACCACCTTATGAGGGTACTGATCCTCTTTTAGTTGATTTGCCAAACGGATAATATTTGTTGCATCTTTAACCGAAGCACCACCAAATTTATATACTTTAATCATATTAATTAATATCAGCGTGGTCAATTATTAGGTACAAATATCGGGAATAATTTTATTTTTAATAACCTTCTTGCCGTAATCATATCCTATTTGAAATATTTCCTCTTTTTCTAAAAAGGCAAAAGTACCATAGTTTCTGAGCTCTTTGGGTTCAACAAGCCAATTGCAGTGTTTGACAGAGTCTTTTACATTGCTTCCAATGGCAAGTTGGAAACATCTTTCTGCTACAGCTTTTACACCACTTTCTATCACTCTCTCTCCATTATAATTGACATGCACTCCTAGTATCGATGCGCATGAATCTAAAAGGGACTTCGCTGGTAGATTGTCATAAAGACCTCCATCTACATAACATTGATCATTAATTATTTGAGAAGGGAATATGACAGGAATGGCACATGATGCGATTACATATGGGAGATACTCTCCGTGATGAACTACTTCTAGTGCTCCTTTGGTTATATTCGAAACAGATATAAACAGTGGCAATTCGAGCTCTTCAAAAGTTTTGGCTTTAAATATATTACTAAGACCATTCTCTTTCAGTGCCACTTTAATCAATCCATGACTTTTAATCTTTGGATGAAATAGATCTTTCACATGTTTTTTATTAAATAGATCTAACATCTCTTTGGGAGAGTATCCACTAGCATACAGTGCACCTATAAAAGCCCCCATACTCGTTCCAGAGATTGCTTTAATGGATATATTGGCCTCTTCTAAAGCTTGAATAACTCCAATATGAGCGATTCCGCGAGCTCCACCTCCGCTAAGTGCCAGCCCTATACTTTTTTTTGTCTCGTCTTTCATAATCTTTGTGATTGCGTTAAAACTTTATAGGATATAAAAAGAGTTAATTGTAGTCGATGAGTTTTCTAAACTGTTAATTTAGATACAAAAATGAATATAGGTATTGTTTGATTATTTACCTTTGTAACTTCTAAAAAAACACTTAATTCAAAACTATTTTTCTGATGAATAAAATTAGATTTTGGTTTGTTGTATGTTCTATAATATTCTACTCTAGTTGTAGTAACAAAGCTCCTCGATATGTGTTCAACACTGGAGCAGTATATGGAACACTATACCATATTGTATACGAGAGTCCAGACGGTAAAGATCTGCATAAAGAGATTAAAAAAGAGATGGCGAGTTTTGATAATTCATTATCTACTTTCAATCCCAATTCAACGATCTCGAAGGTAAATAAAAACGAGGATACTTCTTTAGATCCATTTTTCTTGAAGTGTTTCAAGAAAGCGGTGTCCGTATCTAAAGTCACTAGTGGTGCCTTTGATATGACTGTAGCTCCAATGGTCAATGCTTGGGGATTTGGTTTTAAGAATCGTGAGAATATCTCTGCAGATGTCATTGATAGTCTAAAATCGATTGTTGGTTATCAAATGGTCAAATTGCAAGATGGTAAGATAGTGAAAGATGACCCTCGAATAATGCTTGATGCCAGTGCTATTGCAAAAGGCTTTTCTGTGGATGTGGTTTCTGATTTTCTTAGACGTAAAGGTTGTAGAAATTTTATGGTTGAGATTGGTGGAGAGATAGATGCACAAGGGATTAATGAAAAGGGTAATATCTGGGTGATTGGAATAAATAAACCCAAAGAAGATATGTCACTTGATAACCAAGAGCTTCGAGCTACAGTCATGTTGAAAGATTGTGGTTTAGCCACCTCTGGTAATTATCGTAATTTCTATGTGAAAGATGGCAAGAAGTATGCACATACCATTGATCCTCGTACTGGATATCCTGTACAACACTCCCTTTTAAGTTCTAGTGTCTTAGCTCCAACTTGTATGGAGGCGGATGCTTATGCTACATCTTTTATGGTAATGGGGCTTGAAGAGGCTAAAAAGATTGTATTAAGCTCTCCTGATTTAGAGGCTTTCTTTATCTATTTTGATGGAGAGAAAAATAAAGTTTGGAGCTCATCTGGATTCAAACGTAATATTAAAGATTTAATAGATTAAGTACATGATTAAATATATCGCTTTTGATGCGGATGATACCCTTTGGGAAAACGAACCCTATTTTAGAGAAACTGAAAAAAGGTTTGTTGAAATGTTGGCACCAAATTCAGCGTATGATACAACGGAGTTAAAGGAACTTTTGTATGATTATATCGTAGAAAATGTTCCTGCATATGGCTATGGAACCCGTTCTTTGATGCTCTCTTTAGTCGGATTCTGTAATCAATATGCTACATGTAATGTTTCCGAAATGATTGAGTCAACCATCAAATTAGGACAAGAGCAACTGAGTAAACCGGTTGTGCTACTTCCAGATGTAGAAAAAACATTGAAGTCGTTATCTCAGAATTATGAATTGCTATTGATAACCAAAGGCGATCTTAAAGAACAGAATAGAAAGATTGTAGAGAGTGGTCTGACTCCTTCTTTTAAACATGTTCGTGTATTAGAAGAGAAGGATGAGGCTAGTTATCTAAATTTCTTCCAAGAGTTAGGGATTGAGATGTCTGAGGTTGTGATGGTTGGAAACTCATATAAATCCGATATTCTTCCTATTGAGGCATTAGGTGGACACGCTATTTTCATCCCTTACAAGTCTACTTGGGCTTTTGAAAGTGCCCCTAAGAAAGATTCAAAACGAATTTTCGAACGGGGAAGTATTGCTGAGGTTCCAATCCTAATATCCTCAATTCAATATGATCAAAAGAATGTGCCCCATAAATTATAATGGAGAAACACATACTTTGTCGATGACCAAATTGTTCTTATGATTGCGGAGATAAATATGTTGTAAAAAGGTGTATAGCGAGCCTAGACGGTCTTGGGTTTGTGATAAATATCTTTTTGCGAAAAATACATATCTATCTTTGCTTTCATGGTTCATCACATATGGTGGTTTAGAGAAATTACTATAGATACTACGTTCTGTATTAATAAACTGTTTCCATTTCCTTTGATCATTCATGATCAATATCTTCTCTTCTCTATTGAGATTCTTGAATAGAAGCTTATAATATTCCTTAACAAGATTACTGTATTCATTTTCTGCCTGATTAATTGCATTTAGTTCCATTGCAGAGTTTGGTGCATTGACTATTGCTTGTCGATATGTCCTATTAATTTGTGTCGTATCTTCTATGTAACACGCCTGTATATTGTTTATTGTACGTTCTATATCTTGCGTATGGTCTTGAGCTTCTACTGATTGACTCATAAATAAGAAAGAAAAAAACAAAATGAGTATAGTTTGCTTCATTTTTTTAGAATTAAGTATTTTAGATATTTTCTCTAAAAATATGAAAACAAAGATAAAACCTATTCTATTATTCTTGAAATATGTAAAACAGAATAGGTTTTATTGCTACTTGCAAGAAAAAAATGATTTGATGATATCATTTACCATTTTGGGATTTTCTTTTAGTCTACGTGTGGAATAAGCAAACCAATTCTTACCATAAGGTATATATACTCTATTCTTTATATTTTTCTTTATAATAGATAGCTTAAGATTTTCTTTTACTCCACAAAGACATTGAAACTCGTAACTCTTTGTCGGTATATTATTTTCCTTAATCCACTGAAGAATCATGTCCACAAGCCAGCTATCATGGGTCGCAATACCTACATAGCAACCACCTTTTAACATGGATTTTAAGATTCTAAGATAGCTTTCGCGTACTTCTTGCTTGTCTTGATATGCATGCTCTGGAGTTTCAACATAGATTCCTTTACACAACCTAAAGTTTAGATGATATTCAGGATATTTTTCCATTAGCTGAAGAATATCTTTGTGGGACCTATAGAGGTAAGCTTGAATGACAAGCCCTACATTTTTAGGATATTTTTGGAGAAAGTGTTCATACAATTCAATCTCGATAGAGGTATAACTAGAGTCCTCCATATCAATGCGGACGAATCCACTTTCATGTTGCGATATATGAGAAAGTATCTGTTCGTAATACTGATAACATCTCTCTTTATCTAGTTTTAATCCGAACATAGATGGCTTAATAGATATATTCACATCTATATTTTTATCTGCAAGTTTGGGGATTAATTCCATATACTGATCAAAGAAGTAGGCTGCTTCTTCGATATTTTGAATCTCTTCTCCTAGAATATCCACTGTTATATTAGCCCCCTTCTCATTTTCAATTTTTGCTTTACTGAGTAGGCTCTCTTGATCTTTTCCTGCAATATATTTTTTCGAAAACCGCCATACAAACGACTCTGGAAGCTTCGGTAACAACTTTGCAATTGTAGTTTGAAACATATTAAATACGTTTAAGGTTAATACTTAGACATTATTTGCCTTTTTAAATATACATAATGTCCAATTTTAAACATATGACCTTGATCATGTGATGATTTGTAGGTATAAGTGGTAGTCTTGTGATAATATATAAGGGCTCTATTGTTTTTCTTGTGATAGACAATTTTTAATATCTAACTAAATATGGATCTTATTAAAGGCTCTCTTCTCCTTCGATCACTTTTTATTGAATGTTATATTCGTTAAAATGTATTGTTACTATTTTCTCTCCAATATTTGTTGTCTTGCCTTTAATTCTTATGCTTTTTATGCACGACTGCACTACAAAATCTTATATTTGTAGTTAAAGAATAATAGATAGAAATAGGAATACCATTTATTTTAACTTAGTTATGAATAATAAAACACGAAACTCTCTGTTGATTGCTCTTAGTCTTATATTGACTCTCTCTTTCAATGCATGTAACCCACCAGCCAAAGAAACTACTGTATCTCAAAAAACAGTAAATAATGGTAGAATTGCTTTTGTAAAAATGGATTCATTGGTAATGAACTACTATTTAGCAAAGCAAATGAATGAAGAGCTAAAATTAACCCAAGAAGGATATAATAAAGAGTTTGCAACGAAGAAGACAAAGTTTGCTCAAGATGCTCAATCATTCCAGTCTAAGCTACAACGTGGAGGTTTCTTGACCGAAGCTAATGCAAGAAAAGAACGCGATCGCATTGTTGCAATGGAGAGTGAAGTGAAAAAAATGGATTATGAGCTTTCAAATAAACTTTCTAAGATACAAGGCGATAATAATAAACGTATTTTGGATAGCTTGAATGCTGTTCTCGATCGTTTTCAAGCAGAACATCACTATAAGTATATTCTAGATGGTGCTGCGGTTCTACGCTCTGAAGGTGCAGAAAATATTACCGATGATATTTTAGCTATTCTGAATGCAGGACAGAAGTAATATTGCATTTTAATAATCGAAGATATTTTAAAGCAAAGGACTACTGTCTTTTGCTTTTTTATTTAATTAAAATATGGGATTTGCAGATAAATATCTAAAGAAGACAAATAATGAGACTCAAACATTATTTTGTGTAGACGATCTCCCTGAGACTTCTTTAATAACCATCATTCCTGCTTTTGACGAACCTGAGATTCTAACGTGCTTGAAAAGCTTGGCTGAATGTATTGACCCTGGTAATGACGTTCTCGTGTTGGTGCTATTCAATGCTGGAGAGTATGCTACAGAAAAGTCAATAGAACAAAATAGAATCGGACATGATGAGGTTGTTTGTTTTTCCAAGTCTGATAACTGCCCAAAGTGGTTAACTATCAGGTCAGGGATCGTCGAGAATATTCGAAAAAAGAAAGCAGGTGTGGGGTATGCTCGGAAGACTTTAATGGATACTGCTGTGTGGCTCGCTAATAAATGGGAGCACCCGAACCTATTGATCTCCTCTCTAGATGCCGACTGTTTGGTCTCTTTGAACTATTTTATCGAACTAAATAGGTTTGCAAAAAGAGATAATAAGGCATTTTATACTCACTATTTTGAGCATAGCATCGATTCAGATGTTACCTTGGATGGTCAGATTGTAGATTATGAACTACATCTACGTTATTATTCTGAGGCATTGCGTTCTGTAGGTTTTCCATTCGCTTTTCATACTGTAGGTTCTGCGTTTTCTGTGAGAGCTTTTGCCTATGTGAAACAAGGAGGAATGAACGATAGAAAGGCTGGAGAGGATTTCTATTTTCTTCATAAACTTACTCCATTAGAGTCTTGTGGTAAAATCGATTCGATCGTTGTGTATCCTGGTGTTCGTCTCTCTGATAGAGTCCCTTTTGGAACTGGACCAATGTTAAAAAAAGGGGTAGACGGAGACGAGGACTTATCTCTAAGTTACCCTTACTGCTCTTTTGATATTATAAAAGAACTCTTTGATCAAATCGATATCTTTTATATAGAGCATTCCATGAAGACCGTAATTACATCGCCTGTTTTAATCGATTTTATGTGTTCAAGAGGTGATTTTGATAAACTTGCTGAATTAAAAAAGAATTGTAGCTCTTTAGTGGTCTTTCGTAAGCGCTTTTTTCATCTTTTTGATGCGTTTTGGATCTTGAAATGTTTAAACTTTCAACAATCTAATGGGAATATCAAATCGAGTACAATGAATGAGTTATCTAAGATGGGCTTAATCCCTTACAAATCTTCTACATTAGAAGCACTCCAAATACTGAGAGATAGAGAGAAACTACAAAATAAATAGTTACTTTTGCCCAAAATTTATAATTATGTTTGTTTTAAAAGTCGTACTAATCTCGATCGTTTTGGTTGCAATTTGTGTTGCTGGTTTGGCAACTCAGATTTTATTAAAGAAAAATGGACAATTCCCTCATACCCACGTTGGTGGTAACAGGGAGATGAAAAAACGAGGTTTGATTTGTGCAAAAAGCTATGATGCTTTAGAGCAGAAAAGGGCTTACAGTAAGGTTAATTTTAAGTCATTAAAGATTGCAAAGTAATTTTTAACGATTAAAAGTATAATAAGAGATGACTTTGTCTTATTTTAGTAGCATGAATACTAAATTATAATTTGATATGGCTACTCTTAAGATGTTTTTAATCGTACTATTCTTTATGGCTGTAGTTTTTGGCTTGCTCTCTGCAAAGTTCTTTCGCGAAAATGCCGTTCGTAAAAGTGCATGTTCGATGGGAGAGGGGAGCTGTGGAAATTGCTCGTCTAAATAAGAAATAAGAGCCTCTTGTGTATCAAGAGGCTCTTTTCATTATTATTTATATGTCTGGGATATATACGATAGATCCATCGTTCATTTGATATGCTGATCCCACGCGTTTTCCTTTATTCGCTTCGTCATTTCCTTGGGATGAACCTTTATACCGTTCTATATTTTCCCCTTTTCTTGTAATGATTTCCATATTGTCTTTCCCTGGATTCTTAACCATTGTAAAGTCTTCTTTTGAGAAAACTTCAGTCATATTATATCTCCCTACAAGAGCTACCATCAATGCCAAAGCGAATACCATCGCTACATCAAAAAGATTTGAAACTGTTGCCATGGGATCGAAATCATCATTTTCGTTAAATCGTTGTCTTCTTCTCATGGTTGTGACTGTTTGAGTAGTTCTATAACAAATTCAAGATAGCTGATGTCGGATGCATACCAACGTTTTTTTATTTGCATAATGATAAATCCTAATGCCCCAGTTAATAGTCCTATTACAGTGGTTGCAAATGCAATTTGCATGTTTAATGCCATAGACTCGATGTCTCCTGCAGCCAAACCAACAAGGGCTGGTCCCATGGGGATAAGAGTTCCCATGAGCCCTAGTATAGGACCTATTTTTGCAATAATCTGACTTTTTGATAGATCTTTCTGACATTCATTTTCAAAATCATCTAGTACTTTGTTATAGTATAGGGGCATGGGTTCGACCAATGTTAGTTTTTGAATATATATAGGCAACAAAAGTTTTGAGTTTTTGTCAATCGAAGATATTTCTTGTCGTATGTTGTCTTTATTAAAAAGAGAAATCTCTTTATGGTGAGATTTGTAAAACTTCATTTTATTGATATAGGTTCCATAGAATGCTCCAATCATAAATATTGATCGGATAAAGAAGATCAATAATAGTATGGTTACCGGTATAAGGAGTCCTGTTGAGATCCAATAGAGAAGGTTTGTTATTTCATTCATCATTGTATTTTTTTATTAGTTTTTTCATATTTATTTGATGCATATATTTTCCAATGATAATTCCCACTCCTGTTAATATCAATACAGACATAAATGGGGCGATTTCCAATGATTTATCTGCCTGTTTGATAGGGAGTGCATATAGTTGTATAGATAGGATGACACTTAAAATCCCTTGCAGAAGATGAAGTGTCATCTTGGTCTCTAGCATAATCTCATCTGTTCTAGATATCTTTTTAAGTATGATTCCAATAGCCCATATGCTTAGAGGAATTATCCCCATCAATATATACGCAAAGGTGTCAAAATCATATCCTGGAAATTGAAGATATGATAGTGTGACAAGGACAAATAGAGATGGGATTATCATCATATTTGGTATATACTTTACATTTCGATACCATGGTTTCCCCTTTGAGGTCATCTGGTATCTAAAGAACATCATGCCCCATACACAGAACAGAATAGTTTCTCCCATCTGAATAGAAAGTAATAGAGATGTGAGATTATTATTATTTAGCATTGCCTCCAAAGACAGATAGCTTTGTTGAATGCATTTCGAATATAATAACCATATTAGTATTGCAGGTATGCATAAATAGATACATTGATGTCTTCTATTTTTCAATGCACTTATCTGAATAGCATAGACAAGTAATGATATTGAGAATAGCAAAATAAATAGTAGTTGCATAGTTAAAAAGTTTAAGGATCATCTTTATGATTGTCTTCTTCTGAATGCCAATATTGAGAGAATAAGTAGAATAGTTGCAATTGCTATGACAATCCTTTTCAATGGTATGGAGTGAGAAACTTTTGACTTTTTATATTCACGTTGTTGGTGCTGTTTCTCTTTTTTAAGAACAATATTTTGTCTCCTATTTTCTTGTGATAACTTGCGTATTCTCTCTATGTTTTGACTGTATTGAGATGCATCCTTTTTTGAAAGGTTTTTTTGTATAAAAGTCTTCAATTTTGGATTATTACAAACAAACTCGCTGCAAGCAGCTTTATGTGATTTAACAAGCTCTGCATGTAGTTTTGTCATTGTCTCAATTTGCTTCACAGATGCATTCCACATTCCTTTTCTTACTGTCTCTAACATAACTGCAGTAATCTCTTGGAGTGCATAAGGATTCTCTTTTTCGAAGAACTGGTGTATTCCAAGGTGTTTTTTATCTTGAACATATACATCGTAAAGTTCGTCCCATAAGTGTTTGTCAATAACCGAGGGTTTCATCACATTCCATCCATATGTATTTCTGAATGTTTCAGCAAAGTTCTCTGCTGAAGAAGCTCCTCCTTTCATATAGGATTGGATATATTTTGGGTTGAGAAGTGTCGTTCTACTCTCCACCCATATCGCTTCTTTTAGATTTTGAATACGAGGATTTGAGGTGTTACGAAAGTCATTGAAATAAGCTTCAGGTTCTTTCCCCGTAACTTCTTTGACTGCTAGATTGATTCCTCCCATAAACTCATAAACGTGGTCTAGACTTAGTGCTCCCCATGTGTTACTTTGGCGAGGTTGGATCACCACATCTGTGTTCTGTAGCGCAGAACGAAATGCTTCTTTTTTAAATGCACCCCACTCTTCTTGGTTTCCATAACTTGCCCCCATATTATTGATATATGTGTTTGCGATCTGTTTTCTATCGTTCCATTGATCTCCTCTCTCTACCATATCCATAATACCTGTTGTATAGTTTCCGTTGACACCTCCAAAGATTCGTTGTTGGGCTATGGCTTTAGCTTCAACAGGAGAAAGACCTTGCTTTACGAGCTCATCTTCTGCTTTTTTGACTCCTTGACTTACAAAGTTGTTTTCTGAAGGAGGAAGAGAGGCAATCAAATGGATGGCTTTTTGAATCAAGAATAGTCTAGATGCTGCAAGATCTCTTAATTGTCCAGATGTTTGTATAACGACATCTATGTGTGGTCTTTGTAGTCTCTCTATTGGAATTATTTCGATTGAGGAAACTCTTCCAAATGGATCCCAAATAGGTTCAACCCCTAAAATGTAAAGGATCTGGGCAATGGTTGCACCTTCTGTTTCAATGAAACTAGACGACCAAAGGGTAAAACTGACCTTTTTAGGATATTGATTCTCATGACTATTCTGATACTTTATCAACATTTGTGAGGCAAGTTTTTTACCAATCTCCCATGCCTCTTTTGATGGAGCATATTCTGCGCTAATAGAGTACATATTCCTTCCTGTAGGGATCGTTTGGGGATTTGTAACAGGATCTCCTCCTGGAGAGGGAGGGGTATAGCCTCCATTGAGTGTGTTGAGGATTGCTTTCATTTCATACTCAGGGCTTTCTTTTAACTGTTTTCTTTTCTTGACAATGCTAAAAAGCGTTTTCTCTACTTCGTGTACTGCGTTGTAGAATTGTTGTTCTTTATTCGATCTTTTCTGTAACTCTTTTTTTGTAAATGATATGCGAGAGTCTAAGTTGTCTTTCAAAAAGGAGGTTATCTCCTTAGTAGAGGATTGTTTATTCTTATCTAATAGTTGAGAGAGCTCTTTTTTATGGGATCTACATATTAATAGATCATGATAAGCTGAGTCTAAAATTGTTAAAGAAGAAGATGAAATAACTTTTTGATCCCATTTTAACAAGTAAGAGAATGTGCCATTTTCAATTTTATGTAGAAGTGCTTCTGAATGTTTTATATGTTCTTTTTTAACCTCTTCTAATAAGCCATTATCTTTGGTGTATTTCAACACTAAAGTATACCATTGTTCTTGCTGCATCCATTGTAGCAGTTTACGAACAGAAGAGTTATTAGCAACTTCGACAGCTTTTTTCATTTCAGGGATAAACTTTGACATTTGTCGAATCATTGCACTCTTTTTGGGGTCAATCAATTTTAAGGCTCTTTCAAACTCTTTTTGTGACTCCATCTTTAGTATGAAATCTCTTTTTGCTGGTTCAGACATTATTTCTAATACAAACTTTCGAATCTTTAAGCTGTCTGAAAGTGAAGTGTCTTTTTTAGAGTTATTATCATGAACACTGTCCATAACAAGTCTACTCTTTTCCTCTGATCTCAGCTTCCATGCATTTGCTCTTTCAATATCGTCTGTATTAACCAGTGATTTGAAAACATCTAAAGGGGTGAAGTGATTAAGTACCTGCTTCATTGCTTTATTTGCTGTCGATACATATTGTTTATAATAATTACGTTTCGATCTAGTTGAGGTTTTACTTATTTTACGTTTTTCAATGTCTATATTCATCAATGCATTGGATAAAGCATCTTGGTACATCAAAAGAATCGTTTGATTAACTTCTTTATCAGTGTAAGGAACTCCCATGGTATAAAGTCCTTGGGTTATTTTTTCATGATCTATCTCTTCAAAATAGTTATCTATCCTCATCATCTCTTCTGATGAATATGGAGAAGTGATCAAACTATCCAACCCAAGTTCATTGTGAATACCTCGTGCGACCATTAGCTTCTTTACAGACAAAGCATAACTACTTTTAAGAGCTCCTGTGGCTTGGGTGTATTTGTGTAGTTTTTGCCTTATCTCTTCTTCTTCTTTGGCAGCTTTTGCCTCTGAAAAAGGTGGCGTTAAGTAGGTCTGAAGTACACCATAACTTCGTCTTTTTGCGATAACTCCTTCTCCAACATTACTAATTGTATAGATATAGATATGAGGGGTGGTTCCGATTAGTGGATCGGTCCAATCATAAGAAGAAAGGGCGATTTGCTTACCTGGCGTGAATTCTAGACTCCCATGTGTTCCAAAGTGACATATTGCATCTGCTTTAAACCCTTTTTGAATCCAAAGGTATGGGGCAATATACGCATGTGGAGGGGGTGTTTTTGCACCATGTATCAATTGAAACTGTTTTTTTCCTAATCCAGGAAGAGGCTGTGGTAGTAACACAACATTCCCAAATTGAACCCTTGAGATAGCCAAGTACTCTTTGCCATTTTTTAAAACGGACATATAGCTGCCTGGAGCTTTCCCATATTTATCTACCACTTCTTGGTATAGTGTTTGGGGAAAGGTTTGTCGACACCATTGCTCGTATGTTTTAGAAGATATTAGTTCAGGATCCCCGTTCTTTAAGTATTTTGAGAATGCTCCTTTTGCATAGGGTCCAAGGATGGGACCTTTGGTAAGAACTTCTTTTTCAAATTCTTTATAATCAGATGGAAGTTGTCCTAAGTTATATCCTTCTTTTTTTAAACGACATAGAAGATTAAATATAGAAGGAAGGACTTCCATATTGGATGCAACAAGTGCATTTTTTCCTGGCCCCTTAAAATAAACTATAGCTAGTTTCTTATCGCTTTTTTTTTTATTTCGAAGTTGAAGATAATTGTGGACGATTTGACCAAATTTCTTTAAACGTCCAGGAATTTCATCAAAAATCAAGTAACCATGATTGTCCTTAAATTGTGCAAATACCGCATATGGAACGATACCACCATCAAACTCGGGCATGGTTACAGATTGACTTAAAAGCCCTCCAAACATGCCTTGTTTGTCTTTTAACCATTTTTCGTATGTAGTAAATACTGTGATTGGGCATAACACTGGGACATTTTGTTTTTTAAGATAGGCCAAAATATCTGAGGAAGATCCTCCACCCATAGACAGTCTACCGTGGGGTAGATAGATAATTAGATCGGGATCTATCTGTTTCATATAATCTAATCGACCTGAGAATCCGGAAATTGGATATACATTTACATGATTACTAGAAAGCAGATCTACTATATCATCAATATGATCTCTGTTCGCATTGAAAGGACCAGGAACACTCGTGAAAAGTATAATCTTTTTTTGGCCTTTTTTATGGATGTGATTTTTAATACAGTACTTCTCAAAGTCAGAAACTTTCTCGAATGCAACCTTGGGATCTTTATGAAATAAAACATTAGAGGCTATCTTCTTAGGAGGGATAATTGAGTCTACAAAAAGCCATTTACAATCAATCTTTTTCCTTATATAATTGGTCATTTGTCGATAGTTCTTATTTCCTCCAAAAGATAGGTAGTCCGTAATTTTATCAAAAGGGTCTCCTTTAATGTTTGTGAGTTTTAGTGAGGGATTCGTAGAAGATTGTAAAAACACTTTACTCCCTTTTGTGGAAGCCATATTTATTTGATTCACATCTTCTTGAGAAAGACGTATTCCCATTCCAAAAATGAGTAACATGTCATATTGATCAAGGTTATTTAGAGATGCTTTATCTATGGAGGTTATCGTAACAAATGTATTATCATTTGATTTAGCGATCTTAGTATATAAGAAGTTGGGGTAATTAATCAAACCAATCTTTGTTCTGCTTACTTTTGTAATATAAAAGGTAAGTAGTGCCGAGACTAGGATAATGGAACCTGCTATTTTGAGTATTCTTTTTTTCATCTTGATTGAAATTTGTAGAGAGTGTATCACTTCTAGTTGCCTTTGCGGTTAGATTACTTCCTTCGTCTTTTTTTACGTTTTCTTGTTAAGATGTATTCTATTGTACCAGAGATTAGCATAAAGCAACTTAGTAGTCCTAAAAGAGGGACAATAAGAATATAAAAAGGTCCTATAATAGATCTAAATATTCGACCATTATGTATTTCAAAAAGAAAATTCCATAAGGGTAGTTTGACATCCGCCTTAACAATATCTGGCATTGGGAAGACCTTTGACAGAGTTTTACCATCAGTATCACAAAGTCCTTTATAGTGTCCAAATATGTAGTTCTTTCCATCGGGAAGTTTTACATAAGAAGTTACAAATGTGGAGGCAGGCCTTCCTGGTTTCTTTTGCTTAGGAACTTTTAATATAGGTTTTGTGCGATTGCTTATCGGGTTCCATTCCCATAAACCAGAAAAAGAGCCTACAAGCCAATTACCATTGTCTTTTTGTGTGAAAACGGTGGTTCCCATTCCAAAGATTGGGATAGGAATATCGAATTTTTCAAATGGACTTTTATGATCCTTGGGATTCCCATACCATACACCATCTTTACAATCCAATAGAAGCTTTTCATTTTTATTATCGAAGTATCCATTTCTAATTTGATCGTGCCAAGGATTCTCTTTCTTTAACAGATGAAACGTATTACCATGAAGATCTATATGAATAATAAGCATCATAAAGATTGGAGTCAAAAACATCCCAGTGATCGTGATGATAATAGAGAGAGGTAAAGAATACCAACCTATTTTTTTATGGTACTTTAAATAAAATGATCTCGCCTTTTTTTCACCATCTAATTTCTTCTTTTTCTTTCTATTTCGTTTCCATTTCTTTGGATAGTACCAAATGTAGAATGCTGAAATAGACAAAAAGAATAAAATAATACTAGCTATATCCCATACTATTCTTCCTGTCATTCCCCAAATACTTCCATCGTGAAGTTCAAAGAAAAGAGAGATTAAGGAGTAGTTTGCTTGTTGACTTTTTTTTAATAAAGTAATCTTCTTAAAATTAAGTGTATTGCTTTGATAATTAGATTGGTATATATGTGATTTGGTTAATGTGTATATGTGTTGTTTACTTTTAGTAATTCGAATTATCTCATTATCATGAGTAGGTAATTTTATGGAATTCCATTGGTTGTTGTCATATTTGAATAGACCTTGATTTGTCGCAGATATTAATATATCTTTTTCAGGAATATAGAGTATGTCATTACATCGTTTGCCCCAAGCAGATGTAGGATAGTCTCCAGCCATATAAGGCTGTAACTTCTTGTTTGACTTATTGTAGTGAAATACTCCTTGTCTCCCATATATAATCCATTTTAAAGAATCTGTTTGGATCGCTCCTTTTAAGCTTGAACGATTCCAATTATTGGGAATATATGTGTCGGGTATTAATTCTTTGGGAACCGAAATATTCTCAATATTTTGAGGGTGATTTAGTAAAATACCTGTGATACTCATGATTCCAAAAAATAGGATGAGAATGATTCCAAGGTATTTATGTGTGTACCTGCTTATCTTTAGAATTTTCTTCTTCATTAGAGTGTACTAGATTCCGTTAGAAATTGTTTAAAATATAATAGTGGTGTAGATAAACCAATGTAGATCTCTATGATAGTAGGTTCTATTGAGTCTTATCAAAGTAGAGAAGTGAGTTTTTAGTACTACTTGTTCGCTGCGGTATATGCCATAGAGATCATGATTGATTTATATGATTTATTATTTTGGTGTTGATTTATTATTTTGGTGTTGATTTATTATTTTGGTGTTGATTTATTATTTTGGTGTTGATTTCTTATATGCAGTCATCTCTTCTTCGTAACGACTCATTCGTGTGGGATCGATTTTCTGTCTCGGCGTAGAGGTCGTCACTGACATTACATTGAATGCAATAAAGATTTCAAATTCATCGGTGTCGGGATAAAAGTATCCTGTGGCACTCGCTCCGCCAAGGCCATCCTTTGTTGGGTCTAGAGTTGTCGTTGCATTATTACAATAGAGTCTCGTTCTTTTCTCTCCATTTTTTATCTCTGTTCCCATAATTTGCAGATTTGCTCTGAAGTCAATCGCAAATGGCATATTTCCATACTTGAATTGATGGAATTCTAATACTATTTTTTTAGGCTTACTTTTATCATATTTAAAATAAAACTTTAGAGGAAGTCCATCCCCATGAGTTCTTGGTTCGCCTCCAATGAATGCTGCCGTGGTAAATAGTTCCGTTTGGTTAAAAAACTTTTCATACTTGGCAGTTTGATCGACTGCGACAACATCCTCTTCTTTTTTGGAACAAGAACAAAAGAGAATTGATATAAGAAATAAAGAGTATAGTAGTTGTTTCATTTTATTTTTGATGTTAACTGAATTGTCAGGTAAAATCAAAATAGACCTTACCTGACAGCTCAAGCGAAAAAAATGTATACTAATTGTTATTGTATTCTGTTAAATACGATGTCTGCTTTAATGGTTTTCCAAAGAACATTGCCTGTTGAATGTATTTCAAAATAGAGTTTGTTGTTTTGTACATGCCCACTATAAGCTGCATCAAATCTAAATGTGAAAATACCCATATTCATCACTACCGCTTTTTTATAATTTCCGGCAAATACTTTTTCCCCATTTTGATTGGTAGTGTAATCAGCATCTTTTATATCAATAGAAACAGACCCAGGCATTCTTCCAACTTTGAAGCCATCAAGTTCTATATCCAACTTGTTATTGTCTTTCCAAGTAACTTTGAATGTCTTTTGAACGTTGTTGTATTTGTCACCATTCATTGTTGGCTCAAGTACTCCTGTGAAATGATTCATGTTAGGATCTATTGCATCGGTATGAAGTTTAAAAGATTTCTTGTTGTCTACGATTTCGACGCTAAGTACATCTTTATTGTTCTCAAGAAACTTTTTTCCTTCTTTCGTTTCACTAATTGTTTTGTCTATACTAATGGACCTTTTCTCTCCATTGGCATCTTTTTTGATCTTGGTTGGCAAAGTAAGTTTACAATTAGATAGGCCAGTTAATTTGAATACCATACTTGGCTGCCATTCAATAAGATTCTTCAAATTGAGACTTTTAAGTTTTGGTAGGTTCTCAAAGATTACTGCATTGAATGATAATTCATCAATCTTCTTCATAACAATCTCCTCTAAGTCTTCACAGCCTGAGATTGCCAATCCTGCAAAAGGTATCTCAATTCCCTTAATTCCTAGTTTATTAGACTTTGATAGGTCTATCTTTTTAATGCCCGGACACTGTCCCATGATCCAACTAAATAGATTTTCGATATTCGAAAAATCGATCTCAGCATCCGTGAAATCAACATTGTTTATCATTACAGCACTTACACTAGGGTTGAATTTCAGGTAGCTAATCTTAGCTTGGTTTGCAAGATTTATATTTATAGCTCCTGTAACTTTACGAATCACATATTGAATACCTTCAAGTGTTGTGATTTCTTCTGGGAATGGCATAAATAAATTACCAAGGTTAAATTCACCAGCCTCTTGTATTGTCAGCTCTTTCGATATATCAATCTGGTCAGAGTCTGTAAATAGACTTGCATATTGAGTTTTTAAGAAACTTCTTAATTGTATGTCTGGAATTGTTCTTAGTGTGGTATATTTAATCATTTTATCGACATTCATAATTTTCATGTCGATATCTTTGTGCTTAAGATAGAATTTTAGCACTTCATCATCATTATACTTGGCTGTTTCTGGAAGATACAGTTTGTTGATTTGGTTTGATTGAAGTAGGTTACTGAATGAGTATAGCTTATTGCCTTGCAACTCCACTTTTGTTACCGTGGTAGGAAGTTTATTAAAATCAAATTCGGTAAAAAGATTGTCAGATAGATTGATTTCTTCTAAAGATGGAAATATATCTAAGCCCTTGTAGCTGCTTAATTGTTTTCCTGATAAATTTAGAGTCTTTGTATTCTGGGCTTTGTCGTTCATCACCAGTTTATTGTTGGCATCGAATGAATAGCCCATCTCTTTTAAGATGGTTTGTAATTCACTGTTTTCAATTTTTTTCCCTATTGGGAGTGTGTCCTCATCTTTTTTACATGAGGTGAAACTCATTAGTATTGCAAGTGTTAAGACTAAGCTTATTTTAATTGTACTCATAGTGTTTAAATATTGAGACTTAATATGATAATTTATCGCATTTAAAACTGATAAGACCTCCTCTTTCCCCGATCTTCTTATACTGACTATACCAGCTAATAATCATGAGTTTATAGTATTCTTTTCCATCTGCAGAACGTACGATGTAAACATGATTAGACGTTATATAAGCAGGAGGTGGTCCCTTAAAACGTAGGGCATTACCCAGAAGAGCATTGGCTGTCGATTTCATCTGTTTGGGCCCTTCATTTGGATCGAACCACGGTTCATTATTTTGTTTGTAGAAATATGTATTCCACATTTGCTCACTCATTGTTATTTGATATTCTGTATCTTCTGTAAATTGTGCATCTGTGGGGATCTGATTGACTTTCATTATACTTTCATAGGGAATCTTCCCCATGTCGAATGCCCCAGCATTTCCATGACCACTTAAACCACTATTGGTTCGTATATTGTACCTATTGAATGCGATATCCCAATCCACTCGGTCTTTCTGTTCTCCCTCTATTAAAGTTGCTCCAATATCGACCAATGTGTCACTAGAACTAGTTGGATTTAGGTAAGTATCGCTTGCCAAATTATAGTAGAGCCAATCATTTCCATAGGCTGTCTTTCTTGGAAGTGTTTTCCCTTCGAATGGTAATGCATCATATTTGACACAGCATGGAAGTAATGTGATGCAAAAAAGAATTTGGATATATAAGTTTTTCATTATTTGTTACTTAATAAGTGGTCAATCTTGTCCATTTGTAATTCCAATTGTACAAAGCCTCGTCTTCCAGCAGTAGCTGGGACGTTGAACATGGTAACCCCAGACCCTAAAGTCTCAGGGGTATAGTTTAAGAAATTATCTACCCCAACAGTAAGATTGAGACATTTCCTGAATTTTTGTGTAATAGAGAAATTACAGAGACAATATGTTGGAATTTCGACATCAAAGAAGGCATCGTAGGTCTTGTTATTATGAACAATCCTATCTTGGATACTAAAGTCTTTCTGCCCTGTTATCGCTACACTCATATTGCTTGTGAGAGAGTAGTTTCTCTTATCATACTTGTATGAGAGGCGAATACTCCCTGTGTGAGGAGAAGAGGTGTTCAGTTGTACGCCATCTATCTTTTCAACATCGACATAGGAGTAGGAGACATTGAGTATACATGGATCGAATAATTTGATACGCCCCATAATTTCTGCCCCCTTAATATTTGATTGAGAGAGGTTTCTATATTCAAAATTGTATTGAAAGTCGTAAACTCTCCATACTCCCTCTATCTTATTTTTAAAATTATTTGCATATAGATTGGCTGATAGAAAAAGATCACGATTCTCAAACTGACCAGATAAAGAGAAGTAGTTGTTCTTTTCTGGATTTAGAAATTCATCCCCAATGATTTGAAACATTCCCAAATGGTCCCAGTTAAAGTAGAGCTCTTTAATTGAGGGAGATCGATATCCTGAAGCATAATTAAATCGAAAGGTAAATTGGTCTGTAGGATTAAATTTTAATGCCAATTTGGGTGCAATGTTTGTACCATAATTCTCATTATAGCTTGCTCTAAACCCTCCTGTTAAGGTAAATCTCTGTCCTATGTTTAGTTCGTCTTGAAGGAAATATTCGAGATCTTGCTTTTTTTGTGTTGAAAGTTGATTGTTTTTAAACCGATCACTTGTTAAGACATCCTCATAGTATTCAATCCCACCCATTATTAAGTTATTTTTGATAATGTCTGAAGTAAAAAATAACCTAGGCTGATATATTTGTGAATCATAAACAACTTCTCGAGTATCAACTCTTTCTTGTCTTTTATATCTTTTATATTTATCCGTATGTAAACTGATCGTAGTGTTTAATGCTTTCCCTAACTGAATATTTGATTTAAACCCCATTGTAAGATCTTCTGCCTGATCAAATTGAAGGTCTTGAACCATATCGTATGTATTCAATAAAAATCCGGAACCATACAGTTGTAGTGAGATGTTTTTTGTGGGTTCAAAGTATAGTTTTTGTGAAACATTCAGGTGTTCTGATCCTTCGATACCTAAAGGGGGACGTGGAAGCCAAGAGGTGATAATGGTATCCTTCAATAGTCCAATAGATGGATTCGCAGGAAAGTATTTCTTGTCTTTCTGAGATTGGAAGAGATAGTAAGCATCTGATGTGCTATACCACATATCTGTTTGCAATGTAAATTTACCAATTTTAGAGCCTAATGATAGCCATGTCTGCATATTGGGTTTATCTACATTTTTTTCATACATATATAAAAAATCAGATTTTGAAGGGTCTTCATAATTTACTTGATTCATCTGTCCATATCTAACACCGCCTTTTGCTTCAAATTTTTTATTGGTCTTTTTGGTTATTAAATTAATTACTGCCCCTGCTGCTCTTGATCCATATAACGTGGACGATGCTCCTTTTACAATCTCAATACGATCGATGGCGTGAAGGTTAAAACGCTGATAGTCGATATTTCCTGCCATCTCTCCTGTTAATCTTTCTCCATCAATAAGAAAAAGTACGTGTCTTGCATCAAGTCCTGATACATTGATATCAGTACCAAATCCAACTTTTTGAAAGTTTAATCCTGGTATTTCTTGCATCAAAGCATTTTGAATTCCAACATATCCTGATTCTGCAAGTTGATCTGAAGCGATCACTTGTGTGATAACAGGGGAGAGTTTTATAGGTCGAGGAGCCTTGCTTCCAGTGACCACTACCTGATTTAGTCCATAATTAATAGGCTTTACATATATCGTGGTATCTCTCTTATTTTTATAATGAATAAACCCTTCGGTTGTTTGATATCCCATTAGCGAAATCTTGTAATTAAAATCTTCGGTTAGAGGATTTTTTATTACTCCATCTGCATCTGAAATGCCTCCCGTTACTTTGCTCGTATTATTCTTCAAAATAAAGATGAATTGTGCACTGAAAACGGGCTCACCGGAGTCACTATCTCTAATAATGATGTGCTTTTGTGCCCATACTGGACATGAAAAGAAAAGTAAAACTAGTGTTATATATAGTACTGTATTTTTATAGTAATTGAGCCGATGCATTTGTGTAGTTTTGCATTGTTTATAATTGTTACCACAAAACTATGACTCTTTCTAGATGCAGTCAATCCTAATAAATTATGATTATGAGCAACTCTGTTTTATACAGATGTATTTATTTGTTTCTGTTGTCATTAATATGATATCTAGTGTGTTGAGTTGTTTTCGTGGTTTGTGTGTGCTGTCATACAATACCCAAATAGTGATTGTGCTATTATATGTAATCATTATTAATTATTATTATTCTATAAATGTTTACTCTAGAATTTGACATCTTCAGGTTCAATAATCTCATTCATGATTGCATATACAGTCAATCCTGAAATGGTTTTTATCCCAAGCTTATCTGTGATGTTTTTACGGTGAGAAATGACTGTGTTTGGACTGATGAATAGTTTGGATGATATCTCTTTGTTGGATCTTCCTATTGCTACCTCTTTTAGTATTTCTATTTCTCTTTCACTGAGTATCTCTTGGTTTTCCGGATGAGATAACTTGCTTTTCTTAGAAGGGATAAAAAACTTTTGAAATTTATTGATGATCTCTTCATGATTAATGTCTCCTGAGATAACATTACTGTTGTTGTAATTATGAATACAGCTTTCACTAATAACCATAATTTTACACAGTGGAAACCTCCTTTGTAAACAGCAGTAGGTGTTGATCTCTGGTTTTGGAAGCACCTGTTCACTAACGATAATGTGGTAGCATTGATTTATTTTTAACAATTCATCTAAATCTTCGATAGTATCTGTTTCGATAATGTGTGGGTCATTGCCGATTACAGACAAAATTGTTTTAATACCAAGTCTATATAGGTATTGTTTTGCTACTATTACGACCTCTATACTTAATTTATTTTGAACCATTGTTTTGTTGAATTACTTGTTCTAGAATCTGTACTTTTGGGATTAAGACTTTCTCTTCAATGTGACGGTGGTTCTCTAAGTCAATCTCAAGTCTTATAAGTTGTATTAGCAATTGTTGGCATGTTTCTTGGTCAGTATTTGAAGGAATATACTTTACTATTAGATTCTTTAAATCACTTACTTTTACCCCTAGGTTTTCATGCTTTTCACTATAAAAAATAGAGGAGTTAAGCAGGACTGGGTCTTTATATGTAAGGTTTTCTTTTTTCTCTATTAGATCGTAGATATAAGGAAAAAACATATGATCTTCTTGGTAAAGATGTTTGATCAGCTCTTCTTTATATTGAAAGAAAAACCTACTAATAAGTTGGATACTTTGCCAATTTGTTTGTGTTGCTACTCGTTGCATGCGAGAGATACAGCTTTCTAGCTTTGGAATCTCCTTGTGAAGGTAGTATTGGTGGGTCTTCATTAAGTATTCAATAATCAATTTTAAGTCGAATTCTAATAATTCTTTTTTAGGAAAATAGTTAGGAATACTAAATGAATTTATAACAATGAGAAAAAAGTGAAGATTAATACCATGTTGTTGGCAAACTTCTTTGATCGTTTTATTGCCAAAACCTAACGGTATGTCAAAGTGATTAATGACAGAAAGATGCAAGTGTGAGTTCATAATTACATCCGCTAACTGTGTGTCTTGTTGATATAAATTACTGCTACTCTTTGGAAAATGGTTAAGTTTCATTTTTAATTCTTTACAGTTAAAAATAATCTATTGTATTTTGATCGAGTTTTTTGCTTTAAATACTGTTTAGAAGCCCATTATTCTTAATGGGTGACTCCATGAGTTTATCTACAAAATACATCCTGCAAATTAATGTCAAGTATTGTTAAAATAAATCATTATTAATGGTGGTTTTAGGCTATCATTATCGCTATAAGTAATGACATGATTTTGTCCGTTTTCATATAAGACCAATAATATAAGTGAGCTTGTTTATCCTTCGTTGTGGATATGTTTTAAATGGTGTGAACCGATTTCATGAATCAATTTATTGGATGTGACTAGATTTAAGTGTCGCTACGAAGTTGCTTGTAACTAGACCTACTCCCCCTTTAGGAGATATAGTAAATGTAATTTGAAATATACTTCAAGACAACTTACACACTTTGGGGGATAGTGCCATTTGCAGTAATTGATGCTATTTGCTAGTGGATTGATCCGTACTTTGTCCATGGTTTGTTCATGGTTTGTTCATGGTTTGTTCATCGATTCTCCATCGATTCGGTGGAAAATCGGTGGACAAACTATGCATGAGATATGAGTAGACCATGATTAAAGGAGCCTACAAATAGGGGTTATATAGTTGTTTGGAGTACTATTTGACAGGTTTTAGGAACTATTCATCGAAGTGAGAAGGTTTTTATTTTTGAAGAGAGTCATTAATTTTAGTGACTATTTTTTTTGAAATTCAATACGACGATATGTTTCTATATACCCTCCATGGATTTATATGCAGCCACCTCTCATTTGTTTTATTTGCGTTCTTTCGTTTATGTAAAATACTGTATTGTGTTTAATTTAGATTCATTAGATGTAGCATATATAATTGCGGAACTGTTCTATTGTTAGGGGATTATATTAACAAAAAAATAGAATGATTTTATTATATTTGAGTAGATCAACTTATTCATTGGGTTGATCAACGAATGCTTAACATGACTTCTCAATAAAACCATTTTGTTATGAGAAACTTTTTAGTTCTGTACCTTATATTGGGGACCTTCATCATTTCATGTCGTCCTTTTAATCAATCTGACGAAACGCAATATGTTGCAACGATTGGTAAATATAAGTTAAAACAGTCTGACATTTCGAAGTTATTGCCGACAGGTTTAGATAGCTTAGACAGTGTACGTTTTGTTGATAATTTTAAACAACAATGGTTAAGGCAGAAATTATTGGTGATCAGAGCAGAAAAAACTCTTACATTAGATGAAATGGATATGAGGAAAAAGCTGGAAGAGTATCGTGAGAATTTGTTAATTTATCGTCTTGAAAAGAGGTATATAGAACAAAATCTTGATACATTGATTCCGAGTGATTTATCATTGAAATACTATGAGTCTCATAAGGCGAAATTTAAGTTGTCGAAGCCAATCGTAAAAGCTGTTATTGTTCAAGTTCCAAGTTATGCTGCAGATCCTGATGAGATAATGAGACTTTTAATGTCTAAGGATTCAAATGATTTTCTATCTTTAGAGTCTTATTGTTTTCGATATGCAACAAAATATGATGATTTTAATAATGACTGGGTCTCGTTTGATGTGATAGAACGCTTCTTTAAAGACGACTTCCTTCAGCCCAAAAAGTTCTTTCAAAGAAATCGTTATTATCAACAATTAGATTCAACTAATTTTAGATGTGTATATTTGAATCAATTTATGGATGTGGGAGATAATGCTCCATATGAATATTCCAAGAAAAATGTTTCTGCTCTGATTCTTAATGAGAGGAAACAGAAACTTCTTCGTAAGTTAGATAGCCTAACTTATGATAGTGCGGTTAAGAATGGTGAATTAAAACAAGAATAAAAATAAGAACAAGAATCGTATAATATGTATATAAAGAATTTACGTACTTTTTTACTCTCTTTTTGTCTGTGTTGTTCGTTTGTAGCAATGTCACAAGACAAGGTAGTTGACGAGATTGTGGCTGTAGTAGGAAATAATATTATTCTTAAGTCTGATATTGAACAACAGTATTTGCAGATGCAGGTTCAGGGCTATACCACAGATGGAGACATGAAATGTGAAATTTTAGAACAGTTTCTTGAGTCGAAATTGTTGATGGCTGAAGCTGCATTGGATACAACCATTGAGGTGACTGATGGACAAGTAAACGGGGAGATGGAACGCCGTTTACAGATGTATCGTGAACGTATTGGTTCTGATAAAGACATTGAGAAATTCTTTAAACAGAGCATGTCTGATATCAAAAGTAGTTTGGATGATAATATTCGTCAGCAAATTATTACCCAGCAAATGAGAAGTAAAATAACAGAAGGGGTAACTTCTACTCCTGCTGAAGTTCGTAGATATGTAAAAGATACTAAGTCTTCTAAGCTTCCTAAAGTTCCTGGACAACTTGAGTATGAGCAAATTCTTGTTACTCCTGTCGTGTCAGAAGAAGCGGTGTTGCAAGTAAAGAATAGGTTGCGTCAGATTAAGAAAAGAGTGGAGGATGGTTCTAGTTTTGCAACCATGGCAGTGCTCTATTCGCAAGGACCATCTGCAGCCAATGGTGGTGAGCTTGGTTTTATGGGGAAAGGCCAGCTGGATCCAGCCTATGCAGAAGCGGCATTTAATCTAGAAAAAGGAGTGGTTTCCAATGTAGTAAAGAGTGACTTTGGATATCACATTATCCAGATGATTGAGAAAAAAGGTGGAAAAGCCAATACTCGTCATATTCTAATGCGTCCTAAAGTAGGAGCAGAAGCGAAGACTACTGCAAAATCACGTATTGATTCGATTGTTGATCTAATTAATGCCAACAAGTTAACTTGGAAAGTGGCTGCATTTAAGTACTCAAATGACAAGGATTCTAAGAATAATAGCGGATTGGTTATTAATCAAGCCAATATGTCTTCTAAATTTAATATCTCAGAACTTCCTCCTCAAGATAGTAAGGTGTTGGCGAATATGAATGTAGGTGAAATATCTAAACCATATTGGGCGGAAGATCCTCGTAAAGGTGGTGGTTCTTATAAGATCATTCGATTGGTGACCAAAACAAAAGAACATATTGCAAATCCTCAAGAGGATTATCAAGTACTTTATGACCAATTCTTAGCACAGAAGAAAGAGGATGTATATAAAGTTTGGATCAAAGAACATATGGGTAAAACATATGTAAGAATTGACCAATCATATGCAAATTGTAATTTTAACAATACTTGGGCCAAGTAGTTTTGAAAAAAATAAAAGCTATCTGAAGTAAATAACATTTTGAGATTGTTACTTATTTTAGATAGCTTTTTTGTATTATATAAAGGATAAGGTTTTGATTATTAGTCTAATCATGAGACATCGTTTAAGACTTTTGTGTCTGTTCGTATCGTTGACTCTTTTTACGAATGTGGATGCGCAAAAGCGTCGTGTTTATATTGATCACAGTGATAGTTTGGTCAGTAATGTTGGAGTTGCTCATAATGCAGATCGATTGATTGGAAATGTTATAGTGCGACACCAAGGAGCTATCATGCATTGTGATAGTGCTTATTTCTATTCTAAAGAAAATAGAGTGGATGCTTTTGGACGTATCCATATTACCCAAGGAGATACTTTGAACCTAAAAGGAAACTCTTTAGCATATGATGGGAATACTTCATTGGCTATTATTCGTGGGGATGTAAAACTGAAAGATCCTAGTCTGGAGTTAACCACAGATTTGTTAGAGTATAACCTTGAAAATGGGGTTGCATTTTATACCACAGGAGGAACCATCGTGGATAGTCTGAATACTTTAAAAAGTAAGATCGGTAGATACTATTCAAATGATAAAATGTTGTTCTTTAAAGATAGTGTGGAGCTGGATAATAAGGATTTTTTGATGTTTTCTGATACGTTGAAATATAATACAGAGATAAAGACTGTTTATATTTCAGGGCCAACAACAATTAATAGTGATTCGGGATATCTTTATTCTGAGTCGGGGTGGTATTCGACAATTACCCAAAATGCAGAGTTGTATAAGAACTCGAAGATGGGGAATAAGAAACAGGAACTTCGTTGTGATACTTTGCTATATGATAAGCTGAAAGGAAGAGGTATTGCACATCACCATGTAGAGATTGAAGACTTCAAAAGTCGTCTAGTGATCAAAGGAGAGTATGGAAAATATCATGAGTTCAGTAAGAAAGGGATGGTTACGAAATCAGCACTTCTTCTACAATATGATAAAAAGGATACCCTTTATCTCCATGCTGATACTTTACGTACCCAATCGGTTGCCGATTCGATCCCTGATAAAAAGATATTTTTGGCATATAACAGAGTTCGATTTTATCGAAGAGATATGCAAGGTGTGTGTGATTCCCTTACTTATAGTGCACAAGATTCTGTAATGCGCATGTACTTTGATCCTATTGTTTGGGCTATGAAAAATCAAATGACTGCGGATTCGATCACTTATGCAAATAATAATAAAGGGGCTGGTCTTCTGAATCTTTATGGGAAGTCATTTATGGTTTCGCTAGATACTTTAGTGCTTTATAACCAAATTAGTGGTAAAAATATGATTGGTTATATTGTGAATAATAAATTAGATCGTTTAGATGTGAATGGAAATGGTCAAACTGTTTATTATGTGAAAGATAAAGAGGGGATGGTTGGTGTTAATAAAGCGATCTGTTCAGATATTCGTATAAAGTTGAAAAATAATAAAATCGATCGAATTTCATTTATTGAATCCCCAAAGATGGATTTCTTTCCCCCAGGAGATTTTGGTCGAGGAGATCTAAAACTACCCATGTTTAGATGGGAAGAAGCACTTAGGCCCAAGAATCCTCTAGATGTATTTAACTTTGATTCTTACAAGAAAGAGGAAGAGATTATAAGAAATATTGGGGAATCAGATGAGCAGAAAAATGTCTTTGAAAAGGTTCGAAAGTCTCTTCGAAATGTGAAATAGAGATACTTATTTTTTAAGATATTATAAAACCAAAACAAAAGGTCCAGTTCATTTGGACCTTTTGTTTTCTTCGAACTATTTTGATTTAAGGATATTCTCTTGTATAAATTTTAATGTCATTTTCTCTACACGAACCCAGCTGTGCGATTGAAGTCCATTGGCTATCACATGTGTGTCTGCATTAGGAAAAAGAATAAGCTCTTTCTTCTCTGATCCTAAAAGAGGAATCATCTCTTTAATAGCCTTTACGCTAACTGTGTTGTCCTCGTGTTTCTCATCTTTATAGTAGGCTCCTACAAATGTTGGGCAAGTCACTTTTGAAAATGTCTCTTTATTCATGGTTTGATCTAGTAGCTGTTGAAGATAGACCATGCCTTCTACTCTATATTTCTGATACCAATATTGCGCAATTTTACCTGTATCATGAAATGTTCTAAAATTTCCTCCCATTGCCATCTTTGCGATGTCTAGTCCCCAAGGTTTTGAGAGAAGTCTTGCTTCGGCTTGTTTAATCACAATATTAGGGGAGTATAATATTAAACCATCTACAAGTTCGGGGAAGTCCGCTGCTAGTTTTAAAGACAATGTTCCTCCAGTAGAAGTGCTCATGATAATCACTTTTTTTCCTAGTTGGTGGGCTATCATCAAAGCTTCTTTTGCTGAGTCATATAGCAGATTCGGTTTCATATCTAATAGAGGGTTATCCTCCACCAATCCATGGTCATGAAGACGTGCAAAGAATGCATTGGCTTTCATGTCGTTTGCAATATTCATGTTTATTGGAGCACCTTCGTACCATGATGCGGAGAATCCATGAAGATAAAGTAAAACGTAATCTGTGGCTTCTTTAGTGTTCGGATTATTCCAAATAATACGAGCTTCGTTGTCATCTTTTATATTTACTTTACTCTCTCTTTGTTGTATCCATTCTTCTAATTCTTTTCCACTTTTATCCACATTGGGTAGCTCAAGCGATAGGTCATATTGTTCCATTTTCGGTCCGACGAAGTACCCAACTATTAGAAAAATAATACAAACTATCAGTACCTTAATCTTTTTCATATATCTTATGTTTTACTTCAAAACTACTATTTATGGCTTTTGTTTTACTAAAATTAATCACTTTTTGATCATTATGCTCAAATGTTCTATTTTTAGATAAAAACAATCGTACTTGTAATATGTTGATATCTAATCATATAAAGTGAAGTGGTATGTGGTAATTTAATTCTCCTGATATAAAATTAACAATAATTAACTTTATCGCATTGTGATTACTCTTAAATTTGATTCAATTTGTCAGGATAACAAAGACTGCTATATCTATTTGTTCGTATTCATTGATACATTTAGCTTTAAGAAAGATCTTTGGGAAAAGAAAGAATAAAATGTTAGATTGTTTACTACCCCCATCTCGAATAATTGATAAGAATGAATCCCTATTCATTCGTTCTGCTATTCACATCTAATGTTGCTACCCCCCGTTAAGGATTTATAATAAATTGAAACCATCACTCTGAAAAAATATATTTTAATGAAAGATAATAGAATACATTACAAGAGATTCAACGAACGCGATCAGAGGTTTAATGAAAGATTTGATGATGCTTACTTTGAACGTCAACATGCCAAAGGGAAATTGACTGCCATCGAACGTATCGATATTTTGTTAGATGAAGACTCTTTTGTTGAGATTGATGCTTTTGCATTGCCTTTAGATTATAAAGGAGATAACCCTAAAGCATTGGGAGATGGCGTGATTTGTGGATATGGAAAGATAAATCAACGTGATGTCTTGGTATATGCACAAGATTTTAACTATCAAGGTGGTTCTCTTGGAACTATCCATGCCGAGAAGATACAAAAGGTGCAAGACCTTGGTCTTCGTATGGGACACCCTGTAATCGGTTTGATTGATTCTGGAGGTGCTCGTATCCAAGAAGGAATTGCTAGTTTGGCTGGTTATGCTGGGATTTTTATGAACAACGTAAAGTCTTCTGGTGTAATTCCTCAAATTTCTGTTATATTAGGTCCTGCAGCAGGTGGTGCGGTATATTCGCCAGCATTAACGGATTTCATCTTTATGACTCGTAAAACAGCTTATATGTTTGTGACGGGGCCAAATGTGGTGAAAGAGGTGCTTAATGAAGATACCACAAGTGAAAAATTAGGTGGTGCTGATGTACATAGTACAAAAAGTGGTGTTGCCGATTTTATATACGATGACGAAGAGCATACTTTATTAGGGGTTCGAAAACTGTTAAGTTATCTACCTTCTAATAATGTGGAACATCCTCCAGTGGCAAAAAATGCAAATATTTTGCCTGATGGAATGGAAAATATCTCGAAGATTATTCCTGATGATTCAAATAAACCTTATGATGTGATAGAGATTATTAATCGTCTGGTGGATAAAGGCTCTTTCTTCGAAACAGCGGAAGGATATGCGCAAAGTATCGTTACAGGTTTAGCTCGTTTGAATAACCAAGTGATTGGTATTGTTGCAAATCAACCAAAACACTTGGCTGGTACTCTAGATATTGATTCTTCAAGAAAAGCTGCAAGGTTTGTTCGTTTTTGTGATGCATTCCATATTCCAATTTTGGTCTTGGAAGATGTGCCTGGTTTCTTACCTGGTATTGAACAGGAGCATGCTGCAATTATTAAGCATGGAGCAAAACTTCTTTTCGCTTTTGCAGAAGCATCTGTTCCTAAAATTACTGTAATCCTACGTAAAGCCTATGGTGGTGCTTATATTGTGATGAATAGTAATAAGATGGGAGGAGACTTCAATTTTGCATGGCCGACAGCGGAAATTGCTGTGATGGGACCTGAAGGAGCGGTGAAAATATTAAATCGTAGAGAGATTGAGGCTTCAGACGATCCTGAAGCACTTCGTCGTTCATTGATTCTTAAGTATAAAGAAGAGGTTGCCAATCCATATATTGCAGATCAAAAAGGATATATTGATGAGGTAATTCTACCAGAATCTACTCGTGAAAAATTGATTAAGGCATTTTCTCTATTAGAAAATAAATTCGAAGAGAAGAGTTCTAAGAAGCACGGTAACATTCCACTTTAAAAAAGTACAAACTGTATGAAAAAAATATCATCTATACTTATCGCCAATAGAGGGGAGATTGCTATTCGTATAGCAAATACTGCTCATAAAATGGGAATAGAAGTTTATGGTCTAATGACACATTATGAGCCAAATGCTGTTTATTTAATGCATATGGATCATGTGGTGGATGTCACAGGTCATTCTCATGAAAATATATTCATGAACCCTGATAAAATAGCTGAGATTGCTAAAGAAAATGGTGTCTCTTCGGTGCATCCAGGTTATGGATTCTTGTCTGAGAGTAGAGAGTTAGCTGAAGCATGCGATAAAGAGGGTGTTATCCTTATTGGCCCTTCCGCTCAAGCGATTGAAGATATGGGGGACAAAGGGGTTGCTCGTAAGATGGCTAAAGCCGCTGGTGTACCAATTCTTGAGGGAAGTAAAGATATTGTTGAGAATATAGAAGATGCTAAAGTTTTAGCAGATAATATCGGATACCCTGTGATCATTAAAGCCGTTGCTGGTGGTGGTGGTAAAGGAATGCGTGTTGCCCGCAACTCAGAAGAACTAGAGATGATGTTTAAGATGGCCCGTCGTGAAGCAGAAGGTATCTTTAACAACTCAGATGTTTTTATTGAGAAATATGTGGAAGATCCTCATCATATCGAGTTCCAGATTCTTGCTGATATGCATGGAAATGTAGTACACCTTTTTGAAAGAGAGTGTAGTATTCAACGTAAGCACCAAAAGCTTGTCGAAGAGGCACCATCTCCTGCTCTAAATGATCAATTGAGAGCAAAGATGGGGGAAGCAGCTGTAAATATCACTAAATATGCAAACTATTATAGTGCTGGAACAGTTGAGTTCTTGGTGGATAGCGAGAAGAATTTCTATTTTCTTGAGATGAATACTAGAATCCAAGTGGAGCACCCTATTACTGAGGCGATCACTGGAGTGGATTTGATTGAGCAGATGATCCGTATCGCTGAAGGAGAAAATCTCTCTTTCAAGCAAGAGGATATCAAGATAAATGGTGCTTGTGTGGAATATCGTTTAAATGCTGAAGATGTACAATCTAATTTTGCTCCTGCTTTTGGAATTATTGAGCAATATGATTTTCCTACGCATCCAAATTTGAGATTGGATACAGGGTACAAAAATGGTATCGTAGTTCCTCCATATTTTGATTCTATGGTGGCTAAAGTGATTGTTTCTGCAGAAAGTCGTGATAAGGTTTTAGAGATATCAAAAGATATTTTTGAAGATATTAAGATAAAAGGAATCAAAACAACTTTACCATTCTTTAAGAAAGTATTAGATACTCCTTCTTTTGTTAAAGGAAGCTATACTACTTCGTTCTTACTTAAAGACGTTGATCAAGTATATCTTCAGAAACCCAATGAGGAGATGGTTGCTGCTTACGTCGCAATGCAACTGTATTTAAATAATAAGAGTGATATTGAAACAGGAGATTTAGAGCAAAAGTTTACTTCTCCATGGTTACAAAGTAAGTACTTAAAAAACTTTTAATCATGATTACACGTAAAAGAAGAACCAATAACTTCTATGTTGGCGGTGAAAACGAATATAAATTTGTTGAAGAGTTAGGAGAGTTGAAATCTTTGAATGGCGAGAAAATAAGTATTGGTACTGATTTCTCTAATGAAGAGATCGTTTTAACTCTTGATGGTACAGAGCATAAAGCACAAATTGTCTCTATTAAAAAGAACAAGTGTACTGTGCTCGTGAATGGTAATAGCTATAATTTTGTTATCGATACAGAGATCTCTAAAAGAAGAAAAGAGATTTTAGCTCGTGATGAGGATGAGAAAGAACAAGAGGTACTGGCCCCTATTCCAGGAAAAATTGTGGATGTTTTTGTAGCAAAAGGGCAAAATGTCGAAGCTGGACAGATTATTCTAACTCTTGAGGCTATGAAGATGCAAAATGAAATTCTTGCTCCAATTTCTGGTGTAGTTACAGAACTAAATATTAAACCAGAACAGGTGGTTGTTGCTGGTCATAAAATGGCGATAATTGAGGTCATGTAATTTTGAGTCTTCTTTATGAAGAGTTAAATTATAAAAATCACTTTTTATATTATAATGCAAAAAGAGAGTAGTGTTTTAATGCTACTCTCTTTTTTTGAATATATTAGAATACCCCACCATTTTTATATACTAATTCATAGTATCCATAATCGTATTGATCACTGGCTGTATTAAATCGAAGTGTCTTGACAAATGCAATTGCACTATCGATGGTTTTCTGGCTGGTGATTGTGGTTGAACCCTCTTCAACAGTAACTTTAGATACATGACCTGAAGGGTTTACTGTTAAAAGAAGATGAATTTTACCCGCTTCGCTTCCTAAATAGGTAGGCTTTTCAGCACCAGTGATAAAGACTCTATTCTTTACACTAAGTCCTCTATGTTTTGAGGATTTAGTCGTTGTCTTTTGACTATCAGACTTATTCGTTGTTGCGTTTGTTTTTGTCGGCTGATTGCTATTCTCAGTAATTTGTTGGAACATTTGGTTCATCTCAGCTTGTTGCTTTTGAATGATCTTTTCTTGTACCTTACGGATGCTATCTTGCTTTCTTTTCTCTATTTTTCGTTTGATATTCTCAACACGTTGCCTCTCGACTTCTTCTCTTTGTTTTTTCTCCTCTTCGGCTTTTTTGACGGAGTTAATATCAGTCGTTTTCGAGTTGTTTACTTTTGGGTTCTCCTTCTTTTCCCCTTCATTAGACTTGTTTTTATAGGATTTGCCTTGTTTTGGGACAGGAGTAGATTTGTGAATCTTCTCTATTTTCTTCTGTTTCTTCTGCGCCTGCGCCTGAGAAGCAGTTGCAATTTTGTCATTCTTTTGAGGAGGATTTTTATGTTTAGGTCTTGCCTGAGCCACTCTATCTACTCCACTATTATCGACCAAAACTACATATTCTTCTCCAGCACCTCCATCACTTCCCTCAAGAGGTATAAAGTATAACAGAAGTAGAATAATAATATGCCCTACTATAGAGAAAATTACACCATGAATTCTAGTATCATCGTTTTGATTAACCATGTTAGTTCATTTGTTAGGCCTATTTTTTATTTGTTGTGCCAAGTAATAGAGTATAGTTCAACTCTCTTGCTAAGCTCATAACTTTCACTACTTCCTCTACTGGAACTGATTTTTCTGCTTGTAACATGACTACTGGTCTTGGTTGTCCTTTCTTAATCTCTCCTTGTGGAAACGTTGTTTGTAATGCAGGAGAAAGGTCACTGAAGTTACAGCTAATTGCATCATCTGTTCCGTTGGAGTAACTATATTTTACATTACTGTTGATATATATCGTGAATATAGATTTATTACTTTTTCCTTGTGAACTCTCTGGAAGGGCTATTTTAAGGCTTGGTGGCCCTATCATAGTAGATGCTATCATGAAAAACACCAACAAAAGGAATACAATATCAGTCATTGATGACATACTAAAAGTAGCATCAACTTTGCTTCTTCTTTTTAACGACATGCTTGTTTATTTTTTTGTTGGTTCGTGTAATATATCCATAAATTCTGTTGAAGTATGCTCCATAATTGCAACAGTTTTGTCTACGCGCGCAACCAAAATATTATATGCAAAGTAAGCAAGGATACCAACTAGTAGACCTCCTGCAGTTGTAGACATCGCAGTATAGATACCTCCTGCAAGGTTTGATATATCTACATTTTTAGCACTTGACATTTCATAAAAGGCTTGAATCATTCCCATTACTGTTCCCAAAAATCCAATCATTGGAGCTCCACCAGAAACACTGGCAAGTACAGGAAGTCCTTTTTCTAGTTTCGAGATCTCAAGGTTTCCTACATTTTCGATAGCAGTCTGTACGTCACTCAAAGGACGTCCCATTCTACGTATTCCTTTTGCAATCATTCGCCCCATAGGAGTATTGGAAGTTTCACAAATAAGTAGTGCATCATTGAATTCTTGTGCTTTGATCTTTTGTTTGATCTCATTCATCATGTTATTGTCAAACTTTCTTGCCCTTGCAATAGCAAAATAACGTTCTCCGAAAATATATAGAGCAATGATTGATAAAATCACTAGTGGATACATCATTACTCCACCCTTTTCGAAAATGTCAGCAGGAGTAAGACTAGTGCTTACCTGCGTATTTAAATTTTTTGCTGTTTCTGTCGCTGCTTGTGCTGCAGTGTTAAGTAAAATAGATAGGGTATGCATGTCTTTGAATTATTTCAATTTTAAATTATGATACAAAGTTAACCAAAGGTCTTGCAAAATAATTATTTTATAATACAAATATATTTTGATTTCGAACTTTTATTAAAGATAATTTCTTTATTAGTAATTTATTCACCCGTAACGTTTGAATCCTGTTTTTTTCTCTTTTGTTTCTTTAACATTTTCTTTCTTTCTCTTTTTTCTTGACGCATTATGCGTTTTTCTCTATATCTTTTGAACAGTTCTTCAAAGCTATTAAAGTTCTCCTTAAAGCTTATACCTAGCCCCTGAGTGTATGGTGCGGTATCATATAATTCATCGTTAGATCTGTTGTACACTTTCAGTTGTAGTTTGCCGTTTGGAGTAAGCTTTACATAAACTTCAACTTCTCCAACAATTTCGTTCGCATTATTCGATTGCAAACTACCATTGTTTCCTATATTTCCATTAATAAGAACACGATTATTAAGTAACTGGGTACTCAATGCGACTTCAATTTGACGATTGCTGACATTATCCCCTGGACGATAATTGAATCCAATGTCAAAATCACTAGAAATTTGAGAAAGCCAACTAGAGAACTGGTTTGATAAAAGCTCGGAGGCTGTGGCACTAATAATATCAGCATTGTTCGTTTGTGTATCTCCACTTTTTAAGTAATCAGGAGTCGTAAATTTACCAATAAGAAGGATGGAGATCATCTGCCTAGTAATCTCTTCTTTCGTAGAAAGATACTGTGCTATTTCGTCTTTTGTTCTTTCGTCTGCTGTCGGTAGTTCTATTGCAAAATCAACTCTTGGATTAGACAATTCATTGGTTAATTTAATAATACAATCTACCTTAATACGTTTTGTATAATCACTAGATGAGCTATTACTTTCGCCAAGAAGTTCATAAAGTGATGCTTTAGTAGAATATACTGCTTCTAAATCTAGCCTTGCTTTGTATGGATCACCTTCCCAAGAGATCTCACTATTCTCTTTTACTTTAAAATGTTTACTGATAAATCCCTGGCGTGTAAAGTTGTAATTACCTTTTGCAATGGTGTAATTTCCAAACATTTTTAAGTTTTGTTCTTTGTCGTAGATTATTCTTAGATCACCACTACCTGAACCTTCTATTAAGTCTGAGGAAGAACGGTCAAATATAATTCGAAACTTTGCATCTGGTGTCATGGTTAAATCTAGGTTGAAAGTGAAGAATTCATCTATTTCACTTTGCTGTAGAGAGACATGTTCTTTGTAGAATTTAACAGGTTTCTTAAATCGAACAAAACTATTCTCTGCCGCATTGGACGGACCTTCCATCGGGATACTAATATTGGTTCCCATACCAGTTTTCACATTGGCATCTAATACTAGGTCATCGAAATTTCCTGTAAGTTTGACATTCCCCGAAGCATTTGCAGTTCCATAAAAATCTTCGTTGTCATCTATGGTTGTATTTAGAACAGAAAGGTAATCGGTATTGATATTTAGGTTAAACAAGAAGTTTGAAAAGAAATCATGTTTAATATAGCCATCAAACCTTCCTTCATTGTTATCCAAATCTTTAATGATAATATTTTGAAATAACATGGTGTCAGGCACAAATCGGATAGTATCGGTTAGTCTATAGGTTGTTTTGGTAAAGTCTATTCCTATCAGCCCTTTGTCAAGCATTACATCTCCTGTTAGATAAGGATGGGATATTTTTCCTTGAACTTTAACATCACCAGAGATGTCACCACCTATTTCGAAAGCAAAGCTCTTTAAGAATGGCATAAGACTGACAAACGGGACTTTATCTAGTATCGCATTGTAATCCATCTCATTGGTAGATGGGGTGAATGTTCCATGAGCATCAAGGATGTTTTTATCCTCTTTTCGTAATAAAAGTTGGGAGAATAGTTTTTTCTCTAGGCTATTCCAATCTGATTTTAACAGAATGTCTCCCAGTGGTTTATCACTAAATGAGAAGTCTTTAATCTTTAGATCTCCTAAGAATATTCTATTCTTATAAAAGTCTTTCATGGTAAGCACTCCATTGATAATACCACTTAGTCCCGTGTCCCACGCAAAGACCTTATCCATTTTTCCAATAGATACATTGTTAAATGAAACGTTTAGAGAATCTGATGGGTCATGAGAAACCTTTCCATTGATAGCTAAAACGTGTTTGTTGTTTTCTATACTGAAATTAGAAATCTCAATAGCAGTACTATCTAATTTTACTTTTGAATCTGATATTTTGAACTTATAGTCTGAGACATATATATAAGATGGACGAATCAAGAATTCGAATATAGGTACTTTTCTTTGTTCATTATCTCTACTAATAACCGTCTCGATGGGAATATTCCCGGAATATGTGATGGAGTCAGAGTTACTCCAGGAGAAAAGTGATGCTATCGTATCATTCTTAGCATAAGAGTGAAGTGCTAAATTATCTAGTGTGATATTATTACTCAATGTAATTTTGGAAGTTCTGAGTTTTGCATTTAAAATCCCTTGATTCTCATAAAGATTGATATTAAATTTTTTGACAAGATTCTTATTATAGTACAACTCAGGAATGCTAATATTTAATTTAGCAGAGTGAATTGAATCTGTCAAGTTTCCCCCTATTGTAATAGGAAACTTAACAGCAGTATTAGGAATAAAGTAATTAATTAGCCCTTTGTCGCTAGTAATCTTTCCTGTCACTTCGATATCATTGGGTGATGTAAGGGTTGATACTGTTGATAAACTTGGAAGGTTGGATGAAATGATGTTCTGTATGGAATGAAACAATGACTTGTATGTATAATGTCCTTCAATATTTACATTTAGAAAGTCACTATCAATATTAAATATACGGCAATCTTTGCTTTTGTTTGTTGTGAGCTTTACATCTTTTACAAAGCAACGTTTTGTGTCATTAGAGATACTAAAATTATTCAGATTGATGAGTCCTCTAAAGTTGTCAATATTATTTCCTGTGAAATTTGCTTTGAGTCCAAAGTTTAGCGTATCAATTCTGCTTGGTTCTCCAATCTTAAGATAAGCAGGAATGAAATTTTGTACACTTAGATCAAAATCATAACTTGGAATATCAGACAGGTAATCTGCTTTACCGTTAAAAACTAGATCTAAAAATGGGTCTCTAATCGTGACACCTCCTTTGAATCCTCCTGTATATGCATTTCCATTAAGATGGATTGAATGGATAATATAATTTTCAATTTGAATATCATCGATGGTACCGATAATATTCAAATTGTAATCACTTTTCTTTGTGTAGTAACCAGTAATATTGGACCTTAAAGTAAGTTTCGTCTCTTTTTCTGCATTTAGAAGACTTCCGATAAGAAAATCTTTGGTATTAAATTTACCGCTGACATTGATCCTTCCTTTATTGTCTGGGCGGATTGCGATATCAGTGTCAAGTTCACCAAGCATTCCTCTCATTGTTCCAAAACAGACAAAGTCTGAAGGGAATCCCGTAAATTCTCCTGAATATGTAATAATATTCTTATTGTGAATATCTGTTGGTAGGTCTAGAAACTTATTTTTTAACGAGATAGGAAGTTTGACCTTATTTAACTCTCTAAAATCGAAAGATGCTTTCTCTAATTTGGCAAAAATAAATGTGTTATGAAAGTTGGGTAGTCCAGAAAAACTAACATCTCCGTTTACTTTTGTATAATCTTTTAGTTTAAGCTCTAGATCTTTTAGTTTAAGGTTCGCAATAGGACCTTTTACATTACCTGAAAACTGAATCTTTTCGTCCATTCCTTTTATGCTAGGAACAAAGAAAGATATATCCTTTAGTGAGATTGAAGATTTGTTAATTTTAAATTTAAAAGGATGTTTATCCAAAGCCAAAATAGAAGTATCTTTTTTTGTTTTCATCATAAAATCACTTGCATCAATCTTAGAAAGAGCTGTTTCAAGAGAAAAGTGATTAAATGCAATATGTTCAGAAGTCAATTCAACATCAATATTAAATTTGCTTATTTTAATTGAATGATCTTCTTTCAGCTTTAGTTCATGGACCTTTAAATATAAACTGGAATCCTTTTTTTCTGTTTCGAGATCAACGGTTATATCTTTAAAATTAAGATGATTAATGTCGAAGGCCTCCTCTATAACTTTTGTGTTGTCATCATTATTCCTTATTTGTGCATTTTCAATACGTACATGATCTAATCTAAATTGCCATGGTGATTGAGTTGATGTCGTATCGCTGCTTTTTAATGAATCTAATAAAAACTGATAGTTGTAATTTGAAGCATCTTTATATCTACGCGAATTCACAAGAGTAGATTCAAGAAGTATTTTGTTTGAATAGAGTTGTTGTTTGGCAAAATCGATAGAATCAATTTTAACTACCAACGCTTTTGCATAGATCAGCGTATCCTGTTTTTGATCTTTGATTAGAAAATCTTTTAATACAAGAGAGCTTAGTGGTCTAATGTCCACTTTTGAAATAGAGATCTCTGTACCTAATTCTTGAGATAGGTCATCAGTGATCGATTGGACTATTAGAGTTTGAACACGACTACTTAATAATGCAATGTAACATCCACATAAAGTGATTATTAGCATCAAGAAGACTAGTAGTACTATTTTACCTATTTTTTTAATAACTTTGAGTTTTTAAAAAGAAAACAATTCATAACGGGGATACCATTAACAAAAATCGTAATTTTTTGCACACGTTCATAAAAAGATGCAAAAAAAATAGCATGAAATAAGGTTTTCTTTCGTTTGTTGTCGAATATAGAAGTCAGTATGGAAAAGGATATTATAATTTTAGGTATTGAATCGTCTTGTGACGATACATCTGCTGCGGTAGTAAAGAATGGCGTGATTCAAAGTAATGAAGTTGCTGGACAGAAATGTCATGAGTTATATGGAGGGGTTGTTCCAGAGTTAGCTTCTAGAGCACATCAACAAAATATTATCCCTGTGGTAGACCTTGCTTTAAAAAATGCAGGTATTACAGTGGACCAGCTCTCGGCAATAGCATTTACTAGAGGTCCAGGTCTATTAGGTTCATTATTAGTTGGAACTTCTTTTGCTAAAGGGCTCTCCTTGTCCGCAAATGTTCCATTGATTGACGTAAACCATCTTCAGGGACATGTTCTTGCACATTTTATTCAAGAAGAGGTGGGGGATAAGAAGATGCCCACTTTCCCTTTTCTATGCCTATTAGTTTCTGGTGGAAACTCTCAGATTATTAGAGTCGATGACTATTTATCGATGGAAGTCCTT
This sequence comes from Prolixibacteraceae bacterium, assembly GCA_019720755.1. Classification (NCBI taxonomy): domain Bacteria; kingdom Pseudomonadati; phylum Bacteroidota; class Bacteroidia; order Marinilabiliales; family Prolixibacteraceae; genus Halosquirtibacter; species Halosquirtibacter laminarini. Next base: position 322,862 of record CP081303.1, read on the forward strand.
GGACAAACCATTGATGATGCTGCAGGTGAGGCTTTTGACAAATGTGCCAAAGTTATGGGTTTACCTTATCCAGGTGGTCCTCTAGTTGATAAGTATGCAGCGTTGGGAAATCCAGAAGCTTTTAAATTTTCGAAACCAAGGGTAAAAGAGTATGATTATTCCTTCTCAGGACTAAAGACTAGTTTCTTATATTTCCTAAGAGATAGAGTGAAAGAGGATCCTGATTTTATTGAAAATAATCGAAATGATATCTGTGCCTCTCTTCAAAAAACAATTATTGATATTTTATTAGATAAGCTTAGAAAAGCAGCAAAAGACACTGGTATTAATGATGTTTCCATTGCTGGAGGTGTGTCGGCTAACAAGGGCCTTCGTGCTGCTTTAACCAATGATGCAGAGAGATATGGATGGAACCTTTTTATTCCACCTTTCTCCTTTACCACTGACAACGCTGCAATGATCGCGATCACTGGCTACTATAAGTTCTTAAATAAGGATTTTATCGGTCATGATGCCGCTCCTTATTCGAGAGTTACATTTGACAAGTAGTTACAAAAATATAAATTGATTTGGAAGGGAGTTTTGTAAGATGATGTTTACGAAACTCCTTTTTTATTTTTATAAGATATAAAATGAACATAAAAGTTGAAATAAAATCAATTTTCTCTAAATTTGTAATACTTTAAACAATATATCGTAGATGAACAGTGTAAAGAATAAAATAATAAGTTGTTTTCTATTGCTTGTCTCTCTGATGAGTACTTTAGGAGTCAACATGTTCTTTCATCACTGTTATGAACACGATCATTCTGATTTTGCACTAATTTCTCCATCCAATTGGCATAGCAGTACTGAATGCCTTCGCTTTTATGACTCTCAAGAACAATCATCTTGTCTTAGTGATAAATGCCAATGTGTAGCGCATAAAAGGATCATTCATATTCCTGGGGAAGACCTGTCCAATCATTGTATGGATAAACACTTGTATCTTAAACATAGTGTTATTGATATTACATACTCTCAAATAAGAATCAAAGCACCTGTTTTTGAAGTTTTTCAAAAGGTGGCTATTAAAGTTGAAATGATTAGAGATCTGCTATATAGTTTGGTCTCCAACTTCGAAGATAATGATTTTTTTATCCCTTCAAATGATATATTTAGGGATAATTCTGCGCCCTTGTTTGTAGTACTACAGAACATTAAATACGCCTGTATTAGTTGTTAAATAGTTGAAAGTTAATATTGTATAGAGATGAAATGAATCTCTCTGCATTGTTATGTTGTATTAATAATTATTTTATCAATTAAACTAGAAAATATATGTTTCGTTTGTTTTTGAGTGCATGGCTCTTATTGCTATGTTGTGTCTCTTTTGCAAAAGGTTATAAAGGCAAAGTATTTGAAGTTGCCGATAATGGAGAAAAACTTCCAGTACCAGGTGTTAATGTTGTGGTGAAAGGAACCCAAATTGGTACTGTAACTGGGGCTAATGGCCAATTTATATTAGATACTGATGTAAAGAATGTTATGCTAGTGTTTAGTTATGTTGGTTATCACAAAGTAGAGGTCACTCCTAATGATCCTAATAATATCACTGTTCAGATGGTGCAAGGAGAAACTCTTGATGGAGTAACTATTTCGAAAAGAAGAAAGTCAACAAGTTTTTCTCGTGTTAACCCTATCCAATCTCAGAAAGTATCTGGTGCTGAATTAACAAAATGTGCATGTTGTAATCTGTCAGAGAGTTTTGAGACAAATGCGTCTGTGGATGTCTCTTTTGCTGATGCTGTATCAGGTGCGAAAACGATTAAAATGTTGGGGCTATCAGGTAAGTATTCTCAGATGATGGTTGAGAATATCCCTGCACTTCGTGGTGCTCAAAATAGTTATGGACTGGAATATATACCGGGGACATGGATGCAGTCTATACAGATATCAAAAGGAACTGCCGCTGTTAAGAGTGGTGCTGAATCTATCACTGGTCAGATCAATGTCGAACTAAAAGAGCCAGATGGGGAAGAGAAAGGTTCCTTTTATATGTACGGTAATCAAGATGGGAAGATGGAATGGAATGCCAATTACGCAATGAAGCTTAGTGAACACTGGAGTACCGCTTTCTTTGCCCATTACGAAGATACCTATCGTGAGATGGACAATAACAAGGATGGCTTCTTAGATAGACCCGTGACCCGACAATCCAACTTCTATAATAAATGGAAGTATAAGTCTGATTTTATAAACTGGAAGGTTGGTTTGAGTTATATGGAAGAGACTAGAAATGGGGGACAAGTTAATTATGACCATTTGTTAGAACCCGATCAACAAGAAGTTTATGGTATTGGGCTTGAGTCACAAAAAATGAATGTATACTCAAAGTTAGGGTTTATATTCGACCGTAAAAATACCAGCTTGGGACTTGTTGCGAAGTATGATTATTATACAAGAGATTCTTTTTATGGACATCAATATTACGATATCGATCAGAGCAATATCTATGGCTCTGTCGTTTTTCAGTCATATCTATTTAATGAAAATCATAATTATACAGTAGGAGCTAACTATGTGAATGATCAGAATAAAAACCAAGTACAATTTTCAAATGATAATAGTTTACAGGATGTCGGGTTTGATGAGGAGGTAATTGGAGCTTACTTAGAATATACTTACGCACCAACAGATGATATTACATTCTTGGCTGGTGCTCGATATGATCATAGTAGTTTACATGGTAGTTATTGGACCCCAAGACTTCATTTGCGATGGGCCTTTAATTCCTCTTCAACCATTAGACTATCGGCAGGAAAAGGATATCGTACACCTCAAGCGATAGCAGAAAATAGTAGATATCTTGCTTCTGCTAAAGTATGGCATTTTGATCAAGCTGATCCTATTCAAGAAGAGGCTTGGAATTTTGGGGCAAGCTTAATCAATAATTGGCATCTTTGGGATAAACCTCTGACTTTATCTCTCGATTTTTATCGTACAGAGTTTAAGAATCAGATGGTCGTTGATTTAAATCAATCTCCTTATGATTTGTATCTATATTCGTTGGATGGTTCAAGCTTCTCCAATAGTTTCCAAATAGAGGCACGGTATGAACCTTTTGAACGTTTCGAATTAACTACAGCATTCCGTGTCAATGATGTAGAGATGACTTTTAAAGAGGTTGGTTTGAAAGAGGTTCCAATGATGGCTAAATACAAAGGTTTGGTATCTGCTTCATATAGCACAAATATGCGTAAATGGCAATTTGACCTTACTGCTCAGTTTAATGGTGCACAACAACTTCCTACTTCAGAAGGAAGAGATCCTGTGTATCAACAACCAAGTGAATCGCCTGCCTACACTGTTCTAATGGCTCAAGTAACAAAGAATTATAGAGCATGGAGTTTCTATGTTGGTGGAGAGAACTTAACAAATTATACACAAGATAACCCAATCATTGCTGCGAATGATCCATTCTCTTCTAAAGATTTTGATGCTGCTCAAGTGTGGGGACCTATCTATGGTCGAATGTTCTATTTTGGAATTAAGTATGCTTTTGATTATTAATCTAATATAACTTTTTGCACGATGAAAACACTAAAATTATTATTGCCTATCTTTTTACTTCTTATCAGTTTGTCTCCTTCTTTTGCTAAAAAAGATAAGAAAATTGCAGATGTAACTTATATCTGTTCTATTGATTGTGACCACTGTAAAAAAACAATTTTGAAGAATATACCTTATGAGAAGGGCGTCAAAAATGTGGAGGTGTCTATCCCTACTAAAGAGGTGAAAGTCACTTTTCGAACAGATAAAACGGACATCAAAAAATTAGAGCTTGCTATCGAGAAATTAGGATATGAAGCGGATGTTAAAAAACAAGAAAAAGAGACGAAAACGAAGGACTGTTGCAGTCATAAAAAATAACAAAGTTTACTAGTATCTATAAAAAAGTTTCTACAGATTTGTAGAAACTTTTTTTATAAAACACTAATAACAATGAACCTGAAGATCACACTATTAGCAGTATTGTACTTTCATGTCTTTGCAGTAATGGCTGCAAGAGTCGATACCATCCAAGTTCGCTCTAAAAAGATGAAAAAAGAGGTTCCTAACCTTGTAATACTACCCGAAAATTACACTTCCAAAAAAGAGTATCCTGTACTGTATCTACTGCATGGTGCGACCGATGATTATACTGGATGGATTACGAAATGTCCAGAACTAAAGAACTATGTTGATCGATATAAGATGATTATTGTTTGTCCTGATGGTGCTAGAACTAGTTGGTATTTCGATAGCCCTGTCGACAAGAAGATGCAGTATGAGTCTTATATTACAAAAGATTTGGTATCTTATATTGATAGTCATTATAGTACTATTGACAATGTAAAAGGACGTGCCATTACTGGACTAAGTATGGGTGGACATGGTGCTTTATATTTGGCTTTTCGTCATCAAGATATATGGGGAGCTGTAGGAAGTATGAGTGGAGGGGTCGACTTTACTCCATTCCCATTAAATTGGGACATCGCAAAACGTCTTGGTTCTTATGCTTCAAACCATGAGGTTTGGGCGAAAAATACGGTTCTTTCACAAGTATATCTTTTGACAAAGAGCTCATTAAAGATCACTTTCGATTGTGGTAAGGATGATTTCTTCTATCCGATGAATGTAAAGTTACACGAAAAACTAGATTATTATAATATTCCTCATGACTTCGCTGTAAGGCCAGGAAGACACAATTGGAAATATTGGTGTAACTCTATTAAATATCACCTTATCTTTATGAACAACTATTTTAATCAATAAAAAAAGAGAGAGCGATAACAAACTGTTATCGCTCTCTCTTTTCTTATATAGTGAAAAAATTAATCTTCTGCTATTACTAAGTCTTCAAGTGAAGTCATAATATCTTTATCAACTAAGATACGTCCACAATACTCACAAACAATAATTTTTTTACGAGATGCGATATCCAAATGTCTTTGAGGTGGGATTTTGTTAAAACAACCACCACATGCATCACGCTGAACTGTAACTACAGCCAACCCGTTACGTGCATTTGATCGGATACGTTTAAACGCAGTAAGTAGACGCTCTTCGATAGGTTCTTCTATCTTAGATGCTTTATTTGCAAGAAGATCTTCTTCAACAGCTGTTTCAGCAGAGATATCTTCTAGCTCTTTTTTCTTATTCTTAAGATCAATACCACGGTCATCAAATCTCACCTTAGCTTCTTTTATCTGCTGTGACTTGATTTTTGCTTCCGCACTAAACTCTTTGATTCTTTTCTCAGCTAACTCAATTTCCAATGTTTGAAACTCTATCTCTTTAGACAATGAGTCGAATTCACGGTTGTTGCGAACATTATTTTGTTGCTCCGTGTATTTTTTAATCAACTCTTGTGACTCTTTGATTGAGTTCTTCTTGTTTGTTACAGAAGTGTCAATGCTCTTAACCTCTTCCTTATATTTAGCGATACGAGTCTCAAGACCTGCTAATTCGTCTTCTAAATCTTGTACTTCAAGAGGAAGTTCTCCACGAAGTGTTTTGATTTTATCAATTTCAGAAACTACAGACTGAAGTTCGTAAAGTGCTTTAAGTTTTTCTTCAACCGTAATTTCCATTTCTCCGGATCTTGTATTTTGCAGATTCATCTCTAAATTATTTATATTGTCCGACCATATACTCCGCTACAAGTATTGTAATGATTGCAGAGAGTCAATGTCTTGATAAAAATTTTTCTAACTTAAATTTTTAATGAATGTTACTATGTTACTTTTCTCCAATAAAGTAATTTATTGCATTTGAAGATATACTTGACATTCGAACTGCAAAGTTAGGGAATTTTTTTGTAAGTATTTCATAAAAAACCTCTTTAGTAAACTGTTCGCTTTCAAAATGACCAATATCAGCAATTATAATCTTATTCTCGGCATTAAAAAAGTCATGATACTTTACATCTCCCGTAATAAAGATATCCGCATTGTGTCGTATCGCATCGTTTAAAAATCCGACACCTGAACCACCACAAACTGCTACTTTCTCAATTTTAGACTTACAAACATGAGAGTGTTTAATTACTGGAATATCAAATGTCTTATTTAGAAGTTGTAAAAATTCATTCGTGTCCATTGGTTCACTTAGTGTTCCTACCATTCCTAATCCAGAAGTTGTCTCTTTTCGTTGAGTTTCAACTAAATCGTATGCCACCTCTTCATAAGGGTGTGACTCCTTCAGAGTGTTAATAAAATGGGTTAACTCACTTTGTCTAACCAAACATTCAAATCGAATTTTTTCTACTGATTCAATTTTATTTTCTGTTCCTATATATGGATTTGCTCCTTTTAGAGGGCGAAATTGTCCTATCCCTTCCGTGGTAAAACTACAACAATCGTATTGACCAATATGACCAAATCCATTTTCTGTAAGAGCATTCGTAACCTCTTTGATATGGGTTCTAGGGATGAATGTTGTGAATTTTAATATCTTGCTGTAATTTGGTCGTAAAATCTCTTGGTTTTGAAGTCCAATCTTATCCGCAATCTTACTATTTACTCCACCAAAAACAGAATCCATATTGGTATGAGAGGCATATAATGCAATGTTGTTTTTAATTGCTTTCATTACACATCTTTCCACCATATTCTTTCCATTAATCTTTTTCAGTCCAGAAAAAATAATAGGGTGATGTGCAATAATAACATTGAACCCATTATCTATAGCTTCATCAATAATCTCTTCCGTCACGTCTAAAGTAAGTAATACGCCAGTTGCTTCCATTTCAGGATCTCCAACGATAAGGCCTGCATTGTCATATGACTCTTGAAGATTAAGAGGGGCTAATACCTCTAATACCTCAATTATGTGTTGTGTTTTGATCATGTACTTTCTCTTTTTTATCCATTTGATCCTTGAGTTGAATCAATTGTTTTCTGATGTCGAGGAGTTTTGTTATTATATGTGCGGTAGGATTTTCCGTCTCCTCTGTCTCTTTTAACTTGATTTGTGCCCCTTTTAATGTAAGTCCTTTTTCTTTGACCAAATGATAGATCAATTTAAAATTTTCTATATCTTTTGTGGTAAAGAGTCTATTGCCTTTCTTATTTTTATGAGGCTTAATTTGTTTAAAAGTGTTTGACCAATATCGAATTAGAGATACATTGACATCAAACATCAGTGCCACTTCACCAATCGTGTAGTATGTTTTGAGGTCTTTCATAAAGGTGAAAATCAATAATTATTCACTGAAATAGTATTCTAAAGATACAAATCAAAGTACAGTAAACTACAAGAATATTAGGAAATATTATTAGTCAAATGACTGTCCCATATTGGTAGAGTACTCAATCATCTTCTCATATTCCTCTGCTGTAAGGTCTTGGAAATAGTAGTTTTGAGGGTTTACAGCTCTCTTGTTTTTGTGTACCTCATAGTGAAGGTGAGGACCAGTAGATTTACCTGTGCTTCCTACATATCCGATTACATCTCCACGGTGTACACGTTGTCCCTTTTTTACATTGAACTTACTCATGTGTGCGTAAAGAGTCTCGTAGCCATATTCATGGTCGACAAGAATGTGAAGGCCATATCCTACCTTACTTCGAATGACTCTCTTCACCACTCCATTCCCTGTCGCAAATATCTCTGTTCCTATCGGAGCAGAGAAGTCCATTCCATAGTGAAATTTAGGAATCTTATAAATTGGATCCACTCGCATTCCCCATCCAGAAGCAGCTCTTTTAAGGTCTTTGTTTGAAATTGGTTGTATCGAAGGAATACATGTCAACATCTTTTCCTTGTTTAAAGCCATATCTAACACCTTATTATAGCTCTTAGATTGAATGTATAACTGCTTGAAAAGAGTGTTAATTTTAAGAGATGTCTCTTTCATCAAATCTTCGTCATTTATATTTGACAACTCAGCAAATTTATTGATGTCGTCAAAATTTGACTCTTTGAGTTTTGATGGTATTGGGTCTGCCTCGAAGATAACACGGTATATGTTATTGTCCCTATATTGAATGTCATTTAGGATCTCAGACATCTGTTTCATGTCTTTATTCATCAGAACAAACTTATTTTTAAGCTTGTCATTCCTTTGAATTAAATCACGTTCTTTTCCTGTTTCGAAAACTTTTGTGGTCACGAAAGAGATGATCAATGCAAAGAGAAAACTAGTACCTAAGAAGTAGAGTGTTTTTTTGAATTTCTCCTTAAAATTAACTTCTACTTTGTCGTAACTTAGTGTTTCCGGGTTAAACCTATAATTATCATTGGCCATGAACGAATGATTTTTATCGTATTCTATTGAGTAATTTTACTGAAATAATCTAAATTTGCAAGCATTGAAGAATATTCCTTATTGTTGACTAACGGACAAATGTAATAAAAAAATATTCTTCGTTGCGTTTCATTCCATGTAAATGGAATATTATTGAAGATAAAAATTAATTATAATAAAAAATACAGTATCGTGAATTCAAAAGAGATTAGGCAAACCTTTTTAGATTTTTTTGCTTCAAAAGGGCATGAAATCGTACCATCTGCTCCGATGGTTGTAAAAAATGATCCTACGTTGATGTTTACCAATGCGGGGATGAATCAGTTTAAAGACATCTTTCTTGGTAATTCCGCCGCCAAATCTTCAAGAGTCACCGACACCCAAAAATGTTTACGTGTTTCAGGAAAACATAATGATTTAGAAGAGGTCGGACACGATACTTATCACCACACGATGTTCGAAATGTTGGGTAATTGGTCTTTTGGCGATTACTTCAAAGAAGATGCGATTAATTGGGCATGGGAACTGTTGGTGGAAAAATTAGGTGTTTCTGAAGATCGTCTATATGTAACTGTGTTCGAAGGGGCAAAAGAGGATCAAGTACCTTTTGATCAAGGTGCGTATGATATCTGGAAAAAACACCTCCCTGTTTCTCGTATTATCAACGGAAATAAAAAAGATAATTTTTGGGAGATGGGTGAGACAGGTCCTTGTGGTCCTTGTTCAGAAGTTCATATTGATATCCGTTCTGATGAAGACCGACAAGCAGTGGATGGTTTAACTTTAGTGAACCAAGATCATCCTCAGGTAATTGAGATATGGAACCTTGTCTTTATGCAGTTTAATCGTAAAGCGGATGGATCTTTGGAACCGCTTCCTAAAACGCATGTCGATACAGGAATGGGATTCGAACGTCTTTGTATGGTACTACAAGGAAAACAATCTAATTATGATACCGATCTATTTACTCCTCTTATTGGTAAACTAGAGCAACTTTCTGGAAAGAAATATAATGAAGACCTGAAGGTGGATATTGCGATGAGAGTGATCAGTGATCATATTCGTACTGTTACTTTTGCTATTGCAGACGCCCAACTACCATCCAACAATAAAGCAGGTTATGTAATTCGTAGAATCTTACGTCGTGCTGTGCGTTATGGCTACACTTTTCTCGGTTTCCGTCGTGCATTTATGTTTGAATTGGTAGATGTGCTTACAGAAGTGATGGGAGAGGCATTCCCTGAAATTGTACTGCAGAAAGAGCTTATTGTTAAAGTTACAAAAGAGGAGGAAGATTCATTCCTTAGAACTCTTGATACTGGTATTCGTCTTTTAGAGCGTATCATGGTTGAATCGGAGAAGAGTGGAAATAAGAAGGTAGAAGGCACTGTTGCTTTTGAACTATATGACACTTATGGTTTCCCTCTAGATTTGACTGAGTTGATCGCTCGCGAGCACAATATGGAAGTAGATATTGAAGGTTTTAACCAAGCTATGGAGGTACAAAAGAGTCGTTCTCGTAATGCTGCTGCACAAGAGCTTTCTGATTGGACTTTTGTTCGTGACGAGATGGATTCTAAGTTTGTGGGTTATGATACTACTAGTACTACATTAAATATATTAAGATATCGACAAGTAAAACAGAAGAAGAAGTCATTCTTCCAAGTGGTATTTGATGTGACTCCTTTCTATGGAGAATCGGGAGGACAGGTTGGAGATATGGGGTATATCGAAGCAGCAGGAAATAAGTACTCTGTTGTGGATACTAAAAAAGAGAATAACTTGACTGTTCATATCCTTGAGACATTGCCTGAGAATGTAGATGCAGAGTTTCTAGGAGTTGTAGATGTGGATAAACGTTTGGATATTACAAACAATCATACTGCTACTCATATTCTAGATTATGCTCTTAGACAAGTGTTGGGATCGCATGTAGAACAAAAAGGTTCATTGGTTACAGCAGACAATCTTCGTTTTGACTTTTCTCACTTTCAGAAAGTGACAGAAGAGGAGTTAATCCAAGTGCAAGAGGTCGCAAACCAAATCATTCGTGCAAACTATAATCAAGAAGAGTTTCGTTCTATCCCAATGAGTGAGGCTGAAGAGATGGGTGCTATTGCTCTTTTTGGAGAGAAATATGGAGATCATGTTCGTGTAATTAAGTTTGGAGATAGTCTTGAACTTTGTGGAGGTACTCATGCAAAAGCAACAGGTCAAATTGGATCTTTTGTGATTGTTTCTGAATCTTCTATCTCTGCTGGGGTACGCCGTATTGAAGCTATCACTGCCAAAAAAGCGGAAGCGTATCATCAGGATCAGGCAAATTTAATGAAAGAGGTTAAGGCTATTCTGAACAATCCAAAAGATATTACTGCTGCTATTCAAAATTTATTGAAAGAGAATGCTGCATCTGCTAAAATTGTTGAGGCATTCCAAAAAGAGGTGGCACAGCAAGTGAAGAAAGATCTTGTAGCTTCCATGAAAGAGGTGAATGGAATGAATCTTGTCGAAGGAGTTGTCTCTGTAGATTCTGCCGGTGCATTAAAAGATATTGCTTTCCAATTAAAAGGTGAGATCGAGAATTTATGTTTTATTGTTGGTGCAAACCTAGGTGGAAAACCAAACTTAACTGTGATGATTTCTGAAAACCTTGTGAAGGAAAAAGGGTTACATGCAGGACAAATTATTCGTGAGGTAGCTAAAAAAATCCAAGGTGGAGGTGGTGGTCAACCATTCTTCGCAACAGCTGGAGGAAAGAATGTAGATGGACTTGCAGAAGCGGTTCAAGATGCAGTCGCTATTGTCTGTAAATAACTTATTTAACTTAAAAGAAGATGGATAAGAAAAGTGCATTTGAAATATTAGATTCACAAAGATATGGTATCCCTTATGAAGCAATTCAGTTTCTTTGTGAGATGGAACTAAATAACGAGATCGAATCTGTAATTATTGAGCGTATTAAGAAAGCTTATAATGAGGATGTGATACTTGGAAATAGTGATACTCAAACATATCATGCTGCTTTATGGTATGCTATTGTCGCGGAGAAACATCTTACGATGGAGCTTGTTGAGTGGATTGCAAAGCTATTTTCGACCGAAGCTATTCCTGATTGGGATATGTTGAATGAGCAGTTACTCTTTCTTGTGGGAGCTGCTTGTGAAAAGTATCCTGAAGCAGTTGATCTATTTTTAGATTCTATCGCAAAAGCAGTGAAACTTGATGATCCGAAGCCTCCTTACATGTACCTTTATGAGTCTGTCTTTTTTATCACCACAGAGAGCCAAAAAGAGAAAGTTAAGGAACTTTTGAAATGCAATATCGATCGTAAATCGCTATTTTCGGTTATGCTTGCAGAGAAGGGATATGATTGGGCGAAAGATCTTATTCAAGATCTTGCAAACAAACATGGAGAGAATCATAAGCAGGGGAGTGAAGCGTTTCATACAGCAGAAGAGTATCGTTATGCTCTTTCTCTGTTCGAAAAGAGTGGAAGACCTCAGTGTTTCTATCTGATGAGAACAGATTGGCAAACTCATTACAAAGGGCTTGAAGCAATGTTCGACGAACAAGAAGCCCCTACTTTAATGGACCTAGCTAATGTTGGTAGAAATGATCCTTGTCCTTGTGGTTCAGGGAAAAAATATAAAAAATGCTGCTTAAGAAATTAAGTATATTCAAATAACTATTGTAGAAGGTGTTCTCTGTTAGAGAACACCTTTCTTGTTTTTTATCCCTTGTATAATATGTTGTAGGGGAGAAGGTGGTTTTCATTGTTCTGTAGGTTGGAATGTTTTTATTTATTTGTCCGTACCTATTTATTTGTTTATTTTAGATGAAAAGTAGTGGTCTACAGAATGATTGAGATAGGGATGAACCGTATCTTCGTTACCCTTTGGTTACCCTTTAGTTACCCTTTAGTTACCCTTTGGTTACTCTAGGGGTAACCAAAGGGTAACGAAGATGTAGGGAATATGTAAATAATATACGGAACAAACTAGGTCTATTTACGACCGGATTACTCTATTGACACTGTGTTGTGATATGCTATAATAGATTGTATTATTTTTTGTAGGAGTGATTGGTCATTCTTTGTGTTTCGTCTATAAGTAAGCTTATGAAACACTCATACATATTGGTCTAAATTTAGGCAGTATAGCTGTTGTACTTTGCTAGAAACAAAAAAAGGCTATCTCACACCGAGTGAGATAGCCCTATAGAATTATGATATTGAAAGAAGAGATTAGAACGATTCCTCAATAAAATGTTGTAATGTCCTTGAGTCTTTAGACATATAATGTGAGAAATCCTCCGAAGTAAATTCCGCTTTTCCTTGCTTAATACGGTTGCACACAGCACTCATTTGTATAATAAGTTGTATAGAGAACTTCTCCTTTACTTTGTCTCTTATAAATTTGATTGCGGAAGGCTTAGTATAAGTAATTTTTTGTCCCATCTGCTTTGAGATCATCTCTGATACGTCGAAAAAGCTATAGGCTTTATCTCCAGTAATCTCCAACTCTTTGTTCTCGAACTTATTATTAGAAAGAGAGCTATGAGCAATCTCTATAACATCTCGGATATCTGTAAAATTCACTTTTCCGCTGCCCGCAGACATACTAAGGGTATGGTTTTTGATTATTTCATTCTGATTTAATCTCGTGATATTCTGCATAAAGAAACCTGAACGAATGATCGTGTATGGGATTCCCGATTCCATAATATATTTTTCCACGCTAAGATGAGGAATCATCTTGCTTTTCTCTACATTGGTTACAGAGAGAAATGTGATGTGTTTAATTCCTTTTTCCTTTGCAATTTTAATCAGAGGAAGGATATACTTTTTCGTGTTTTTTAGCGCAGGAGGTCTAACTAAGATCAGTTTTTGGATTCCATCAAGTGCTTTATCAAAAGTACTAGTATTAAAGAAATCGAATGGACGTGTTTGAAAACAACGAACCACTTCATCTTCTTGTACATTTTTAGGACGTCGTACTCCAGCGATGAAATTAGAATCATTAGAGGATATTTGGTTTACATACGAAAGGAAATGCCTTCCGAAAAACCCTGTGCTGGCTGTTATTAATATATTTTCTTTCACAAGATATTTCTTAGTTGTGACTACTCTTTAATATAGTGATTTTTCAATGAAACAAAATTGTTCAGAGAGATAAAATTATCAATTTTTGAAAATATCTTCAATTACTTGTTTATACTTTTTCGAAATATATCCTCTTTTTAACTTAAGTGTTGAAGAAAGCTCTCCTGTTTCAGGGCTCCACACATCCGAGACTATTTTTATACGTTTAAGGTTTTCATGTTCACTTAAACGTTTATTCAGCCTATTTACCTCTTTTTGAACAATCTTTTGTGCTTGAGGTAAGTCTATCTCTTTTTCGTTAGAGATATTTAATATTGAAGCAATCTCTTCCATATTGGGAATGATGATTGCACTAGCAAATTTTTCTCTGTCCCCAACAACCATCAGTTCATTAATCAAGAGACTTTCTTTCATTATATTCTCAATTGCTTGTGGTGCAATATATTTTCCACCAGACAATTTGAAGATCTCTTTTTTACGATCAGTTATTTTGAGGTATTTTCCTTGAATGAGAGTTCCAATATCTCCTGTATGAAACCAACCATCCTCATCGATAACCTCTCGTGTTAGCTCTGGTGCTTTATAGTATCCTTTCATTAATGAAGGTCCTTTACACAAGATCTCTCCATCTTTTCCAAACATAAATTCTACTCCAGGAAGAATCGGTCCATTGGTTCCTGCCATATATTCGTTGGTCACAGCATTACTTACAGCAATAACAGGAGAGGTTTCCGATAGGCCATATCCTTCTAGTGCAAGTATTTTAGCAGCCCCAAATACTCGTGTAATTCTTGGTTGTAGTGCAGCTCCCCCCGAGATAATAATCTGTATGTTACCCCCGAGAGCATCTCTCCATTTTTTGAAAACGAGTTTGTCAGCAATGGCTAAAGAGAGTCGATAATATATACTTTTCTTCTCGTGAAAATCAAATTTCATTCCTAATGAAACGGCCCAATTAAATATTGCTTTTTGAATGGATCCTAACTGATTTCCTTTTTTTATAATACCGTCAAAGATACGTTCAAGAACACGAGGTACTGTGTTGAACATGTGAGGTCTTACCTCTTTTATCATCGTGCTTATTTTTGCAATATTATCTACTAGGTATATTGCCATTCCTTTGTATTGAAAGTGGTACAGAACACTTCTTTCATAGATATGACATAGAGGAAGAAAAGAGATGACTTTTGTATTTTCTCCTAAAGAGTGGTTTTTGCTATGTTGAACGAAATTGGAAACTAAGTTCTTGTGGGATAGCATGACTCCTTTAGGTTTTCCTGTAGTTCCAGAGGTATATATGATGGTCGCTATATCATCAGGCAATACTTCGTTTTTCAGTCCTTGAACTACTCTTAATTGTTCTTCTGTAGGCGCTTCTTGGTCATTAAAAAAGTCCGTCCATAATGGAATATCTAGAATAGGTAAGAAACTATAAAGACTCTCTTTTACCATCTCAGGTATAATATTTTTTACCCTTCTGTATATTTGGGGGTCAGAAACAAAGAGCATTTTAATCTCAGCATGATCAAAGATATATTTGTACTCCTCTTCAGCTAATGTGGTGTAGACTGATACATTTATCGCCCCTAACATTCCTAATGCCATATCTAAGATACACCATTCAGGTCTATTTGTAGAAACGATACCTATTTTGTCTCCTTTTCTTATTCCTCTGTTATAAAGATGGAAAGCCAAAAGATGAGAGAGGTTGTAATAGTCTTTAGATGATCGACAATTCCATGTTCCATTGTCTTTAATGCATATTGCATTTTCCTTTGACTGATATATTGTGTTATATCTATCTACTAAGTCAAATACTCTTGTTACCTTACCCATTTTCTCCATAATATTTTTGTCTGTTGCAAATTGCTTTTATCCAAACATCTTTGCAATCACAATCTTGTATTTCTCTGCGATAATATCTCTTTTAAGTTTTAAAGTAGCAGAAAGTTCATTTGTTTCACTACTCCATTGATCTGCAGTAATAAAACTTTTTTTGATATGTTCGTGGGGACTCATTCTTTTATTGAAAGAAGAGATCTCCTTATTTATCATTTTAATCACATCAGGATGAAGAACAAGTGCTTCTTTTTCCTCAAATTGAATATGATTATTTTTTGCCCAATCTGCTAATTGATCTAAATTAGGGGATACTACTGCTGCAACAAATTTTTCTTGTTCTCCAACGATCATTAATTGTTCGATATATGGAGACTCTTTCAGTCTATTTTCAATTACTTGAGGTGCTATGTACTTTCCAGAAGAGAGCTTAAAGATAGACTTCTTTCGATCTGTAATTTTCAAGAACTTATTGTCCACAAGGACTCCAATATCACCTGTGTGAAACCATCCATCTTTGTCGACTACTTCATCTGTATATTGAGGATCTTTGTAGTATCCTAGCATTAGGTTTGGTCCTTTACAAAGGATCTCTCCATCCTCAGCAATCTTGCATGATACTCCATCTAGAACTGGCCCTACTGTACCAATCATTCGATTCTCTATCTCAAATTTGTTTACTGCAATTACAGGACCTGTTTCAGATAAACCATATCCCTCTTGAACACTGATCCCAACAGCTGAGAATATTCTTGCCAAACGAGGTTGTAATGCAGCCCCACCAGAGATGACAACTTTAATATTTCCTCCTAATGCAGCTGCCCATTTTGAGAATACTAATTTTCTTGCAATATTTAATTTCAGTTTATAGATCGGATTATTCAGTTTATCATACTCAAACTCTTCTCCAACCTTAATGGCCCAATCAAAAATCTTTGCTTTAGCTCCAGTAAGATTTTTTCTTTTAGACATCACTGCATCATACACTTTCTCCAGAAAGCGAGGAACAGTACTGAATATATCAGCATGTAGTTCTTGTAGATCGGTTGTTACAGTTCCAATATTTCGAGCATAACATATCTCCAACCCTTTATACTGCATGTGGTAATTAAGCATACGCTCATATACGTGATTTAAAGGAAGAAAAGAGATTGTTTTGTGATTATGATTTAGGGGTTGACATGTTGAACTTTCTATTGCATTGGTTACCATGGCTCTATGTGGTACCATTACTCCCTTTGAGGTTCCAGTGGTTCCTGAGGTATAGATAATGGTGAACATATCGTCCTCAGAAATACTCTCTTTGATCTCTTCTATACGATTCTTGAGGGAAGGATAAATTTCTTGACCTCTATCGATTAGTATTTGTAAATTATCAATTCCCTCTATTGGATCTATGGAATAGATGAATTCAATCTCTTGAGTCGTGTTTGGAATCGCTTCTTTTGCTCTATTGTAAAGAGGTTGATTTCCAAATATAACCATTCTACAGTCAGAATGAGATAATAAAAACTGGTACTCTTCAGAACTTAGGTTTGGATATAAGGGCACATGAACAGCACCTACTTGTGCTAAAGCCATGTCTAGAATGTTCCACTCAGGTCGGTTGTTGCATATAGTAACAACTTTATCCTGTTTGTTAATTCCGATCTTTAAAAGAGAAGCACTTAAATAGTTTACTTTGTTGATGTATTCTGTTGTAGTGTAACTATACCAATTTTTGCCATTTTTTCCTGTTAACATTGCTTTTTCAGGGAACTCATTTTTGAGCCTGTCAAGAATGTCAAATGTGCGTGTTACTTTTTGCATAATAAAAGAAAATAGAAGTTTACCATCTTAGCAGGGAGTAAGATGGTAATCTAGCATGTTATATGTTTCAAATTTTGAAACAAATATACAAAACTGTTTTCTTGAATAATTTAGATTCATTCTTTGTTTAGAAAATATATTCTAAACCTCCATCTAGCAAAAAGTGTAATAACGGTTAATACAAGGATTGAGATAAAACAATATATACTGGTGTTTCCTGCCTCCCCTGATCCATAAGAGTGTAATCCAGATAGATAATAGTTTACCCCAAGATAGGTCATGATGATAGCGTAGAAGCCAAATATGGATGCTGCATTAAAAGCGAAGTTTCCTCTAAATGCAGGGATGATACGCATATGCGTGATAAAGGAATATACTAGTATTGTAACTAGGGACCATGTCTCTTTGGGATCCCATCCCCAATATCTTCCCCATGCTTCATTAGCCCATATACCACCTAGAAAAGTTCCAATGGTAAGTAGATAGAGTCCAAGAATCATGCTCGCTTCATTAATGTCCGATAGCTGAGAGATAGTTTGTTCTATTCTAGTCCTATTTTTCTTGTTTGTAAATATCCATAAGATCATGTTTGTTAGTCCAATGAACATCGATATTCCTATAAATCCATATGAAGCAGTAATAATTGCGACATGAAATGTAAGCCAATGTGACTTTAAAACAGGGACAAGAAATGTGATTTCTGGGTTCATCCAACTTAGATGTGCAATAAAAAGTGTGATCCCTGAAAGAAATGCTGCTCCAGATAAGATAATAGGGTTTTTTCTGGCAAAGATGAAACCAGCAAACATCATTGACCAGGCAACATAAAGCATCGATTCATATCCATTACTCCATGGCATATGCCCCGAGACAATTCCACGAAGAACCATTCCTATTGTGTGCAATAGAAAAGGAATAACGAGTATAATGTCTAATGTGATATTAAACCTTTTGCTATACTCTTTATTTCGAAGAATAGAGATGAAACAAGTGAATAATGCAACAAACCCAATAATAAGATAAAGAATAAAAGTATATAGGAATATATTGGAATGGATATACACTCTTTCAAGTTTGTTTTTTCTTTCAGATGGCAAGTCTACTGCATTCTTCTTCTGATATTTATCGATTGCTTCTAAATAGTGAATGGCTTTTTCATAATGCTTTGAATGATATTCATCAAATATCAAATCCCATGATTTCTTGATAAAAAGCTCTTCAGGGGAACTATTGGATACATTTGCTATATCACTTGGTGATATCCAAGTGGATTGCTTCTCCTTCTTGTATGGGAAAGTTTTAAGAATAGATTGATTTTGAATTAGATTAAAGATATTGACCTTTTCGTCTACTTTCATCAAATCTTTGTCTTTTTGATGTCTTAAATTGGGAGCCTTTTGATATGCTTGATTGATCTCCTCAAGGAGTATGTATTTTCGTGTTGCAGGATTAAAGAAGTCTTGGTAGCTAGCATATTTTGAATCTACATGGATTAGTCCTGCAATATATGGTGTAATTTTAATGATCGGTTCTCCACTCCATTTTTGAGGGTTTGTTAGAATTCCCCACATAACCTCCTCTGCACTATTTCCCTTGTAGGATGTCTTCCACATTGACTTGCGTAAGAAGTCATTGGCAATGGTACTCATCGGTTTAACTCGTCCATCATGACTCTGTACCCACACTTTACCAAACTCCTTTATGACATCCTTTTGGGATGTCTTTGCTTGTGCTTGGTTTGGCGAAAGAAGCGATAATAATAGAAACAGGGTTGGGGTAACCGATCTTTTGATTAATTTTTGGAACCTAGTCTTAGGCGCAAAAAGAGCTCCTGTCATTCCTAATATCATGAGGAAGTATCCTAAATAGGTAACTATTGTACCCCAGTAATCATTATTTACGGTCAAAATTGTCCCTTTTTCATCCTGATCATAGGATGTCTGATAAAACCTGTATCTACCTTGGTGTAGTGTGTTATTCATACTTATTTCGACGCTTTTCTCTTTTTGTTGTTGAGTGTTTAACACATCCACTATACTTCGGTACGATGATGGACTATTGGAGTTATTATAACGTTCTAAGATAAATTTCTTTAGGTGTAGGTGAAAGGGTAAGGTAAGTTCTTGTTGTCCAAAGGATAGTGAGATTGTGTTTCCTGCAATATTTAAAGTTTTTTCTGTCAAAGGCAAACCTGTCTGATTAAATATAGTAACTTCTCTCTCTATATGCCCCTTTTCTATGGTGGCTGTCACTGATTCATACTCTCCTTTAGATGACGTTTTTGCTACTAACTTTGCGGACTGTAGCGACTTCATCAAAATGATTTGTACTCCATTTGTTTGGTAAGCATGACGAGTTTTAAAGTCCATAGTCTTCTTTGGTTCACTGACCTGAGAAGCGGCCATCCTTGACATGGTCATCTGTGTAATAGGTGATGAAGATGTAATGAGAAGTTTGTTATTCTTTGAAATAATCGAGATATCACTATCTTTTTGAGAAGAGAATCCAATAGATTGATTGCCGAAATATATCTTCTCTCCCTCCTGCAATATTACATTCTGTGAATGGAAATTTTGGATCACCATAATCTGAATGGTTGGTGTGCCATTCGGTGAGCTCTTTAGCTCTTTTATTACTTTTGGATTGTAGTTCGAAAATTTTACTTTATATCCATCCAAATGAAGGGTATAGCTCGTCCCAGCATAGGCTGAAAATAAGACTTCTTTCTTTTTATGATTGTCGGTGGTTTGAATGGAGATAATCTTATTTGATGACAAGTAACGATTGGTTGTTTCGCCTTCTCTCAAATGTAATAGGCCTTCGTGGCTAAAATATCGGGTGACTCCTCCTCCCAAAATGATGAGAATGAATGAAAGGTGAAACAGAAGTAATGGTAGTTTCTCTTTCCTAAATAATTTAAACTTAAAAATATTTATTGTGAGGTTAATGGTAAATAAAAGATAAACGATTTCTAGCCATGTGGAGTTGTAAATCCATATCTTAGCAGTTGAAGTATCATAAACTGTTTCTACAATGGTTGCCATTCCTAATGATATGGCAATAAGTATAAATAAGAAACCTGTAAATGTGGTCGATCCAAATATCTTTTTTACTTTATTCATTTTGCTACAATCCTTAAATAATATTCGGGTTTAAATATACGAAGCAATAAGAATAATGTAGTTATATAGTATTCTAAATAAAGTTCAAGAATAAAAAAATTAGCATGTAGGGGGCGGCTATGCTAATTTTAAAATATTAATGAGTACTACTCTGTTTATTAGAGTTAATTATATCTCACTAAAAAAAACATGTTTTAATACAACGTTCAACTGATTAGCTGACTAATGCATAGATCATGTTTGCTAGATAGGTAATAACAATCCCTATAAAATAAAAAAATTTACTCATGATTATTGATGCTTTAGATTTGACAACACAAATTAAATCAATTTATGTGTTACATGCATGTAATATATTGTTAATATGTGTTAACGTTGTGTTATGTTTGCTTATCTAATACTTTTAGGTGCAATATTTTAGAAGATTTGGTTTAACTATTTTATTCTATGATTCAAGTAAAATAATTGGATTATATTTGTTGTATACGATAAATATTAAATTACCTAGTTATATGAAATTTTTAAGACTATTTTTTGTGTCTATGATTATCTATTCGATGCCTGTGATGGCACAAAAAGACACTTTAACTCTAGATGAGTGTATTGTTGGTCGGTATACAAATTTGTATCCATCTTATCTGTCTAATATCCAATGGGTAAAAGGCTCTGATCGTCTTTATTCAGTAAAAGAGTCTGGAGCTCAAGTTGTGAAAGACTCTCGTTCTTTAAAAGTGAAGCAGAAGTTTACTTTAGATTTTTTTAAATCATTAGATAATGATTTGTCTAAGATAAAGCAAGTTCCTTCTATTCAATGGATAGATAATGATACATTTAAATTTAGTTATCATGGTACTTATTATTTTGTAAATGATAATAAGTTAGACTATACCATTAATCTACCAAAAGGAATGGATGATAATTTTCTTTCAAAAGATCATCAGAAAATTGCCTGTAGTTTAGGAAATAACGTATGGGTGTTGACAAAAGAAGGGAAAAAACAGGTTACTTCATTCGAAAAGAAAGGAATCGTTTGTGGTAAGACTGTGCATAGAAATGAATTTGGTATCGAGAAAGGTCTTTTTTGGGCACCTAACTCGATGAAGTTAGCTTTCTATAAGAAAGATGAATCGATGGTTGCTGATTATACTTTAGTAGATATGATGAGTGAACCTCAAAAAAGAGTCGACATTAAGTATCCAATGGCTGGACGCAAGAGTCATCACGTAACTGTTGGTGTATATGATATAACCTCAGGTAAAACCATTTACCTTAAAACGGGTGGTGACCCTGAGCATTACCTTACCAATATTACTTGGAGTCCAGATGCTAAATATATCTATATTGCGGAAGTGAATAGAGGACAAAACAAATTGAATTGGAATAGGTATGATGTGACCACTGGTGAGAAGTTAAATACGATTATTAGTGAATCAGATGATCGTTATATTGAGCCACTTCATCCATTGTACTTTATGCCAAAGAGTAGTAATAAGTTTATTCGTTGGACTCGTAAAGATGGGTACTTCCACCTTTATATGTATGATAAGAACGGAAAGCAGTTGACACAATTAACTTCTGGAGAATGGGAAGTTACTGCTTTTTATGGTGTTGATAGGAATGAGAAATATGCTTTTTTCCAAGCAACCAAGGAGAGTCCAATGGCTCGTAATATTTATCGAGTTAATATGAAATCATTGAAAGTGGATAAGCTTGATGATATTCCTATGGGGTGGCATAATGCACTGTTTAATACGAATTACTCTCAATTTATTGATGTTTATGAGCGTCACGATATTCCTAGAAAAGTTGAGATTCTTTCTGTTTCTACACGCAAGCGTACTAAAGTTCTTTTGAAAGCGGAAGATACTCTTGCTAAGAAAGAAATTGGTGAAGAGTCTGTCTTTACTATTAAGTCTGGAGATGGAAATACGGATCTTTATTGTCGTATGATCAAACCGTTGAACTTTGACCCTAATAAAAAGTATCCAGTTATTGTATATGTATATGGTGGTCCTCATGCGCAACTAGTTCAAGACCGTTGGCACTATTCTGCTAGATGGTGGCAGTTTTATATGGCTCAACAGGGGTATATCGCTTTTACATTGGATAATAGAGGTTCTTCTAATAGAGGAAAAGAGTTTGAGCAGGTTATTCATCGAAATTTAGGTATCCATGAAACGGAGGATCAAATGAAAGGTATTGAGTACCTAAAAAGTCTTTCTTACGTGGATGACTCTAGAATCGGAGTTCATGGATGGAGCTTTGGTGGTTTTATGACAATGAATCTAATGTTTAGACATCCTGAGGTATTCAAAGTTGGTGTTTCTGGTGGTGGTGTTGTCGATTGGTCTCTTTATGAAATAATGTATGGAGAACGTTATATGGATCGACCACAAGAAAACCCTGAAGGGTATAAAGAGTGTAATATGGTGAACCACCTAAAAGATCTTAAAGGGGACCTTCTTTTAATTCATGGTGCAATGGATTCAACTGTGGTAATGCAACATAGTTACAAGATGTTGAGAGAGTCGATCAAACAAAGCAGACAGATAGACTATTTTGTCTATCCAACTGCTCCTCATAATGTAAGAGGCTATGATCGTATCCATTTGATGAGAAAAGTTTCAGACTATTTCTTGAAAAATCTTTAGATTTAAGAAAATATCTGAAGTGCTTTTTATTTGAGTGGAAGCACTTCAGGTTTTCGTCCTCTAAAGTCTTTAAAGGTAGCTGTCTTAGTTGAGAGTGCTTTGTATATAAAGTTATTCATGTCGTTTGGAGCTACAGGGAAGTATCCCAGTCTAAGTTCAATTGTGTTGAATACCAGTGACTCATTACGCATTCTTACTCCTAAGCCCACTTCTGTATACATGTCGTATTTATATCTTGCTGCTGGACTTTCGTTTTCAATTGCTCCAAAATCACAAAATATGTAGGACGCAAATCTAAATCCTAATATAGCTCTTTTGTGATAATGAACAGTCTCTAATTGAATGGAGACCTTCTCTTTTCCATATACTTCTTGTGAGTTCATATCTCTTATGTTTTCACTATTGTTTAAGGAGACAAACTCATAAGGTAAACGATTAAATCCTTTTGTGTAATTAAAATTAATGAACTGTCTGAATCGATACCTGCTAATGGTATATAGCTTTGAAAAATAGTTAATATCCATCCCAATCTCAGCTTGTTCAATGCTTTCATTGTTCCAAAACCCACCCACGAATGCATCAAAATAGAGATATGATTTGTCTTTCATCTTGAAGCTCTGAGAGAAAAAGGTGTGTGCATAGAGCCTCTTGTCATTGTAAGGGTTGTCGTATCCCGCAACAAACTCAAAATATCGACCAATAGGAATATCTTCTGTTATCCCATATCCATATATTAGATTTGCACGATAACTTTTCCTTTTCGAAAATGCCAAACTTAAAAGAAGTTGTTGTTTTGTAGGATACAACATATTATAATTTAGATCATCACTTGGATTTTGAAACTGTTCTAAGGAAGAAAATCTTGCTCCAAGAATTAGTTGGTGACTTTTCATCAAAGTTGTCTTAAGATTAATAGATTTTGCAATCCAAGAATCTATATATTCATTCTGTTGATGAACCTGAAGCGTGTCTCCTTGTATAATTTTAATTTCGTTGCTTTTTAGGATTCTTTTATATCGAAATTCAGTTGCAATCTGCTCTTTGGAGGAAACAAAAGGTTTGTATAATTGAATATCATACATGTCCATTTCGTATGAATTGGCATAGTTAACCCCTAAATCGATAAAGCTGCTAAATAAATTACGAGCATTGTATTCTATGTCATATCCAGACTTTTGTTTCTTTTGGGTATTGTAGATATACTTGAGACTGAACTTATGTCCTAACCCAAAAAGATTTTGATTGTATACTTTTGCAGAACCTTCTACAGAAGATGAGATATTAACCATTGCACCATACGAGAAGTTGTCTTGGATATACAATATAACGTCAACGGTTTCAGGCTCATCTTTATTTTCTACACATAGAATATTTACTCTATTAATGTATGGTAGTTCCCTTAAATGTTCTTCACTATTGGCCATTAATATGGGATTTAACGGCTCCCCTTCCTTAAAGAAAATATTTCTTCTTACAGTGCTCTCTTTTGTATTGACATGTGCATCATTGATAAAATCAAGAACTTTGCTTGGTGTTCCATCCTTGTCTTTATTTATAGCGAAAATATCCTTGTATATAATCTGGATATTGCGTATTTGTCGATCCTTAAATTTTAGATAGTATTCAGCACTATTCACATTCAACTTTTTCTTCTTATCAAGAGTATCTTTATCTACAATAAAAAGGTTCGTTAAATGTCTAGTGATAAAATATTTGTCCGATTTAGATTTAACAGAGTCATAAAAACATATTGCTTTATGATCTCTGCGTGCCCAAATAGAATCTATTTTAGCTTGTTTAATGGAATCCTGCTTTATAATACCTTCACTTTTCTCTTTGAGTTTTGTTAATAGTTGCTTGGTTGCTTTTCCTTGCTTTTTATTCTTGTTATCAGGCATAGCAAATGCATTTGATAAGGCTAGGATAAAGCATATCAGTGCAATAATATGTATTTTACTAGATGCAATCGTTTTTTTGAAAAGTGTCATTCGTTATTTAGTCAATTTCATACTCTTTATGTTACGTGGAAGTAGGTTATGATGTTTCTTAAAAGCAGCAGAAAATTTCGAAAGATTCGAATATCCTAACTTATATCCAATCTCTGAAACTGTATTTGTGCCCATTCTTAACAATCTATAGGCCTCTTCCATTCGATAGTCAGAATAGAACGAATATGGCGGTTTTCCAAATACAACTTTAAACAATCTATTTAGTTTGCTGACACTCATCCCAGAATTTTCAGCCAAGAATTCGAGACTAGGAGGATTCGCAAGATCTTTTAGAAGCATCGTTTTTACAGTAAATATTTTTTGAATATCATACTGACTATATTTACCCATATCGCATTTCTGCCTCTCCAAAGATAATAATGTTTCATTTAATAGGAGAAGACTCTTTGCTTTTAATAGTATTAGTTGATCTTCAGCTTTTTCGATAGTATGTTTGTGTTCTTGATATATTGAGCCTAATGCCTCATCCATATCTAAAGACATCACCATCGGGTCTTTCGAATAGAAAAAACCATCAAGGTAAGATCCTTTTCTTAGATTACGTCTTAGTTGCAATGGTTCGTCTATTACGATCTCACTCCATCTTAGTTCTGTGTCTTGTGGAATCTTAAACTCTAAGAAACTGTGTTGGTTATAGAAAAGAATGAAACCAAGAGTGTTAATATGAACGTCATTGGGAGATATAACTTTACCATCTTTATTATTATCAGATAATATGATATGAATATTTCTCAGCTCTGATACATTTGATCTATAGATACAAGGATATTTAACAGTAGCTTTGTAAGAATACAGTGTAAAACCTTCTGTTATATTAAACCTTGTTGTCTCTATTTTTCCATAAGGAGATTCAGACTCAATCTTTCCATTTCTAAGATTTATAGGCTTTGTCTCCATTCTAGCCACTTCTTGGCTTATATCTAATTCATTGTAAAAAATTATCTTCCCCATATCTCTCGTGCTCTAATTCCTTCTTGAATTTTAATATAATTATGGTACTTATATACAATTACTATACGAATATAACATAAAAAAGGTGATAGATTTGTGTTATTAACATTTGTTAATTGCTAAAATGTAACTTAAAACCTATGAGAACATTAAACATCTATAGTATGTTATAATGTTAAATTAGGTTGTTATGATTAAATATGTCCTTTTTATACTGCTATTTTCTACTTTATATGGGTATGGGCAAAGAATGTCTTTATCAAGTGGTGTTACGATCCCAATCCATACAAGTGTAGGAGCTGATTGTGAGATAAATAGTTTGAATAATGGTCAATATCTGAAAGGTGGTACTTCATATTTTTTTAATGAAAGGTCTTCTTTTGTTTTTGATCTCCTTTTTCAAAAAAATAAATTAGAATGGACTACCAAAGGATATATTGGTTCGGAGATTAAGTCTACAAACTACGATGTTTTTGTTTTGATGTGTTCTTATAAGTATAAGTTAGTAGATAATCATAAATTTAATGTTTCTATTTCTTCTGGAGCGGGATTAGTTTTTAATTTTAATGACCGTGACATTGAGATAGGTGGCTCTTTAGACACTTTTAACTTTAAGCGTAAACCTTCATTTTCGATTGGGTCGAATGCATTTGTAGCATATTTCCCCAAACGCTATTTAGGTTTATTCGTTGAAGTCTTTGGGATTTACTCTTACAAAAAGGTCTATTTAGTAGATGATTATAAGTTTAATTTTACATATCTTTCTTTAGGAGTTGGTTTTGGTATTTTATTTGGAGGTTAGCAATAGTTTAGTAATTTCGTTTATTTAAAATCGGAGTGATATGATGAAAAAATTATATGTCAAATTATCTTTCTTGTTAGTGATTCTTATTCTTGGATGCTCACCACTTTCAAAGATGAAAAGTGACGTGAAAGGAATGAGTATCTCTGAGGTTGTTATAATGTATGGCAAACCAGATGCTAAATATCTTGATAAGCAGAATAACTGGGTTTATGTTTATAATAAATTTAAGCGTTTAAAGAGTCAACCAATTACAGGAGGTAATTTTCATGCCACTCAAATCAGTATCCCTTCCACTACAAGAATTGATCATTATAATATCCATTTTAATTCAGACCAGAAAGTCCAAAAGGTGACTGTTGAGTCGGAGTATAATTAGTGTTATGATTTTTTTTAATTGATTTTTTTTGTATGTTTGTACCTTCTAAGTGAGAGGTCTTATTCACTTATTATGCCCAAGTGCTGAAATTGGTAGACAGGCACGGTTGAGGGCCGTGTGTCCTACGGACGTGCGGGTTCAAGTCCCGCCTTGGGTACTGTAAGGTTTCTATTTAATTAATAGAAGCCTTTTTTTTCTTTCTCTATAATCTCATTAAGTCTCTTTCTTCACTTATATATTTTTCACGAGATACAATATCCCATATTTGTAGTTTTTCCTTATTCAAATGGGTGATTCACAATATGTTTATAAATATTTGGTTATAGAGAAAACCTTATATGGTTCTACTCTTAAATATTGAAGTAAATGAAGTCTGTTATGTTTAATTCTTCTTGCTGAGTATTATTTTCCTATCGAGAAACTCTGATACAATATATTTTATCTTATAAAAAAAAAACAGCCATGACTATTTAAGTCGATGGCTGTTTATTTTTGTTATAAAAATATTTTCTTTTAATCCTCTAGTCTCTCTTCCACATCGTTGGCAATTTTAGCAGCAAGTTTGCGGTTTCTTTCTCTCTTTTTAAGACTTTCAATTTTGTTGTAGTCATGATTCAACACTTTATAAAGGTTGTAACACATGATAATAATTACAACAGCAAAAGGGAGTGCCGTTAATAGTGTCGCCGTTTGTAGAGCAGTCAGACCTCCACCAACAAGAAGAACGATCGTTACAATACCTTCTGTGGAAGCCCAAAATACTTTCTGTCCTACAGGTGAGTCTAATTTTCCTCCTGAAGTAAGCATATCTACTACCATAGATCCGCTATCCGAAGAGGTAACAAAGAAACTACCAACCAAAAGAATGGTAAGAACTGATGCTATATTCGTAAATGGGAAATTTTCAAGTAAATGATAGATTGCAGTAGCAACATTCTCATTTACTGCTTCTGAAATACCATGATTTCCTAATAGTTCTTGATGTAGTGCACTACCTCCAAGTACGGTCATCCAAAGGAATGTTACAAGTGTAGGAACAAGAAGTACTCCTAATACGAATTCTCTAATTGTTCTACCTCTAGAGATTCTTGCAATAAAGATACCTACAAATGGAGACCATGAGATCCACCATGCCCAATATGTAATGGTCCATCCACTTTGCCAATGAGATGCCTCACTAATTCCTTTATAGCTCTCCGTAAATGTACTTAGAGTAAGAAGGTTCGATAGATAATATCCAATATTTTGTCCAAAAGATTTTAGGATAAAAAGCGTTGGCCCTACAAGCAAAACAAATATTAATAGTGCTGTTGCCAATCGAATGTTCCATTCGCTAAGTCGACGAATTCCTTTATCAAGTCCTAATACTAATGACATCGTCGCTAGGAAGGTGATAAATACAATTAATCCAATTTGCCAATTATTAGAAAATTCTACACCGAAAACATATGATAAACCAGCATTTGCTTGTTGAACACCTACTCCCAAAGAGGTTGCCAAACCAAACATGGTTGCAGTAACAGAGATGATATCAATAAGATCTCCCCATCGTCCATAGATTCTTTCGCCTAGTATTGGGTAAAAGATCGATCTGATGGTTAGAGGAAGTTTTTTATTAAAAGTGAAATATGCTAATGACAATCCAACGATAGCATATACAGCCCATGCATGTAGTCCCCAGTGAAGGAATGTGACTCCCATTGCTGTTTTTGCCGCCTCAATTTTATCGGCTCCATTATAAAATGGTGTTCCTCCAAAATGCATAATTGGTTCAGCTACACTATAGAAAAGTAGACCAATTCCCATCCCTGCACTGAATAGCATTGCAAACCAAGCCGAGGTACTAAAGTCTGTATTTGCATTTTGTCCACCAATCTTCAGTTTCCCGAACTTTCCTCCTCCAAGGATGATCGCAAAGATAAGGAAGAAATTGATTGCCGTGATAAAGAACCAACCAAAGTTGTTACTCATCCACTTTTGAGTGTCTGCAAACCATTCACTAATAGGCTTTCCAACAATAATTGTAGTTAATAGAAGAGATAGAATGATAATTAGTGATCCAACAAATACGTTTCCATTGGCTTTAATTCCAAAGAAACTCTTCTTATCAGATCTTACATATTTCTTTTTTGATTTCTTGTTTTTATTCCCTGGGAAATCTAAAATAATACTAAAGTCTTTTTTCTTATTTGTCTCTGTTTGTTTTTTATCCATAAAACGTTTTAATTAAAAATAGTATCCGATGTTGATATTAAACCAAGCATGCCAATCCGGATTAACATCACCTTGTGCCATACCATTTGAGCTATTATCTGGGCCATATTCCCCCCATGGTCCAAACCAATCTTGGTTTTTACCAATAGCATAATCAATATATGTATATATTGGTCCTGCGGCCAACATCATTCCTGTTACGTTCATCTGTGAATCATTGAAGCCTTCGAAGGATTTCTTCATATAGCTATAGTCATTATAGACTTGAATATAATCTAGATATTCTGCTTTTACTGGGATTGTATAAGCAACGGCTACTGAGTAAATTGACGCTTCGCTAGCAACATCATAGCTTGAGTTGTAAGCTCCCATGGTCAATTGATGGTCTTCTATATCTTCATAGTTATAGTACATTGCTTCTAGTCTAACATTCAACTGTTTGTTCGATAAGAAGTTTCCGTTAAAATGTGCCTCTGTTGCCCAACTGTTGGTGATATCTGTTGTTGTTGCATTTCGAATTTTTCCGAATTGCCCAGATGCACCTATGGATATATTACCCAATGGTTTTTCAATCTTCGCATTCCACTGACCAATCTCTTCATAGTTACCTACTGGATCGTAAGAGTATCTTTTGGTAGAGTTGCTGTTTCCCTCGGCATTTTTAAAGTATGCTAGGTCGAGAATAAAGTTTTGATTGTTATAAGTCCATTTTATTCCATTATCGTAATCATCTTCAAAACCAGCATAATATTGCATGTTGAAGAAATAACTGTGGGAGGTGTATGGGGTGATTCCGAATGGGACTTGGGTCGTACCTATCACTATTTGTTGTTCAGAATTGATTCTATATCCAACATATCCTTCTTTCAAGAAGCTTCCCCCAAAGTTGGATGGGTAAAAACGATATTCTGCTTTTAAAAAGAACTTGTTGTAGGTCGCATTTGCTTTGATGGCAAACATATCAAAGACGAAGTCTCCTTTTTTATCCTTGAAAGTCTGATCCCATGCTTTATAACGATAATTGAATCGTAAAGCCCCTCCTAAGGAGATGGAATCTTTAAGTGATGCTTTGGTATGGGTTGGAATTAAGGTGATTAGAAATATAAATAGTGATATTTTAAATACTTTGTTAAAAGTTGAAAACATAATATGATGATAGTTTTGGTTTTTGAACAAGCGAATTACTTGAGTGGCCACTTTCTAGCAATTAACAATATTGTGTTCTATACGACAAAACTACAAATGATGTATTGCAAATCAAAATATTATTTCGTATTTAGGCAAAAGTCATATAAATTGTATGTGTGTAACTAGTTGATTATTAATAGTGGTAGTAGCGGTTTTGTTTTTTTGAATAAATATCAAATAAAAATAGTTTCTATGCGATATTTTATCTTTTAGTCCATTTGTGATTCATATGGTTGGTTGCCTAATTATCGCAGTATTAATAGATTCTTCTATGTTATATCATGTTGTTACTACTATTTTTATCAAGATAACTGAACAATACATCTCTAATTATGGAAAATTGGTCTTTTAAAAATATAGTCATAACTACAGTCTTTTCTTATTTAGTTTCTATCGAATTTATTGTTCCCTCTTTTAACGGGGGTTCATTCTATTGGTTTAACAGCTTTGTTATTTAGTATATGTTTGGCTTGCCAAAGCTCGTTGATATTCATCTTTTCTTTTTCGTTAAATTTTATTGATTATAAGAATAACTAGATCTAAAAGGTTAGTTGTATGTATTTTATGTGAATATTTTTGATTGTAACTAGAGCATTCTAAGTGAGTCACAAAAATGTAAAATATTGTTGTGGGGTAATTTACAAGGATGGAAGATTGTCACTAGAATTTTAGAAAAAAAAAGTGCATCTTTTACGATGCACTTTGTGATTATTTTACATTGAAGTACCTAAGTTGTTATCTTCCGAATTCGAAGTCGGTTCGTTAATGATTTCACCTCCTGTTAAAAGAGCTGCACTACTGACATCTTCAATTTCGAGCATTTCAACCAAAGTGGTTAAGGCGTCATCTATCTTTGCAAGATCTGACTCGGACAGATTTTTCAGTTTCTTTGCCAATCGATGTTGCAAAAGATCTGGGGTCTTTTCTAATAGGTCATATCCAATAGAAGTTAATGTCAGCATAGTCACCCTTTTATCTCCCGTTTTTGGCAATTTAGCAAGCATGCCTCTTTTCTCTAATCTTGATATAATCCCCGTGACAGTACTTGAGTTAAGCTTAAGGTGATCTCTA
Organism: Prolixibacteraceae bacterium; assembly: GCA_019720755.1. Classification (NCBI taxonomy): domain Bacteria; kingdom Pseudomonadati; phylum Bacteroidota; class Bacteroidia; order Marinilabiliales; family Prolixibacteraceae; genus Halosquirtibacter; species Halosquirtibacter laminarini. The sequence goes on from CP081303.1 coordinate 354,270, forward strand.
ATACTCTTTTGAGAGGCTTGATAATTAGGGCTATCTTTCAAAAACTCAAGACATAGTATTTGGGGAATACTTACGCCGTGATCTTTCTCGATCTTTTTTGATTCGAGGTTGATAGAACGTACAATTCTTCGAATTAAAATAATAACACTCTTGTAATTCATATGGTTATTCTAGATATGTTCTTTTATTCTTTTCTTCCAATGCAAAGATACCTTTTTGATCAAATAAAATTGATTTTTGTTTAAATGATTATGTGAAAAGTGGTTCTAATATATTGGATGATAGTTTGCTCTAATGTTTTAGTACACTTATATAATTATCGATTGAATTTATCGACAATTACCGCACATGCTGCATCACCAGTAATATTTACAGAGGTTCTAACCATATCAAAGACTCTATCCAATGCATAAAGTAGAGGAAGTCCTTCTAATGGAATATTGGCCGCTGCTAATACAGCAACCACTAGAAGTGTTGGTCCAGGAACACCTGCTTGTCCTATTGATCCAACTGTTGCAGTAAGAATAATCGCTACATATTGGGATGTATCTAATGTATGTCCGAACATTTGTGCAAAAAACACTGCAACCAGAGCATAGTAGAGGGCATTCCCTGTCATATTAATGGTTGCACCTAATGGGAGCACAAAACTAGATGTCTGTTTAGAGACTCCAAGTTCTTCTTCACAAACCTCCATATTAACTGGAAGCGTTGCCATAGACGATGCTGTAGAGAATGCTACAATCTGGGGCTTAGTCATTTTTGTAAAGAACTGTTTGATAGAGATCTTAGAGAATAGCTTTAGTGTCAATGGATATAAGATAAAAAGCAATAGGAGTACCCCAACTAGATTCACCATCACTAGTTTTAATACCATTTCCAACATATCAAATCCAAATGTACCCGTTGCGTTTGCCATCAATCCAAACACACCAATTGGAGCAGTATACATTACAATTTTGATCATCCATATTAATGCTTCTGTAATGTAATTTAGTCCGTTCACTACTGGGTCTTTTTTCTGAGATGGAAGTGTTGAAATTGCAATTCCCAAAAATAGACCAAAAAATATTATTTGAAGAATATTTCCACGAACCAAAGACTCGATAGGATTTTGAGGAATCATTCCTAATAGTACATCCCAAAAACCTGGTGTTTGTGCTGCAGCAGTATAGTCTTTCGCAGGGAACATTGATTTCACAAGATCTGTATCCAAACCAACCCCCGGTTTAAATACTTCACCAAGAATCAGTCCTAGTGTTACAGATACAGCGGTGGTAAGCAAAAAATAAAAAATGGTTGATAACCCAACTTTTCCCGCTTTTTTAGTTGCTCCTAAAGACGATGCACCCGAAATAATGGAAACTGTTACTAGTGGGACAACCAACATTTTTATTAATTGAATAAAAACAGTTCCTAATGGAGCAAATACACTTGCACTTTTGCCTATAGCTGCTCCCACACCAATACCCACAACCATTGCAAGAAGGATTTGGAATCCCAAATTGGTTATGATTTTCTTGACTTTTAAATTCATAGATAAAATTTTATACGTTCGGGTTATTTTCTTTTTATTCCCTTCAATTGTTTACTTGGTAGTAACATTAATCATTTTCTATTAATATTCAAATAACATTTATTTACTTTTTATTCCCTTCAATTGTTTACTTGGTAGTAACATTAATCATTTTCTATTAATATTCAAATAACATTTATTTACTTCTGTTATCTAACAGTTAATAGTCATATTTATGTATTCTTTTATTTGTGTTGCAACTATTTGTAATGTAGTGTTTTATGTTTATGGAAATATCTTTGTAATATTTCTTTATTTTTTCTGTAATACTAGTCCTCTATTCTTGTAATGAAAACAGAAAACAAGAGTAATGAAAAGAAAATTAATGATGATTGCATTCTTGGTGTTGATGCAGATATCTCAATCTATTGCAGATACTAAGAAAGGAATTGTAAAAGGAGTAGTGTATGAGATAGTAAACCAACAAAAGGTTGGTTTGGCTTTTGTAAATATTTATATAGAAGGAACATCGATAGGAGCAGTTTCTGATGTGAATGGTAATTTTAACTTACCTCTTGCTCCTGGAACCTATGATTTAGTGTTTAGCTCTATAGGTTATAAGGTGGTAAGACAACCGATAGACGTGGATAATAATGGCGTGGTTGTCATTGATAAGACCCTAGAAGTTAATGGGGATGAATTGGCAGAAGTAAAAGTTGTCGCAAGAGTCGATAGAGAATCAGAACAGATGTTACTAGTCGATCAGAAAAAATCTTCTGTTGCTCAGCAGAGTGTGGGTTCTAAAGAGTTGGCTAGAAAAGCCGTTTCTAATGTAATGGATGGGGTTTCTAAGGTTACTGGAGTATCCAAAGTATCTGCAGGAAATATTACCGTTAGAGGTCTTGGCGATCGATACAATGCGACCACCTTAAATGGTCTACCTATTGCATCCCCTAATCCTGATACCAAAATGGTTCCTTTGGATCTATTTCCAACTAGCATTGTGAAGAATATTGGAGTACAAAAGGTGTTTCAATCTAGTGAGTATGCTGATTTTTCTGGTGGAAACATTGATATTAATACGAAAGATTTCATTGCGAAGCCATTTCTTAATTTGTCATTATCAGTTGGTGGAAATACCAATGTAACTATGAGTAATATTTACTTAGGGGATACAGGTGGAGGTCGTTGGAGTGGTTTTGGCATGAAAAACAGAGAATTACCATCAGAAGTGAAAGCCAATAGTAGTAGGTATCCTACTTATAACTATGACCCATTCAACACTAGTTTTGATGTTGATTCCTATAAGGCAATGCCATCACTCTCATTGGGGATCTCGGGAGGAAAAACATGGGAATTTAGAAATGAGAAGAAACTAGGAGTTCTATTTTCTTTAAAATATGGAAACGATTTCTCTGCACAATCAGGAAGATCCGTAAATCTTGACAATTCGGGGAATCCATATAGTGATTTTAATTACGATCAATATATTTATCGAACGAATTTATCGGGTCTGGGGAGTATTAATTACGCGTTTAATAACAACAACAAGATTTTCTATAACGTGTTAATGATTCATCGTACTCAAGATCAGCTTAGACAGGATGTAGGATACGATTCTGAAAATAACGATGTCCTATCAAACACCTCTCTTTTTCGCGTACATCAGTTATTAAACCAACAACTGATGGGAAATCATCAGTTGAGCGATCAATTTTCTATTGATTGGAAGAGCAGTTACTCTATTGCTAAAAGTAGTGAGCCTGATAGAAAAAACAATGTATATCAAGTTCAAGAAGATGGTACATATACCCTTTTCTCATTAAACCAGCAAGAGACAATGCGCTACTTTGGGGATATGGATGAACATGATATTAGTGGTTCTGTTGAAATGAGCTATCAGCTAAAAAATGACGAAGACGAGAAGAGTGGGGAGTTGAAGTTTGGGGTTGATGCAGTGAATAAATCTAGAGATTTCACCTCTTACAAATACTATTATAACCTAAAAGAAGTAGATGAAGTGCCTGTTGATCCTTATCAATCCAGTTCCATTATCAATGATGAAGCTTTTGCAAATGGGGATATATACTTACAAAATGGAACATTGCCAAGAGATGCATACGATGCAGGTATGTTTGTAGGAGCAAGTTATTTGAACTTTATGTATCAACTTACGGAAGACTTTCTCTTTGATATTGGAGTACGCGCCGAGTCGAGTAGACAATATGTGAATTATTTTACCGACGCAGGAATTCCAGAGAAGAGTGAGATCAAAGGGGTTGATCTTTTCCCTTCATTAAATCTTAAATACTCTCCTAAAGAGAATATAAATTGGAGACTTGGGTTAAGTCGAACTGTTACAAGACCTGATTTTATCGAAATGGCTCCTTTTCAATATCGTGAATCTTATGGCGGAACTACAGTTCGTGGAAACGAAAATATCCAAAATGGTTACAACTACAATCTAGATATGAAATGGGAATATTTCCCAAATAGAGGAGAATTGATCTCATGGACCGTTTATGGAAAATACCTGAACACTCCGATTGAAAGAACACAGTTTTACTCTGCTGGGGTGGGAGAGACCTTTCAAAATGCAGACAAAGCGATTGCTGCTGGTGCCGAATTTGAGATTAAAAAGAAGGTAAGTGATTTTACAATAGGGGTGAATGCATCCTATATATATACCCAAGTATATCTACCAGAAGGTGGTACATACACTCAGGATAATAGGGCACTACAGGGAGCGTCTCCTTATCTTATTAATGCCGATTTATCTTACCCAATTCACTTTAACGAAAAAAATGTATTGCGTCTAAATGCAATCTACAGTGTACAAGGAAAGAGGATACACTCTGTCGGAGTTAATGGCGCAGGAGATATCTATCAGATGCCTGTCAATACTTTAGATTTTCTAGCTCAATTGAAATTAAGTAAACAATTCTCAATGGAGTTCATGGCAAAGAATATTTTAAATCCAAATATCGAATACCAACAAGATCTCCTAAATAGCGAGAATAAAAAAGTAGGGTACGAAACAACCAATAGTTACCCTTTAGGGATAAACTTCTCTTTAGGATTGAAATTTAAATTTTAGTTACATAATAGCATTTTACCATTAATCTAATTACAAAAGATGAAAACAGTTAAGAACTTATTAATCATTGCACTATCTGTGCTTATGTTTGGAGCTTGTACTTCAAATTCTGATTCTGTTGTTCCACAAGAAAAAGTGGGACTAATTGGAAATATTCTATATGGTGGAGATATTAATGAAGACATAATTTTAAAAGAAGGACAAACCTATACGCTTACCAAAGGGGTACACTTGAAGAGTGGACATACATTTACAATAGAGGCGGGAGTGACTTTGGTTGCAAATGCAGATGTCTTGTCTTATATCTTAATAGAAAAGGGTGCTTCTATTCATGCTGTTGGAACGAAATCAGCCCCTATTGTAATGACTAGTAGTCGTGAGATTCCTGGTGCATGGGGTGGACTGATGATCTGTGGAAATGCAACCATCAATGTAGATGGAGGTTCTGGAATATCTGAAGTTGGAAATGCTCCTTATGGAGGGAACAATGATAATGACAACTCTGGAGTTCTAAAATATATACGATTGGAGTATACAGGGTATGCTTTTGATGAAGAACATGAATCTAATGGTGTTGCTTTTTATGGGGTAGGTTCTGGAACACAGGTAGACTATATTCAAGTATATAAGGGCTCTGACGATGGGTTTGAGTTCTTTGGAGGTACTGTAAGTGCAAACTATCTTGTTTCTACTGCTAGTCAAGATGATTCGTTTGATTGGACCGAAGGGTGGAGAGGCCAATGTAATTATTGGGTTGCGGTTCAGAATGGTGATTCTAAAGGAACCGGTTTTGAGTCCGATAACCTTTCAGGAAATACAGATGCAACTCCAAGATCACAACCTGTAATTTCAAACATTACTTTGATTGGTAATGGTACTTCTCAAGCAATGAACCTAAGAAGAGGAACCGGCGCGATATTATCGAATCTATTGATGACCAACTTTACCTCAGGGGTAGGAGTAGAGCAGAGTTCTACAGGGAAGTTGATTGGAACAGAATTAACTATATCTAATTCGATACTAACCAATGCTATTACAGATGCAAACAAGCAGTATTTTACTTATGTAAAAACGACTGAAAGTACTGAGAGAACAGCAGTAGAAGGTTCTAATTTTGGTACAGGAGTCGGTGTTGGGGAGATCGCTCTAACCAACACTTATGTAGGAACAATTAATGGTGCAGGTGCAGTTGCCACAGACAACGACTGGACCGAGGGATGGACAAAATAAACAAAACATTCTCGATATTATTTCTCAACTTTTTGTGAGATGTTTTCGTTGGGCAACTTTCTAATTGAAGGTTGCCTTTTCTAATTATTTAAGATTTCCGATTCATTCAGTTAACCAATAGTTGATATATACTCAAGAACTTTATTTTATCTTTATTGTGATAATAAGAAAGTATATAAAAATATGAATAAGGAAAGAATACTTGTAGTAGATGATGAAGAGGATATTTGCGAAATCATCAAATTCAATCTCGAAAACGAAGGGTATGATGTAAGTGTTGCTTATTCTGCGGAAGAGGCGTTAAAACTAGATCTAAACTCATACAACCTATTGCTCTTAGATGTAATGATGGGGGAAATATCTGGATTTAAGCTAGCAAATACTTTGAAAAATAGCAGTCGTTTTAATAATATCCCTTTAATTTTTATTACTGCGAAAGGAGCTGAAAATGACACATTAACAGGTTTTAGCCTTGGTGCTGATGACTATATACAAAAACCTTTTTCGATCAAAGAGGTGATTGCTCGTGTTAAAGCAGTATTAACTAGGTCTCATGTCGCATTGGAAAGCAATGAAGAGGTGTGGACTTTTCAAGGGTTACAAATCGATGTCGATGGTAAGATCGTTATTGTGGACGGAAACAAAGTATCCCTCTCGAAGAAGGAGTTTGAAATCTTAGCTCTTTTAACCCACAAAGCTGGAAAAGTTTACTCTAGAGAAGACATTATCATGAGAGTTTGGAATGATGAAGACAATGTCTTGGACCGTACTGTTGATGTTAATGTTACTCGTCTACGAAAAAAGATAGGAACTTATGGCAAACGTATTGTTACACGTCAAGGTTATGGATATTGTTTTGATAATGAGTAATTTTACCAGAGTGTAATATGATCACTAAAATATTTTATAGAACTCTATAGATGAAACATAGCTATCGCAAACAACTTTTTTACAATTTCTTTATTCTTTTCTTCTTATTCGTATTAACAGTTATTGTTTTTCAATACCAAAGAGAAGTAAAGTCGAAGAGGGAGTCTCTTGAGAATACTCTAGATAATTATGCCTCTATTGTGGATAATGTGATCCAGAAAAGATGGGCAGGTTCGAATAAAAATATCGATCCCTTAAAGCAGTTTCTTGAGTTTGTACCCGATTCGGAATTAAGGGTCACTGTAATCGATAAAAAGGGGGATGTCTGTTTTGATAACCGTTACACCTCATTCTTTGAAATGGATAACCATAAAGATCGTCCCGAAGTAATTGCTTCGTTAAAGAATGGAAAAGGGTCCTCGATACGTTATTCGAATTCTCTAAATAAAGAGTTCTTTTACTATGCAAGGGCCTTTCCTGATTATATTGTTCGTGCTGCCCTTCCATATGACACTACGACCATCGATATCTTAAAAGTGGATAACCTCTTCTTTTACTCTATGTTATCGCTTTTCTTAATAGTTCTTTTTATTCTATATTTCATCACTGGACAGATGGGTGCTTCCATTTCTCGACTACGTAACTTTGCTGTAGTTGCTTCTTCTAATAAATCGATTGATGGTTTAGATCTTCATTTCCCGTCCAGTGAACTTGGGGATATTTCAAAGAAGATTGTACAGATGTATGGGGTCATTCAGCGTAACAATGAAAAGTTAGAGACTGAAAAAAAGAAGTTATACGACCACCTACATGTCCTCCAATCTGGATTGGCTGTTTTCTCCTTCGACAAGAAAGAGATTCTCTCTAACTCTCATTTTATGTTGTTTGCAGGAATGTTATCTACTAGATCTATAAGGAAAAGTGAGGATATCTTTAAGATTGATGAGGTTAAGCCTATTATTGATTTTATTGACGAAAAACAGAACAGAACTGAAATTTCAGATTTCTCTAGAGAGAAACTTCAGATAGCTAAATTTGGTAAGATATTTAATCTTCAGGCAATTGTATTTGAGGACAATAGTTTCGAGATTACCATTCAAGATGTCTCAGAACAAGAACAATCTCGTAAACTGAAGAGAGAGATTACTGGTAATTTAGCTCATGAGTTAAAAACTCCTGTGACTACAATTCAAGGTTATCTTGAAACGATTCTAGAGAATCGAGATATGGATTCTAGTCAAATGTTTTCCTTCTTAGATAGAGCCTTCAAGCAGACACAACGTCTTGGTGAGCTTATATCCGATATCTCTCTCTTGTCTAAGATAGAAGAGGCTGATCACCTATATCAAAAAGAGGCGCTTCTTCCATATCAAATTATTCATCGTGTAATGAATGATTTAGATTACAATATCAGAGAGAAAGATATCGAGGTGGAGATCTCTGTTAATCATGACTCTACCCTTATTGGAAATCAAGGCTTGGTGTATGCAATCTTCCGTAATTTAATTGAAAATGCGATCAAATATGGTGGCAAAAAGATCACTGTACAGCAGATTAAGGAAGATCAAGATATGTTGATGTATCGTCTCTATGATAATGGGAAAGGGGTAGAAGAGAGTCATCTTACTAGACTTTTTGAGCGTTTCTATAGAGTGGACGAAGGTCGTAATCGTAGAATTGGCGGTACTGGGCTTGGATTAGCTATTGTGAAAAATGCGGTGATAATGCATCATGGTAGTATTAATGTAAAGAATAGGAAAGAGGGAGGTTTAGAATTTATATTCTCCTTTAAAAGATCTTAGTACAAGGTAGATTCGAAGCTCTATGTTTACACTAAACTCTACTCAATAACCCAATTCCTTAATCTATTTTTTGGTATAACAGAAAGCGAGTGAGACAAGTTTTATCAAGCTGTTTTTTGAACATAAAAAAAGGTTGACTCTATCATCAGATATAGAATCAACCTTTTTTATTATATGATTTACAACCTTTCTTAGTCGTTCATAGACATTAAGAACTCATCGTTGTTCTTTGTTTTGGTCATACGATCTTTCGTAAACTGCATTGCCTCTACAGAGTTCATGTCTGTTAGATAGTTACGAAGAATCCATATTTTGTCCATTACTGCTTTTGGAAGAAGAAGGTCTTCACGGCGAGTACTTGATTGGGTAATATCCACAGCAGGGAATACACGACGATTGGCAAGTTTTCTATCCAATTGAAGCTCCATATTACCTGTTCCTTTAAACTCTTCGAAGATAACCTCGTCCATTTTCGACCCCGTATCTGTAAGCGCCGTAGCCAAGATAGTTAATGAACCACCATTCTCGATGTTACGAGCAGCTCCAAAGAATCGTTTTGGCTTATGTAGTGCATTCGCATCCACACCACCAGAAAGAACCTTTCCAGATGCTGGAGCTACGGTATTATAAGCACGAGCTAGACGAGTGATAGAATCAAGTAGAATCACTACGTCGTGACCACACTCTACCATTCTTTTGGCTTTTTCCAAAACCATATTTGCAACACGAACATGGCGATCTGCTGGTTCATCAAAAGTAGATGAAACGACTTCCGCTTTTACGTTTCGAGCCATATCTGTAACCTCTTCAGGACGCTCATCGATAAGAAGAACAATCATATAAACTTCAGGATGATTGTCTGCGATTGCATTTGCAATCTCCTTAAGAAGAACAGTCTTACCTGTCTTTGGTTGTGCTACGATAAGTCCTCTTTGTCCTTTACCAATAGGAGAGAAAAGGTCTACTACACGACATGCAATAGAGTTGTGTCCTTTGCCTGTTACACTAAATTTCTCATCAGGGAAGAGTGGAGTAAGGTGGTCAAATTGAACACGGTCACGGATATAATCAGGAGTACGTCCGTTGATCTCTTTTACTTTGATCAGTGGGAAATATTTCTCTCCCTCTTTAGGTGGACGAATGGTCCCTTTTACATTGTCACCAGTTCTAAGACCAAAAAGCTTAATTTGGCTTTGTGATACATAGATATCATCTGGCGAGTTTAGGTAGTTATAGTCCGAAGATCTAAGGAAACCATATCCATCTTGCATAATCTCAAGAACACCTGAGCTCTCTACAATTCCTTCAAACTCAAAACCTTTGTCGTTATTTTGTTTGGTATATTTGTTTTGACGCTTATTGTCTTTATTATTATCTCTATTTTGGTTGCGATCTTTATTATTCTGTTGTTGAGGTTTTTTCTCAACTTGTTTTTTCTCTTGATCTGCATCTGTTTTTGGCGTTGAAACTTTTTCTGTCTCAACCTTAGGAGCTTCTGTCTTAGGATTTTCATCTTTCGACTGAGGTCTCTCCTCATTTTTATTTAGATGCGTGTTTGCTTTAGGAGCTTGCTTATTCTGCTTGCTCTTGTTTTTATCGTTTCTCGGTTTTTCTACCGATTTATCTTGTTGTATTGTCTCTTGTTTTTCAGGAGTCACATCTGTCTCAACCTTAATATTTTTCTTCTTTTTAGGCTGAAGTTTCTCAGTACCTTCTTTTTTAGGTTCGATGTTCTCTTTTTTTACACCAACAGTCTTTTTAGGCTGAGGCTTAGGATTGTTCTTATTCTTGTTATCTTTTTGCTCTTTATTGCTTTCTACAGCAAGGACCGCTTGTTCGTCAAGAATCTTGTAGATTAAGTCTTGTTTTTTATACGAATCAACACGTTTAACACCTAATCCTTTTGCTATATCCTTAAGGTCTGGAAGTAGCTTTTTGCTTAATTCAATTATATCGTACATTGTATTGAAAATTACGAGATTTGTTTTGAGGGGTTTATTATATGAAAAATATAGAAGTACGTTGAGATGGAAGTGACATCTTCCTTTCAACATTCACAAAGTTAATATTTTCGAACTTAAAACCTAATATCATACTCTTTTTGTTTCTCTGTTGATTGTGTGAATGCCTTTTGTTAAAAACCTATTGAGAGTGGATTAATTTTAATATTTTTGTGGCTCAAAGATTTGATTAATAATTATCATATATTATAAAAAAAAGAAATAATGATTGTTTCACCTTCTATTTTATCTGCCGACTTCTTAAACTTGGGTAAAGATGTTGAGATGCTTAATAACAGCCAAGCTGAATGGATTCATTTCGATGTGATGGATGGAATGTTTGTTCCAAATATTTCATTTGGTATTCCTGTACTCCAGCATGTTAGTAAGATCGCAAAGAAAGTGTTAGATGTACATCTAATGATCGAAGATCCAGACCGTTATATAGATGCTTTCCAAAGTGCAGGAGCAGAAGTTTTAACGGTCCATTACGAAGCGTGTAAGCATCTTCATAGAACCATTCAACGTATTCATCAGAGTGGTATGAAAGCAGGTGTTTCTCTAAATCCACATACGCCTGTCAGTGTTCTTGAAGAGATTATTGAGGATGTCGATATCGTTCTTTTGATGTCTGTAAATCCAGGATTTGGGGGACAGAAATTTATCGAACGTACTTATGATAAGGTTGCTCAATTGAAGAAGATGATTGAGTCAAGAGGTTCTAAAGCATTGATCGAAATTGATGGAGGAGTGAACCTTGATACTGGAGCAAAACTAAAGGAGAGTGGTGCGGATGTAGTAGTTGCAGGAAGTTTTGTGTTTAACTCAGAAGATCCTACCTCTACTATTGCTGCTTTAAAGTCTCTTTAAATTATAAACTTCTATCCCTTATTGATTTCTCAATAAGGGTAGAAGTTATCATTGAGCTGTGTTTATTATAATTACAAGATATTCAGATTTTTTGCTCAATTTATTCGATGAGTTTCATCTCATCATGCTTATTTTAAAGAACTATTCAATTAGTGCATTTTTGCTGCGGATGCATCGATAGGCAGACCTCTTCGAGTTCTATTTTCTACCCAGTTTTCCATATCAGGAATATTCCACCCCTTCACCGAGTAATCTACTTTGTCGCCAGTCTTTCGAGCCGATTCTTGCATCTTATCTTTCATGGCAACGAGCTTCTCTTTATATTTTGGATCTTTTGATAGGTCATGTATCTCAAATGGATCGTTTTTTAAGTTGAAAAGCTGTACTTTCTCTTTCCCTTTTACATTGTAACGAATCATCTTCCATCCATCTTGGTTCACATATCCTCTTTGGTAACTCTTATAAGCGAAGTAAAGATCTTTGTATGGTCCTACTGCCTTGTTTGGATGCTTAATGTTTTCCATTAAACTATGGGTATCCACACTTTTGGGAGTTTTGATATTCGAGATATCACACACTGTTGGATAGATATCGCTTAACATACAAAGAACATCTGTTTTTACTCCTTTTTTGATCCCTGGTCCCGCAAATAATAAAGGGACTCTTATAGAGTGATCATATACGTTCTGTTTTCCCATCAAACCATGTTGTCCTACTGCTAAACCATTGTCACCTCCAAAGATGATGATGGTATTGTCTGCTTTACCACTTTTTTCAAGTGCTGCCATAATACGGCCAATCTGCTCATCTACCTCTGTTAGCATCGCGTAGTAAGCAACTATTTCGTTTTTAGTTACTTTTGGCGTTCGTGGAAATGGTGCAATTAACTCATCACGAATAATCACTTCTCCATTATCAAAAGGGTGTTCTGGCATGTAATTCGCTGGAAGTTTAATATCCTCTGGATTATACATATCTACATATTTCTTTGGAGCCATTCTAGGATCGTGAGGGGCAGTAAATGCAACGTACATAAAGAATGGATCTTTCTCTTTATAGTTTTCAAGAAAATTAATTGCAGCTCCTGCAAATATTTCACTTGAGAATTTCTTCTCTACATAAGAGTCTGCCTTTTTATATTTCCCTTTAGGATTGTAATCGTGTAGTGGTACTTTGAGGTGGTTTGACATTCCACCAAAGAATATCTTTGCTCCGTCTGTAAAGGACCTCGCATATCCGTCTTTAGAATTGTGCCATTTCCCTGTTCCAAAAGTACGGTAACCATTATTTTTTAAAGCCTCTGGCATGGTAATATCCTCTTTGGGGAAATTTTTACCACCGTCGGTCAGGTGAAAGAGGTATTTACCTGTCATCAACTGTGCCCTACTTGGTAAACAAACAGCCCCACTCATAGACCCCATGATATGAGCATTGGTGAATACTGTTCCGCTCTCCACTAATTTATCCATGTTAGGAGTAATCACCTGTTTCTCACCTAGTGCATGTATCGAGCTAAAACGTTGATCATCTGTAAGTATCAGAAGAATATTCGGCTTCTCGCTCTTTTTAGTCTCTTGCTTTGGTGTTGTGCAGCCTGCGGATAAATTTGCAAGACTAGCCACACAAAAGCCTAGCTTTAGTAATTTGTTATTTTTCATTATGGATATATTTAATACTCTAAATATTTTTTTGGATAGATGAAGCAACGAACATTTGAGTCAGTGAACCATAATGAGGTTCGCTCTGTTCGAAATGGTATTTTTACATCGCTTCATATCGGATACATTTCATTAAAGCTTGGTAGAACCTTTGGTTTTCTTTGCTTTGTCTTTTAATTCTACCATATTAGGATCAGGATAGCCACTCCCATCAAATACATCTTTAGCCCAAGTTTTGTGCAGTGCGATAAGTTCTTTCACCATCTTAGGATTACTATTTGCATAGTTCTTCTCTTCCGGTTTTTTATCCTTTAGGTTTGCCAACCAATACTCTGGCATATTAAATTCTAATTGTGGATGGTTACTAAACTTACCCGTGGTGTCGTGTCCTTTATATATTAATTTCCAATCTCCTTTTCTTACTGCCCACATATTCTGCCACATCCAATACAATACCTCATGATTTGATTTGGCTTTACTGCTTTTTAGGATCGGAAGAATGGAATTTCCATCTAGTTTCCTTTTAGGTAGAGGGGTTCCTGTCAATTCGCATATGGTTGGGAAGAAGTCTAAGTTAGAGATGGCTTGATCTCTGACCACTCCTTTTTTTAGCTTTTTAGGATAGCTAACGATACAAGGAACTCGTAGACCTCCTTCGAAGAAACTGCCTTTAGCACCTCTCCACTTTCCAGTAAAACCACCTCCACCATTGGCTCCATAGGAATCTCCCCAATTGTAATAGTCTTCTGTTGAGTGCCCATTGTCGCTCATGTAGATTACTATCGTATTCTTTTCGAGACCTAAATCTTTTAGTTTTGTGAGGATCTTTCCAATTCGATCATCCACTGTAGACACCATCGGTGCATACGATTTTCGAGGCCACTTCATATCCTTGTATTGGTCTATAAATGTAGAGTCTGGTTGCTCTGGATAATGAGGCAGATTCATTGCAACATAGAGAAAGAATGGATTCTCTCTATTCTTTTCCATAAACTTATTTGCCTCTTCAACCTGCATGTCCGGAAAGTATTTCCCTTCTCTAAATATCTCTGTGTCATTTTGATATAGATCGTGAAAAGTAGGTTTTTCCCATCCCGCATGTAAAAATGTATGGGTATAGTAGTCAATAAAACCACCCCTAAATCCAAAGAAGTAGTCAAATCCTTGTTGTAATGGTCCATATCCAGGTTTTGCTCCCAAATGCCATTTCCCTATTAAAGCAGTACTATAACCATTTCCTTTTAATTGCTCGGCGATGGTTACTTCCTCTAAAGCCAATTTTCTACCGTTTTCATCTTTTGGATGACAGCTGGTCCATGTGTTTACTCCACCTCTTTGTGGCTGTCTTCCTGTGAGTAGTGCTGCCCTGGAAGGACAACAAACGGTATGTGCATAGGCTTGTGTAAAACGCACTCCTTTAGATGCCAACTTATCTATATTGGGTGTCGAGATATCCTTTGTCCCATAACATCCAGCATCTAAAGTTGCTTGGTCGTCAGTGTAAAGAATTAAAACATTGGGTTTCCCTTTTGATTGACTCGATTCGGAGCTTACAGACGGTGCTACTGATGATGTAAGAATTGCACCCGTAAGCATGGTTTTCATTATGTTTTTCATTGTTTCGATCTATTAAAAGCACATATGAACTACATTCAAGTATCTTTAACCCTTTATGAAAAGATATAGGTCTCTTCTTTTATCTTTCCAGCGCTTATTTCCATTCTCGTTGGATGTTCTTATGGCTTGGCCTAATTTGTGTGAATGAGAAAACAAAGGTTTTGATTTTGCTCCTATTTTGTTAAGTGGTATTACCCATTTTTTGACACAAATAGCCTAATGTTACTAAGAGTCATGGAGAGGCTAAACACTCCATGTGTCTGTGGTAATAACGTTATTATTTGTGCTATTTGTGGTAATTTTATCTGCTTATATTTGATTTGAGATACAAGGAAAGGAACAGATGTCTACTTTTGTCTATAAGAATTCTGAATATCGTTTTGTTTCGTCATCAAATGCCGTTGAAATTAGCACTTCAATCTTCGATAATTCTAGTCAAATGTTTTCTGTTTGTTCCTTTCATCACCTCTTTATTTGTGCAATACAAGTTAAAGCTATAAGATCGTTTTTTTCTTAGGCTTTGTTGAAAGAAATTCTTTGAGTTGTGGGCACTCTATGAAGATTCGAGGATACGATGAAAGGTTGGAATATCTCTATTTAGTTGCGAGAAGTGATTCTATCGCTTTTTACTGGGAGTCTATCATCGTGTTTATCTGTTGTCGTAAAGAGTGAAATAAAGCTCTTTTATATGCTCTCGTTCCATCCTGAATGAAGCCTGCTTCACGATTACTTATTGTAAGAATTTTTATATGGATTGCCCCTAGGTTTAGATACCCTTCGGTTACCCTTCCTTTACCCTTTGGTTACTCTAGAGGTAACCAAAGGGTAAAGGAAGGGTATGGAAATACTATCCAATGTAGGAGTAAAAAATGAGGGAGTAGCGATTTGGATTAGAGGAGATTAATGGGGGTTGTTTTACCGTTTGATCAAGAACTTTTACTATTTATCATAATAACTTATGGACTTGTTTATCGTGTATGGACGGAAAGTGAATATGCATTTGATTCTGGAGGATAAAAAAGATGGGCTATCCGAAGAGAGCCCATCATGCTTTTACTTATTATATCTTTTGGAGTACTCTTTAGGAGTTTCCCCATAAAACTCTTTAAAGCATTTTGTGAAGTAGGACTTATTGGAAAACCCTACTTGGTATAAAACTTCCGTAATGCTCTGTTCTCCTTTCTGAAGGTTTGCCGCAGCCTGTTTTAGACGATAGTTTCTAATAAATTCATTGGGTGAAAGTCCTGTAATACTCTTCATCTTACGATATAGCTGCATTCTACTATAGGCTAATTCTCTTCCAAGTTTTTCTACAGAGAAGTCCTCTTCCATAATATTTTCTAGGATCATTTGTTCTGCTTGTTTTACGAATTTCAGATCCGATTCACTCATTCCAGAAGGCGATTTATCGATAAGTAGAAAATTATTTTTGAACTTCTCACGAAGAGAGTTGCGTAGTTCTAATAATTTTTCTACTCTTATTACTAGGTGTTTGATATTAAATGGTTTTGGGATATACGAATCTGCTCCCATATCAATTCCTTCTATACGATGCTCAATTTCAGTTTTTGCAGTCAAAAGAATGATTGGTATATGATTTGTAATATCATTGGTTTTTACCAATCGACATAGTTCTAGACCATTCATTTCGGGCATCATTACATCTGAAATAATAAGATCTGGAATCACTTTTGTGACCTTCTCTAGGGCAACTTTACCATTCTCTGCTTCGATAATTTCATATTTGTTTGAGAGAATTTGGGCAATAAACTCCCTGATCTCTCTGTGGTCATCTACTACGAGAATTAATGGTTTGTTGGAAGTTACATCTTCATGATATTCTGCCTGTACTTCTTTCGTTGACTCTTCGTAATTGACCTCTTCAGTAATTTCATGTATTACTATCGTTTTAGTCTCTTTAAATTGGATTGGTTTTTCTGCTTTGTTGAATGGAATTCTTACAATGAAAGTCACTTTGCCATCTTCTGACACTACCCCCAGTTTCCCTTTATATAGTTCGACCATTCCATGTGTTAAAGTTAGCCCTATTCCAGAACTAGAGAATATCTGTTCTTGCTCATTGTTTTCATCTCTACTATAAAAACGATTAAAAAGAAGCGGAAGCTGTTCTTGCTGAATTTCTGCTCCCGTGTTTGTTACCACAAATTCAATATACTCCTTTAAAGAATGATCGACATTCCAATAAATTCCTTCTGGGTCAGGTTTCTGTCCTTTATTTGTTGCGTTGGCATAAATAGTAACAGAACCTCCTTTGTCTGTGTGTTTTATGGCATTGGATATAATGTTATAAAGTATGGTCTCTAACTTCTCTTTATCGAAATTAATCTTTTGCTGTTCATTAATGCTCTTATACTCTAGTTTAATTCCCTTTTTTTGTGCAACCTTTTGAAATGAAAGGACGATATTTCTAGAGAATACTACGTAATCGTCGAAAGAAATATCCAGTTTTAAATGTCCCGTTTCAATTCTTCTGAAATCAATCAGCTGGTTAATTAGTCGTAAGAGTCTATCTGCATTCGACTGTATTAGGTGTAGATCTTCTTTGGTATGAGAAGACAATTGTTCTTTGCTATCTATAATGTCGCTAACAGGACCTGTGATCAGTGTAAGTGGCGTTTTAAACTCATGAGAAACATTGGTGAAGAATTCTAACTTCTCTTTGTTTAGTTCTTGTATTTTTTCTTTCTCTAAACGTTCAATACTAAGTTTGTTTTGATATTCATGTTTTATCAAAATTACTTTTTTAAAGATCATTAATCCAGCGATAAAAAGAATGCCATAGAGAATGTATGCCCACCAAGTTTGCCACCATGGTGGTAGAACATTGATGCGAAGCGTTGCCGTCTCATCAGACCATATACCATCAGAGTTTGATGCACTAACCTTGAAAACGTATTTTCCTGGGTTCATATTGGCAAAGGAGGCTTGGCGTATTGAGTTTTCTGGATAGATCCATTCTGTATTGAATCCTTCTAACTTATAGCGATAAATGTTTTTGTTTGGTGAAATATAATGTAGACCCACAAAGTGAAGTGAGAATGTATTTTGGTCGTGTGTTAATGTAACACTCTTTAATTTATCAATACTTGTATTGATTTTTGGGAGTTCTTTGTTTTTATGATTGCGATCTAAAGTCTCATTAAAGACTTTCATCCCCGTTATCAAAACTTTCGGTTTGAAATTATTTTTACGGATCTTCTTGGGGTTAAAGGCAGTTACTCCGTTAATTCCTCCAAAATATATTTTTCCACTTTGTCCTTTACAAAAAGAGTACTTTCGGAAGTTATTGTCTTGTAATCCGTCCTCTTTATCGTAGTTTGTAAATCGCATCGTCTCTAGATTGAGGTTCGAAATACCATAGTTGGTACTCATCCACAGTTGTCCTTTAGGCGACTCAACAATTCCGTATACCACATCATCTGGCAGTCCATCAGAAGTCGAAAAATGGGATATTTTAAGTTTACATCCTTTTCTCGGAGTGATAATGCGATTTATTCCTTCACCAAATAGCCCTAGCCAGATATTGGTGTCGCATCCTTCCATTACTGTAAATACTTGATTGTTTGCGATAGTATTTTCTCTGTTAAAATGGTGTGTATAGGATATGAACCTATATGGTAGCCTTGTTTTCCTATTGATTCGAACATGGAATACCCCTTGTTTGTATGTTCCAATCCATAGATTATTGAATTTGTCCTCACATATATCCACGATATTATTAATCGTATAGTGGTTTTGTGGACTCTGACCTGTATAGTGCGTTATGCCATTAGGTCCTATTTTGGGGTCATATCTTACCAATCCAATATTAGTAAGAGAGGATCCCAACCAAAAGATCCCTGACTTATCGATAATGATCTTTGATATTTGTGATAGGTTATGGTTTAAAGAGTCTTTGAGAACAATATGTTGGTAATTCTCTATCTTCCTTGTATTATTATTCCAGTTGAATTTAATTAATCCAGGCAGATTACTTCCACAATAAATCGAACCATCTTTGTCCTGTGTGATAGTGTAGACTCTAGATACCTCTTGGGGGAGATTTACGTTAAAAACGGAATAGTCCGCACCGTTAAACTCCACGACATTAAGCCCTCTATTGAATGTTCCAACCCATAGCTTCCCTGTTGTATCTTCGAATAGACCATCAATGACATTGCTTTTAAGACTTTTATTTGTAATAGATTGACGCCTTATATGGATGAAAGGAGCTTGCTCTGTATTGGAGCTATTAAGTCCTCCTCTTACTGTTCCAATCCATAATACTCCAAATCGATCTTCGAAAAGTTTTCTTATGTTGTTAGATCCTAATGCTGTATTGTTTCGAACAATCTGTTTGTGTTGTATCCAGCTATTATATCGTTTATTATACTCAAACAACCCCTCTTTTTCTGTAGCCACCCATATCGTTCCTGTATGATCTTCAATAATATCTTTAATATATATTCTAGTTTTACTGTCTTCTTTCTTTAACGATACTTTTGTTATAGTTGTGAAATCTTTAGATCTGAATAAGCCTTCTGCAGACCCTAAAAGATATCCTTTATCTTTTATTTCTTCAATTTTACTTACACGAAACCCTAAGTCTTCGTTAAGAATGGTAGGTTCGGGAATATATGGAACACTTTTTTGAAGTGCCTTAATATCCCATGAAATGATGGTTTTATTGATACTAATTAAAAGTTTATTTTTTGAATTAATTATCATATCATACACTCTCTGAGGACTTTTGATCATCGTGTTGAGAAGTGGTATTTCTGTAATTTCAAGACTGTCTTTTATATTTCCTTTTTCTGCTGAAAATAAGCCATCATTGGTGCCAATAATAAATTTATTATCATCAATTTCTGTAATACTCGTAATTGCAGAATATGGCCATCCTTCAATGTTGCGAAACTTCTTCTCCGTTTCATTATATATACTCAATCCTTTGCTTGAGACAATCCAAATCTCTCCTTGCCGATCTGCATAACTGTAGTGAATCGTGTTGTCTAAAAGAGAGTTTTTGTTTCGAAATTCATGTTGAAATTTTAAAAACTTATATCCATCATATCTAAATAAACCGTTTGGAGTGCCGATCCATAGATAGCCTTCCTTTGATTGGGTGATTGTGGATACTGAATTTCTGGTAAATCCTTTATTGGCACTGTATCTTGTAACTCTAAAGCCAAATGATGAAGTGGTAGCCATCATCAGGAAGAGGAGCGCAAGGATATAAAAACGGAATATAATTCTTGAGTTCATGGCATTTAGTATTATTTGTTTGTTGTGTTAGTGTGTTGCAATATAAGTTAAAAAAAACTTATATTTATATCAGTTCAACCGATTTAATTGTTCCTTTTGGTTAAAATTGTTAAATCTAAATGAGAATAATGTTTTTTTATTTTAACTGTCTTACCTTAGTTTGCTTATGATATCTGTCTCATTTTTAACATGAAGAATTGTTTAAAATAAAAGGTTTTTTTGCAAGATTATGAACATGGAATAATGGAAAAAAAGAAAGTAACACTACAAGATATTGCTGACGCTTTGAATATTACTAGATCAGCGGTTTCAAAAGCATTAAACAACCATCCTAAAATGAGTAAGAAGACAAAAGAGATGGTTGCAAATATGGCAAAAGAGTTAAATTATAAACCGAACCAATTGGCCGCAGCTTTACGTAAGGGGAAGAGTAAATTAATAGGTGTGATCGTTCCTGCAGCGAACATTACTTTCTTCTCTTCTGTAATACGAGGTATTGAAGAGACTGTCAATCGTGCTGGTTATAGTGTAATTCTTACGCAATCGAATGACTCCGTGGAGAAAGAGAAGGAAATTATTGATACCTTGATTGAGACCCGAGTAGATGGGGTGGTTGCAGCACTCGGTTTGAATACCAAAGACTTTACTCATTTTGCTAAATTGAAAGAGGAGAGTATTCCATTGGTGTTTTTTGACCGTATTATCAAAAACTTTGATGTGAGTACTGTACAGATCGATGACTACCAAGGTGCCTATGATGCAGTATCTCATTTGATCGAGTCTGGATGTAAACGAATTGCTCATATGGGAGGTCATCAACACCTAGTTTTGTATCGAAATCGTTTCGAAGGTTATCGTAATGCATTGATAGATCATGGTTTTAATTATGATTCAGATTTGGTGTTCTTTAGTGATCTTCATCATGAAGATGGAAGAATAGAAATGAATAAATTATTAAAAATGAAATCTATTCCTGATGGAATTTTCTGCTCTAGTGATTATGTCGCAGTTGGATCCTTGCAAATTGCAAGAGAAAATGATTTCCATGTACCTAATGATATCAAAATTGTTGGTTTTAGTAATGAGCCTTTCACGTCCTTCCTTGATCCTGATATCTCTTCAGTTGATCAATCTAGTATCGTAATGGGACACAAATCAGGTGAAATTATTTTAAAAAGTGTAAGTGGTAATGAATCAAGTGATTATGTCGAGAATGTGATTCTGAAACCAACATTGATGTTAAGAAAATCTTCAAAAAAATTTTAGTATAAACATTTTTTTACATAGTTTTAGTTCAACCGATTGAAATATGTGTTGAAGAGCATGTTATTGACAGACTCTTCTTCATATAGATTGGATCAAATTTTTGTTTTTTTTTAGTTATTAATTTCAATCGATTGAAATATTGTCATTGTAGATATTTGTATTTGAATTTATTGCCGGTAATATTTTTTTTATACATGTATTTCAATCGATTGAATTTGTAAAATAGATATGAAGAATAGATTAATTAAAATCAGTCCGAAGGACAATCTATTGGTTGCACTTGAAGATATAGCACCAGGGGAGAAGGTCTTTTTTGAAGGGAAGGAACTTGATGTGATTAATGGTGTTCAGGTCAAACATAAGGTTGCCGAGCATGATTTTAACCAAGGAGATATAGTTGTAATGTACGGACTACCCGTAGGAAAGACATTAAAGTCTATACAAAAAGGAGATGTGATTACGACAGAAAATATCATTCATCATACAGGAGGTTTCTCTCAAAGTACCGGTGAATATCAGTGGACAGCTCCTGATGTAAAAGCTTTCGAAGGTCGAACGTTTAACGGTTATAAACGTAAAGATGGAAAGGTTGGTACTACGAATAATTGGTTGGTAATACCATTGGTATTCTGTCAGAATAGGAATATACGTATTCTACAAGAGATGCTTGAAGACCAATTAGGATATAAACGATCGCAGTCTAAAAAGATTGATATCCAAAATATTACCAATGCAATTAAGGGTGGTGCATCTGTTGAGGATGTTTTGCAATTAGATGTGGTAAGTGTAAATAATGAGTCAAATCGTTCACCTTATTTTCCTAATGTCGATGGGTTGAGGTTCTTAACACATGATGGTGGTTGTGGTGGCACAAGAGAGGATGCAATCGTATTAAGCAAACTTTTAGCTGGGTATATTGCCAATGCAAATGTTGCTGGAGCAACAATATTAGGTTTGGGATGTCAAAATGCTGAGGTTAAGTATATCAATGGGTTTTTAGAAGAGTTTGGAGTTCTTGGCAAAAAGCCTGTATACGTTTTAGAGCAGCAGCAAAGTGTGTCGGAGCGAGATTTTATTGCTCAAGCAGTAAAGATGACTTTCGCTGGACTGATGGAAGCAAATAAGTTAGAAAGAACACCACAACCTTTAAGTGAATTAGTTATTGGTTTAGAATGTGGTGGATCTGATGGTTTTTCTGGAATCTCGTCTAACCCTCTTCTAGGTTATATTAGTGATATGATTGTTGCTCTAGGCGGTAGTGCTATTCTATCCGAATTTCCTGAACTGAATGGAGTGGAGCAAAATATTGTAGATCGTTGTGTGAATACGGAGTATGCAGATAAATTCTCTTCTCTAATCCGTACTTATGCACAAAGAGCTAAAGAAGCGGGTTCTGGTTTCGAAGCAAATCCATCTCCAGGTAATATTAAAGATGGTCTGATTACGGATGCGATGAAGTCTGCTGGTGCTGCATTAAAAGGAGGAACGTCTCCGATTTTGGATGTGTTAGACTATACTGAAGTGTTAACAAAGAAGGGTTTGTCTCTATTATGTACTCCTGGAAATGATGTGGAATCAACTACAGGTTTGGCTTCAACAGGAGCGAA
Source organism: Prolixibacteraceae bacterium (assembly GCA_019720755.1). NCBI lineage: Bacteria > Pseudomonadati > Bacteroidota > Bacteroidia > Marinilabiliales > Prolixibacteraceae > Halosquirtibacter > Halosquirtibacter laminarini. The sequence goes on from CP081303.1 coordinate 377,068, forward strand.
CATTATTCTTTTTAGTACTGGTTTAGGGACTCCTACAGGTAATCCTACAGTTCCAGTAGTAAAAGTTTCGAGTAATACAACACTTTCAAATCGAATGAGTGATATCATTGATTTCAATGCAGGAGAGATTGTGACTGGAGAAAAAAGCATCAGAGATAGGGCTTTTGATTTGATGGAATATATCATCCAAATCGCATCAGGAAAAGAACTAGTTAAAGCTGAAAAATTGAGACAATACGACTTTATTCCATGGAAACGTGGGGTATCACTTTAAGGATATTAAAAGAAACCATATAATGAAATTAAATAGAAAGAACATCGATCGTAATCTTCCTGAACTTCCAATTAGAGTTTTACAATTTGGAGAAGGGAATTTTTTGAGAGCTTTTGTTGATTGGATGATTGACAAAATGAATAAAACACTTGACTTCAACGCAGGTATTAAAGTCGTACAACCTATTGATAGAGGTATGGTGGACATGTTGAATGATCAAGATGGCCTTTATACACTTTATATGAGAGGGCTTCAGAATGGGGAGGCTAAGAGTGAACATCACTTGATTGATGCGATCCAAGGCGGTGTAAATCCTTATACTCAACATGAGGAGTATATGGCTCTAGCAAGAGAGGAGTCTTTGCGTTTTGTTGTTTCTAATACCACAGAAGCAGGGATTGCTTTCGATCCAAATGACAAATTAGAGGACACCCCACAAAATTCATATCCAGGTAAGTTGACTGCACTATTATATGATAGATTCTGTCACTTTGATGGTGATAGCGATAAAGGGTTAATCATTATTCCTTGTGAGTTGATTGATGAAAATGCGGTACGACTTAAAGAAATTGTATTGAAATATGCTGCGATTTGGAGTCTCGGAGAGGCCTTTGTGGCTTGGCTTGAATCATCGAATTACTTCTGTAGTACTTTGGTCGACCGTATTGTACCAGGTTATCCTAGAGATCGTATGTCGGAGATTACAGAGGAGTTAGGTTATGAAGATAATTTGGTGGTTGAGGGAGAGTTTTTCCACCTATGGGTTATTCAAGCTCCTGAAGCCGTTCAGAAAGAGTTTCCAGCACCTGATGCTGGATTGAATGTGATCTATACAGATGATATTCGTCCTTATAAGAAGAGAAAGGTGCGTATCTTAAACGGAGTGCATACAGTTCTTGTACCAGTTGCCTATCTTTACGGATTGGATGCCGTAAGACAATCGATGGAGGATGAAGTGTGTGGTCGCTTTATTCAAAAGACTATTGATGAGGAGATTATTCCTGCATTGGATATGGATAAAGAAGCTTTAACGGTCTATTCAAAAGATGTTTTAGAGAGATTTAGTAACCCATATATTCACCACTTGCTATTGTCTATCTCTTTGAACTCTTTCTCAAAATTTGAGACTCGTGTATTACCAACAATTCTATCCTTTATTGATGAGAAAGGGAAAGCACCTGAGAGATTAACCTTTGCTTTTGCAGCAATGCTTTATTTCTATCGAGGCAAACGAAATATGGAAGATATTCCATTGAATGATTCTCATGAGGTATTAGACTTTATGTCGAAGGAGTGGAGCTCTGTTGAGTCGTCATTAGAATTTTCTGGTTTGGTAAACAATGTGTTGTCTCAAGACTCTTTCTGGAATGAAGATCTTACGAAAGTTCCTGGTTTGAGTGATGCCGTTACTCATTCTCTTCAGTTGATTCATGATCAAGGAATGAAAACAGCAATTGAGAACATGTTATAAATAGTTCACGAGTACTCTTAGGGCAAGGAGGGTACTCTCTACTTTTTAAACTAATAATATATTAACTCATGAAAATATCAAAAATAGACTCACATCAACATTTTTGGAAATATAGTACTGTTAGTCATTCTTGGATCTCTGATGAGATGTCTACCTTGAAGAAAGATTATCTTCCAGAGGACTTAAAAGTATGTCTTAAGGGGATTGATTTTGATGGTTGCGTTGCTGTTCAAGCAGATCAATCGGAAGAGGAAACGGAATTTTTAATCGAATTGGCAAATGACAATCCTTTTATTAAAGGTGTGGTCGGTTGGATCGATTTTAGAGCCGATGATATAGAGAGCCGATTGAAATATTTTAAGCAGTTTCCTATTGTAAAAGGATTTCGTCATGTCGTACAAGATGAACTAGATGACGAGTTCTTATTGGGTGAGAAGTTTATGAGAGGTATCTCTCTTTTGGCGAAGTATGGCTTTACTTATGATATTCTGATTCTTGCCAAACATTTAAAAGTTGCAAATGAGTTTGTAACCCATTTCCCAACTTGTCCTTTTGTAATTGATCATATTGCAAAGCCTGATATTAAATCCCAAAATATTAAGGAGTGGCGTGATGATATTTTTGAGATTTCTAAACATGAGAATGTGCTTTGTAAGCTTTCAGGAATGGTGACTGAGGCAGATTGGAAAGACTGGACAGATGTACAGATCCTTCCATATGTTGACACGATATTGGAGGCATTTGGTTGGGAACGAGTAATGATTGGTTCTGATTGGCCTGTTTGTACTCTAGCAGGTAGCTACCAAAAAGTAATGAATGTGGTGATGAATCGTATTGAATCTCTTCCTGAAGAACAACAAGAAGCAATATTAGGCGGTAATGCCATGAATTTTTATAACCTAAATAATGATTAATAAGATGAAACCTACATATATACAAGGAGATTATTCAAAAAGTAAATTTTTCGACGATACTAGTAGACTTGTGTGTGGTCTATCTGGATTAGGTGGTGTTTGGGGACACGTTGCGGAAGCTGATGCCGTGGATACTATTCTTTACGCACTCGAAAATGGAGTACGTGTATTAGATACAGCTCCTTCGTATAATATGTCTCAAGCTTATTTGGGAAAAGCATTGAAAGAATGGAGTGGCGAAAAGCCCTTTATTAGCTCTAAAGTGGGACGATTGAAAGCTGAAAAAGCAGATGATTGTGTGGTAGACTACTCTTCAGAGACTATGAGAAAGAGTGTTTACGAGAGTCTTGAGTTGATTGGTGTGGACTCGTTAGACCTTCTGTTTCTTCATGAACCTCATCTTGTTCCTGTAGAGAATATGGATCAAATCATGACATGCTTAAACGACTTGAAGTCGGAGGGAGTTGTTAAACGTCTAGGTGTTGGAGGAAATCCAACTGAACACTTTTATCCAGTTTTGAAGAAGGCGAATTTTGATGTGGTATCTGGTTTCCTTAAAATGGATGCATGTAACCTGACAGCATTTGATCGTGATATACCAACATTGAAAGCGGAAGGAATGGCTTACTATGCTGCTTCAGCCCTTCATATGGGACTATTGGGACGACGTTTGGATATGTATAATCATGAGCGTCCAAACAATGAGTGGATTACTAATATGGATGTCGATATTGCATTAAAGATGAAAGAGATAGCAGATGCAAATGAGATGACTTTACCTCGATTGGCTTTACGCTATATGTTCTCTATTGAAGAGGCAGATCGTGTGGTCGTAGGCCCTCATACAATTGCACAGATGCGTGATCTGTTGATTGCATGGAAAGAGGGGTCACTCCCAGAAATGCTATTTAATCAGATTACGGAAACCATTGTGACGATGAGAACCCCATCGCTAGTATAAAAAAGAGACTAACTAATTAAATCCCAGTAATATGAATATTAAAGATCAAGTAGTCCCACGTTCCATGCTCATGCCATTTATTTTGATCACGAGCTGTTTCGCATTGTGGGGATTCGCAAATGATATAACAAATCCTATGGTTGAGGCTTTCTCTCGTATTTTTAGTATGGGAGCGAGTGGAGGAACTTGGGTACAGGTAGTTTTTTATGGTGGATATGGTGCGATGGCTTTTCCTGCGGCACTGTTTATTCGTAAATATACTTATAAGTCTGGTATTTTGGTTGGTCTAGGACTGTATGCTTTAGGATGTCTTTTGTTTATTCCTGCAAGTTCTATAGGACTTTACCCACCATTTCTAATCGCGTATTTTATTATGACTTGTGGCCTTTCCTTTTTGGAGACGAGTGCAAACCCTTATGTTTTATCTATGGGACCAGATTCGACAGCCACAAGACGATTGAACCTTGCTCAAGCTTTTAATCCTATTGGATCATTGACAGGAATGTTCGTTGCTACGACCATGATTCAAGCAAATCTTGACCCAAGAGGTGCTGCAGAAAGAGCTACTCTTTTGCCAGAGCAGTTTGAAGCAGTGAAGTCGCATGATTTGCATGTGTTGAGTAATCCATATATCTCTATAGGCTTGGTTATCATCGCGATGTTTGTCATTATTGCAATTGCAAAAATGCCTAACAAAGAGGAGAGCGATCACCGTCTTAATTTATGGGGGACCCTAAAGAAGCTGTTTAAGATACCGAAATATAGAGAAGGAGTAATTACCCAAATGTTTTATGTAGGTGCACAGATCATGTGTTGGACATTTATTGTACAATATGGTCAGAGAATCTTTGTGCGTGACGGTTTAACTCCTCAAGATCTTGAATCAGGATGGTTGCATATTGTTGATTCTCTTGGCTTCTTGTCTTCTGATGTTTCTAAGGTAATCTCTTCAGGTCAAGGGGTGAATGGTCTTTCTCTAGGAGCAGGTGCTCATATTGCACAGCTTTATAATATCCTTGCGATGTTCTTCTTTCTAGTAGCACGTTTCGTATGTACGTTTATGTTAAAGTATATCCAACCAGGAAGACTTCTTCAGTATTTAGCCATTGGTGGTATTATTTTGGCTTCAGGAACTATTTTCATTGACGGAATGAATGGATTGTATTGCTTGATTGGTGTTTCTGCATGTATGTCTTTGATGTTCCCAACAATATATGGTATTGCTTTAGAAGGAATGGGTGATGATGCAAAGTTTGGTGCAGCTGGACTTATTATGGCAATTGTAGGAGGGACTGTTCTTCCCAAAAGTCAAGCATGGATAATCGATTTGAAACAGATTGGTAGTATGCCAGCAGTAAATGTATCCTTTATCTTACCATTGATATGTTTTGTGATTATCACCATTTATGGATACAGAACAGTAAAACGTCAAGCCTTATAATAACTAATTTAACTATGAAAAATAAAAATGCATATAAGAGATATTGTAAAGCAATGTCTCTTAGAAATGATCCTGAATTAATAAAAGAATATAAAAGGGTACATGCTCCAGGAGCAGCATGGCCTGAAGTTACACAAGGAATGTTGGATGTGGGTATTCTTGCAATGGAGATTTACCTATTGGATGCCCAGCTATTCATGATTATGGATACGGTACCCGACTTCGATCATGATAAAGCAATGATCGAATTGGCAACGAAACCACGCCAATCTGAGTGGGAAGCATATGTAGCGGAATTTCAAAATAGTTCGGAGGAGGCTACCGCTGATGAAAAGTGGAGATTAATGGAAAGAATATATAAGTTAGGATTGTAAAACACATTAGATATGAAACAGTTAGTTTGTTTAGAACCAGGTAAGTTTAAAATGAAAGATGTTGTAAAACCTTCGAGAAAAGAGGGTTGTGCATTGATTAAAATACAGAGAATTGGTATTTGTGGAACAGATCTTCATGCTTTTGAAGGAACACAACCTTTTTTCTCATATCCTCGTGTCTTAGGTCATGAGTTGTCTGGTGAAATTGTAGAACTAGATAATGAAGACGATGGTTTTGTTGTGGGAGAAAAAGTCACTTTTATTCCTTATTACCCATGTCATGATTGTGTTGCTTGTCGTAATGGTAAGCCAAATTGTTGTACAAATATTCAAGGAGCTGGAGTCCATATTGACGGTGGAATGGTGGAGTATCTTAATGTGCCACAGTATGCATTGATTCATGGACAGGGTATGGGATACGACGAGCTTGCAATGGTGGAGCCTATGGCAATAGGCGCTCATGCTGTACGTGTTTCCGAAATTAAAGAAGATGAGTTTGTTATTGTAACAGGTGCTGGTCCTATTGGTTTAGGTGCAATGGCATTTGCTAAGATAAAAGGAGCTAAAGTGATTGCTTTAGATGTTCAAGATAGCCGATTGGCTTTTGCAAAAGAGAACTTTGGCGCTGATTATGTGGTGAATGTGTTGAATAATCCAGTAGAAACGGTTAAAGAGATTACTGATGGGGATATGGTTACTACCATTATAGATGCTACTGGTAATAAGAGAGCTATTGAGGGTAGCCTTGATTATTTGGCTCATGGTGGTAAGATCACTATGGTGGGACTTCAACTAGAGAAATTTAGTTTTGCTCATCCTGAATTCCATAAGAGAGAGACTACGTTACGTAGTAGTCGTAATGCTACGCGTGAAGATTTTGATCATGTGATTGATAGCATGAAATCAGGCAAAGTGAATGTGAAACCATTAATCACTCATAGATCTTCATTTTCGAATTTAGTAGATAACTTCTCGTCTTGGTTAAACCCAGAGACAGGAGTAGTGAAGGCTGTAGTAGACCTTGACTAATAAAGAATAGTTTTGATTTATTTCTGAGGGTGTTCCTGCATGAGGGCACCCTTTTTTTGCTCTTATTATGCCTCAGATTTCTCTAAGTTGTTACTCCTTTCTAGATGTCTTTTTGTACCATTATTAAGTCTATATTTTTTTTATACTTTCCTTGTATCCTCCTATAGACCTACTTTATACATGAGGAGTGAATATCTATTTCTACTATCTCATATAGGACTTCTCTTTGTTGAAAGTAAAGGTAGAGAGTCCAAATTAAGATTATGTAATTGCATTCATGGTCCTTTAAAAGGTGATAATCTACTTTTAGTAACTCTTTCTCGAAGTCGTAAAACGTGTTTGTAAGATTACAAACTTGTTCTACGTGGATCATTTGGTGTCTTCTTTTTCTTGTTTGTAATAGTCATTGTAAATTGGAGTAATGCTGTTTTTTTATATATGATTTGCTCTTTTATTCACAATGATATGTTCCTTTTTCTAGAATAGAGATAAGTTATTCTTCGTTGATAATGGATTTGATCATCTAACTTTGTCTAGGTGTAACATGGTGATTCCAACCAATACAATGAGACTGTTGTATTTGCTTAAATATCTTTGTTGTATTCACTACAAGAGATGAATTATTCGATTTTCATGTGTACAGTTTGTATTATATACATCCTTATCTCCTTTTTAAAATAGAAAAGATAGTCTTGAATATTGTTGTAATATCCAGTAATTCAGTATTTATTGGGTGCCATTATACATATTGTTATAAAAGCATTACTCTTTGTGATATTATGCTTATTCTTAAATCTTGGTATCTCTTATGTTTGTATTCATATCATTGCTATTTGATGAATGATTGTAGCATTAGAAATTGAGTATGGTTTTAATGGTTTGGTGTATTGGTGCCTTTATTTAATAGAGGCACCACCAATCCATATTATCATTGAAGTTTTATAATCAGATTAACTAAACGATGAATTAGGATGAAAAAACTATTTGTATTCTTAGCTTTTGTTTTGCTGTTTGGATGTTCTTCTAAAAGTACTACTTCTTTTTACATCTCTCCCAAAGGAGTAGACACGAATAATGGTAGTCTTGAAAGTCCTTTTAGAACTATTGAGAGAGCAAAGTTGGCCATTCAAAGGTTGGACAATAGAGAGCAAAATATTTTTGTTTATTTGAGGGGAGGGACTTACAAAATTGATAAGACAGTCCGTTTTGGCATCGAGGATGGTGCACCAAAAGGATTCCAATATACCTATATTGCTTACCCTGGAGAGTATCCTGTGATCTCTTCAGGAGTTTCTATTAATCATTGGAGATTACTTAGCAATTATCCAGAAGGATTTCCCAAAGAGGCTCAAGGGAAAGTTTGGATTGCAGACTATCCTAAAGGGGTAGATAATTTCTATCATATGTTTGATGGAGATCGCAGAGTGGATAGATCAAGGAAAGATGGGTTTTCTATTCGAGCAATGGAGCCTATCGGTTTTGATCAGAAAAATAGAAGGATTGATAAGGATAGACAGTATGTATCAGCAAGAAGTATGAATGTCTATTTCAATGAGGATCGCTATCAACTAAAACAGTTTCATTTCGAAGATACTGACCATATTTTAAAACCTTGGAATAATATGTCGGATATCGAATTGGGTTTTGCTCCTGTTCCGTGGACGATGAATTTGATCCCTCTTGAAAAGATAGATTTTAGAAATAATATTGGCTATCTGACTTTGGAGTCGAATTCTCCTCCAGGTGCGAAGAAATCACATACAAAACCTTGGATAGAAAATGCATTAGAGTATATTTCAGAAGGAACTTTTGTGAATAGAAAAGGATCAAAAAAGATCTATTATTGGCCAAAAGAAGATCGACCTGAGACTAGCTTGGTCGTTCCTACCCTAAAAGAGTACTTCTTATTGGAAGGAGAAATCGATTATGATGGTCCTACAGATACTCCTGTAAAAAACTTAGTGTTTGATGGAATTACCTTTGAGCATGGCGATCGTTTTTCATGGACTGATGGTCATAAAGGGCTAGGTATTCAGCATGATTGGGATAAATTTGATAATCCGAATGCCATGATGCGTTTAAGGGGTGCCGAGAATTGTATTGTACGTAATTGCCGTTTTACTAATAGTGGTAATTCTGCGTTACGACTAGATTTATATTGTCAGAAAAATGAAATTTGTAACAACCTTATTGATCACGTAGGACATATGGGGATACTATTGTGTGGTTATGGTCCTGGAACAAAGGATGTAAACAAAGAAAATAAGATTGTAAGTAATTTAATACACCATGTTGGGACTGTGTGGAAGCAGGGTGCGGGTATTTTCGTTTGGCAGAGTGGAAATAATATTATCTCGCATAACTTGATTCATCATGTACCACGTAAAGGTGTGGGTTTGTGTGGTGTTAGAATGCCTATTCTAGCAAAAAGAGAATGTAGGTTTGATGAAGGATCGAAAACAATTCGATGGAGTGAAATTGATGCGGACATGAAGAGACGTAATCTTCAATATGCTGAGAAGTTAAGTGATTTATGGCATCAATTCACCCCTTACCTTCACGCTCGTAATAATGTGGTTGAATTTAATGAAGTCTATCGAGCATTAGAGGCTTTAGGGGATGGTTCTGTTTTAAATGTTTCTGGCGCAGGAGAAGGGAATGTCGTTCAGAATAATTATGTGCACCATATTGCAAGTCACGCTTCTGGAGTGCTTCGTACAGATGATTGGCAGAGAGGGACTATATTCAAAAAGAATATTATTTATATGGCGAATGTGGCTGCGATTGTTCATAAAGGATTTAATCATGTGGTCAATAATATGATTTTAGATTGTAGTACCAAGGAATCAATTCGTTGGGCATCTTATCCTGATGAGGCAGCAGACTATGGATCTTTGGTCCAAAAAAATATCTTCTATGAGTCTGGGGATAGCATTGATTTCTATCGAGTATCTTATAGAGCTTCAGAAGGAATTACACTACCTGAAAATGCATCTACAGATAACAACTTTTTTTGGTGTGTTCAGAGTAAGAAACCTCTGTTGAATCATTTGAAGAAGTATAGAGCACAAGGGATTGAAACTCATAGTAATGTTATTGATCCTCTCTTTGTGGACTTTAAAAATGGGAACTTCAATCTAAAAGCGGACTCTCCTTTGTTGAAGAGTGGCTTCGAAAATATAGATATTAAAAGTATTAGTTTGCTGGCGGATTACCCAGAACATCTTAAAGCGTTCGACGTGGCTGAAAATGATAGAAAACCGATATTTCATAGACAGAAATCAAATGGTGGGCAACTATATGATTTTTGGTAGGATAGATATGTATTTTTTAATAAAGACATTAAAATTGATAAGATGATTTTTTTAAAGTTTATTAATAAAATGAAATGCCTTTGGTTGATTCTATCACTGTTCTTCTCTTCGGCTTCATATGCTAAGAATCTGTATGTTTCATCAAAAGGGAATGACAAGAATAGAGGTACATTAAGTTCTCCTCTCTTGTCTATTGATAAGGCAGTAAAAAATCTTCAAGATGGAGATACTTGTTTTGTCTCTGAAGGAGTCTATCGTACTCCTTTCTCTTTAATTGGTAGTAAGAAGAATATCGTAATCACTTCGATTCCTGGTCAGAGAGCCTTGTTTGATGGAACTATTCCCTTATCAGGGAGATGGGTTAAGGTGAAAGAAAATACATATCGAATGAAAGTAAAGAAGCCTGTGTCTCAGCTTTTTAGGAATGATAAGATGCTAATTCTTGCTCGTTGGCCTAATGCATCCTTCGAAGATGGATCTTTTTGGGATATGATGAGTACGTGGAGACATCAAGGCTCTCAAAGTTGTTTTGGAACGATGTATGATTCTAGACCTGACCAAGCTGACTATAAGGAGAGTGACGATGAAGGAGCCTCTACTGTTTCGGTGAAAGATGGGGTTAATATGGAGTCGTTGGCTGATACGAAGATCGATTTTACAGGTGCAATTGCTGTCATGAATATTGGTTCATGGTTGTCATGGGCACAACCAGTAGTGAAGCATAAAGCGGGAAGCTCTGTCTTTCAATACTCTAAAGATTTTAGTAGAGAGAATAAATCTCTTCCCAATGGACCTAAATCATTGCGAAGTAGTAAATTCTTTAAGAAGAAGATGAAGCAGGGACATTATTACCTGATTGGAAAGATGGCTCTAGATATTTCGAATGAGTGGTTTTATGATACAAAGGAGAGAGCAATTTATGTGGTAGTCCCTAACGGTAAACATCCTAATGACTATCAATATAAAGGAAAGGTCCATGATTATATGATTACTGGTTCTAAAACAGATAATGTTACGGTTTCTAATATAGATTTCTTTGGTGCTACTTTCCATTTTATGGATTCAAAGAATATCTCGATTGATGGATGTAACTTTAACTATCCTTCATATCATAAATTTGCTCTTGGTATCTTAGGTGAACCCAAAGTTAGTGCTTTTGATTATTCAAAGAAAGCGCTGAGATCGAATACATCTTTGATTACAAACAATATGGTTCGCAACAGTACTTTTGCATATGCAGATGGTCCAGGACTTAGTATTACTGGCCGAAAAGATTTGGTTGAGAACTGCTATTTCCATGATATTGATTGGAGCTGTTTGGGTTCTGGTGCATCTGGGTCTTTAGATTTTATAAAGGCAGACGATTTTACTTTTCGTTATAATACGGTACATACTGGAGGTAATTCAGAAGGGGTGCGTGTAGGGAATCGTAGTTTGATCGAGTATAATCATATATATAATTTAAGTCTCCTACAGCATGATGGATCTGCTATTAATGTCGGTGTTGCAGGAATTAATGGATCTATTATTCGTTACAATTGGGTTCACTCAATGAAGAAAGCTGGTATCCGATTCGATTCTAGTGGGTATCAGACCCCTCTCGTAAATTGGGGTGAGAATGGGACTGTCAATTATAATGTTGTGTGGAATACAGGAAGTGTGAAGTGTAAAGGAAACAAACACACGGTATTGAATAATACTGTCTTTGAAACACTTCCAGGATTGTTCGATATTGGAGTTCCTCGCGTTTTGATGATGGGATCTAATAATAGTCATTCGGTAGTTAAAAATAATATTGCACCACATATTGGAGGTCATTTTGCTCTGAGAACAAAATACCCTTGTCCTGGTGATACGGTTAATAATTGGCAGGGAGAAATTACCTCATTAGTTCGCGATGCTTATAATTACGACTTCAGGCCTACAGAGTCTTTGGTATCAACAATAAAAAAGAGTGGAGAGTCTATGGCTGGAGCCTATAGTCTAGATGATGATAAATATTGGATTCCTGGTTATGTAGGAGAAGTGCCCAATACTTCTGTTCCACGTAATCATGCAACCAATGTTCGCAAAGACCTTACGTTATTTTGGAATAAAGCAAAAGATGTAAATTCTTATATTGTTTATTTCGGTACAAATAAGAAGCAGCTAGGACGTAAGGATCATTTACTAACATCTACAACCCATTGTAATGCTACTCCTCGTGGTATTGATCCCTCGAAGAGGTATTATTGGAGGGTTGATGTGAAGAAGAACAATGGTACGATTGTAAAAGGAAATGCATGGACTTTTGGTTCTGTTAGACAGATAATTCATTCAGAATATAAGGTTTTAGCATCTCCTAAATTTAAATATAAAGAGTACTTGTCCTTACCTAAAGAGGTTGTGGCTTTGGATCTCGGAATGGAGAAAAATAAATCTCTTACTAAAGTGTATAATACCTATTGGTCTGAGTACGAAAATAATAAGTGGTTGGCGTCCACGGAGAAGATGCTATTAGATCTGAGCTTGCCAAAGAATAAATTAGCCCAACTGAAAAGGTTTAAAAAAGAGGTCTTTAAAGAGGCTTCAGAATATTTAGTGCAAAATTCAACAACAATCCTTAATAAAAGAGAATTGGAGAAACTTAGCCAGTCATTGCATCTTCATGACTGGTAGAATATAATGTGATAAATTTGACTATAGAATCTTTTTTAAAGATCAATTCTCTTGAAGTTGCGATGCAGATCTCTATTGATCTGCATCGTTTTTTTATGTCTTATCCAATAACCTCTGTCGCGAACAACCTCCACTGAATAGATTCAATCATGAATATTATTCATTCTTGTGTAGTTTATTTACGTACATTTACTATATTTGCATACTCTATTCGGGGTTGACTGGTTTTGACAGCGGGTAGAAGAGGTATGTAAGCATGTCGAGTTTTGTATATTTGACTCGTTAATCCTAAGTGTACAAACTTTTTAATTGGCGAAAATAACTTTGCTCTTGCAGCTTAATCGAATTATAGTAGATTCAAGCACCCTTTATGGGCGTTCGGTATAAGATACTGAAACAAGACACTTCTCTAGTGCCCACGTCACGAGGCGGCTAGGTTCAGAGGTGCTAAAATATCGAGACTAGTTGAAAGATTGTCTCGTCCTTTCAGCGAATTTAAGAGTCTAAGGTGTTTGTCGGTCGCCTTGATCCAGCAAATATTCGAAAATTAAGTCAGGGCTAAGCGTGTAGAAAGCATATTGCTTCCTTGTTTGGACGAGGGTTCGAATCCCTCCAACTCCACCCAGAAGAAAGTCAGTTAGTGTTAACTAGCTGACTTTCTTGTTTTTACATCTTTTCTTTTTCTTCAAAAAACGCTCTTTTTACGTCAAAAACAGCATGTTTTGATACCCATATGATACCCACTTTATTAGCAATAAGCTTTATCGATAAAATTATATCCTTCTGAACTCATTTTATTAGGGCTGTTTGTAAAGCTGAAAGATCTATTCATTGATATCTGCCCAACCTGAAAGTGCTAAATATTATCGACTATATATAGATCCTTCAGTTGTATAATGGGCTGCAAGTCCGCTCCGTTTTATTTTATGAATAATGGCATTGCTGAACTTGCGATATAGAGATTTTAATCTTTTGTCTTGATAATCCAATCAAGAAGGGTTGTAGTCAGACGAATTATATTAATGATAATGGATGTTCTAAGAAGAACTAAAAGATGTAATTTGCAAAATAGTTTTTACAAAAAAGGCTATTTTGTGGTTCTTCCATGAATTGCGTATATGAACAAAAAGACTGGTAAACATATTCTATAGTTATTTCTTATATAAAACGCTATAGACTATGAATACCAGTAGTATATATCATTGTTTAGGATTACAAGACCAGCAATTATTATCCACATCCTATGTTGGAGATACCATCCAACTTAAAGTTAAAACAAAAAAAGACAAACTACGTTGTAGTCGCTGTAAAAGAATGCATGTTATTTGTTGTGGAGTTGTTGAACGTAGTTTCAAGGGGCCAATGATAGGCAAAAAGAAGTGCGTTATTATCATAGATGTTCAACGCCTTTATTGCAAGAAATGCAAGATCGTACGTCAGGAACATTTAAGGTTTGCAAAAGAGCAGAAGTCCTATATTCGATCTTTAGAGAAGATGGTTTTACTTCTCTCTTCTCATATGACGATTCAATCAATCAGTCGACTTTTAGACCTTAACTGGAATATTGTAAAAGATATCATTAAGTCTCACTTAAAATCAAAATATCATTCTCCTGGGCTAAAGGGGGTGAAACATATTGCTATCGATGAATTCGCAGTGAGGAAGGGACATGTATACATGACTTGTGTATATGACTTAGATAAAGGAGTCGTTTTGCATGTAGGGAAAGGTAAAGGTTCCGAATCATTGGTTCCATTTTGGAAACGAATAAAGATCAATAAAGTCCAAATAGAATCTGTTGCTATTGATATGTCAGCTGCCTATATCCTTTCAGTAAAGACCAATGCACCTAAAGCTACTATGGTATTTGACCATTTCCATATAATAAAGAAACTAAATGAGACTATAAGTAAAATTAGAAGAGATCTTTACAACAAAGAGAAGGATAAGGTTATCAAGAAAAGTTTAAAAGGAAGTCGTTGGCTATTGTTAAAGAACCCAGAGAATCTCAACCTTCAGAAAGGGGAAGACTCAAGACTTGAAAAAGTATTAGAAACGAATACCACCTTGTTTTACGCATATTATTTGAAAGAAGAATTGAGAGAATTATGGAATCAAGATAATATTAGAGACGCTTCAAAATTACTTAAACAATGGATAGAAGAGGCAAATGAGACTGAAATCCCTCAGCTTAAGAAAATGGTAGAACTATTGACCAAACACAAAACAGGAATTCTAAATTGGTATAAGTGCAATATCTCCACGGGGCCTTTAGAAGGAATAAATAACAAGATTAAAACCTTAAAAAGACAAGCATATGGCTATCGTGACTTAGATTTTTTTATGTTAAAAATAAAAGCAATGCATCAAGATATATACGCAAAATGTGGATGAACCATATTTGTAAAAACTATTTTACAATATGGGACGGAAAGCTATTGTATTATTGCCAAAACATAAGCGAATTTTAATAGAGCTAGGAGAGAATATTATAATACCCTCGATTTACTGAACCAACTTTCATAAACAATTAATGTATTATGCCACTTTACTATAGAGCTCAAATGGTTTTTTTCTATTAATTCCTTGGTGTGCTCTGTAATGGTAATGTTCTAACCAATTCTGTATACCTTTGTATAAGGCTATTCCATCAGAAGGTGGATTGATATAAATGTAATCATATTTGATTGTTCTCCAAAACCGTTCGATATAGATGTTATCCAGAGCTCTACCTTTACTGTCCATACTTATGGCGATACAATACTCTTTTAATATATTTAAATAAGCTTCTGAAGTAAACTGACTACCTTGATCACTATTAAGTATTTCAGGCTTACCATGCTTCTCTACTGCATTCTTTACAACATCTATACTTGCAGATGCATCAAGAGAGTTTGATAAATTCCAACCTACAATATATCGACTAAAAACATCAATAATTGCTGTCATGTACATAAAACCTTTTAGAAGTGGAATATATGTAATATCTATTTGCCAGACCTGATTTCTCCTTGTGACATTCAATCCATTTAACAAATATGGATAGATATTCTTGTCTTCTCTTTTTTTCGTTAGATTCTTTCGTGGATAGATAGGTCTAATTCTTGCTTTTCGCATCAACCTTCTTACACGTTCATATGATGCAGATAACCCATTATCTTGTAACATCGACTGCATTCGAATAACTCCAAATGTTGGATATTCCATAATACACTTATCCATTAGATCCATTATCTCAATATTCTCATCAGATTCTCCTTTGGACTTATAATAGTAGCTCGATCTAGAAACATCTAAAATGTTACACTGTTGACGAATACTAAGAGGAGACTCTCTTTCAATGAGAAGATCTATATTTATAGATCCTCGAAGAGATTTAAGTTTTTTTTTAGAAACTCATTCTCCATTTCCAAGCGTCCAATCTTAGAGTACAGCTCGTCTTTATTGATAGAATCATCTTTCTCTCTATTCTTTTGAGTAAAAACAATACTACTGTTAGACAGGAACTCTTGTTTCCATTTGGATATTTGGTTCACATGTAGTTCATAGCGTAAAGCTAACTCTTGCAAGCTTTCTCGCTCTTTTAGTGCCTCTATTACTACCTTAGATTTAAATGAGGAACTAAATTTCCGACGACTTATTTTCAATGTTCCCATAACTCTTAATTTAAGAATTAAAATTCAATTAAGAAAGTGGTGCTAAAATGTAGGAGTATTATAGTTTACAGTAATCGATATTGTTTAATCCACTATTGTGTTGTGCTTCTATGAGATCAAACATCTGTGCTTTTTTACGCATCTATTTCTTCTTTTTGATTATGATTCAAAAGTAGAAGGCTTTAAAACAATGCACAAGATGTGAATAACCGAACGCTTACGTTGCACAGATGACGATACGTGCAGAGTCAATAAACGGAAAGGTCAAGTCTAAGGTTCAAAATATTGAGACATACTATGTTCCCTTTGATGAGTTACCAATAAAAAAAATAAGCACTTCATCTTGGTTATGCACAAAAGTCAACTCTAATGCAGGAGGGGTATATGATATCAAAAAAGTTTGGGATGGCAATCCGAATACATTTTGGAGTTCAAGTTGGAAGCCATTTTACCCGTTACCTTACGTTATTGAAATTGATATGCAAAAGAAATATGATATCCGTAAAGTTGTGTTGCAGCAGCGTCCAAAAATGAAAGATCTAACAAAACTAACAATCGATTTAAGTGAAGATGGAGAGAATTGGGTAAATCTAGGAGAATTTACAAAAGGAAATATCTTCAATCAAGAACTAGGCGGAAAAGATGAATTAGTTTATAAAAAGGGATTTTTCTTTGGGCAATTTCTTAGAATTACTATACCTGAAAGTGGCCGAGGTGGAGGAAAAACAAGTGTTTGTATTGCTGAAATTGAAGTGCATGCTTTACAGTGATAATTAATTAGTAAATTGGTATACCAGCCTACAATTGTATTTGTAGGCTGATTTTTTTTGTCGAATATTTACCATATTTGGTCCCAAAGTATTTTATTTCATGATTATAAGTAGAATGATTGAGTGATAATTTCTAATTATAGATCCTATTGTGAATTAACTTAAATAATTGGAATAATAACATTCTGGAGGAGAAATGGATATCTCGGAGTAAATTGATAGTTCCAAATTTTTAATATATGGCATAGTAATTGTTAAATAATATTTGAAATACTTAATTGTCTAATCCTAATAATGTTTGATTATGAATAAACTTGTGCTAATATTTTCCTTTCTTATTGTTGCGATTGGGTGTACCAAGAATGATGATAGTGTTGGTCCTGTAATTGATTCTAATAAGAATACTGGTTCATTGCAGTTTGATGAAGTGGATAAACAACTCATCAAAACAACTTTAGATCATGCTTATCATTATATAGATGGAGATAAAGAGATGTATATCTTGACAAATTATGATTATACAAGCATGAACGAACGTCTTACAAGCAACCATCTGTTACAAGTCGTTATTTCAGGAACACGAGAGGATGAATCTACCTCATATCATAAAGTGGAGATGATCTCAAAAGGGGATAAAAAGGAATTAACTGCTTCATATTATCCTGTTTTAGACCAGGGATTTTGGAGTGCGAAATATAGCTGCAATTCGACTGTATTTACAAGTACATCAAATGAGGTCAATGATGAAATTACGTATCAATCTTTTGGTTTTGAATTCGAATCGGCAACATGCGAAACTTACTTTCAAAAGAAAATGGTCGATATAACCATAGATTATAAAGGAAAAGTGATAGAGTTATCCCCAAACCAGTGTCCTAAAACAGATGTTCAAGAGGCTATGGTAGGGAACCCTCTTTTTAGTGTAAAGGGAGATGCCAAGATAAAAGATTTCGTACTTTGGGATTATTATTATTTAGGGTTATCACACCATGAAGGGCAAAATGGTACTTCTCAAATCGATCTTGTGAATTTCGATAACCAAGGACATGTAGTTGAAACTATTCCTTCATTAGGAAATGTTGGAAGAGGTCATTTTGGTATGGATATAGGTAAATTATGGATAGGTCTTTATAAAGGACCATCTTTTATCTGGAGAGAGTGGAATCAAACGAAGAAATCATTTGAAGATACTCCAGCATTTTGGTTCATCGGCTCAAAATTTGAGAAAATATCTGATGAAAAATTCTACACAATAGGATCTAATATAATCTCTCTTTATTCCGGTACTGATGTCGTTTCTCACTCCTTCGATAATTTCTCTGACAATGTTCTTTTTGTTTATAGAGATTTGGCGTGGAGTTTGATTGAAGAAGCTGGATATTATTATCTAGTTGGGTTTAATG
This sequence comes from Prolixibacteraceae bacterium, assembly GCA_019720755.1. Classification (NCBI taxonomy): domain Bacteria; kingdom Pseudomonadati; phylum Bacteroidota; class Bacteroidia; order Marinilabiliales; family Prolixibacteraceae; genus Halosquirtibacter; species Halosquirtibacter laminarini. The sequence continues at coordinate 395,333 of CP081303.1, forward strand.
ATAAGTTAGAGTATAAACGTAGTGTTGTTCTAACAGGTATTGATAAGAGTGGAATGAGTGACTTTAAGATTGAGTCGATTCGTCCAGACAATAAGGGGGCTTTGATTGCTCTAGATAACCACAACAATTTCTATCCTATTTCTGTCGATAAATTTTAATAATCTCCCCTGAACTGTCAACAATGATTAAGCAAAACATTCGTTTCTTAATCTAAATGGAATTGATTTGTATTTATGGCTGTTTGTCAATTCTAAAATTAAGCCATTATTTGAGGTGATTATATAACTCACTCTTTCAACGCATCGTTGAATTGAGTGAGTTTTTTTAGTTATAAGTAAGTCCACATAATTACAGATAGTTTTTTTTCATGATTAAAATAGATGTTGTTTCTTTGAGACATGCGATATATAAAGTTAACACAGGATGCAGTTCTAAAACTAACTGCTCTATATGAACATTCAGACAACAAGGTGGAAAGAATGCGTTCACATTGCCTATTACTGTCCAATAGTCACTATTCTATGGTTGATATTTCAAGGATAATGGGAATATCTGTCATTACAGTATCACGTCTATTTGACAAGTGGTTAGAATATAATTTTGATGCACTTAGGATTAAACAAGGAAGAGGAGCAAAGTGTAAATTAGCTGGATTCGATGATATAATCAAAGATTTAGTAAAAACAAATAATCGTAATCTATCTTATATACTTCATCATTTGAAAGAACATTATAATCTTACCATTTCAAAAGAGACTTTAATACGTTTTTTAAAAAGATCGGGTATGTATGGAAACGAGTCCGGCGATCACTCAAGACAAAACGGAATGATATAGACTTCCAACTAAAGCAACATCAACTAACAGAATTACGTAAGTGTGAGGATTCAGGATACTTAGATTTATATTTCGTTGATGAAAGTCACTTTAGTCTAACTCCTTATGTTCCATATGCATGGCAGGACAAGAAGAGTCAAATATTACTTCCGTCATCAAGAAGTAAAGCTCTTAATGTTATAGGAGCAATGAATCGTAAAAATGAGATATTTTATGAAGTACATGAAACAACAATTAATAGTGATATTTTGATCTCATTTATAGATAAGTTATGTAATCAGATAACAAAGAAAACAATACTAGTCCTTGATAATGCGCCTATTCATAGATCCAAAAAATTTAAAGCAAAAATAGAAGAATGGAATGCTTTAGATCTTTATATCTATTTTATTCCTCCATATTCTCCAGAACTTAATATCATAGAAATACTTTGGAAACACATCAAATACTTTTGGCTTGAGTTTAAAGCATATGAAAGCTACAATTCTCTGAAAAAATGTCTATTGGAAACACTAGGAGCATTTGGTTTAGAACATACCATTAATTTTGCATGAGTACTTACATCATAATAGATTGATGAAATGGTGTTTATGTAACGGTACAAGTACTGTATGTTTAATGGGAATAATCTATCATGTGAAGTATTTCCAAAAATAGATCATATTCGAATCACTTAAGATTAAAAAGAGGGTAGAGGAATGAAATCCCCCTACCTTCTCAATGAGATTACTTTATGATTAATTTGTGTAGACTATAACGATTATTCTCTTTTATTCTTATGAAATATATCCCTTTAGGTAAGTTCAGAGGAATAATATTATCTTTTTTATCTAAGAAAATAGAGTATTTAGCATTACCTGTTACATCGATTATGTCTGCCTTGATTCGACTTTTAGGCGATTCCTTCAATACAATATGAATTTTTGAAGTGGCGGGGTTTGGATAGATATCTATTTTAATCTCCTTATTGTTTGGCAAATTATCTATGTTGTGAAACAATATATTTTCGGATCTTTTGACCTTGATTGTATAATCCTCCGCATTAAAATATCGAAGAGAACCAGAAGGAACAATACTGTTTCTATTCCATGCGTATATAATTCTCATAGCGAAATGGGATGCATCCAACCTTTGAGGAACCGTAATATTCTTAGTAAGCGTTTTCCTTTCTCCAGATACTTCTCCCATATCATAACGTTCAGATGCTTCAAAACTACCATTGTCATTCCAATCTATCCATGCTGTAGTCCAAAATTTATCCACATAAATATTGTTTACCGTGATCTCTAGTGGGTAAGTTCGTCCATTTTCAACCGCTGTTGACTGTATTCTATAGTTATTATAACCGGCACTTCTTTGTTGACTATTATTTATTAGATTAAATCGAACTTGTTCAATACCGACGATACCATTTCCACTCAAAGAGTTATAGCTTGTTGATTTACTAGTCTTTACACTTGTAGTAGGAACAGATGCATTTACTAGATATCGTATGTCTTTTCCTCTATTGTTAAAAGGATAAATTTTAAAATAATATCTTGTATCTTCTTCTAGTTCAGTGATCGTAATCTCTGTTTGATCTTTTAAAGTGAAAACAGTTTTTTCCACATCTTCATAACCGTCGATTGGATCAGCGATATCATTCAATGATGTTCCCCATTTTATGACATGACCATCTGGAATATTAGAAGAATTTGAGCTCCATGAAAGAGAGACTTCATTCTTGTGATGAGTCGTTTCAACAAATCGAGTTACATGATATTTAGGAGCCTTTTTTATCTGCTTTTTAGTGATAAGTGTTACAGTTGCTCCATAATTTATTCCTGAGCTATTTCGAGCAAAAGCTCTTGCATAATATTTTGTATTTGATTTTAACCCAGTAATCTCTACTCTTGCAGCCAATTTGTATGGCTTGGGGGCGTCGTATTTTAAATCAGCTATCGTTGGTTGTTCATTTTGTGATACGACAACCCCTTGCTCGATAATATTAGAGCCTCCTGTAGCCAAAATGCGCATCCCAACAATAGAGTGGTCTTCATAAACTTCTACTTGTTCAATTGTTTCAACGGTAGGAAGACTGGAACTTACCTTAATCAAATAATCTTCAGCTTGTCCATAACCTAGATCTTGACACGGCTCTTTGATTACATTTCTGTAATAATCTGACATGACCCTCATTCTGAGATTCTGATTTCCTAGGAACTTTTCGTCTACAACAAACTTCAAAATTGTATTCCCAACTACTCCTCCTTTATAGGCCATTTGTTCATTCGTTGAGAATGTCCCATCGTTATTTCTATCGACATAGATTGCAATGTTTTCGCTGTATTTTGTTCCAACGGTAACACGTACAGCGACCTCTTTTGTATCTATCTCAAATATACCTTTGGTTGTAAAATTTTTATATCCTTCATCGGTGTAACTACTTCCTGAACTGACATATTTGTCTCCTATTTGTACTTTATAAATACCAAATCCGTAATCTTTTGACAGGTATTTGGTATTGTTTTGACAATAAGATGATGGAGTCCCCTCTATAATTTGTACTGCTCCTTGCACTGTATGAGTGTCTTTACCATAAGGATTTGTTGCTTTAAGAGAAACAGTATAGGTTCCTCTAGAGAGATAACGTACGACAGGATTCTGAGAACTAGCTGTTGTATTTTCAAGAAATTCGATCTCTTCTGTACCAAAACTCCATAAGTAATTCGTGACTTCTCCTTCGCATTCAGAAGTGAAGTGTACAATCGCACTATTCCCAATAATTGGCATTGTTTCTACTATGCGTAAATTCGCTACAGGAGCTTTCTCTTGCAGGGTATATTTTTTTACTACTGGTCGACAATTTTCTTTGCTGATTGTAATTACAGCTTCTCTACCATCTTTTATCGCCTCAAAACGTAGTGTCGCATTTCCCTCTCTAGACCTTTGCTTGGTGATAAGTTTTCCATCAATGGTTAAAGTCACCAAAGCATTCTCGATATTTATATTCTGAACTTCTGTTGTGGTATATCCCAAAGCCACTTTGGATGGAAGCGTGGCTGTTATTTCAGTTGGTTTTTTTGTCCACATTCTCATCGCGGGGTCTCCAAAAAGGTGAAATAGTCGGTATGTATAAACCAGATAACTATTACTAGGAGCCCACGTTTGATTCATTCGCAAGAGTCCTAAATTCAATACATCCCCTAGTTTTGTCGTACTATGATTAAACCCTTGTGCAGGAGGATTTACCGCACTACTTCCTCTTCCAAAAGAGGGTAGTATACCTGGGGCTGGCCATATTGACTCAAACATCCCAATAGCCAAACCATCGTTAGGGCCAGACATCGAGTAATATGATGCTCCGAATACTGCAACAGCGCCACCATTTTTAATGCGTAAGAATTTTTCTGCAAAGCACTCATCTAAAGAGAATTCCCCTGTGTGACAGTTGATGGAGAAAACGACCGGCAGTTTGTTGCCGTTATGAAGACGTCTCATCTGACCTTTAACAAATTCAGGGTGTGCCCAACCTGTACCTCCAGCATAACCATGATCTCTATGTAGAACATAAAATTTACCCTGATTGATAGAACGAATAATATCTTCTGCATCTCCATCCCAATCGAACCCATTGGCTTTAAGTAGTTCATTTGGAATCGCTTCACCATTCGAAAAGAAACCATTGTTAAAGTGAGTAGGATTGACTCCTGAATCAGCATAATAAATTCGTTCTACATCATATCCTTGTTGTCTGACATAGCTTCTAATATCTTCACTCGTATGACAGAAGCGGCGATTCGCATATCCATTTCTTTCATTGTCTTGAAATTGTGCACAATTCAGACCATTTTCATAGAAGTTCTCATCTTGAACAGGATTCTTTTCATAATTGATGATTTTATCAATGACTGCGTTTGCTTGATCTGCACTTTTGACAGAAATACGTCCTCTTGCCATGTCTGGTGTAAAGTCGGTATCCCCATCCATACAAGCATAGTATAAATCACTAACAAAGTCTTCCCCTTGAAGGGCTTTAAAGTGCATAGATGGAACGAATTGCACATCCCCAACAATCACATAATAGTTTGGCTTTGGATTCCATTGGTGATAACGATCAGAGATTGCTTTTCGAACTTGAGCTGATGTCCATTGATCTTGAGAAATAATTTCTACAGTATATCCTAGATTGGCTTTCCATGCAGCTAGTTTCTGTGCAGCTTGGTTAAAAGAGCTATGGGTGATGATAATATAATCTTTTGAAGGATTTTCTGTATCATGGCTCTTCTTTTGAATCGATTTCTTTAGCTGCGATGCATTGAGTAAATTAGTTTGAAGTGATTCTAAAATACTTTTATCTAAAGAACTATATGTTGATTTTGAATTCTTTAGCAAACGGTAGGTGATTTTAGAGTATACTCTTAATATTTTCTTTTTTGGATTGTACTGTACAGGACAAACCCTTACAGAAGTAAGACGAATATCTCTCATCTGTTGATTCATTACTATCGAAACATTGGATGAAGGGTAGTAAGCATCTTTATTATAAACCTTTACATCTTTTTTAAACTGTGGTTCTGGAGCTCCCTCTGTATCTATTGGAGGATCTAGGGTCGGGTGTATCAAAATATTCTCGTACTCTATAAAGTTGGAAGAAATTAGTACTACTTTAGGGATGTCTGATTTCGATAAACCGAAGGGGTCATTTCTCATAGGCAATGCAGGAGCACCAACTTGTCCTAATTGTCCAAAACCTTTAATTTGAAGAAAATGATAAGGGTCTCCTTTGACATTTTTTTCAATCATTTCAGCACCTTTAAAGTAGTAGGTCACCTCAATACTTCCATCTGCTAGTGTTTTTACATCTCTTTTGGGAAGAATAGCCTTTGTGGATTGATCTGATGATTTCAGATGTTTTTTTACAAAAGGAAGGAATTTGTTTTGTGCAAACACCAAATTAAATGTCATTAGCATTACAATGACGAAACAGTAAATTTTTTTCATAATTAATTAATTAAAAATATTAAGGTTGGGTTATTGTTTAGTGACAATTAAATTACTCGATATTTTATCTAAAATTCAGGATATTTATCATGTTTTAATTAAAACATGTTAATTGTTGATGTTGTTTTGGTTTGTAAATCAATATGTTAATAGGTTATGGCTGTTGTGTGATCGCTCGAGATGGGAGGAGAGGAGAAAGTATGTTTCATGTCATTAAAACATAAATTTTAAATACAGTATGTCACAAGGCTTCCATTTAATAAGCTAAAACGATGATTTAATACGAATAACAATATGAGATTTTTAGTATGTTTCTCTATGTCTACACTTCTTTTTTTTTGTTCAAAAAAGAGGATTGAAGTGGATGTTTTGGATATGAATAGAAATTAATACCTATATAAAAGGGGATTCATAGGTACTTTGTCCATGGTTTGTCCATGGTTTGTCCATGGTTTGTCCATCGATTCTCCATCGATTTGGTGGACGAACTATGAATGAGACTCGAATGAAGGATGGACAAAATAGCTATCATTCCACTATGAATCATTCTTTTTTGCATCTCTTTTTGATAGTGTCGAGGGGAATCTTCAACTCTGGATATTGGAAGGAGATAGATATCACTTCATATGATTTGATCAATTAAGAGACTTTTATGGAATCAGTCTATATTTTAGGTGGACTGGCCGGAATATAGGTTCCTGAACCCTTCGACAAGCACAGTAACCACATGTGGAAATACAGGAGTCTGACTAAAAAAACGGTCACAGGCGTTGTAGCAATCATTTCAATGACATGCTTTACGTCAAAAAATGGTGTGAACCTATTTATTTTAAATAAGTTATATCAACCGTAGATACAAGACACTGCCTTGTTTAGTGGGGACAAAACCTTGTATTATACGAATGGTGTAATATCGTTATTTTGTATTGTTGTCAGTTTGATGAGAGTAGATTGTGATCACTCTTTTGATTTCGTTAGATTGTGCGATATTAGACAAGGCAGTGCTTTGTCTCTACGGTTGCAGAAACTTAATTTGTCGTCTACAAATATTGTCATAGTATGGTTAATAAAAGATTGCAAACAGACTAGACATGATTTTATCAATTTAACGTGTGTCCTTAAAATAATGCGTGGTCTCTTTTATGGGTTGAACGGCAATCATATTACTTGTGATTGGTTCTTATTAGGAATGAAGTATTTGAATGGATTGAATACAAGTAATAGCCGTAAGGATGAATAATGGATATAGTTATTTTATGAGGCTAGAGAGACTCCAAGTAATAGCCGTGAGAGTAAATATATGGATAGAGTTATTTTATGAAGCGAAAGAGTAGGTGACTTGTAGAATCCAAAGAGTAGGGGTTGTCGTTTGGGAAGCCAAGAGATTATTCGTTCCAAGACAAATAGTGTGATTCGCATAAAGGAGTAGAAGCAAAGGCTTTGTGTGAATAAAAAAAGAGGAACCAACAGTTCCTCTTTTTTGAATTATCGTGCTATTGTTTTTCGCTAAGCTCTAGCCATCGAAGCTCTTTTTCATCTAATGTATCAGTAACTTCGGCATGTTTTTGTGATAGTTCGATCATTTGATCAGAAGAGAGAGAAGGATCGTTTAGTTTTTCTTCAATCTCCTTTTTCTCGACTTCTAACTTTTCAATTTCTTTAGGTAGTTTGTCGAACTCTTTCTGTTCGTGGTATGACCTTTTAACTTTCTTTGGTTTCTCTACTGGGACTTCCTCTTTGACAATCGTTTTCTTTTCAATGGCTTTTTTCTCTTTTTCCTGCTCTTTTTCCCACTGTCTAAAATGAGTGTAATTGCCAGGGAAGTCTTTTATTTGCCCTTCTCCTTCGAACACAAATAGATGGTCTACGATTTTATCCATAAAGTATCTATCGTGAGAAACGACAATAACACACCCTTGGAATTCTGATAGGTATTGTTCTAGGACATTTAGTGTCATAATATCTAAGTCGTTGGTAGGCTCATCCAGAATAAGGAAGTTCGGATTTTGCATTAACACGGTACATAGGTAAAGTCGACGTTTCTCTCCACCACTTAGTTTGCGAACATAAGTATATTGTGTCTCTGGTGGAAAAAGGAAGTAAGTTAGGAATTGAGAGGCGGTCCATTTTCTTCCATTACCAAGGTCGATCACTTCGGCAATTTCTTTAATGATATCAATTACTCTATCTTCCTCTTTAAAATTCATTCCTGTTTGAGTGTAGTATCCAAACTTGATGGTTTGCCCTACCTCAATCTCTCCGCTGTCCGCAGGTATTTGACCTGTGAGCATGTTGAGTAAGGTTGATTTTCCAGTACCATTTTTACCTACAATACCAATTTTCTCAAATTTGGCGAACTTGTAACTAAAGTCTTTTAGGATGATAATATCATCAAAAGCCTTTTCAAGATGAGAGACCTCAATAATTTTGTTCCCAAGACGAGAACTTTCGAACTGTAGGTCTAGTTTGTCTTCTTTGATTGTTTGAGTGGCTTTCTTTTTTAATTCGTGGGCTGCATCTACGCGATATTTGGCTTTGTGTCCTCGTGCTTTAGGCATACGACGAAGCCAATCTAATTCTGTTTTATATAGGTTTTTTGCTTTTTCAATCTCCGCTGTTTTAATAGCGATTCGCTCATCTCTTTTTTGAAGGTAGTAGGAGTAGTTTCCTTTGTATCTATAGGTTGTGTTATCCTCTATTTCGATAATTTCATTACATACACGATCTAAAAAGTATCTGTCGTGAGTAACCATTAGAAGCGTGCAGTTTGTTTTTGTAAGATAGATCTCTAACCACTCGATCATTTTTAAGTCTAAGTGGTTGGTTGGCTCATCTAAGATCAACATGTCCGGTTCGTTGATCAGAATTTGAGCTAGTGCAACACGTTTTTGTTGCCCCCCTGATAGTTGGGATACTTTTTGATTGAAATTGTTAATTTTTAGTTCGCTAAGTATTTGTTTGAATCGCAATTCGAAATCCCAAGCGTTTTTTAGATTCATCTCTTCCATTAAGGCTTCCATTTCAGCCGTGTTGTTTGAAGAGATTGCCATCTCATAGTTTCTTATAAGAGCAGCGATAGGGTTGTCTGATGCGGTTGCCTGCTCGATGACCGTAAGGTTTTCGTTCAATTCAGGAACTTGGCTCAAGTATCCTACTTTAACATCTTTATTGATATTGATGACTCCATCGTCGAGATCAGTCTTTCTAGCGATGGCATTTAGAAGGGTTGATTTTCCTGCACCATTTTTTGCAATGATTGCAACTTTCTGACCTTTTGCAATATTAAAGCTAATGTTTTCAAAAAGGATCTGTTCTCCCCAACGTTTCGTGACGTTTTCAATTTCTATATATGGAATCATCGTATTCAAATGTTTATTTCTACAAAAATAGAAAAGCCATCGTGATTATGGATGGCTTTTTAAACTATTTTCAAACGAGAGTCATCTACTTCGTTTCAAAATGGAAACGAGTTATCTCTTCGAACTTCTCTTCTGGAGATAAGGTTACTGAAGGAAAATTCGGTTGGTTTGGAGAGTCTGGAAAATGTTGTGTCTCCATCGCAACTCCCATGTACTTCCCATACTTCTTATTATCATGTCCAGTAAATTCTGGAATGTAGTATCCTGTATAGATTTGTAATCCAGGTTGGGTTGTAAATACCGATACATGTCTTCCTGTTTCTGCATGAGAAAGAGTCCCAGCAAACAAAGGATCATTCTCTTTGTTTAGTACGAAGTTTATATCGTAACCATCGGCCAAACTATCAATCTCTAATCCTAATGATTTTGGTTGTTTAAAGTCGAAAGCGCTCTCTTCCACAGAAAGATAATCTCCTGTTGGGATAAGATTCTCATCTACTGGAGTTACTGCATCGGCATTGACTACCAAATCATGATCTTTGATGGTGCTGTTCGCCCCATTCAGGTTGAAATATGTGTGATTCGTAAGGTTGATCACTGTCTTTTTATCTGAAGATGCTTGATATTTAACAATCAGGTCGTTCGAATCTGTTAGTGTGTAGGTTACAGTAACCTTCATATTTCCTGGGTAGCCCTCTTCCATATCTTTTGCTAGATATGTTAGTTTTACTGCTACATTGTTTAATGATTCTTCTGTTGTCGCATCCCAAACTATTTTATCAAATCCAACTATTCCCCCATGTAATGCGTTGGGACCATTATTGATTGCTAGTTTATACTCTTGTTCATCAATCGAAAACGTTCCCTCTTTAATACGGTTTGCATAACGGCCACAAATAGCACCAAAATAAGGACATCCATCTATGTATTCTTTAGAGGTATACTCTTTTAGATCATTAAATCCAAGTACAATATGGTCTAAGTTACCTTCATTGTCAGGCGTCTGAACGTCTGTTATGATTGCTCCATAGTTCGTGATCTTAACAATCATCTTGCCATTTTCAAGAGTGTAAAGGGAAACTTCTTTTCCGTCATTTGTTTTGCCAAAGGCTTGGGTTGATATTTTCATATGATAACTTGTTTATGATTTAGCTCTTCACAAATATTATAAAAAAAAACATACTAGTTGCTACAAGTCTGTTTTTATTTATTTTTGTATGTTGAATTTATGAACATGAAGTATGGTACAGGAGATTATTCAAATAAACGAGTCAAAAGGGACTCCAAAATATAAACAGCTTATTGCCGCAATCATTGAATCGATTCAAGAACAACGACTTCAGAAAGGGGATAAGTTAGGGTCTATAAATGATTTTTGTCGAGCATTTGGATATTCGAGAGATACTGTAATGTTGGCTTTTAATGATTTGAAATCTAGGGGTATCTTGGTTTCTCAGCCAGGAAAGGGCGTGTATGTTTCGGATGACAATATACAAGTAGAGAGGCGAATATTTGTTCTTTTCGATGAGTTGAATTCTTTTAAAGAGGATCTATATAATTCATTTGTTACCTCTATGGGACCTGAGACGAAAGTAGATATTTTTTTCCATCACTTTAATAGAGATCTTTTTGAACAACTTATCAGTGGCTCTGCTGGAAATTATACCTCATATATTATTATGCCTGCGATGTTTGGGGATATTGAAGATGTTTTGGCTGTCTTGCCTGAAAATAAGGTTTATTTATTAGATCGTTATTATCCGAATCTTTCCAACTATTCCTCATTATATCAGGATTTTGAAAGTGATGTTTATGATAGTTTGGTGGAACATAAGGATGCTTTAGAAAAGTATTCAAAATTGGTTATGTTGTTCCCCGGAGGAAAAGAGCCGGAGGGTAGATTAAAGGGATTTAGAGATTTTTGTGACAAGTGTGGTTATGATCATGAGATTATTAGATCATTGGACTCTAGAGAGATAACCAAAGGGGAGGTCTATTTAATCCCTTCGGATCGCAATCTGGTAGCTATTGTAAAATCTGCAAATGATCATGAACTACAACTAGGAGAAGATTTGGGTGTGATCTCTTTTAATGATACTGTATTAAAAGAGGTGGTTGCAGGTGGAATTACAACCATCTCTACAGATTTTAAATTGATGGGAGAAAGGCTTGCTGAAGTGGTTAAAAATCAAGAGTTTATTCGAGAGAGGAACCCATCTGGAATGACACTTCGAGCCTCTCTTTAGTCTAATGTAATGCTTTATAACATGTTTGTGCTATTTGTAAATATGATAAAAGTGTGTAGTTTTACCGACCAGTACCAACCAGTTGGGTTGGGATGCATATTACTAACTGATTTCAATTGATAATACCATGAATATACAAGATTTAAAAAGTAAGTTTATCGAAAAGTATGGAGAAGGGGATGTAGATGTGTTTTTCTCTCCAGGTCGTGTGAACCTTATTGGGGAACATACCGATTACAATGGAGGATTTGTTTTTCCATGTGCTTTAACTTTTGGTACCTACTGTTTGGTAAGAAGAGTAGAGAGAACTTCTTTTCGTTTTGCCTCTTTGAATCTTCCTTTTGAGACTGAGTTGTCTATGGATGAGTTAACTGCTCCATTGGACGACAAATGGGTGAACTATCCTCTTGGAGTTTTAGCTCAGTTTGTAAAAAAGGGAATTGCTTTTGATGGTGGAGCAGACCTTATGTTTTATGGTAATGTTCCTAATGGTGCTGGCTTGTCTTCTTCTGCTGCATTAGAGGTGGTAACTGCGGTTGCTATTAATGATGCTTATAATACAGGTTTAGACAGAGTAGAGCTGGTTAAAATGAGCCAAAAAGCGGAGCATGAATTTGCTGGAGTGCATTGTGGTATCATGGATCAATTTGCTTCAGGTATGGGTGCAAAAGACCATGCTATCTTCCTAAATTGTGATACATTAGAGTTCGACCTAGTTCCTGTAAAATTGGAGGGTGCTAAGATTGTAATTAGTAATACCAACAGTCCACATAAATTGGATTCAGGTAAATATAATGAGCGTGTTGCAGAATGTGCTGCAGCAGTGAAGGCAATATCTAAAGTGAAACCAATTAAGAATCTTGGGGAGCTTGATATGACTTCATTTAATGAGGTAGCTGGTTCAATAGATGATGAAGTGGTTCGCCGTAGAGCGCATCATGTGGTTTCTGAGATTCAGCGTACTAGTGATGCTGTAGCAGAACTGAAACGTGGAAATATTGATGTGTTCGGTACTTTAATGAATGCTTCTCATGATTCATTGAGAGATGATTATGAGGTGACAGGAGTACAACTTGATACGATGGTTGAAGAGGCACGTAAGATTGACGGTGTTATCGGTTCTCGTATGACTGGAGGAGGATTCGGTGGTTGTACTGTTTCGATCGTTAAGGATGATGCAGTGGATACATTTATCTCTGAAGTAGGCAAAAACTATGAAGCTCGTACGGGTCTTAAACCAGAGTTTTATGTTGCTGAAATTGGAGAGGGTGGATGTAAATTAAGTTAATTATAAGAAAAATAGAATCAGAGTGAATTTTAATATAGAAGATCATCCACATCGTAGAATGAACCCTCTTACAGGGGAGTGGATATTGGTGTCGCCACATCGTTCAAAACGTCCATGGCAAGGACAAGTTGAGAAAGTAGTTGAAGAACAGCGTCCTGCCTATGATGAGAAGTGTTATTTGTGTCCCGGAAATGAGCGTATTGGAGGTGAGAAGAATCCGGAGTATAATGAGCCTTATTCTTTTGTCAATGATTTTAGTGCATTGCTAAAAGATACTCCGAATGGTGAGGTGTCCGAGGATGATCTTTTTGTCGCGGATAGCGTTAAGGGTATTTGTAAAGTGATCTGCTTTTCGCCTCGTCATGATTTGACCGTTCCAGTGATGGAAGTGGCTGAGATTAAGAAAGTGGTGGACCTTTGGCAAAAAGAGTACCGTGAGTTAGGTGCTAAAGAGGATATCAACTATGTTCAGATATTTGAAAATAAGGGAAGTATCATGGGATGTTCTAATCCACACCCTCATGGACAGATTTGGGCTTCAAGTATGATACCTAATGAACCTCAGAAAAAAAGTGATCGACAGCTGTCTTACTTGAAGAAGCATGGAAGAACTTTGCTTTCAGCTTACTTAGAAAAAGAGTTAGACAAGGGTGAGAGAATTTTGGCAGAGAATGATCACTTTGTTGCTTTGGTTCCTTATTGGGCTGTTTGGCCTTTTGAGACAATGATTGTAAGCAAGAGAGAAGTGGCTTCTTTAGATCAGTTTACTGAAGAGGAGAAGTTGGGGCTTGCAGATATGTATAAGAAACTGACTGTGATGTATGATAATCTTTTTGAGGTTAGTTTTGCATACTCAGCAGGGATACATCAAGCACCAACAGATGGAGAGGATCATCCAGAGTGGCATTTCCATATGATGTTCTATCCACCTTTGCTTCGATCTGCAACGGTTAAGAAATTTATGGTTGGTTATGAGATGTTAGGTATGCCTCAGCGTGATATTACCGCAGAGAGTGCAGCGAAACGTCTTAGAGAATTACCAACTGTTCACTATAAACAAAAATCCTAAAACATAACCAATTTAGGTAACTTATAAAACAATTTTGAAAGGGAAGTCTCTGATGAGTGCTTCCCTTTTTTTGTGCCATAGATTTTTTAGTACTTTTTTTATACATATGGAAAGAGAAGAAATATGTTTGTTTGTACCTTTATATAAATCAATTTGAAGATAGATGTAGCTTAAAACAAAATTTTGATGGTTACGTTTATAGTTTTATACAGTACATTTTATTTGAATATATGGAGTTTGATATAATAGGGGATGTTCATGGACATGCTACTCATTTAAAGGGGTTATTAATAAAATTGGGGTACAGTGAGAATGATTCTGTTTGGTTTCATCCCAATCGTAAAGCTATTTTTTGTGGTGATTTCATCGATAGAGGTCCTGAAATTGTTGAGACTTTCGAGATTGTGATGAATATGTGTAAGGCGGAAACTGCTTATGCAATCATTGGGAATCATGAATTTGCTTTAATGGTTTGGCACTCTTTTAAGGGGCAAGATTTGTTGAAGCCGGATTTTGTGGAGAAATCAGGACGGATGTGTAAATCAACCCGCTTGGCATTTAAAGAGGAGCAGAAACATCTAAAGGAGTATATGAAATGGTTAAGAACCGTTCCTATGTATTTAGAGTTAGATGGTTTTCGCATTGTTCATGCTGCATGGAGTGATGAAGCGATAAGTAAGTGGAATTTCTTTCATCAAGAGGAGAAGTTAAAGAAGTCTAAGATTCGTAGTCTGGTGCTAGATCATCAGGATACAATGAAAGCACTTTCGTTTCTGTTGAATGGTCCAAAGATGGTGTTGCCTTCTGACATGAAAATATACTGTAATCATGGATTGAATCGAAAAGAGTTTCGAATCAAATGGTGGATCAAAGAGCTTCCGAATAGCTTTAAAGAGTTGTGTTTTGAAGGGAAGTTTTCTCTGCCTGATTATACAATACCCAAAGAACTTCTTCCGGAAATTGAGACATACAATCCCTCAGCACCACTCGTGTTTTGTGGGCACTATTGTAGAGCAGAGGGAGCTCAAATATTGTCAAATAATGTGGTGTGTGTCGATTCGTGTATTAGTTACTCTAGTATATTGACTGCATATCAACAAGGAGAGGGGCAGGATGTTGGACAAGATCATCTGATTACATTCGGATAGAGTTAGTCAATCTTTCCTAATCCTTCTCTAATGACTTCAAAATTGCCATTTGTGCAATCAATGATGGTGGATGGGATGTTGCCTCCTGTTCCTCCATCTATCATGAGATCTATGTTATGTTCGTATCTCTCATATATTAACTCCGGATCCGTGGTGTATTCAATCACTTTATCTGGATCATAAACAGATGTGCTTAATATAGGAGCTCCTAATATTTCTACAAGATCTCGTATGATCTGATTGTCTGGAATACGAATACCAATGGTCTTCTTTTTGTTCTTTAGCATCTTGGGAACTTTATGGTTTGCTTCTAAGATGAAAGTGTATGGACCAGGAAGAAGATGTTTCATTAGTTTGAATACATCATTGGATATAGGCTTACAATATTGTGAAAGCTGTGTAAAGTCGTGACAAATAAATGAAAAAGATGCTTTTTCTGCTTTAATTCCTTTAATTTTGGCAACTCTATCAATCGCTTTCGATTCATTAATATTACAACCAATCCCATAGATCGTATCTGTTGGATAGATAATAACTCCTCCTGTCTCAAGTACTGCGAGTGCTTGGTCCATGTTTCTCTTTTGTGGAGAATCGGGGTGTATGGAAATATACATATTGAATCGTTTTGTTACTTGATTTGAATAAATGTAAAGTTACTATTTTTAAATTTATATTACATTGAAAACTACAAATGATCTTACACAGGGCTCCATAAGTAAAGCTCTTGTAAAGTTGGCAATGCCTATTATTGGGATGTCTTTTCTTCAGATGGCATATAATATGCTTGATATGGTCTGGCTAGGACATGTTGGTTCTGAAGCTGTTGCAGCAGTAGGAACGGCTACTTTTTTTACCTGGTTAGGTGTCTCAGTAATGCTTATTGCAAAAGTTGCAACAGAAGTGGGAGTCTCACAAAGATTTGGTTCCAAAGATATAAAAGGAGCTAGTTTATTTACAGGTAATGCGATTGTATGGATGGTAATCCTATCCATTGGCTATGGTTATTTTACTTACTTTGCTGCCCCTTGGCTTATCGGTTTTTTTAAATTAGATAGTGCTGAAATCGTTCATATGGCCGTTCGCTACCTTCAGATTATTGCTTTGGGTGCACCATTCTATTATATGAATCAACCTCTTTCTGGTATCTTTACGGGAGCTGGAAATAGTAAATTTCCATTTAAAGCAACTTCTATTGGGTTATTAGTAAATTTTGCGTTGGACCCACTTCTAATTTTTGGATATGGTCCAATTCCTGCAATGGGAGCAGAAGGAGCTGCTATTGCTACAGTTCTCTCTAAAATGATTGTGACGATAATATTCTTTTTTGCGTTGAAGAAAAATATTATCAATCTTCCGTTATGCAAAGAACACTTTAAAATGAAGTGGGAAATAACCAAAGAGATATTTAAGGTAGGTACTCCAGTTGGTTTGCATAGTGGTTTGTTTGCCTGTTTTGCGATGGTAATGGCTCGAATCATCTCTCAGTGGGGTGACCTTCCTATTGCTGTACAGAGTGTTGGAGCCCAAATTGAGTCTATCTCGTGGATGACTATTGAGGGGCTTGCTACTGCCTTGGCAGCGTTTACTGGACAGAATTATGGTGCCAAATTATGGGATCGTATCTATAAGGGTTTTCTTGTTGCAGTCGCAATCAGTGTTACTATAGGTGCAGTGGTTGGCGCGATATTTGTGTTTTTCGGAGGCGAAATTTTCGGAATATTCATTAACGAAGTCGAAGCGATAAAACTAGGAAGTATCTATTTCTCTATTCTTGGAATAAGCCAGATATTTATGTGTCTAGAAATTGGGACATCTGGTGCTTTTTATGGATTGGGTAAAACAACGCCTCCTTCGTTTGTCGGAATCACTTTTACAGGCTTAAGGATACCACTTGCATTATGGTTGACTTCGATCCCAGCGCTTGGGATGACTGGTGTTTGGTGGAGTATTTCTATATCTTCCATTGTTAAGGGGATTGTGCTTTTCTCTTGGTTTATGATTTTTATCTTATTGCACCCTGAAAGAGATAAGTCGAAGTTGCAAAAGAAAAGATGGGTTCGTATTCTTCCAACTCGTATCCGTCAACAAATAATGGAAAAAAGAATTGAGTAAAATGATATCAGAACATTTAGAGAGAAGTGTGACACAAACTGAAGATGGAAGTGTCACTCTCTTTATTCCAGAATTAGAGGAGCATTATCATTCGATACATGGTGCGTTACAAGAGTCTAAGCATGTCTTTATTGATGCGGGACTTCGTTGTATTACGAAGAGTGATATTCATGTGCTTGAAGCAGGTTTTGGTACTGGGTTAAATGTCCTTCTCGCTTTCTTCGAATCAAAGAGGCTCGGAATTAAAATGAATTTTATAACGATAGAGAAATATCCCCTGATAGAAGAGGAATTTTCTCTATTGAATTATGGTCCTCTCGTTGATGAAGAGGATGGAGAAGAAGTTCTACAACAGCTTCATCATGCTCCTTGGGGAGAGAGTGTGCCTATTTCGGACCATTTCACTTTGACAAAATATCATGTGGATATGCACGATATGAAGTGGAGCGATCTACCATCGATAGATTTGGTTTTTTATGATGCTTTTGCTCCTGATAAACAGCCCGATTTGTGGAGTGACGAGATGTTTGCTCATGTAGTACGTGCTATGGGATCTTCTGCTATCTTAACGACCTATTGCGCAAAAGGAGTTGTGCGAAGGTCATTACAGGCTGCAGGATTGTTGATGGAGCGTATTCCTGGCCCTCCAGGGAAAAGAGAGATGTTAAGAGGAGTGAAGCGTTAATGTAGCGTTAATATTTTTAATTTTTTATTCAACAGTCCCATTATTCTACGAAAAGCATTATCTTCGGGTTTTATATTTTAATAATCACAAATAGAAATGGCAGAAACTTTTACATCTCCGATTGAGAAATTAAGCTACGCGCTAGGTTTAAGTATGGCTTCAAACATCATTGGAGCTGGTATTAAAGAGGTAGATTCAGAGAAAGTATTAGAGGCATTGAATGATGCATTGAACGGTGCAGAGCTTAAGCTTGGTGCAGAAGAGGCAAATGCAACAATTCAATCTTTCCTTAACGAAAAGCATGCAGAGGCAGCATCAGAAAGTCTTGTTGAAGGAGAGTCTTTCTTAGCTGAAAATGCTACAAAAGAAGGAGTTATTGTAATGGATTGTGGAATCCAATATATCACACTTCAAGAGGGAAATGGAGCAAAACCTACTTTGGAACAGCAAGTTAAATGTCATTACCATGGTACATTATTGGACGGATCTGTATTTGATAGCTCTGTTGAACGTAATGACCCTGCTACTTTCCCATTAAATGCAGTGATCCAAGGATGGCAAATTGCGCTTCAAGAGATGCAAGTTGGAGAGAAGAGACGTCTTTTCATTCCTTCTAATTTGGCTTATGGAGAACAAGGTGCAGGTGGTGCTATTGGACCAAATCAAACTTTGATTTTCGAAGTGGAACTTCTTGATATTGTATCAGAGTAAATAATTCAATACTCATAATATCCGAAATTTATATAAACTTGATTAATATGAAACTTAAAAATCTTGCTTACGCACTAACTATCGGTGGTGCATTTGCTTTCGCGTCATGTCAAAGTGGTGCAAAAAATCAACCACTTAATAACCAAGCAGACTCAACATCTTATGCTATTGGTGCTGATATGGGTGAAGGTCTTGCAAAGAACTTAGAGAGTGCTCCAGGTGGAACTGAATTGAATGCAGATATCATTCTTTCAGCTATTCAGACTTCAATTAACAAAGGCGAAACTAAAATGACTGCTGAAGAGCGTCAACAAGTTATTCGTGCATTCTTTACTTCACAGCAAGAGAAAGCAGCAAAAGCAAATGTTGAAAAAGGAGAAAAATTCCTAGAAGAAAACAAGACTAAAGAGGGTGTTGTCACTACTGAGTCAGGTTTGCAATATAAGGTGATCAAAAAAGGGGATGGTGCTATCCCAACTAAAGATGACAAAGTAAAAGTTCACTATACTGGTCGTTTAATTCCTGATGCTAAAAATCCTGAAGGAAAAGTATTTGATAGCTCTATTGAACGTGGAAAACCTGCTGAATTTGGTGTTTCTTCTGTGATCCCAGGATGGACTGAAGCAATCCAATTGATGCCTGTTGGTTCTGAGTTTAAAGTATTTATTCCTGCTAGTCTTGCTTATGGTGAGAGAGGTGCAGGTCAAGATATTGGACCAAACTCAACTTTGGTTTTCGATATTCAATTGCTTGATATTGTTAAGTAATTAAATCTATTATCTCATTATTAATGAGGAGAGGAGATTCTAATTTTAGGATCTCCTTTTTTTTGAGTTTATAATTAGGGAATGATTCATAATTTCTTTAACTTCATAATTGTCTAATTAATTGTATCTTTGTATTAAACATTCAATTTTATTAAAAGCCATTATGAGTTTTACAGTAAAAGGTAAATTAGAAAAAGTACTTGACATGGTTACAGGTACAAGCGCTAGAGGTGAGTGGAAGAAAAGAGAGTTTGTAATTACAACTCAAGAAGAACAGTATCCTAAAACGATATGTTTTACTCTTTTCAATGATAAAGTATCTCTTATTGAAGGATTTCAGCCTGGATCTGATGTTGAAGTATCTTTTCAAGTAGAATCAAGAGAGTATCAAGGACGTTATTTTCATAATGTTAATGCTTGGAGAATTCAACCTGCTGTTGCTGCAGCACCAGGAGAAGCTCAAGGAACTGTTCCTCAGTTTGATCCTAATTCATTTGCTACACCAGCCTCTAATGACAACACTGCTGCAAATAACAGTGCTGCTTCAGAGGATGATGATCTTCCATTCTAAATATAGAATAATAATAGAGGGGACGTCCTACATAGTATATCCCCTTTCTATTGATACCATACGTCCCTCCTTTTCATAACTAATGTATCTGTGTATGTGATAAAAGGGGCAAGATGTGGAGAATAAAAAAGAGGATATTCGTTTAAGAATATCCTCTTTTTTATGGTAGAGCTCATTAAGAGATTGGTATTTGTCTTTTAAAGACTTGGTCTAGTGAGATGAAAGTCTCAGTTCTAGCAATACCATCAATTGCTTGTAGATCCGTATCAATAATCTTCTTTAAATGACGATTTGATTTGGCCTGTACTTTTATGAATATAGCCCAAGCTCCTGTTGTAAAGTGACACTCCACAACTTCAGGGATCTCTTTAAGTTGTTCAACGACCTTCTTATCGTAATTGGCTTTCTCTAAGAATATTCCTAGATATGCACAAGTATTAAATCCAAGCTTATTAGGATTTACAATGAATTCTGAGCCAGATACAATTCCGATATTTAATAATCTTTGAACACGTTGATGAATTGCCGCTCCGGAAACACCACATTCACGTGCTACCTCAAGAAATGGAATTCTTGCATTCTTCGTAATGAGCTGAAGAATCTTTTTATCAAGTTCATCAATATGAACGATTTCTTCTGTATACTCCATTTCTGAACTTTCAGTATATTTTTTCACAGTGCTTATAATTTGTTACAAAAACAATGAAAACTTCTTTAATTTGAAGCAAATATAGGTAAAAATACCCTATGTGTGCAACGATCTGATATGTTTAACACAATGTTTTCTTTAGATTGGCAAATCTATTAATAATATGTAAAAAGATATTCCTTTTTGATAATATAATTTAATTGATTTTTGTCACACGAACACTATTGTTTGGGTAAGTTCGTTGGATATTGATAAGATTTCAGTCCAAAATGAGAGAGTGCTGACAAAAGGGTTTCAATTATCTCTGATTGAATATTTTCGTAGGGTCCCCACTCTTTTATTGTACAGAATGCATATATCTCTAATGGCATACCATAAGGAGTTTGTTGCAATTGTCTTACAATTAAAGTCATCGATTCGTTGATCTTGGGATGATTCTTTAGGTAGTTCTTGGTATACTTACGATAGAGAGTGAGATTTGAAATGTTGTTATAAGAAGTTTCTCCCTCTTCAATGAATTTATTTTTGAGCAGGTCATTGTATCTCTCTTCATCAATCAATTTTACACTATTGACATCAATAAACATTGATTTCTTTATTCTTCTGCCTCCAGACTCTTCCATGCCTCGCCAATTCTTGACACTTTCAGAAATCATTGCATAAGTTGGTATAGTGGTGATTGTCTTATCCCAATTCTGAACTTTCACTGTATTGAGAGTAATGTCTTCCACTGTGCCATCAGCCATCCGTGAGGGCATCTCAATCCAATCACCAATTTTAAGCATATGGTTTGCTGCGAGCTGGATACTAGCTACGAACCCTAGGATTGTATCTTTAAATACTAATAGTAGGACTGCTGCCATAGCTCCCAAACCTGCAAGAATAGTAGATGGTGTTTTATCAAGTAAAATGGATATGACGATAATCCCAGCGACTACATACATAAATATCTTAACCATCTGTATGTATCCTTTAATAGGGCGTTCTTTTGCAAATGGATAGGTATTATAGATATCTAGTACTGTATCTAAGAATCTGTCAATAAGATAAACAATAATTAAAGTTAGATATATTTTTGTACCTTCGGTTAAGAGGTTGGTCACTACATGGAAATCCGCATCTGCGAAATCAGAAACGTTATAAAATAGCGCGGCAGGAAATAGGTGGGCAAATCCTCTAAAGAATTTGTTCTTAAACATAAAATCATCCCATCTTGATTTGGTTTTGCTTACAAGCTTTGGTAGCGTTGACCATATAACTTTTCTTGTTATAAAATAAAGAATCATTGCGACCAGGAATATTACGATAAGTGATATAACTAATCCTAGATATTGATTCCAACTTGGTTGTAAGCCTAGTTCAAAGAACCATTTTTTCAGTAATTGATACAGAGATGTGATCATAGTAATGCTTAATGTTAGAGCAAATTATTACAACAAAGATATCTATTTTTTTACATAAAAACGTTAAATATTATGCGGCTAAAGTCATTTTACTTGCTATGTGCATTCATTTTTTCTACGCTATCATCATTCTCTGTAGAAGGTTCTGATTTCAAAGATCTGTTTGAAAATAACACTGTACGTTTTGAGTTTGATTTATGCGGAAATGCTGATACTACATTTGCTGTTATTGGTAATTACTATCTAGAAGGTGTTTGGGCTGGATCTAAGACCCATTTAACGAATAAACTTCATTATGGTAACTATGAGCTACAACTTGTATCTAAAGCCAAAGGTGAGATTCTTTTTTCAAAGGGATTTAGTCCTCTATATCAAGAGTGGAAGAGCACTGCGGTGGCTAAGGTTGTAACAAAGTCATATCTATATAATTTTCGTTTCCCTAAACCCAAACAGGAATGTGTTATTAAACTTATTGAACGTCAATTTGATGGAACAATGCTTACCCTTTCAGAAAACAACTTTGATCCGAAGAGTTATTTTATCAATAGTGAAAAATCAGAGGACTATTCTACTGAGCTTATTTGGGGTAATGGTAAAAATATATCCCACAAAGTAGATGTTGTGATGTTAGCGGAAGGTTATACCGAATCTGAGAGAGAAAAGTTTATATCTGATTGTAAAAGGATGACGAAAGCTCTATTTAGTATGGCTCCTTACAACGAGTATAAGGATGCTTTTAATTTTGTTGCTCTTTTCCATCCCTCATTGGAAAGCGGCTGTGATATTCCAGGAAAGAAATTGTATAAGAATACAACTTATGGATCTTCATTTTATACTTTTGATATTCCACGTTATTTAACCGCAAGAGATATGAAAAAGATTTATAAAGATGCCGCTATTGTTCCTTATGATCAAATATATGTATTGGTGAATACTGACAACTACGGAGGAGGAGGTTTTTATAATTCTATCAATTTAACTTC
Organism: Prolixibacteraceae bacterium; assembly: GCA_019720755.1. Lineage (NCBI taxonomy): Bacteria > Pseudomonadati > Bacteroidota > Bacteroidia > Marinilabiliales > Prolixibacteraceae > Halosquirtibacter > Halosquirtibacter laminarini. The sequence continues at coordinate 418,143 of CP081303.1, forward strand.
TGTTGATCACAAGTTGTCCGAGGAGGTATTTATTCATGAGTTCGGACATGGTTTTGCTGGATTAGCGGATGAGTATTATACCTCTTCTACTGCTTTTGATGAGGCTTATTATAGTTTAGATGTGGAGCCGTGGGAACCAAATATCACCACCATGGTTGATTTTAGTGGTAAGTGGAAAGATCTTGTAAAGGGAGAAACTCCAATCCCAACCCCTCGCAGTAAAAAATATAAAAATACTATTGGAGCCTTTGAAGGTGGAGGTTACATGAGTAAAGGAGTCTATTCACCTAGACAAGATTGTCGTATGAAGACAAACACGAGCAAAGGATTCTGTGCAGTTTGTCAGAGATCCATTGCACGTGTAATTGAGCAATATCAATAGTTAGAACCTATTTTGTGTCTTTCTTATTGATTGTATATATTCCATTGGGTTATACTTAAAATCATTGGGGTCGAGGGCTTTGTTCTTCGACTCCTCTTTTGTTGGAATAATATCTTGTGAAATTCCTTCTAAAGTTTCTGGATTTAAGAGTTTATCATCTTTGTATCTTAGCTCACATTGGAGCTCTCCATTGGTTTTGTAATATCTCCACGGGCCTTGTTTCAGCCCTTGTTCAACACTTCCTTCAAATCGAACTTTACCATCACGATATAGCATTCTATGAATACCAAATTCGATCCCATTTTTATATTGAGATCTACTCAAAAGTGCTCCTTCTTTGTAATATTCAAACTTGTTCCCATTCAGATTATCATCTCTCCATATAGACATTGTCTTTAGGTTCCCGTTCTCATAAAAAGTCTTTGCTGTACCGTCAAGTTGATTATCTTTAAAATTAAGTACAGATATTACTTGTCCGGAAGTGGCGAAAGTTCTCCAAGTACCATTTTTTTTCTTTTTAATATACTCCCCTTGTGCAGCTTTTTTCCCATTAGGATAGATAAAGAAAGCCTGTGTTGTATCTCCTGTAATAGAGAAATCTAATATTGCTTTTGTTTTTCCATCTGGGTAGTATCTATACAATTTACCCACGGGATGTCCTTGTGTAAAATATCCTTTATATTTTATCGAACCATTTTCTCTTTTTGCAATCCATTCCCCTGTTTTTAACCCGTTCTTGTCGCACTGATTAATTCCTTGTTTTTGTGCTTTGGCTAATGGGCTTAATAAAATCAGAAGTAATAAGATTGCCGTCTCTCTTCTCCTCATTATTTATCTACTTTATAAGATCTGCCTAAATATAGTGATCCCTTTAGATTTTTAGATCTTGATTATAATAATTATGATATATTTCTCTTCTAAGGAGATCTATTCGTATCATGATACAGCATCCTATTAAATGAAAAGGGGACTTCATGTGATAATACTGTTAACCATTGTGATATTCATATTTATCTTCAGATCGTTACTGCCGTTATATTTGCTACAATCATAAAAGACTAAATTATGAAACTATCTTTTAGCTGGATATTGTTTATTGTTCTTTTAGGGAACAGTTTCACTTCCATGGCAAATAAAACACTTCAATTAGATGTATATCCCACGTCAAAGAAAGGAATGGTGTCAGGTAATAACATATTTTTCTCTATAGAGGAGGCTCGTAATTATATTCGAACCTTGTCTAAAGAGAAACGAAATAGGGACATAGAAGTGTTTGTTCATAATGGGACCTTCTTTTTATCTAATACCGTTGTCTTTGATCTAAGAGATAGTGGCATAGGAGGGAATAAAATAACTTATAGAGCAGCTCCTAATGAGCAACCAATATTTTCTTCTGGGATCGCCGTGGCTTCGTGGACTCCATTAAAAAAGAGGGTAAATGGGCTTAAATCAGAATGTCAAGGAAAGATCTGGGTTGCAAATTTCCCTGACAATGTAGATTCTGTAAGAGTTCTTTATGATGGAAGTAAAAGATTGCTACGCTCAAGAAGCCATGGGTTTAATCATAAAATGCAAAAAGCACCACGTTTTGCAAGTAGAAATATTGCAAAACAAAAAGACCGTTTTTTATTAAAAAAGATGCCTTTTCCTGAAGGTTTGATACAGAAGGGAGACCAGTGGAGTGATATAGAATTTGTTTTTTGTCCTGTCCCTTGGGCTCACAATATTATTGGGGTCGATTCAGTTGATTTTGATAATCATATTGCATGGCTAAAGTATGAAGCAAATTCAGCTCCATTTACTACTCCTAAGGACCACCATCCTGCATATGCAGAAAATGCTATTCGTTTTTTAGATAGTCCAGGGGAGTGGTATGCAGATCATAAAAATAGAAAAATATACTATTGGCCTAAGAATCATAAACCTTCCGGCGGAGAGGTTATTCCTACGTTAACGGAGTTGTTTAAAGTAGAAGGAAAGGTGAATTACAATAGCCTAAAGGATATCCCAGTAAAGAATATCTATTTTGATGGGTTAACTTTCAGCTATGGAAATAGATATGATTGGTGGAAAGGACACAAAGGTTGGGGTATACAGCATGACTGGGATAAGTTTGATTGTCCTAATGCACTGTTAAGGTTTAGGGCTGCAGAGAGTTGTGGGGTGACTAATTGTAGGTTTACGAACTCAGGAAACTCTGCAATTCGTTTAGATTTATATGCTCAAGATATCCAAATAACCAACAATCTAATTGATCATGTAGGGCATATGGGGATTCTTCTTGCTGGTTATGGCCCAGGAAAAAAAGATGTAAACAAGAATAATCATATTGAGAACAATATTATTGATCATTGTGGTGAAGTAATTTACCATGGTCATGCGATCTTTATGTGGCAGAGTGGTAATAACTATGTAGGTCATAACTTGATTCAGAACTGTCCTCGTAAAGCAATTGGAATTTGTGGGGTTCGTGCGCCTATTTTTATAGAGGGAGAATCAGTGGATTGGGACGAAGCATCCAAAACACTAAGATGGAGTGAAATAGATCAAAAATTGAGATCAAAGAAAGGAGTTACTCAGGAATCTATCCTTCCATACTTACATGCAAAAAACAATGTAGTTGAGTATAATGATATATACCGTACAAGAGTTAAGATCGGTGATGGTGCCTCTTTAAATGTCTCTGGTGCAGGAGAAGGAAATATTATGCGCAAGAATATGTTAGTGGAAGTCGTTGGTAATGGAATGAGAACCGATGATTGGCAACGTGGTACTTGTTTCGAAAGCAATATCATCGCAAGTGGAGGTGTGGTACATAAGGGGTGTAATCATCTAAAGAATAATATTTTTTTAAACTCTACGGTTCGTTTTACGTCATACCCTAGACAAGTAAAGAAATCTGGAGCTGAGGTGGTTCATAATATATTCTATTTTGATAATAGAGCAGTGGTTCCATATTCTTCGAGAAAGATCAAACAATTTACAACGCCATTTGATATTTGTGAGAACAAACAAAACTTATTTTGGTGTACAACAGACCAGAACATTGAGAAGGATTTCTTGAACAAGATGCAGATGCATAAAGATTTCGAAAAGGGATCGGTTGTTTCAGATCCTCTTTTTGTTAAAGCATTACCAAAATATCGAAGATTAAGAAAAGAGGACATCCAACTGAAAGCGTCTTCTCCAGCTTATAAGATTGGATTCGAGAAGATTGACAATATGTCCATTGGCTTAAAATCGAATTACCCAATGATACTTTCCTCTAAAGTGATGGCATCCGTGAATCGTAGACTTATTTCAACGGAGGCTAAAGTAACATACTCTTCTGTTGATAGAACTTCAAAGAGCTATGAGTCTCTTCTACTTTCTAGTGGTTCAGAAAAAAATGTTGAGTATGTATTTGAATCGAAGAAAGAGAAAAACCCATATCTTCAATTAGACCTAGGTGTTTTGAAGAGAATTGATGCAATGAAGATTATTAGTACGCATCGTAACGGATTAACAGCAAATCGAGAGATGACTGTATGGATTAGTAGTGATGGGGATAGATGGAGAGAGGTTTGGTGTAATGATATAGATGAAATAAAAGTTGGTAGATCATGGGATATCATATTAGATTCTCCATTAAAAGCGCAATATATAAGAGTCGGATTAAAGGGAAGTGGTAAACTGTGTATGAAGAACCTTCAATTATACCAAAACTTATGATGTTTCAGGGCATTTTCATAAAAATGTTAAATGACAAAAAGAGAAGCCATCTTTCTAATATCAGATAAGAACTTTTCTCTCTGAGCCTTAATGTTTTTAGGTTTATTTCGTTGTATTAAATTAACTACCGTTGTAATTAATATTGCCATTCCTTTTGCTTGATTTCTATTGGAGCATCGTATATTATCTTCAGAGAATAGAACATCTCTTATATAATTACTCATTTCTATCGTCCAGTGTCCCCTAATAGCTTTCGCATATTTATGTGGATGTATTTCATTACAATCTCGGTTACTAATATAATATGAGGTTTCTATCGACCTTTTATTCGAGTTTACTATTAGGCGATCTCTATCGACTTTAATTAAACTCTTGATTCCACAATGAACCCACTTTTCATCAAGTGTAACCTTTCTGATGTCATAAAAAGAGTAAGTTCTTGTTTCTTTTCTTCCATGTCCTTTATTATCAATTGAAAGGCTCATAAACTCAACACTTGACTGTTCATGATTCCGTAATTCTACATTCAAATTCTTTTGGTTATTCTTTACTTGTGCAATGTAGATTCCTTTGGCACTTTCACATTTCTCAAGAGTCTCAAACTGTGTATGAAGCGCATCAAATGTTAAGTTCGAAGATGCCAAAGATAGATCATTTAAGAGCTCTCTTACCGTCGTTATTTCACTTTCTTTAGCTCCTTCATAAAATGTTGCGGCTGTAGATATTTTATCCTTTTGACTTATGCCGTATACAATATTTAGACCTCGTTTTTGCCCTAGACTCTTAGCTATTGTTCCTCGTAGCTCTTTGCCATCTAAAGAAATCCAGTCATCATCATCTTTTGTGTTCTGCCATCCAAAATAGCTTGATTGAACCTCTTGATAATTAGTTGAAGCTAAAAAGGATATTATACGACGTAATTGACTATATGATATAGGTTTACATTTTGGCAGTCCAACGATCTTGCGTAATATAGAATGATAATTCTCTAGAAAACGAGAAATCTCAGACAGCAAGGTATTTCCAGTAATAATTGATAGAGTGATACCTACAAGGACAAACTCTAAATCATGCTTCTTCCCTCGTGTATCTCTAGGATCTACTAAATTTTCTTTCAAATATTCATAGTATTCCTTAACTTCGTTTTTTTAGTCATCTTAAAGGTTTTATATGTTTGTCGTTATTCAAATAAAACACTTTTTGATGACTTTTTTAGTTTTTATGGAAAAGCCCTGTATGATGTTTAAATAAAAATATATAAAGAGATTAAAAGCTATCCTCCAAGAGGGTAGCTTTTTTATTTATTGAAAAATAATAATAATATGTAATTGCATCGTAATTAATTGTCAATTAATGATATAGAGTATTTATTTGTTTCTATGATAGAGATAATTATATCATCATATTAAAAAAAAGTATTTTTTTTTATCATACCATTTAGATATTCATTCGTTACATAGAAAAAGAACCAAACGTGAAGAGAGAAGAATCGAAAATAGAAGACGTTATAATAGATCATATTCAAGGAGATCATTCTGATGAGACTAGTCAGAGAGTTATGGATTGGATTGATGAAACTCCTGAAAATATGGAAAAGTTAAAGCAGGTAAATTTGCTTTATAATTTATCTCATGACCTAGATAAACGGTATAATCATAATGAGTCATTAGAAAATATTTTAACACAAAATAGGCTTAATAAATATCTGAAGGGCATCTCTTTGTATAAGAGACTTTTGGCAGCATGCGTTATTCTTTTAATTGGTGTCACTTCTTTATTTGTTGTTTCTGCTTATCTGTCAGAATATACTTATGTACATATTGAAACGGAAGTAGGAAATAGAACTCACACTATCTTACCTGATGGAACATCCGTTTTTCTAAATTCTAGAAGTAGTATTATTTATAGTTGTGATGGCGGCATCCGTAGTGTTATTCTTGATGGTGAGGGGTATTTTGATGTAGCTTCCACCGGAGACCCTTTTGAAGTTATTTCGAAGAATCAAAAAGTCGTTGTTACAGGAACTCAATTTAATATTGAAGCCTATTCTGAAGATCCCTATATCACTACTACATTAATTGAGGGAAGTATTGAACTAAACATTGCAGATAAGATTCTTAAGATGACTCCAAACCAGCAGGTACGAGTAGACTCTAAAGGTCGATATGTTTTTAATAAAGGAGTGCAAACCACTGATTGTAAAGCATGGATTGAGGACAAAATGATTTTAAGAGACCAAAGTTTTGCCTCTATCTGTATGAAGTTAGAACGTCGATATCAAATCCGAATATCATTTAATGATAGCAAACTCGCTGGGTATAAGTTTACCGGTATTTTCAAAAAAGAGGGACTTCCTGAGATAATATCTATCCTATGCGATATAAGCAATGCAACCTATTATAAAGATAACGACGGCTATCATATTGAACCAAAAAAACTACAGTAAATGACCCAAAAACTAACTAATTAATTTAACTAAACTTTGATGTATGAATTTATTTATTTCTCGTGAACCACTCCTGCGTTTTCGGAGTGGAGCTATTACTATGGTATGTATAGTATTGGCTATCTTCACCTCTTCTTTTAGAATTGATGAGGAAAAACTTTCCTTTAACAACCCAACAATTAAGATCCAAGATGTCTTAAATCAGATTGAATCCAAGACATCTACTCGTTTTATCTTCAAGACGGAGGATCTTAATACGAACAGAAAACTTGGTACTAAATTTAAGAATGCTTCAGCGAAAGACATCTTAGATTACATTGCTGACTCTAATGATTTGGTTTATTCAACCTCTAAGAATGGTTTGGTCGTATTCAAAGCCCAAGATGATAAGAAACTTTTCAAGGGAGTCGTGTCTGATGTGGATGGACAGCCTTTACCAGGGGTAACGATCATTGAAATAGGTACCATGAATGGAGTAACAACCAACGAACAAGGTCAATTTGTTATTCAAGCAAGAAGCGCTGTTTTTAAATTCTCTTTTATTGGAATGTCTTCATTTGAACAATCCCTTAAAGTAGGATCCTTTAACAAGGTGATTATGAAAGAGGATGTAAAGAATATTGATGAGGTCGTTGTTACTGCTTTAGGTATTAAGAGAAAAGCGAAAGTGTTAAGTTATGAAGTTCAGGAACTTGATGGTGATAATGTGACGCAGGCTAAAGATGTAAACTTTGTGAAAGGAATTGCGGGAAAAGTTGCCGGGGTCACAGTAAATAGTAGTGCTGCTGGGCTTGGTGGTGCTGTGAAGATCGTAATGCGTGGAAATAAGTCTATTTCAAAGAATAACAATACCCTTTATGTGGTAGATGGGGTTCCTCTTTTTAATACAGCTGGAGATGCTGGTGGAATGTTTAACAGCAATATAACTAGTGAAGGGATTGCTGATTTCAATCCAGAAGATATCGAAAGCATGTCTGTTCTAACGGGTCCTTCCGCAGCAGCTCTTTATGGAAGTTATGCCGCAAATGGTGTGATCATCATCAACACAAAGCAGGGTAAAGAGGGTAAATTGCAGTTAACTTATTCCAATACAACTGAATTTTGCAAACCATTTGTGACTCCTCGATTTCAATCCACTTATGGATCTCAGGTAGGGTCTTATGAAAGCTGGGGAACTAAATTGGATCAAGAAAGTAACTTTGATAGAATGAAATTCTTTCAAACAGGGACAAATTTTATTAATGCGGTGAATCTATCTGTAGGTACTAAAAAGAATCAAACATTTGCATCTATTGCTTCAACAAACTCGAAAGGTATCGTGCCTAATAGTGAGTATAATAGATATAATGTAATGATCAGAAATACTTCGGTGTTTGCAAACGATAAGATGCATTTAGATCTATCTGCCAACTTTATTAAGATGGATAACCAAAATCTTCTAACACAAGGAATCTATAACAATCCTTTGGTCCCTCTTTATCTTTTCCCTGTAGGAGAGGACTTTGATAATGTTAGAATGTATGAGAGATATAATCCTAGTAGGGGTATTAAAACACAGTTTTGGCCTTATGGAACCCAAGGATCTTTGTCTATGCAAAATCCATATTGGATTGTAAATAAAAATATTAATACGCAAGAGAAATACCGCTATATGTTATCTGCTGGTTTAAAGTATGATATCACCCCTTGGATGAATATCAACGCAAGAACTAGAATGGATAATCAGCATACTACTTCGAGTAGGAAATTATATGCAAGTACTATAGAGCTTTTTGCAGGAGGACCAAACGGAGGTTATGGTATTTCTAATACTTTAGATCGACAGATTTATGCGGATGCATTGTTAAATATCAGTAAGAGTACAGAACTTTTCTCCTTAAATATAAATTTAGGAACTTCTATTATTGACAATTACAACGATTCTAATGGGATGCGGGGAACCCTGTTGACACTTCCGAATTTGTTTACAACCAAGAATCTAGATCTTAAAGACCAGAATACAAAAATTGAGCAATCAGGTTTTCATGACCAAGTACAGTCTGTCTTTGCGAACGTAGAGTTAGGGTTTATGAATTCATTCTACCTTACAGGATCTTATCGTAAGGATTGGGCCTCGATGTTAGCTTATACACAGAATAGTGCTTTTGATTATCCATCTGTAGGACTTTCTGCTATTTTATCGGAGTGTATTAAAATGCCTTCATTCATTGATTTCATGAAGATTAGAGGTTCTTATAGTGAAGTAGGAGCTCCACCTTCTCGTTTCTTAACACATATGCTTTATAATATTGATAAAGGACAAGTCTCAACACAGAAGACGGGTTCTTTAGGAGAGCTGAAACCTGAGAATACCAAGTCTAAAGAGATAGGTGTCGATCTTAAACTGTTCAATAATTGGATTGATTTGTCTGCGTCTTTTTATGAGTCGAATACATATAATCAGACTTTTAACCCAAGAGTATCACAATCATCGGGTAACGACAGTTACTATCTTCAAACAGGAAATATACAAAATAGAGGTATTGAGGCTTCCTTGGCTTTAAACAACAAGATTGGTAAATTAAAGTGGACCTCTTCCTTTGTTTACTCTTTAAATCGAAATGAAATTGTTGAGTTAGTTGATAATGCTATCAACCCAATAACAGGAGAATCTGTTTCTATCAATGAGATGGATATGGTTACTGTTGGTTCATTCTTAGTGAAATTGAAAAAAGGTGGCTCAATTGGAGATATCTATACAACGAATAAACTAAAAGAGGATAACCAAGGAAATATCTTTGTTGATCCAGGTTCTGGTAAAATAGATGTTGTTGGAGATATTCAAAAGGTTGGATCATCTAACCCTCTGTATAACTTAGGCTGGCGAAATAACTTTACTTACAAGAACTTTACACTAGACTTCTTGATTAACGCGAGAGTTGGTGGGGTAGTTGTATCTTCTACTCAAGCTTATATGGATCGCTTTGGTGTATCTGAGACATCTCAAATAGCTCGTGATAATGGAGGAATTGTTGTAAATGGTGCTATGGTTGATCCACAGTATTATAATAGCGTTGTGGGTACAGGACAAAGTGGAATGGCATCTCATTATGTATATAGCGCGACTAATGTTCGTCTTCAGGAGTTGACATTATCTTATTCACTACCGAATGCATGGACCAAATCAGTCGCTAAAAAGGTGACACTTGCTTTTGTAGGTAAGAACTTATTTATGTTCTACAATAAAGCTCCTTTTGATCCTGAACTAGCCCCTTCAAATACCACATACTATCAAGGTATCGATCTGTTTATGTTACCTAGTCAAAGAAGTCTTGGTTTCAATATTAAGTTTAACTTCTAAACAACGACAAAGATGAAAAATACTAATTATATTAAGCGTCTCTTTAAGTCACTTACTGCTTGTTCCATCTTCGCTTTATTGTTGGTTGGATGTACAAGTCAATTTGAGGAGTATAACACCGATCCTTACGGGGTTAGTGATGATCAATTAGCGTATGACAATTTCAAGATTGGATCTTTCTTTCCACAGCTAGAACAATATGTGATAGCCAATCCTGCCAATGTGGATGCCTATGTTTATCAGTTAAATCATAGTCTTTTTGGAGATGTCTACTCGGGATATATTTCAACTATAGGAACATGGGGTGGTGGAACAAATTCCACAACCTATAATTTTGATAACAATTGGATCGATACCCCATTCGGAACTTTCGTGGATATCATTGGGGCTTGGAGAGAGATCAAGAAAGCGGTTAATAATGAAAATTCAGAAGTCTATGCTCTTGCACAAGTTCTGAAAATATCTGCATTGATTCGATTGACAGATATGTATGGTCCTCTACCATATACGCAGCTTCAAGAAGGAGTTTTTGCTGTCCCTTACGATTCTCAAGAGGTGATCTATAAATCTTTCTTTGAAGAGCTAAATAGCGCCATTAGTGTAATGACTAAATTTGTTGTTGCCAACCCACAAGGTCGATTCTCTCCAAAATACGATCAAGTATATCAAGGGAATTATACGAGTTGGATTAAATATGCGAACTCTCTTAAGTTAAGATTGGCAATGCGTATTAATCGTGTTGAGCCTGACTTAGCAAAACAGTATGCTGAAGAGGCGGTGAATCAAGAGTTCGGTGTAATTATATCTAATGGCGATAATGCTGTATTGCCTGTAGAAAATAATCCACTAGAGAGAATAACGAATGGGTATAATGAAATTCGAATGAGTGCCAATATGGAGTCCATCCTAAATGGATATAGTGACCCTCGTGTGGCTAAATATTTCAAGGCTGGCAAAAGTGGTGATAAAGAAGGATACTATGGAGTTCGTACAAGTGTTAGAGTAACAAACTCTGCTATCTACGAAGACTTCTCTCGATTAAATTTTGAAAAGAGCTCTCCCTTAATTTGGCTTACTGCAGCAGAGGTTTCTTTCCTAAGAGCTGAAGGTGCTACTCTTGGTTGGAATATGGGTGGAGATGCTAAGACATTTTACAACGATGGGATTACCAAATCATTCCAACAATGGAATTGTTCAGGAGCAGATGCGTACATCCAAAATGAAACAGCTACTCCAATAAATTATAGTACAGAGGTTGTGGTTGGACACAATATAAGTACAGAAATCACTGCAACGGTGAAGTGGGATGAGTCTTTGTCTCAGACTCAAAAACTTGAGAAGATCATGACACAGAGGTGGATTGCAATGTATCCTAATGGACAAGAAGCATGGTCGGAATTCAGAAGAACAGGATATCCTAAATTGTTCCCTCCTAAAGATAATAGGAGTAATGGCAAAGTCAGTAGTGAAGATCAAATTAAACGTATTCCGTTCTCTCATAGAGAGTATAGTACGAATGCAGATAACATTGCTAAAGCAATTACTCTTTTAGGAGGACCAGATATTGGAAGTACTCCGCTATGGTGGGATGTGGATTAATTATTAAAAACTAACGTTTAAGATCGAATTATGAAATATAATGCATTTTATTATACACTATTTTCTATTGGAATGTTGTTTGCTCTTCTAAGTTGTGATGAGTATACCAAACCTGAAGCAATAGAAGTACAGAAGAAAGTAATTAAAGACGACATATATTACGAGAATTTAAGAGCGTACAAAAGATCTGACCATGCGATTGCATTTGGGTGGTTCGGGGGGTGGACCTGTTCTGGAGCTTCTGCTAAGAACCGTCTTTCTACCCTTCCAGATAGTGTCGATTTAGTATCTATATGGGGTAACTGGTTTAATCTTAATGAAGCGCAACAGGAGGACCTTAATAATGTTAGAAAAAATAAAGGAACCAAAGTGCTAATGTGTTGGATTTGTCAAAATGTAGGAGATCAAATCGGTGCCGAACATTTTGAAGCACTCCCAACTCATGAAGAGAAAATTAAAGCTTATGCCAAAGCAATTATTGATACAATTGATAAGTATGGCTATGATGGTTTCGATATCGATTATGAGCCTGGATATGGGGCAAAAGGTAACATTACTTCAGAAGAGAATATGGAAATTTTTATCAAAGAATTAGGTAAATATCTTGGGCCTCAGTCTGGAACCGACCGAATACTAGTATGTGATGGAGAGCCATATGCGCTTAAAGCGGAGTTAGGTAAATATCTAAATTATTGTATTTGTCAAGCATATGCCTCTTGGGGAAACAGTGATGCAAAGTTAAACAGATATTATGATAAGTGTACATATCTAGAAGAGTTTACTCCTAAAAAGATAATTGTAACCGAGAACTTTGAGAGTTATTGGCAGAATGGAGGTGTCGACTTTATAAAGGATGGTGTAAAGATGAACTCTCTTGAGGGAATGGCTAGATGGAATCCAGTGGATGGTCGTAAAGGGGGTGTAGGAACCTACCATATGGAATACGAGTATATTCACAATCCAGATTATAAATATTTGAGAGAAGCAATTCAAATTATGAACCCTGCAGTAAAGTAAAAAAGATGAGGAATATATATATAATTTTAACCACCTGTGTTTTCGGGTTGTTGTTCATAACAGGTTGTTCTGATGACCAATATACTGAAATCGAAAACGGGATCTATATTAGTCAATCGGAAAGTAACATGACAGAGAAGGTTGTTGTTGCCGACAAAGGTGCGGACTATCTACTATCGTTACGCTTGGGGAACTTGCATAATAGTGATGTAGTAGCCTCTTTGGAAGTGAATGATGATATTATTGATCAATATAATAAAGAGAATGGAACCAAACTAATAGCACTTCCAGAATCTTTCTTTACGTTAAGCGAGAAAGAAGTGGTTATTCAAAAAGGAGAGATAAACTCTTCTCCGATCAAAATCCACATAAATGCTTTAGATGAAACCCTTCCTGAGGGAAATAAGTATGCGATTCCTGTTGCTATTAAAGAGAGTAATGGCGTTTCTATGGTAAATGCATCACGCTCAAGAATCTTAATTATTCAACGTGTGATGATTACAAATGTGGCTCATTTCAATGCTTCTCCGACATCCTTTGAAATCCCAACACCACTAGACCTAACTGCATGGACTGTCGAGTTTAGAATTAAGATGGACTCTTTCCATAAAAATAATCAAGCAGTCTTTTGGTCTGGTCCTACTGAAATTTATTCTCGTTTTGGGGATGTAGTTATCGACAAAAATCAGTTGCAGGTAAAAGGGGTGAATGCACAAGTAAATACGCAAACACACTTTACTCCTAATCAGTGGTATCATATGGCGATGGTGTTCGATGGAGCTACTTTCAAAATCTATATCGATGGAGAGGTTGATTTGAATGTCGGTGCTGAAGTTGGTAAGGTTTATAATATGAAGAGCTTCGGTTTTGGAAATTTTAAAGGACAATTCAGTGAAATGCGTTTCTTCCAAACTGCGAGAACTCAATCAGAAATAAAAGATAATATGTATGCATTAGATCCACAAACTCCTGGATTAATAGGATATTATCGATTAAATGAGGGAAGTGGTGATGTGTTAAAGGATTCTTCTTCTAATGGATATAATATCGATATTCCTAGTGGAGTTACTTGGGTGAATAATGTAAAAGTTCCTGATATCCAATAGAGTGTAATGGTATAGTAATTTTTTTAATGATTAGTTATGATGAATTTTAAATATAGTGCTATTCTACTATTACTAGTTTTGTCTTTTGGTTTTTTTTCTTGCGAAAAAGATGAGACGCTAGGTCCAGAAATAAAAGTATATCTAAATAGTGAAATAGATCCAGTGAACAAGAGTATTGTAAACGTAATTGTTGCAGAAAAGACTTCAACAGATAAAGAGTTTATTGAAATATCTCCTCGTGTAACCATGGAAGCTCCTCAAGATATCAAGGTGTTTTTCGAGTTAAACCCATCTTTGGTTGAACAGTATAATAAAGATAATGAAACAGAATATAAAGCATTAAATGCTACTTCTGTAAGTTTTGGAGACCATAATTATACTACTATTCCTAAAGGGAAGTTTAAAAGTGAAATGCCATTATCGGTTAGTATTAAAGAGTTTCCTAATGAAGCAGGTACCTATATGCTTCCTATTCAAGTAAACCGTATTGAAGGTGTTGATGCTGCAAAATTAAGTAGCAACCTGAATACACATTATATCGTGGTGAAGGTGGTCGTAAACAATATCGCTAGCGATGGCAGTTCTTTGTCTACAACTTATGCAGATCGTAGTGGATGGTCGGTTCGTTCGAAAGTGAGTGGTTATGGAAATGTAGCAAACTTACTTGATGGTGTTGAAAGTAGTTATTTCTTAGCAAGACCTCTTAATTTCGATGTAGAGATGAGTAGTGAGATGTTGATGGATGGTATTGTGTTGACTCCAGGAGCATATGGAGGATCTAATTTTACCTACTGTCCAACTAAAACAAAAGTATACACAAGTTTAGATGGGGAAAATTGGACTTATCAATATTTTATCCAATATACTAAACCTTCTGCTTTTGATCAGCTTATTAAGATTAAGTTTGTCAAACCTGTGAATGCTAAATATATACGATTAGAATCTGAGGGGGGTAACTATAATTATGGTTGTCTATCTGAGATAAATGTGGTAGAACATAAATAATTTTTTACAAATGAGTCATAGTAGATTACTATGGCTCATTTGTGTTTTTATATAAAGATTTATATTTTAGAGTAAATGTATAGAACTTTAGGCGATGGACTCTAATGAAGACTTTATTATAAAATATTTTAATCAATATTATGATCGACTATGTCTATATTCAGAATCAATTGTTGGAGATATAGATGTAGCCAAAGATATTGTCCAAGAGCTTTTTATCTACCTTGTGGAGAAGGATAAAACGGATAGAGAGCTAAGTAGTTCATTCTTCTTTACTTCAGTGAAGCACCGTTGTATTAGCTATTTAAGGCACAAAAAATGTAAAGAACGGTATATTGAAATACAGATAGAGTCATCTAGTTCTATCTTTGATCTAGAACCTTTTCAGTATGATGAGCTCAAGAGAGAGTTTGATTTGTGTTTTGATTTGCTGCCTGAAAGAAGCAAAGAAGTATTTACTCTTGGTAAACTTGAACGAGTTCCACAAAAAGAGATTGAACAGTTGTTAGGAATAAAGGTTGCGACAATAAAAAGTCACATGAGTAAAGCATTATCCATTTTAAGAAATTGTTTTCATAAGAAAGGTATTTTTTAATCAAACGTCTTCAATATCTATTGAATGCCTTTTGTGTGACTCCCTCTATTTAATTATTTGTGTAGCATATTTTACTATGCTATTTTATTCTTGTATTCTATCTTTCTATCCCGTTTTTCATTTCATCATTCCCCATACCTAACATTGGTTTAATAGTTAGTTTGGTTACCTTTCCGTTACCCTTCCGATACCCTTTGGTTACTCTAGGGGTAATCAAAGGGTAACCAAAGGGTAATCCATGTAGCCTTTATGTCTATCGTATATTTCGTGTTGATTGGTTTGGTAGCGGTAGAAAATGGACAAACGAAATTAGACCTATGTCTTATAGGACAGCATCCTTCCATATATTTGGGGAATAAAAAGAGGCGATCTGATTAATAGATCGCCTCTTTGTTCTTTTTCTATCTTTTTATGATAGTCTTAATCTCTACTGTAATTTGGCGCTTCACGTGTAATCGTAACATCATGTGGATGACTTTCAGTCATACCAGCAGAAGTAATACGAGTGAATTTAGCGTTATGAAGTTCTCCAATATTGTTAGAACCACAGTAACCCATACCTGCTCTCAAACCACCTACCATTTGGTATAGTACTTCATCAAGACGGCCTTTATAAGCAACGCGTGAAACGATTCCTTCAGGAACAAGTTTCTTAATATCATCCTCTACATCTTGGAAGTAACGGTCTTTAGATCCATTCTCCATTGCATCGATAGATCCCATACCTCGGTATGATTTAAATTTACGTCCCTGGAAGATGATTGTTTCTCCTGGAGCTTCATCTACCCCAGCAAATAGAGAACCACACATTACTGTGTTTCCTCCAGCAGCCAATGCTTTTACGATATCTCCTGAGTAACGAAGACCACCATCAGCAATCACAGGCACACCACTATTCTTAATTGCTTTTGCTACATTATAAATAGCAGAAAGTTGAGGAACACCAACACCAGCAACAACACGAGTTGTACAGATTGAACCAGGACCAATTCCAACTTTCACTGCGTCTGCACCAGCAAATACAAGTTCTGAGGCTGCTTCAGCAGTCGCAATATTACCAACAATAAAGTCTACCTTTGGATATTCCGTTTTTGCTTTTTTAAGCACTTCAATAACTCCTTTAGAGTGACCGTGTGCCGTGTCGATTACAATAGCATCTACTTCCGCACCAACAAGAGCCTCTATACGTTGCATTGTATCTCCTGTAACACCAACCCCCGCAGCAACACGAAGACGACCTTTACTATCCTTACATGCAAAAGGTTTATCTTTTGCTTTGGTGATGTCTTTGTATGTAACCAATCCAAGAAGATGGTTTTCGGCATCAACAACAGGGAGTTTTTCAATCTTATATTTTTGAAGAATCTCTGCTGCTTTTTCTAAGTCAGTAGCAACATCCGTAGTCACAAGATTTTCCTTTGTCATTACTTCAGAAATCTTGCGTGCAAGATTTGACTCAAATCGAAGGTCACGGTTCGTAACGATTCCAATAAGTTTCTTATTTTCATCAGTTACTGGGATACCACCGATCTTATTTGCTTCCATAATACGTAAAGCATCACGTACCGCTTTGTTCGGACTGATCGTAATAGGATCATAGATCATTCCGTTTTCTGCTCTTTTTACAATCTTTACCTGTTTTGCTTGAGCCTCAATAGACATGTTTTTGTGAATCACTCCGATTCCACCTTCACGAGCCATTGCAATAGCCATACTAGCTTCAGTAACTGTATCCATTGCAGCTGAAACTATGGGTGCGTTTAGCTCAATGTTACGTGAAAACTTAGTTTTAAGGCTGACATTACGTGGAAGTACTTCGGAATATGAGGGTACAAGAAGTACATCGTCGAAGGTAAGTCCTTCGAATACAATCTTATCTGAAAAAAACGACATGGGTATTATATTTTTTGGATTAGAAACGTTTTTTTATTTAATCGGCAAAGATAACCTTTTTGTTCAATATAATAACGGTTTAAATGTGATATTCATATAAAAATGTGTATCTTATTGTTGGAGAAAGAGTTTAATATCAGTGTGTGTGTTTGTTTAGATGATTGAGAGATATTTTTTTTGATGTCATCTTTCTATACTTTAGTTTTGTTATAACAAAGCATCAAATAATCAGATAATTTATTAGTAAGTGAGCGAATATAGAGAAATATTAAAACAGTATTTTGGGTTTGATTCCTTTCGACCACTACAAGAGGATATTATCGATTCTGTTGTCAAAGGTCATGACACGTTGGGTGTGATGCCTACCGGTGGAGGTAAGTCAATCGTGTTTCAGGTAGCTGCATTGGTTCGTGGGGGCGTTTGTGTGGTGGTGACTCCTTTGATTTCATTGATGCAGGATCAAGTTCGAAATCTTCACCGCAGTGGTATAAAAGCTGTCGCTCTTGTTTCTGGGATGAGTAAGCATGAAGTTCATATTGCTCTGGATGCGGTAGAGTATGGAGATACTCCATTTCTTTATTTGTCGCCAGAACGACTTCAAAGTGATTTGGTACAACGACGTATAGGGAGGATACCTATAAACCTTATTGTTGTAGATGAAGCCCATTGTATCTCTCAGTGGGGGTTTGATTTTCGTCCGTCTTATAGAGATATCTCGACTTTTAGAGATGCTTTTCCACAAGTGCCCTTATTGGCTTTAACGGCAACTGCTACTCCATGGGTTGCAAGAGACATTCAGAAAGAGCTCCATTTTAGTACTGAAAATATTTTTAAGAAGAGTTTTGTTCGTCCGAATTTAAATTATCGAGTGCGTATTCTTGAGAATAAAGACCAATATCTATTAAATGTTCTGAAAAGAGCAAAAGGGGTGGGTTTGGTTTATGTTCGTACAAGAAGAAAAGCACGTATTTTATCAGAAATGTTACGCAATCAAGGTATTGGTGCCGATTTTTATCATGGTGGTTTATCTGCAGAAATGCGTACTGAAAAACAGCAGGCTTGGATAGATGGGAAAACTAGAATTATCGTTGGAACGAATGCTTTTGGAATGGGGATCGATAAACATAATGTTCGCTTTGTCGTCCATTATGATGTTCCTAGTTCGATGGAAGCATATTATCAGGAAGCTGGCCGTGCGGGTAGGGATGAGATGCGATCGGTGGTTGTTTTGCTCTACTCTAATGAAGATAAAAAGAGCCTGCATAATGAACTGAACTCTTCCTTTCCTGATGTGGATGAGGTTCGAAAGATTTATGACTCTTTGTGTAACCGTCTTCAAGTACCGATGAATACAGGAGAAGGACGTTCTTTTCCTATTGACATCTTTGACTTTTCGAAGAAATTTAATTTCTCAATGATTCATGTCTTCCATGCTTTGAGGCTTATGGAGAAGGAGGGATATATACAGTATATGGATGAGATGGAGAGTGTCTCCAAAGTAAATATCTCAATTCAGCGCGACGATCTTTATGTATTTCAAGTGGATAATCCATCATACGATAAGTTTATTAGAGTATTGTTGAGGATGTATGAAGGGGTGTTTGTGGACTATATCGAGATAGATGAACAAGAGCTTGCTGATGTCTTGAAGTGGGATAAGGAGAAAGTAGAGAAGGTTCTTGCTATTTTAGATAAAAGTGGTGTCATTAGATATAGTGCTGCACAAAAAACAGCTTATGTGACAATTCTAAGGAATAGGGTGTCTATGGATAGGTTTATGTTTAATAGTCAGAAATACAACGAGCGGAAGAATTTCGCATTGGAGCGTATGACCCGGATGATTGAATATTGTGAAGTGAAGTCTATTTGTAGGATGGTTTTTATATCGAATTATTTTGGTGAATATGATGTAGAGACCTGTGGTGTTTGTGATGTGTGTCAGGCAGAAAAGGCCAATCAAGGAGATGGTCTTGAGGCCCGAATTTGTAAGGCATTACAAACCCCAGTATCGTTGATTAAACTTCACTCTCTTTTTGTGGAAGAACGAACTTTTCCAATGGTCTTGGATAAGCTTTTACAGTCAGAAGTAATCGTTTATGATAGAAATGGCTTTCTGGTTCTAAATGATAAATAGTCAATAAAAATGGGAAACTTCAATCGGTTGATGTATTTTTGAAAAATCATGGATAAATTTAATTTTTATATTCATCATGGGTGAAGATAGTTTAGATCATATTGTATACCAGAAGAGTGTTGTTGAATTTGTTGCTGTGGCAAATGAGTATTGTCTCTTTGTGGAGCAAAAAGAACATGAAAAGCGTTCTGAATATTTAACCAACATCCAGAAATTTTGGAGTTTGTTGTATCTGAAAGCAACTTTGCTACCAGAAGTCGATGGAGGCGATGTGTATGCTGAAAAATTTCTAGAGGAACATGATTACTGGTTTCTGCAGAATAAGATATCTAATTTTTTAGGTCCACATGATCGCTATACTGGGTATTCTGATACGGATCACTACCTTTTGGACGAGGAGGCTCAGAATACATTGTCTGAAAATATAATGGATGTTTACCAAGATCTTAAAGATTTTGTAATGTCTTATCAGTTAGGAGTTGAGGAGGCGATGGAAGCAGCATTGTTCGAATGTAGAGAACATTTTCAGATACATTGGGGGAAACAGTTATTAAATGGCTTGAGAGTAATGCATATACTACTCTATGGAGAACAAGACATTGATCAAGAACAAGATTAGATTTAAATAGCCTATTCGGTGTATTTAATAAGATTTTTAAGCAAAAAGAAGATTCAATCTATATGATTTTTTTTGAAGGAAAAAAGAGTATTTCAAAAGAGGAGTTGGCTTCATTGCCTTTGGATGCTTACAATGGTGAGATTATTTTGGTAGATACCAAAGAGGGTTTAGAAGAGATCTGTTTAGGCTTACAACAATATTCCATATTAGGGTTTGATACAGAAACTAGACCTGCATTTAAAAAAGGAGTTGTTCATGAAGTTTCTCTATTGCAACTTTCGACTGATGATCAAGTTTTTTTGTTTCGATTAAATAAAATTGGACTGCCATCGTGTTTAAAAAGAGTGCTAGAGAATAAAAAGATTGTCAAAGTGGGAGCTGCTATTCGTGACGATATCAAAGGATTGAATAGAATTGGAGCTTTTAATCCTGGTGGTTTTGTGGAACTTCAAGATTTTGTAAAAGAGTATGAGATCGAAAATTTCGGTTTAAAGAAATTGGCAGGATTAGTTTTGGGTTTTCGAATTTCTAAGGGACAAAGACTTACCAACTGGGAGAATGATGTTTTAACTCCTTCTCAGCAAATTTATGCGGCAACAGACGCATGGGTTTCTTCTGAGGTATATAAAAAGCTAATATCCGTAAGATAGATATGGCAATTCATTAACTAATGATCCAACGATGTGTAGAGAGCTTTTATAATCACTAGGGTAACTATAGAGTGTTAGGATCTTTAATATTAAAGAGAAGAATTTGAAATTTACTGATATAAATTTTACAGATTACCTTCAAGAAGGTATTGAGGCAATGGGCTACAAAGATTGTACGCCAATACAAGAGAAATCGATTCCTGTAATCAAAGAAAGAAAAGATCTGATTGCATGTGCACAGACGGGGACAGGAAAAACAGCTGCTTTTTTATTGCCAATTTTAGATCGTATTTCACAGTGTCCAGAGGATTCTAAGATTAGAGCACTTATAATTGTTCCTACTAGAGAGTTAGCTTTACAGATCGACCAACAAGTGGAAGGAATGTCTTATTATTGTAATGTCTCTTCGGTTTCTGTTTATGGAGGAAGTGAGAGCGACATCTGGTCAAGACAAAAAAAGGCCCTTTCAAGTGGTGCAGATATTGTTGTGGCTACTCCAGGACGTCTTTTACAGCATCTAAGCTTTAACTATGTCGATTTATCAAATATTGATGTGGTGATCTTAGATGAGGCGGATAGAATGTTAGATATGGGATTCTATGAGGATATCGTAAAGATCATTAAAGAGACACCAAATGAACGACAGACGCTGTTGTTTTCTGCTACGATGCCTCCTAAAATTCGTAAATTAGCAAATACTATTCTAAAGGACCCAGAGGAGGTTAATATTGCTATTTCGAAACCTGCGGAGAAGATTCTTCAAGTTGCGTATATGGTATTCAACCAAAATAAGGTAAAACTTATTCAATCCCTTTTAGATGGAAAGGATTATCTTAATGGCGTTATTATCTTCTGTTCTCGAAAATCGGATGTAAATGAGTTAAATTTGGCTTTAAATAGACTTAATATTAATTCGGCTGCCATCCACTCCGATTTGGAACAAAAGGATCGAGAGTCTGCTTTATTGGAGTTTAGAAGTCATAAACTGCAGGTATTGGTTGCTACAGATATCTTGGCTCGTGGAATCGATATTAAAGGGTTAGATCTAGTGATAAACTATAATGTTCCAAGTGATGCAGCTGATTATGTGCATAGGGTGGGACGTACTGCAAGAGCTGAGGCTTCAGGTATTGCTATTACTCTAATATCAGATTCTGATCAGAATGAGTTTAAAGACATTGAAACTTTAATTGAGAGAGAGATATTAAAGCTTGATACTCCATTAGAGATTGGTTCTTCTCCAGTCTATTCTCCAAAAACAAGAAAACAATATAAGGGAAAACGACAATTTTTTAAGAAGAAAAAAAAGTAATAATTGATGAAACAGGGAGTTCGTTTATCACAAGTGCTAGGTTTTGTTGAGAATGTAATCTCAACAGCATTCAAGTCGCCTTTTTGGTTGTGTTGTGAACTCTCTGATGTCAAAGTGAATGGACAAGGACATTGTTTTGTTCAATTATTGGAAAAAGATTTAGAATCGGATAAGATTATAGCTAAATCTAATGGCATTATATGGTCTAGGTCTTATATCTCAATAAAAGAAAAATTTGAACAAACTACAGGTATGTCTATTGCTTCTGGAGTGCAAGTGCTTTTGAAAGTACATGTAGTTTTTAATGAA
This sequence comes from Prolixibacteraceae bacterium, assembly GCA_019720755.1. Lineage (NCBI taxonomy): Bacteria > Pseudomonadati > Bacteroidota > Bacteroidia > Marinilabiliales > Prolixibacteraceae > Halosquirtibacter > Halosquirtibacter laminarini. The sequence continues at coordinate 440,261 of CP081303.1, forward strand.
GTTTATGGGCTGACATTTCAGATACGAGACATTGATCCTAGCTATACTTTGGGTGAGATTGAAAGGAAGAGACGTGAGAATTTACTTCGTCTAGAGAAAGAGGGGTTGTTAGATTTAAATAAACATGTTCCAAAACCTTTGTGCTATCAGAATGTGGCAGTAATTTCTTCTGAATATGCGGCAGGATACCAGGATTTTGTTGATCAAGTGGTACATAATAGGTTAAAGTTCTACTGTAAGATGACTCTCTTCTCTGCGATTCTTCAAGGGGATGGTGCGGAAAGAAGCATCTTAGATGCGATTCAAAGAGTAAAGAGTGATCCTGGTACTTTTGATGCTGTAATTGTTATTAGAGGAGGTGGTTCTCAATCAGATTTGGCTGTTTTTGACTCCTATCATGTTGCAAAGAATTTGGCACTATTGCCTGTACCCGTTTTTACAGGTATTGGTCACACTAAAGATCAATCTGTGGTGGATCAGGTGGTCGCATTTCCTTTGAAGACACCTACTGCTGTTGCAGATTTTATCATCGAAAAGATGTCCTTAGTTTATGAGAAATTAAATTTACTGGCCTATCACTTTGCTAGTAAAGTGAACAAGCTTTTTGAAAAGGAGCATGAACTTCATAGCCGCATGAAAAACGATTTATTGCATGTTGTGATGAAAAATCGTTTAAAAAGTCGTGAATCACAAGAGGTGTTGTTTCGCAATTTTCAGGCTAAAACCAAGCAGGTAATTTATAAAAAAGAACAGAACTTAGATAAAATAAAGATGTATGTTCAGAGGGTTGTTTTGAATCGTTTTGAGCGCTCTAATCAGCAATTATTGAGCTTTTATCATCAAATGTTTATGGTTAGTAAAATAGTTTTGTCTCGTAAAAATAATTCAATAATGCCGTTGATTTCGACACTTTGTGTTCAGATAGATAATCGGAAAAGATCTAAGAATGTAGAATTGGATCATTTTAGTCGAGTTGTTTCTTCTTATGATCCAAATAATATATTAAAAAGAGGCTATTCAATTGTTAAAAAGAATGGCAAATTAGTACGTTCTATTGAAGATGTGCAAGTGGGGGATGAGATCGAAACTAGTCTTTCTAATTTCTCTATTTTTAGTAATGTAATTAAGTGTGAGGAGTAGCGTAATGATTGATAATAAGAGTTATAAGGAGTCTATTGAAGAGATTAAAGTGATCTTAGAAAATATTGAAAAAGATGTGTATGATGTGGATGTTTTAGTAGAGAAAGTTCAGTATGTGTCCTCTCTTATAAAGCACTGTAAATCTAAATTAAAACAGTCTGAAACAGAAATCGACAATATTTTATCTAAAATAGATATGGAGTAGCTTATTATTTTGATTTTAATAGATATGATATTTTTTTTATAGTGATAACTATTTTGATATATTGCTAGAACTATTCTATAACTTTGGTGTTCATTTCATATAAATGACTCCGAGTTTATTATTATATAGTTTTTGTAATTATTATTTATAATTTTAATATCATGTCTGTCTCAAAAATTGATTTTAAAATTGGTGATTTACATTTTCAGTGCGAAGGAGATAACGAATGGGTGAATACCCAGTTAGATAAAGTGTTGGATCGTGTTTCTGATCTACTACAAAATTCTAACACAGTGTCTTCTAATGATGTGGATGTAAAATCGAACCAATTAAATGTTTCGAACGCTTCTGGCGATAATTTTAATTTAAACGTCTCTTCGGATGAAGGAGATAAAACAACTACATTGATTGGAGGGAATCGGTCTAGAAAGCGGGGTAGGCCTTCAAAACAAGCTGCTATTGAAATAACTTCGACACACCCTTTAGTTGGTTATTTAGAACGTCATGATGCCCTTGATAATCAAGTACGACGATTTCTGGCTACTTCAACTTACTTGATGAGTAGTGGTGCACAAGTGCTGACTACGACTTTGGTTGCTGAACTAATAAAAGAAGCTGGTATACCGCGTCTTTCTAATGCAAGTGATTGTCTGAATAAGAATGAGAAAAAGGGTTTTTGTGAAAAGAGGGATAAAGAGTTTATTATCACTCATAAAGGGGTTAAATCTATTAAAGAGGGATAATGATAGCCTTTTTGCTATATTTTTTAATTATAGATATGTTTAGACTATAATCTGACTAAACATATAGTAAGCTTTTTTTAAGAATATATAAAAGAGGATGTTTCAGAGCACTGATTCATCCTCTTTTGTTATGAAGTATTTGATGTTTCGGTATTAAAATAAGATCTACTTGTAATTTTGTCTATTATTGTCTTTATCTCTTCTATTTTAGTATTTAGATTTAATAATCGGCGCTTATAATGTTTTTGTACGACCCTTTGTGTATGCATTTTCTTCAGATTAATGGTAAGTGCAAGAATGCCTGATTCAATTTCTTATTTCATTATTCCTTTTATCAAAAATCGTTTAAAGATTTATTTTGATTCAATTTGCTTCTACGTTAACGTGGTGTTGTCTCTTGTGTGTATTGTCTACGTCAAATGTAGGATGTATTCTAGCTTGAATTCGAAGTTTTATCTAGTCGATGCTTTCTCTGTACCGTTCTATTTCCTTATAAGTTTTCTTGCTCTGTACAGGCAACCGAAACAATTTTGTATAGGATATCCATGCAGCTTTTTCTTGAAATTAGAAGCGCTTTTTGAGGATGCACTTTGTTGTCAACTCCTGCTTCAATGAATAGTAGTAAGTGTTGGTGTTTTCGTGATAAAACAAGCAATAAGGACCACAGAATGTGTAAGCGTTATTGTTTATTTACTGCTTTTTGTGAAAGTTGTTTTTTGCAAAGAGAGTTCTATCTCCCTGCTCAATAAATTCTTAGTTCGATTATGGTCCTTAGAATGAATCAGCACAGATATTAATAATTAAATAGGGATATAGGTTCAAAATCTTTTTTGAATGTGGTCTGTATGTTAGATCGTCGGTAGGATTGTTGTGAATATAATCGTTGAGAACAAACTGATTTTGTGTATTTGAAGGCTTAACAATCTAATTCCATTTTTTTAGGATCGTGAATTCTCGTTTGAGATACAACATATTTCGTAATTATAGAGACATTACAAAAGAAGGGGCTTGACTCATTATGAGACAACCCCCTTTTGTTTTGCTATAATGTAATCTGTAAGTCCCTGAGATCTTTGATACTAATAGTTGGACTTTTTCTTATTCCAATTTTGTTTGCTACAAATGTTCCAGTTTTTAATGCATCGTTGTAAGAGGAAAAAGGCTTTCTACCTTTTATTGCTGGAATATATGGCTGATCGATATAGCATTTATGATCGATCATTATTTGGTAGCCATATCCTCCATCATTTTTATTAACTTCTACTGAGATATAATGCATATCCTTTTGACTGTGATTACTTTTTTTGATGGAGAAGATCGATGATATCGTGACAATAAAGAGTAATATTATAAGGATAGATTTTTGTTTTTTCATATCAATGAAATATTAGTTGTCATCTGAGTCTTGTTCAGCCCACGGCTGGTATTTCCAAATATCATCAAAATCATAACTACCATTAGATCCAAGCGCTATATATCCTTCTCCGTTAAGAGTAAAGGCTACAGCATTCTCTCTTGCAGAACCTTCAAACTTTTCTTTCTCTTCCCAATCGTCATTCTTTTCATCATAATACCAAATATCATTCTGAATACCATTGTTGAAACCAAGACCTACATAGGCAGTACCATCCATTACAAAAGAGATCGCATTTTTACGCATTACAGCGATGTTCTCTAGTTCGTTATCGTCCCAATCAAGGTCTCTTTTCTTAGTCCATGTATCATTTTCAGCATCATATGCATATACATCGTTGGCTGCAATACCATTACTAAAGCCTGTCAGTACATATCCCTGATTATTTAGTACAAATGCAGTAGCTCCTTGTCTCTTGCTACCACCCGAACCTCCGTTAGGATCAGAACCAAGACTTGAAACTTTAGACCACTGTTGTGTCTGGGTGTCGTATTTGTAAAAATCTTTTTGATCATTACCATCAAAACCAGTTCCTACATATCCCTTGTTATCGATAGTGAATGCTACCGCATTTCTTCTAGCAGTTCCCATGAAGTCATCAATTTTGGTCCATGTTCCTGAATTAACATCGTATTTGTAGAAGTCTTTAAGACGGTAGTCACCGTCCCAACCTGTACCTACATAGCCACTATTGTTTGATGCAAAAGAGACTGCACCAGTACGAGCTACTCCTGGGAAATCTTGAATTTGTGTCCAACTATTTTTTGAAGGATTGTACATCCAGAAATCTTTTAGATAGCCGTCTGCATATGTATCGTTATTTCTGTCGTCATCACCAAATCCTAATCCGACGTATGCTTTGTTGTCTACAGTGAAAGAAGTAGCACTCCCTCTAGCAAGCCCGTCGAAGTCAGACATTCTTACCCAGTTACCATATTCATCATCATCGTTGCTACTACAAGATGCAAATCCAATAATAATCATTAAACTAAGCATCCATTTAAGGTTTGCAATTTTCATTATTTTCATAATTACAAGGTGTATAATTTTGCTGCTAAGATATTTGTGTCAACATTCTCGTAATAGTGAAAATGACAGAAAGCGCTTAATTGTATATCAAAAGCGCTATTTTATCTACCAAGAGACATGGTGGTGATTTTATTTTTTTGTCGACATAAATATGCGGTTTGTTGATTGTTTATTGTTGTTCGTGTGTTGTGTGGTTGTAGTTATATAAAATGTTTTTTGTCTGTGCCTGAACACAATATTTTTGATGAAAACTGATTCATAAGAACCCTTGTTAAATTAATTATCTCAATGGGATTTTAGTAGAATCGTAAAGTTGGTTACTATGAGAATAAATAAAACGATATTGTTTTCTTTTCTACTGTCATTGTGTGCTCCTTTGTTTATGACATCATGTATGGATGATGGAATGGGGTATGAGTTGGGGGAAGATATGGTGGATGACGATTCGCGTATTGTGATGGTCGATACCGTGTCTATCAATGTTTCTACTTTTATGTTGGACTCTTTGATCACAACCAATACTGAACGAGTTGTCGTAGGAAATCTTAACGATCCTTATGTTGGAAAAACTCAGACTCAAACAAGACTACAGTTTCTTTGTAACTTTTATCCAACGATGGATAATACCGCAGTGTTTGATTCGATAAATTTGGAGATGCATTCAGATGGCTATTTTTATGGGGATACCTTAAATATGCAAGAGGTGAAGGTGTATCCTTTAAAAGAGTTCATTGACCCCGATGATTATAGTGATGATGCGAACACCTTTTATAATGTTAATTCTATCGATTATGATGTGAATAAGTTGTTAGGTGAGAAACTCTTCCGCCCCTCTTATAATAAAGACTCAGTTCTTCGAGTTCCTTTGAGTAAGGATTTGGGAAAGAGATTGTTTGATCTAGCTTTTGATAAAAATGATTCGTTGGTGAACGTTGATGAATTTAAGGATATATTACCTGGATTGGTACTAGTCCCTGGAGAGCAATCGCAACTAGTTACTGGTTTTGCCGCCCCTTTAGATTCTATCTCTTCAGGTAAAACCCCCCCTCAAATTGTGGTCTATTACCATGATAAAATTGACGATGAAACGAAAAGTTTTGTAATCAATTATACACTTCCTGATTATATGTATAATACATTTACTTCAGATTTTGAAGGAGGGGTTCTCGAAGGATTAAAACATGACAACGAAGTCACTCTTTCGTCAAAAGATATTGGTGATGTCTCTTATGTTCAAGGAGGTAATGGGTTGGTGACAAGATTGAATTTTCGTAATATGAAAGATCTTCAATATATCGGACCTGGAATGGTTGCATCAGCTGTCTTAATATTAAAGCCTTTACAAGGAAGTTATAATGACGATAATTTAAAACTTCCAAAGATGCTTGCTCCTTATATTGTAGACAAAAAGAATAAGATACTTACTCCTTTATTGGCTGATGATGGAGAAACTCCAATAATGGGGTATTTGTATGAGGACCCGATGTTCCAAGATAATACAGAATATCGAATTGATATAACCTCTTTTATTAAAAGCGAATTTCGTGAAGAGAAGGAGTGGGATCGAAGCTTGATATTGCAGCTTCCTTCTGTAGATGAAAATCGTGCCGTTGATCGTTTAATTTTAGATCATGGAAATAAGAACAATATTGAGTTAGAACTGTATTATATTGTATCAGAATTAGATTAATATTATATTGTATGTATAGATTGGTATTAAGATCCCTATTTTTAGTTTTTTGTGTTTTAGCTTCAAATCTTGTGTTTGGACAGAACAACACTTCTTCTCCTTATTCAATGTATGGTGTAGGTCAAACTGGTATAAATGTGAATGCTAAAAGTGCCGCTATGGGTGGTGTTTCTCTTGGTATTCGTAGCAATGAAAGAATTAATCCTACGGTCGCAGCATCTTATACTGCTTTGGATAGTATTCGTGTATATTATGACCTTGGATTGATGGGAACATTGACATTTGCATCAGACTATAAGGATAGTGAAACTACATTTGATGCCAATCTTACATCATTTAACCTCGCAACTAGAGTGCTCAATCGTTGGTATGTTGGTCTTGGATTATTCTCTAAATCTTCTGTAGGTTATAATATTACTACCTATAATACGGTTGAGGGAACCCTACAAGAATATCCGACTTATTGGTCAGGAACAGGAGGTTTATCACAATTTTATTTTAATAATGGTTTTAAAATTACAGATAATTTCTCTTTAGGTGTTAATATTTCTGCTTATGTTGGTCCGATGACATCCAAAAAACAGCAAGTACTTGAAACAAGTAATTCTGTGGAGGTGACTACCGATGAACTGTCAGAGAATTACTCTGGTTTAACTGGAAATATTTCAGCACAATATACTTTGCCTATTGGATCGAGTGACAAGGTCGTTTTTGGGGGTCGTTTTACTCCATCCTCCACTTTAAGTGGGGATACACACCAAGAGGTGATTCAGAGTTCTAGTAATTCAAGTATAATCGATACAATCAAATATGAAACGACGGATGCATCAGTAATTGATTTGCCAAGTATGTATGCTGTTGGTGCGAGCTACATGATGTCTGATAAAATGGTTGTTGCATTCGATTATCAACATGTAAATTGGGGTAATATTACTTCCAATAATGCTGATTATAACTATGTAAATCAAAATCTGTTTAATGTTGGTTTTGAATATGTCAACAATAAACAGAGTCTTAAGTATAAGGATCATATCGCCTATAGGCTAGGTTTTAAATATGATGATGGTTATTTGGATGTTCGTCATGAACGACTTACTGATAGAGCAATAACCTTAGGCTTAGGTCTACCAATTAGAAAATCTCTAAGTTATATTGATGTTGCTTTCCAATTTGGACAGAAAGGTTCTAATGCAAAAGGGATGATACAGGAGAATTATGGACAATGTATTATCACATTTAGCTTATCTGATCGTTGGTTCAAACGTAGAATAATAGATTAATCTTGTAATTCTTATGAATAGAGTCTTGTTTGATAAATTATTCAAACATAAAAAAGTAGGGTGGCATGTGCTTTTTTGGTGTTTGTATCTGTTGATGATCTATCTTTTTATATTGGGATTTAGCGATCGAGTTCAATTGCCATGGTTTAGTATGGTGCCTCTATTTCTACAGATCCCTCTTTTTTATACAAATTACTCCTGCTTATTGCCACGTTTTTTCAATAGGAAAAAGATCTGGATCTATCTGTTCGCAAACTTACTGCTTATATTGTTGGTATTGCTGATTTCAGTGACCTATCATCGATCTGTCTTTATCTCTTTTTCTACTTTTTTTGACAGTTTTAATTTAGATATAAAAGGAGGATTTATAAAAGAGACGCCTTTTATATTCTCTAATGTTTTATCGTGCTTGGCTATTCTGTTTTTTAGTTCGATGTTTTATCTCTATGAGGTTCGACTTATGGATGAGAAAAATGAGATGGAACTAAATAGCCAATTGAAGAGATCCCAATACCAATTATTAAAGACACAGATAAATCCACATTTTTTATTTAATGCACTCAATAATATCTATACTCTTTCTGTCGTAAAATCGGAGAAGACTTCACAAAGTATTCTAGATCTATCCTCTCTTTTAAGGTATGTTATTTATGATTGTGATTCAAATTATGTTAGTATTTCACAAGAAATTGGTTACATAGAACATTATATAAAGTTGATAAAACTTAAAGATGATTCATTAGACAATATTCGATTTATGCATGAGATTACGGATGATGTAGGAGTGGCACCAATGCTATTGATCCCGTTTGTTGAGAATAGCTTTAAGCATAGTAATTTTGAGGATTCTATTAGTGGATTTGTTGATATAGAGCTTTCTGCATCTTCCGAGAGGATACATTTTAGATGTATTAACTCTATTGGTAAGGTGATGAAAAAGACCGACGCAGTAGGAGGAATTGGGGTAAATAATGTACTTGAAAGATTAAACACTTTGTATGGAGAGAGGTGTCTAGTAAACATTGACCATCAAAAAGATGTTTATATTGTAGATATAAAAATTGTATTGATGTTGTATGGAGACCACTAGTTGTATAATAGTAGATGATGAACAGCTCTCAAGACTTCTTTTAGAGGGGTATTTGGAGAAGGTTCCGAGCTTAGAGTTAAAAGGAACTTTTAAGGATGCGCAGGAGGCATTGATATTTGTGCAAAAGGAGCAAGTAGATATTGTTTTCTTAGATATTCAAATGCCAACTTTAACAGGTATTGAGTTTATAAAATCATTGAATTATAGGCCTCAGATTATCTTTATTACTGCCTATCCGCAGTATGCTATTGAGGGCTATGAATTGAATATTATAGATTATCTTCTGAAACCTGTTTCTTTTGAGAGATTTCTAAAGGCTGTATTAAAAGCACAAGAACAGATCTCCTTATTAAGGAGTAGTAATGTTGAGGTAAGTGATGTGGTTTCTGCCGATTCTAATACCTCAAGTGATGATAAGTTTTTGATGATAAAAAGTGAACATCGTTTGTATCGACTCTTATTTGACGATATCCTTTTTATCGAGGGATCTAGAGAGTATTTAATTGTTCATACTACTGATGCTAATATCAGTACACTCATGTCATTTAAGAAGATCTTAGAGGTTCTACCTTCTCGCCTTTTTATTCGTGTACATAAGTCATTCGTAGTAAATAAAGATAAGGTCAAATCACTATATGGAAACCAATTAGAGATTGGGACAACTAAAATACCGATAGGTAAGATTTATCGTTCTGATGTTATAGATAATCTGTTTTAAAGAATAATGTTTTTAAAAAGGCCATTCTTAAATGATATAAAACGGCCTTTTTACTTCTTTGTTTGTCTATACTACTTTCTAGGAGGACGTACCTGGTATGGTGCACGAATTTTACCTTTTGCAATATTGGTTAATTTTCCCTTAAGGAATCTCTTACGCAATGTTGAACAGTGGTCAACAAAAAGTATTCCGTCTAAATGATCATATTCGTGTTGAATTACACGAGCTGCAAATCCTTCGTATGTCTCGTCGTAGAAGTTCCAGTCTGTATCGTAATATTGGATACGAATCTTCGTTGGTCTTGAAACATCTTCACGTATTCCAGGAACACTTAGACATCCCTCTTCCATAGACTCTTCTACCCCGGTCCTTTCGATTATTTGTGGATTAATCAATGCCTTTTTGAAGTCTTTAAGTTGTGGATCTTCATCTGCTAATATTGTTGCATCTGCAACAAAAAGACGAATATTCAAACCTACTTGGGGAGCTGCAAGGCCTACTCCTTCAGCATTGTACATTGTTTCAAACATGTTTTCGATAAGCTCATTTAGATTTGGATAGTCTTTATCGATCTCTGGTGTAACTTTTCTTAGTACAGGGTCCCCGTAAAGTGTAATAGGTAATATCATAATATTAAAACTGTTTTTTTGATTCCATATAGGATTGAAGAATAATTGTGGCACTTACCGCATCAATAGTTGCCTTATTTTGTCGTTGTTTCTTCTTCAGTCCTGCGTCGATCATTGCACGAAATGCAAGATTTGATGTAAAACGTTCATCGTGTTGTTCGATGGGCATCTCTGGAAACTTCTTTAAGAAGTTTTTAATGAAAGGGTTGATGTATTCAATAGATTGAGATGGTTGACCATTATTTTGAAGTGGGTAACCTATAACTACTTGCTCTACATCTTCTTGTTTAAAATACTCCTCAAGAAATTTCATAATTTCATGAGTCGGTACTGTTGTGAGTTTATTTGCAATAATTTGCATAGAGTCAGTAACAGCTATTCCAACTCTTTTTCGACCATAATCTATAGCTAATATTCTTCCCAATTTTTTTTTTACAAATATAGTTTAATTGTAAATTCAACGAAAGCAATTAATTAAGATTTTTTCATCTTAAATTTATTGATACATGTAGATTAAAATTCTATACTAGATGGTTAGATTATAGTAATTGTTGTCTTATGTTAATAATATGGTTTGTTGTATTCCTTGAAAATATAGTTTGACTCTATGCTATCGTATGATCGTTTGAGCCTCTGGCCTTTTTGATTTTGATGTGTTTTTTTGTTTTAAAACATGATTTCAGTCAATTTTGTTAATCAGAGGTAATTAATTGAACATATATATGATTAAAGTTGATATATATTTTGCATCATAACTATTTTTTTTATTCTTTCGTAAATGTTACTGCAAGAGAGCTGATGTAAGACTAGAATCGGTTTTAGTATTCTATTCCATGAGTTGTTGTAGTGTTCAAAAAAATGATCTTAGAATATCAAAATAGTCGAAACCACCATGAGGATTTTTGCATTTGTCTGTATAATTAGTTCAATTATCATGATCTCATCATGTAGTTTATTGCGTAGCAATAAAGGGTATACTCCCATTGAAGTTTTTGCTGGCGATACGTTACAATATATTAAAACTAATTTCGATGACCGAAAAGAGCAATATGTTGGCAAGAAATTTAAGTATTTCTTGAAAGATATTAATTTGCCTCTAAACTCCTATTTTGCGGAGTTCGTTTTTACTGGAGGTATGGGATGTGAGGGAATTTCTCTTTTCGTTAATGAGAATGTAGATGGTAATGGAGGTAGTAAGCCTATCATTGTACACGTCAAATGGGAGAAAGCTTTACCAAGTGAGATTCCAAGCCGTTTAGAAAGAGATAATGGTCAAACATGGACAAATGATGAGATAAATTACTACAAAGGCATTATTGTGAAAGATATTTGTACTACAGAATGGGGTACATGTACTGAATGTGCAAAGTAGTGTATATCTAAAAAAATATTTTTAAAAGGTGTTCTTCATGTCAAGAATGCCTTTTTATTTATTACTAAAGTAAGGACTATTAAAACCTATATTTAGTCTTATATATGGAGATCTTCTAATTACTCTTTCTACTTTTTAAGAGGCAGTTTATATCACCATTAATAAACTTCTTCTGTTTTACATATTGGTATTCAAATGAATTAAACTCTTACTTTAAATCGATTTGAATGAACGGTCTTTTTATAATTTCACACATCTAAGAATAAGCGAGCACTTTCTGATATAGCACGGAGAAGTATTCGTCTTCTATAACATAAGATTAGTCATTGACGTTATAAATATTTATATGCAAATGTTTTTAGGATTAGGGTAGTATCTGTTTATACCATTGCAGTAAATCTACGTCTAGAAATATTTTTCTAATATATTCACGAAAGCCACCTTATACTATAAGGCAGCTTTCGTGGGTATATGTTTTTTTATTGTATTCTTAGTTTGAATGAGATCTTTTCGTTCTTATTGGTAACCCTAAGAATAATGAAGGTTTTATTTTGATCATTGATATTAATAAATGCATTGCTTTGGTGTGATATGATCTTGTTTGTTTGTTTCTTTCCTAACAAATCAAATATCTCTACAGAATAAGTTTCAGTATTTTCTAATCCCTCTATACATATCAAATTGTTTGATACATATGCCTTAATTTGAGCACTAGAAATATCATTTATATCTGTACTCTGGGCATCAATAGAGTGTACTTTTGAGCGATGTTCCTCACTATCTTCGATAAACATATAGATATATCTCTTTTCATCACTATTGAGTGTTTCTGTGATGGAGTAAGAGGTGCCTTCTTGTACTTCAAAATGGCTCTTAAACTCATAATTAGAACCTAGAAGAATCTCTCTACTACTAATATTATCTATCTTATTTTTAGAAATGACATAATGAAGTGTTCCTGTCTCTGATACAGAAAAGTCTACATTTACCTTATTCGATGATTGACTAAATGATTCTGTATTGATAGCCTCCTTCATTTCGTACACGACTACTTTATCGATGTAAATTGCTTCATACTTTTTATCTGTCTTGATTTTAATACGAAATTTCAGAGTAGAGATATCAATATTATTTTTTTCGAATTCGAATAACTTTAGAGTTCCATTCTCCGAATATTCGGTAGTTTCTACACCATCAATATCATTATTAGAATCTGTATCTGTCCCTAATTTACCATAGCTAGGGTTCGTTGTTGCACCATCTTTTGAGTAAACAGATCCTACCATCTGTCCTATGGGTTTATAAATACCATCTATGTCTTGGTACTCTAAACGGACGAAGTCTAGAGATTCAAATTTATTTGCTGGATTTACTAAAGTTCCTAATAAAAAGGAGCAATGTATTGCTTGAATAGGAACGGTTTTAGTAACAGGAGCAAAATTTATTGATGTAGCTTCATTGGTTGTTGTTTGTATTATCTCTCCTGCTATAAAATAATCTTGATCTATGGTTGAAATATATTTGCTACTAGTATAATATTTATCGATTGATGAAAGCTTATATCTACCAAAATACTCGTTTTTGGATAGATCATAAGCACCATCTATTGTATAAGTAGATGCAGAAGCAGGAGTTTCAAAACTCTCACTAATTAGTACTTTGCTTTCACTCTTTCTAACAGAGAATTGGGTTCTCTTGCCATGAATGGCTGCAATATTTAGTACGGTAGTATATTGATTCTTCGATACAATATTCACATTTGGTGATTCACCTATTAGAGAGTATGAGCCATTTAATGTTAGTTGCGTATTACTAACTTGACTAGGTTCTGCAGTGAGAGGGAATGTCCCATCTATCTTTAAGTCAGGATCTGTTAAACTGATTTTAATAGAATTGTCTGATTTTCTCTCTGTGATTATTAGACACTGGTTGTTAACTGAAGAGATGAGGTTGTCGTCGATATCTGAAACGTCAAAAAAGCAATATCCTTTAATACTTCCTTCTTTGGCTTTAAATACGTGATATTTTTCTGTCTCTTTTTCTATTTGAAAAATCTTATTTGTTCCGTTAATCGTATTTGCAAGCTCTTGCATCTCAGCAATGGTCGTATTAGGAACAATCATGTATCTATAATATTCATTTGCTGGTGCAACCCCATGATTAATCACAGCAACCGCAAAATCACCTTCCGTATCATTCTTATGGTTATTGGATTTTGAAGTCTGATGTTGTTTTCTTATTTCAACCTTCTGTCCTCCATTTATCCAATAACCATTACCATTTGGATCGATTATCCAATGGGCATTATCATCGTTGAAATCTTGTGAATACGGGAAAGAGGTAATTTCTACTCCATCTACTATTATAGAGGCTGCAGATTTATTTATTTTATATTGAAAGAGGGTGGTTTCGGTCCTATATGTTGCGTTATCGTTTGATATATTTGTCCCATTGCAAATGATGTACTTATCGAATGCAAAAACAGATTTATTAGCGCGATGTGTTGGGGTCGAGTTGTAGAAGTCATCCTCTCTTAATAACATTCCAAAAAGTCCATATTTATTATCTAGATTGCCGTATCCAGTAAATTTCACTTGACCTCTTTGAGAGTGTGATCCAGATCCCATATGATCTCCGTCTTGTGGTGAATCTAGTAGATCCCATGGCAAGTGTATCGATGTGGCCCCTGGAGCTCTGTTCCAATCCCAACCATTCTCTTGGAATCCATTATTCTCGTTTGTCGCGTTTTCTCCAGTTAAAACTTGTACCGTACCATAACTTTGATATCTACCATAACGGTTATCTGTTTCATATATTTCTGACCCCCAAGTATAGTAGTTATACCCTTTGATTGAGACCAACCAATCTTTTTGTCTATAGATTCCGAATGCAGAATAATTGTAGGTATATGCCCCTGTATAAGCTTCTCCTTTAGTAATGCCTGCATTCGTGATGCGTGTTTTAATATCTGTAGTACCGGTCTCATAGCGTAGGTATTGAGATGCCACTTCTTCCCATATATTCGCGTCGGTTTTTGGATCAGGTGTAAGTGCGAGGTATCCCATGCAGCGAATAGTTCCACTAGATATTTTACCTCCATCTTCAAGTGGGTGTCTACCTGATATACCTAGTCCCCAATGTCTTTTTTGTGTGTATCTTATCATCGCTTTTAGACCTTCCCAAAGATGAACTCTTGAAGATTTAGCAAGTGTAAATACAGTGTTTTGTGTAAGTTTCAAGTAGTTGGAAAGACCATTAAAACCACCAACAGCATATGCAGGGTATAGTACTCCGTGATGATATACTGAACCATCCACTTTTATTCCACCAATAGTACCATTTGAGTATTTTAGAGACTCATCCATCCACCTCTTCATCTCCATTAGGTTTTGGTATTTATCTACCGTATTGGGTTTTATTGCGATACTAATAAGTCTAGGAGTTGTGACTGTATTCCAGCTATCCACTACCCCTTGAAATTCATCATTTATTGGTGTTTGTTTATACTCTTGTATTCCAGACCAATATGTTCCTGCTTTGGCATACTTTTCTAGCAATCCTTTGTCTTGAAGTTCATCTTTTAGTAATAGAATAGATTCGCAAAAGCCATCAAAGTTATAACCATAGTGATGGTTTGTTCCCATGCCACTATTATAATCGAATCCTTGGTCAATTGCCCAATCCATCATATTGATATATTTCTCTAAAAGAGATTCGCTATTATTTCTTTTAGCTCCTTTCGCGATATTGTAAAGATGCTTATTGATATCTTTCATCTTAGCATCATTATCATTTTTATCTAGATCTGCCTCATCATTTGAAACATATGGGTTTCCAATTATCTGACCATCTACTCTCTGTATATTTAGGGAGTTGTAGAAATCAATTGATTGCTGTATCGTTTTGTCTGAAATATATTTGGAAAGGCTATTGTATATATTTTGAGTAAATGTCTCTAGTTGATTTACATCCTCTGCTGAGAGAGACTCTTTCTTCGGTAAAGTAGAACTAGTACTGTTTTCCCAATAATATAATGCACCCCAGTGGTTATTATTCATATCTGGGTTTATATATGGCAGTTGTGCATCAGGTGTTACTCTATCATTAATTCGAGTACTTGGAAACATCATTCTATCAAAATACAATTTCCCATTTGCCACGTTCGTAGGGGCTTTGATCCTCATATAATCAAGAGATGTCGCAGACTTATCTCCTTTCATGTCTTGGTCAAATCGTATCCAACAAGCTCTCCATCCTTTAAAATTAATGTTGTAGTTAAACCAGAAAGAGACAGAGGTTCCTTTTCCAAACTCTACAATTATTTCGTCATCGACAGGAACTTCATTGTATATCCACATCATCAATCCTCCCTTGTATGCATTCAAGGCTGTATTGATATTCTGTGGATTTGATATTAATATTTGGTCTCCATTATTCCATGTCCACTCTACAGACTGATTCCCTAGTTTAAAGTGTCTATTACTTAACGCAAGACCTGTGCCAGTATTCGTAGTCCAGTTCGAAGGTATATTTGTCTCTAGTCCAATATAATTAGCTAGGGTTATGAGAGGCAAAAGTATAATGATTAGACATATA
The DNA here is from genome assembly GCA_019720755.1 of Prolixibacteraceae bacterium. NCBI lineage: Bacteria > Pseudomonadati > Bacteroidota > Bacteroidia > Marinilabiliales > Prolixibacteraceae > Halosquirtibacter > Halosquirtibacter laminarini. The sequence continues at coordinate 456,167 of CP081303.1, forward strand.
GTGATTGACTTCATTGATTGTTTTATTTATTGGTTATTTTTATCTTGTTCAAACGCCCTTTCCAACAGGTAACTTCGAAGTAAGTGTTCGAGTTATTATGTTGAATATGGTGGATCAGATCCTTGTTTTCAGTATTAATATTCCAATATCCCTTTAAGGCTATCTTTATGATCTTTTTTTGTGACTTTTTAGAGGTGATCATTTTTTTATCATGGATATGCAATGATGGATCGGTAATAACAACTTCCTTGCTAAGTGGGTCCTCTCTAATAATAACAAAACATGATTCTGAGACAGAGGATAGAAGGTCGTCTTTACTCGAGGTTCCATGAAAGAATGCATACATTCTTACGTTCTTTTGAGGAATAGAGATTGAAGTACAGTTGCTATCATTTCGCATTACTTCATAAGGCTTTTGCCCTTTTTCGATTTTACTTGAAAGCTCTTTAATATCCGCTTTTTTTGTTTGTGGAACAATAATATACTCATACTTCTGACCTTTGGGAGCATAACCATGATTGATGACCAGAGAACTAAACCTATTTGAAGTCTCTTTTTTTGTCTTGTTGTGTTTTGACTTTTGGATCTTATTTTCGAACTGTAGCTCTGTGTTTTGAGGGAAAATATATCCATTGCTAAGAGGATCCATCATCCATTGTGTCTCTGTTACTGTTCTACTGTTTAGATTTCCGTATTCATTAACTCCATCTTTTTTATCAGTATGAGTTTGGAAGATAGTAGTTTCTGTAGGGTAATCTTTATTATCGTTTTGTATGTTGTTGCCAAGACAGACTAATATTTCATCAAAATAGAATACGCTTTTCATTGCTCTAAATGATGGGGTGAAATTGGGATGATCTTTTTCTTGTATTATTGTTGCAAAGAGACCTACTTGATGATCTAAATTTGCGGATCCAGAGAACGATTCGTTGGATTTTTCCATTAAAACTCCCTTTCTAAAACTCTCGAGTTTATCTAATGGTAGATGAATAGTTGTTGTACCAGGGACTCTATTCCAATCCCAACCTTTCTGAACATATCCACTTCCTTGCAATCCATTCGACATAATCATTAAGCTCCCGTAGCTCTGATATCTCCCATACCTGTTATCTTTGACATATATCTCGGAGCACCATACATCTTGATTATATCCTTTAATGGTTGCTTGCCAATTTTTATGATTTACCGTAGCTAGAGCGTTATAGTTATAGGAGTAAAAACAGTTTTCCGGATAACTATAAGAGTCTATTTTTGCTTGGTCCAACTGTTTGTTAATATTAGAATCATTACCTCCTAGATCGATATACATCCCTGCTATTTCGTTCCATATTTGTTCTTTATTATCCATCGGATTTCCCAAAACAGATATCTCTCCGTATAGTTGAATTGTACCTTTGTTTATTTTTCCTCCTAAAGGATGTCGTCCACTAATACCCAAACTCCAATAACTTTTATTGGTTGAATGAAACAGATTTTTTAATACCAATCCGATATTCTTTCGAGAGTTTTTATTGATTTGGAACTCTGTGTCTTTCATCATTCGAACATACTCTTTAATACCATCCATTCCTCCGATAGTATATGCAGGATAATTTGCTCCGTGATGAAAAACTGTCCCGTCTTCTTTTATACCACCCATCGTTCCAGGGACGAGTTTTAAAGATTGGTCGACCCATCTTTGAATCATTTGATAGGCTACATATCTCTCTTTTTTATCACTGATAGTGCTTGCCGCTATAATCTTAGGCATGATGGTTGTGTTCCAACTATCTACCACACCTTGAAGAGTACCTATTTTTGGAAGGATTCTCATTTCCTGTAATCCTGTCCAATAGCACAACATCTTTTCCACCTCCTCTTTACTCCCTGTTTCAATTAGGTAATCATTCATCAAGAAGATAGATTTAGGATATAAGGTGAATTGATAGCCATAGTGATGATTCGTTCCGATGCCACTACCGTATGCTAACCCTTGTTCCATTAAGTGATCTAAAAGAAGTCTGAATTGTTTTGCACTAGAGATTTCTTTATTATAGTAATAGTCATTGGCATATATGTATAGTACCTTACCTGCATTGTTTAGAATGATTTCACTTGGAGATGATTCATCAAATGATACAAATGGAACCCCAGTAATAGAATTTTTTAGACGACGTATATTCCACTGTTTCATTTGCTCATCTGCCCATTTGATCTCTTTAAGAGATGGTTCTGGCCCTTTACAAATTGCTTTGGTTCTTTTGTATATTGTATTGAGGCTAGCGTCTTGCTGTTTGTCCAATTCTATTGGTTGGACAAGATCACAAGTGTAATGGCTTTCCCAATAGTATAGTGCAGCCCAATGGTTTTCATTCATCAATGGATTTATCCAAGGAAGTTGCATGTCAGGAGTACATCTATCATGTATTCTTCGTTTAGGGAATGCCATTCGGTCAAACCATAATGTACCTTTGTTTCTAGATTTAGGAGCATGTATCACCATTTTGTCGATACTTTTACATGATTTATCACCTTTCATATCTTCTTTGAAACGTATCCAACATGCTCTCCATCCTGTGAAATTAAGGTGATAGTAGAAGTGAAGTTTTTCCTTGTTGTCTTTTGAAAACTCGATTTTAATAGAATCATTTACTGTTTTATCGTTGTATATCCAAGTCATAAAGCCTCCCTTATATCTATTTAGAGCCTGAGTAATCAATGCAGGATTATTGTAGACTAATTTACCTTCATGTGAATTATATTCCCATTTCAATGATCGAAAACCTAGTTTATATCTAGATTTATCTAACCTTATTTTTCCACCATTTTCAGCGGACCAATATGAAAGATCTTTCTTCGTTTCAGTACCTAAATAATCGATATTCATACGATATGTAGCTGAAAATAAAGTGTTGTAGGCAAATATAAACAGAAGTAAAAGTAGTGCTTTTCTCATCCTAATAGATTTAGTGTTTCATGATTTTTTTGTAGTCAATCATAAATATATTGCCAAAAGTCTATTACTAAATAAAATGTGATGTCCCAATGTGATTGTGTGAGTGCAAAGTGTTGATAATAAGGATATAATCAATTTGTCTAATATTGTACATGTACAATATTAGCATTGTTTGTAACAGATGAAATCTTCTCTTCTTTTTTGATCAAGAATCGTCATTCGCTATTTTCTATGTTCAAGGATGGGTAATATTGTTCACAAATAAGATGTATATTCAGTAGTCTCTCCTTTGATCTTCTCTTTATTTTATGGGTTATTGGTGTGTAATGTTCAATATATAAGGATATTAATGTTCAAATAGCTTCCTATTTAGTACCATTTTTCTTTCGTATTCCTAAAGTGATAAGAGTTGCTATATCTTTGAATCTAGAGATGAGAAGATATAGAACTTCTCTTTCTATATAGAGTAATAAAAAGTGAATTTATTAACAAACAACTAAATTATAAAAATGATGATGAAGAATTTGTGCATTTGTGCAGTTGTACTTCTATCACTCGTAGGCTGTAGTACACCAAAAAAGAAATGTGATCTTATTTCTGATAATGTTGATTTTGCAACAAAACAGATTGGTCTAGAGTTCAAAAAGATGGATAGTTTGAATGTGATTCTTAACCCAAGAACTATTTTACCTAATGGTGAGACTCGTTATAATAAGCCTATGCTATGGACAAGTGGTTTTTTCCCTGGTTCTCTATGGTACCTATATGAACTGACTGGAGATAAGGTTTGGGAAAACCGTGCGATGAAAGTGAATAAAACAATCGAAGCGGTTCAGTATAACAAAGATCATCATGATGTTGGTTTTATGATCTACTGTAGTTTTGGAAATGGATATCGTCTAACTGACAATCCAGAATATAAGTCTATTATTATCAATGCTGCAAAGTCCTTAAGTACTCGTTTTCGTCCTAAAGTAGGTTGTATTCAATCTTGGGATGTGAATAGAGGATGGCAAGCTAAAAGAGGATGGCAATGTCCAGTTATTATTGATAATATGATGAACTTGGAACTAATGTTTGAAGCTTCAAAAATTAGTGGAGATAATACATTCCGTGATATTGCGATCAAGCATGCAAACACGACTCTTGATCATCATTTTAGACCAGATTATAGTTCATATCACGTAGTAGATTATGATAGCATTACTGGTCAAGTTAGAAGTCGAGTTACTGCGCAAGGTTTTGCTGATGAGTCAGCATGGGCAAGAGGTCAAGCATGGGCTCTATATGGTTATACTGTATGTTATAGAGAGACTAAAGATCCAAGATATTTAGATCAAGCGAATGCAGTAGCAAACTTCGTATTGTCACATCCTCGACTTCCTAAAGATTTGATTCCTTATTGGGATTTTGATTGTACGGATATTCCAAACACATATAGAGATGCTTCAGCAGCAGCTGTTATTGCATCAGGACTATATGAATTGTCAACATACAATAAAGGAGATGCTCAGGTGAAATTAAGAGCAGCAGCAGATAAAATGGTTGAGAGTCTTTCTTCTGATAAGTATCGTGCAAAACTAGGAGAGAACAACAACTTCTTGTTGATGCACTCTGTAGGTAGTATTCCTCATGGTGCTGAGATTGATGTACCTCTTAACTATGCAGATTACTATTTCCTTGAAGCTCTTGTTCGAAAGAGAGAACTTGAGAAGTAAGATAATTCTATGTTATAACATAAGATTAAATACAAAAGTGGGGTATCTGTTGTTAGATATCCCATTTTTGCTTTGTGTATGTCTTTTGTGTGTGTTGTATTTTAATTTAAATACAGCTAAATGATTCATATAAAATAATAGAGAATCAAGATCATAATCTACTGGATTTGAAGTGATGATTAAAATGAAAGAAATAGTGTATTGGAATTATTCATCATCTTCTATCAGTCCCTTTTTGAACAAGATTGGCGATTCTCTGATGATTTTAGTTAGTTTGTCATAAAAATAGTTAGATATATTGTATTTTAGGAGTTGTCTACAACTAATTTGGGACATCGAAAGATACAATGTAGTACCTTCGTTTATAAGAATTTAATTTAATTGCAACTGTTTAAATAGGAAAACGAATATGAGAAACGATCATCACACAATGAAAAGGCAAAACTTTTTGCTCGTTATCTGTATTCTATTGCTAAGTATCCCTGCTACTTATGCAAGAGAGATTACATATAATGAGTTGTTGTCATTTGAAACTAAGGTAGATGATTCATGGATCACTTCATCTGGCTCTAATTTGAGTATCTCCAAGTATCATTATAAACATGGAACTTCGAGTTTGCAATGGACATTTCTACCTGGGGCCTCTATTGATGTGTCTCATTTAAATATTCCATTGAAATCGAAAGGAAATTTAGAGTCAACATTTGTGTGTTGGGTTTATAACCCACATCCAAATAGAACTGGTAAGATGAGAATTGAGTTTTACAAGTCTGACAATAAATCTTGTTGGTTTGATATGGGAATGAACTTTAAGGGTTGGCGCGCCGTATGGGTAAACTATCATAGAGATATGAAGGGAACTCCTGTAGAAGGTATGGATAAAATGCGTATAGTAGCCCCTTCAAACCAAAAAGGAGTGGTCTATTTCGACCATATGGTTATTTCTGATATGATTGATCATCATTTAGCCACAGGGGATTACCAAGTTCCTTTTGTAAACTATCATGGCACTAAGTCGTGGCAAGTTCTTTTGAGATCTGCTTTGCAAAAACCAACAATTAATAAGCATTCTGTCACTAGCAAAGAGTTAAGCGATTTAAAAGTCATTGACCTTCGTTTTCGTAATATGGTGTATACCCCTTCGTTGGTTACCCCATCTTCATTGGCTCGTTTGAGAAAAGACTATGATTTTTATAACATACATCTGAATGAGGATAAGTCCCTCATTGGACGTCCTTTGTTATTTTCGGATTTCTCCTTAATGTATTCGGAACACTTAAAAGATACCCAATACTATTTCCGAAGTAATAAGATGGATCTCAAATCCTATGTCACTTTAATGTATCGCATATCTTGTGCATACACCAGTGCAGAATCTTTAGATAATGCAAAGAGTGTCCAAAAAGAGTTAGCAACGATGTTTTTGAATCTTCGAACTCATCTGATGGATCAAGGTTTCTGTGAAGGAAGTGGAATGGGGACATTACACAATTTTGGTGAGAGTGCAAAGAATCTTTATTTGTCCTATTTTTTGATGAAAGAGGTACTTCGCTCAAGTCATTCATTAAATCAAGCACAACGTGATCTTGCATGGTTTAGTGGCCTTGGAAATGTATTTCCAGAACCGATTAAAGGTGGCGTGGATATTGAAGCATTCAACACAACTATCATGGGTCGATTGTCTAGTATCCTTTTGATTGAAGATGCTGCTGTAAAAGTACAATATATAAAGAGCTTTGTCCGCTTTTTAAATAATGGTTTATCTTATTCGACAGGACTACTAGATGGAATTAAGCCTGATGGATCTGTATTTCATCATGCAAATAATAACCCTTATTATGCAGATTCAAGTTTTAAAAATGCATGTAGGTTAGTGTTCATCCTTTCTAAAACTGATTTTGCGATCAGTCCGAAGAGTCATGAGAATTTACGTCAATCTCTGTTAAAGATGCGACTGTATTGTAATAAATATGTTTGGCCTTTATCTCTGTCTGGAAGGCACCCTAAAGGGACTGGAAATCTTTCAACTGAGTATTATCGTTATCTTGCTATGGCTGGTGAACCAAATGGAGATAATGATATAGATCCCGAGATGGCTGGCGTGTTTTTACGTTTAGTCGACGATGCCGGATCGGATAGACAGGCACAATATATATTGAAGTATGGCGGAATTTCTGAGACCCCCCCTGTTGGAAACTGGGCCTTAAACTATTCGGCTTTAAGTATTCATAGAAGAGGTAATTGGTTGGTTACAGCACAAGGTCATTCACGTTATTTATGGTCTTCTGAACAGTGTGTAAATGCAAATATATATGGAAGATATTTGACTTATGGTTCCCTAAGTATTATTGCATCCAATAAGGGAAATACTCCAAGTAACTTTACTTCAGGTTTTAGGCAATGGGGATGGGATTGGTCTCGTATTCCTGGAACGACCTCTGTTCATCTTCCTATTGACAGTTTAGAAGCAGATATAAAGAGTGTAGATAAGTTTAGTCAATCAGAGGAGATGTTGCTGTCTGACGAGGCTTTCTGTGGCGGTGCTTCTTTAGATACAATGTATGGTGTATGGGCAATGAAACTTCATGGAAATGCGAAGTATGATGGATCTTTAAGAGCTCGTAAATCGGTCTTCTTTTTTGATGATAAGATTGTCTGTTTGGGTTCTGATATTGAGCAGAAAAACTCACAGTATCCTACAGAGACCACTTTATTTCAGACCTATTTAAAGAAGAAGGATGAGCCTATTGAGCTCAATAAAAAAGAGATTGATAAGTTCCCTTTTGAATGGCACAATGATGTGTCTGAGCGTAAAGATACTTACCTCAAAGATAATGTGGGGAATATGTACTATATCCCTTATAAATATCAAGTAGAAGTTGGAAGAAATCATCAGATCTCTAGAGATCAGTCGAGTAAATATCGTACAGAAAATGATTTTGCTACTGCAGTGATTAGTCATGGTGTGGCTCCGACTTCTTCATCTTACGAATATGTGGTTCTTGTGCAACCAGAAAAGTCGGATGTGAAGCATTTTATGAAGCGTATGCGTTATGATGATACCCATCCCTACTTTGTGCAGCAGAATGATAGAGAAGCACACATTGTTGAGGATCGACTTTCTAAAGTGAAAGGATATGCATTCTTCGTTCGTAATAGAGACATTGATGATGACCTTATTAAGGTAGTAGATATGCCTTGTTTGGTGATGACAAAGAGCTATAAAAAAGAGTTAAAACTAAGTGTATGTGACCCCGATCTTCATCTTTATAATGGTCCAAGTGATGTGGAGTTTGATGAAAAAGGCAACTATGTTGAAAGAAGTGTCTATTCTCGTGATTGGTTTGAAAATCAAAGTAATGAGTCTAAAATAAAGATCACACTTGAAGGCGATTGGACTTTAGAGGGAGGAGAAGGTTGTACCATGCATAGTCTAAATAATGGTAAAACACAGTTGATCTTTATTTGTAAGGATGGTCTTACAAATGAGGTGAAGTTGAAAAAGAATTAGTTAATATGAGAAAAAACATATCTCGAAGAAGCTTTGTAAAGAGTGCAACTGTTGCTACAGCAGGTGCTGGAATTATTTCTAGCAACTTGCTAAGCAGTTGTTCTAAGCATGAGGAGAAGGAGAGGCCAAATGTATTATTTATATTTCCGGATCAATATCGTAAACAGTCGTTAGGATTTTTGAATAATGACCCTGTACGTACTCCAAATATTGATAAGTTGGCAAAAAATGGTGTACACTTTACAGATGCAGTGAGTAATCACCCACTGTGTAGCCCATTTCGTGGTATGTTGTTCTCTGGTAAATACCCACTAAGTAACGGCGTTCAATCTAATTGTCATTCGGGACGAACAAAATATGGTAACTTTTTGAAACCAGATGAGAGATGTTTTTCCGATGTAATGAAAGATTCTGGTTATGCAACAGGTTATCTCGGAAAGTGGCACTTAGATGGACCAACTCCAACCAAACCAGGTGAGCCAAATATTTGGGACTCTTACTGTCCTCCTGGTCCTCATCGCCATGGCTTCGAGTTTTGGTATTCTTATGGTACTCACAATCGACATAATCATCCATACTACTGGATCAATGATGCTAAGGAGAATGAAAAAACGGACGTGAACCAATGGTCACCTGAACACGAAGCGGATGTATTGATTGACTATCTTGAAAATAAAGATGGGAACTTCCGTGACGACAATAAACCGTTTTTTATGTGTTGGGGGATTAACCCACCTCACACACCTTTTACTGAGGTGCCAAATCGTTATAAAGAACGATTTAAAGATTTAACTATTGATTCTGTACTTAATCGTCCGAATGTTCGTAAGACACAAGCTCCTTTCTATAAAGAGACTGGTTTTGGAGATCCTGGAGTGGAGAAAAAACTTAGTCAAGCTAAAGATTATTTTGCTTGTGTTGAGGGAGTCGATGATCAAATAGGTCGTGTGTTGGAAGTTCTTGAAAAACAAGGATTAAAGGATAATACGATCGTTATCTTCTGTTCTGACCATGGTGAGATGTTAGGTAGTCAAGGATTGATGCATAAAAATGTTTGGTTCAAAGAGGCATTCGAGATCCCTTTTATCGTTAGTTGGCCAGGAAAAATTACACCAGGAACAGATAACCTACTTTTGAGTGTTCCTGATATTATGCCAACATTCTTATCCTTTTTAGGGTTAAAAGATCAAATTCCGGCTGGTATAGAAGGGAAGGATTATTCTGCTGTTTTGAGAGGAGAGGAGTTCGATAGACCAAAATCCGCAATGTATTTCTTCGATAAACCTGAAGAAGAGAAAGAGAAACGTCGAGGGGTTAAAACCCATGAATATACTTATGTTGTTGCTTATGATAAACATAGTAAAAAGCATATCTTCTTGTATGATGATATTAATGATCCATATCAATTAACTAATATCGCAGGGCAAAAACCTGAGGTTGAGGCTTCCCTTCATGAAATGTTGGCGCAGCACCTACACAATACGAAGGATTATTTCATTAGTTACATTTAATCAATATTTCCAATATATTTATTTTGCAATAAATGAAGAGAAGAGATTTTATAAAGAAAGGGGCACTTACCGCATCTGCAGTTGGTGTCGCTTCTACAATACAAGGTGCTCCTATCCCTTTCAAGAATAGGAGTAAAACGAAGTCATCTCGTCCAAACATTCTTTTTGTAATGACAGATCAGCAATGTGCTGAAGCAATTAGAGCATTCGGAAATAAGGACTTACATACTCCTTCAATGGATAGAATTGCGAAATATGCAATGAACTTCAAGAAGGCTTATTGTCCTACGCCATTATGTGTACCATCAAGAAGTAGTATGTTTACAGGATTGTATCCACATGAAATTAATGTTCCGATTAATAACCTTAAGGCGGAATGGAATACTACAGAGTATCCTTATATGGGAAATATCCTGAAAACAGCAGGATATGATACTGGATATGTAGGTAAGTGGCATCTACCAGCTTCTCCTAAGGATAAACATATTCATGGTTTTGATTTTATTAAACATGCTAGAGCAAATGACTTAGACCCTGATGTGGCTGAAGCTTCTATTGAGTTTTTAAGTCAAGAAAGAGATAAACCTTTTCTTCTTGTTTCATCTTTTGTAAACCCACATGATATTTGTCAATGGGCTAGGGGAGAAGCGATGAGAAATGATGCAATTGGGGTGCCTCCTAAAGGGGATCAGTGTCCTGAATTACCAGATAACTTTGAGATTCCAGAGTTGGAACCTGATGTGATAAGATATGTTCATTCTTTATCTAAAAGAACTTATCCTACTGATGACTGGAGCGAAAGCAAATGGAGACAGTATCGTTGGGCTTACTATCGTTTGGTCGAAAAAGTTGATGCTCACTTAAAGCCGATTCTTGATGCATTAGAGGAGAAAGATCTGTTAGAGGACACGGTGATTATTTTCACAAGTGACCATGGTGACGGCAATGCGCATCATAAGTGGAACCAGAAGCAAATTCTTTATGATGAAGCAGCGAGAGTTCCTTTTATGATTAGCTGGAAAGGACATACTGAGATTACTGAGTATAATGATCTTCCTATTTCGACAGGAATTGATCTTATTCCAACGATGTGTGAGATTGCAGGTGTTAAAGCTCCTGTCTATATGAAAGGAAAACCATTATTTAAACTTTCTAATGGAGATAGAACTGCTTTTGATAGAGAGTATACGATTACAGAGACAGAGTTCTGCCTTTCTAAAGTTACTTATGGAGTAAAAGGTCGTATGGTTCGCTCTTCTCGTTATAAGTATATCGTATATGAGCAAGGACATTTAAAAGAGCAGTTCTTCGATATGGATAGCGATCCTGGTGAGATGACCAATCTTGCTTACGATAAGAATTATAAAGAGCTTAAGAATAAGCATATCGATGTATTGAAAGAATGGATCAAGGAGACTAGAGATAACTTCCAAATATAGTACGTCTCGTTCTTGCTGTTGTAATATCAAAAAAGTGTGATAATCTCTTCATGTTAGTGGAGGTTATTACACTTTTTTTTGAAGTCAATATTTCGGATTACTATCTATACCAAATACCAATTTGAATTGTATCTCATTTCAACATTTAATTAGGTTATAACTCGTTCATAATTTGGGATTAAGGTAGCTTTTATTCCTTGCCTGTGCAATGTATACAAAGCATCTCTATTCTAAAAAGAAGAAGTCTAAGGCTTCTTAAGAACTGTTATGATCCTCCTTTTATGGATTCTATTTCAAAAAAGATATGAGCCAAAACGACTTGGATTAAATCGAGTTTAAGAGTTAGATTCGTTAGTCTTTGGTTGCGTATTGGATAGGGTTACATTACTATGAGAGTAACTGAAGGGTAATTGAAGAGTAACTGAAGGGTATCCGAAAGCATTAACAAATTATATTTATAGAGAGCTTGTCTCAAAATAATGGTTCTTCCATGAATTGCGTATATGAACAAAAAGACTGGTAAACATATTCTATAGTTATTTCTTATATAAAACGCTATAGACTATGAATACCAGTAGTATATATCATTGTTTAGGATTACAAGACCAGCAATTATTATCCACATCCTATGTTGGAGATACCATCCAACTTAAAGTTAAAACAAAAAAAGACAAACTACGTTGTAGTCGCTGTAAAAGAATGCATGTTATTTGTTGTGGAGTTGTTGAACGTAGTTTCAAGGGGCCAATGATAGGCAAAAAGAAGTGCGTTATTATCATAGATGTTCAACGCCTTTATTGCAAGAAATGCAAGATCGTACGTCAGGAACATTTAAGGTTTGCAAAAGAGCAGAAGTCCTATATTCGATCTTTAGAGAAGATGGTTTTACTTCTCTCTTCTCATATGACGATTCAATCAATCAGTCGACTTTTAGATCTTAACTGGAATATTGTAAAAGATATCATTAAGTCTCACTTAAAATCAAAATATCATTCTCCTGGGCTAAAGGGGGTGAAACATATTGCTATCGATGAATTCGCAGTGAGGAAGGGACATGTATACATGACTTGTGTATATGACTTAGATAAAGGAGTCGTTTTGCATGTAGGGAAAGGTAAAGGTTCCGAATCATTGGTTCCATTTTGGAAACGAATAAAGATCAATAAAGTCCAAATAGAATCTGTTGCTATTGATATGTCAGCTGCCTATATCCTTTCAGTAAAGACCAATGCACCTAAAGCTACTATGGTATTTGACCATTTCCATATAATAAAGAAACTAAATGAGACTATAAGTAAAATTAGAAGAGATCTTTACAACAAAGAGAAGGATAAGGTTATCAAGAAAAGTTTAAAAGGAAGTCGTTGGCTATTGTTAAAGAACCCAGAGAATCTCAACCTTCAGAAAGGGGAAGACTCAAGACTTGAAAAAGTATTAGAAACGAATACCACCTTGTTTTACGCATATTATTTGAAAGAAGAATTGAGGGAATTATGGAATCAAGATAATATTAGAGACGCTTCAAAATTACTTAAACAATGGATAGAAGAGGCAAATGAGACTGAAATCCCTCAGCTTAAGAAAATGGTAGAACTATTGACCAAACACAAAACAGGAATTCTAAATTGGTATAAGTGCAATATCTCCACGGGGCCTTTAGAAGGAATAAATAACAAGATTAAAACCTTAAAAAGACAAGCATATGGCTATCGTGACTTAGATTTTTTTATGTTAAAAATAAAAGCAATGCATCAAGATATATACGCAAAATGTGGATGAACCAAAATAATTTGCCAGTGAAAATTATTTTAAAATATTATTGTGGTATGAAAAAAGAGATGTTCCTTTTAAATGATACATTAAGGATTGTTGGGATGAAAACAAAAATAAATGGTCTAGGAAAGAGATGTTTCATTTCGTTTGTAAAAGTAGAAGATATTTTAAAACTAAAAACATTCTTAACTAGACCACTCTAATCGTTATGATTCTATTGGAACACTAGTTTTATTATCCCCTTTACTCTACCACTCCGAATCTCTTCTTCTTTGTATTACTTAATCATTCTTTCTCTAGTGTATTTGTCATGATGTGTATCGTTAGTTATCCATACAGTTGCCCTCTGTAACATGGGATGACCATCAGTTGTACTATTGTGATTTGGATAGAAATTCGGAATTAACTACTAATTTTTACAACGAAGTTGAAGGATTCGATATAACAGCCTCAAAAGTGAATCTTGGACAGGATTTAATAATACGTGAACTTCAAGAAGAGGATACGGTTGTTGTCATTCTTGTTTCAAATCATAAGCTTCATTACAATACAGAAAAAGATCGAATGGAGGTTTGCAGTGATAGAACTGATTGAATCTATATGTATACCAATAACTCGTCCTCTGATCTATTTATCTCAAAAGAAGTTTGCTTGGATATGATTTCCATTAGATTTCGGTTTGAAGCTTTTGACAAGTGGATTCGAGGACGTTTTCCACATTTAGAGGAGATTATCTTGGATCACACCGAACAGATATTTTTTGAGACTCTTACTCTCGAAATAGAACAGCATTTACGTAACTAGTTTAGTAGTCAGAGTGAAAATGTAGGTTTAATAGGTTTCACTATTGGTCATTGTATTCTCTTGGTATCACAATCTTTCAAAGAGCTAGATAAAAAAGAGTCTCAACCGGCTGTAATTCGGATTAAAAAATATGATCAAGAAGTTATACTGTCTGTAAAGCAGTATCTTATGGGTCAAATTTCGGATGGTCCTTCAATGAAAGAACTAAGTAGTTATTTTGGTCTAAGCTCACAAATACTGCGTACAAATTTTAAAGCAGTTATAGGTTATCCCCTCATCAATTTGTTTTAAGAATGCGTTTTGAGATAGCAAAACGTAAATTATTAACTACAGACGACACGATTGAAAAAATAGCTTTAGATATTGGTTTCTCAGATAAAAGTCATTTTATTAAAGGGTTCAAAAAGTATTTTGGGGTGAGTCCAGGATGTATTCATGAATAGTAGTAGAAACAGTGGATCAAATTTATATCATGAATGTCCTTAACAATCGATTTGTTCGGTATTCATCCATTCATTTGATCAATTAAATGTGTGGATTTTTTGAGTGAGATTAAAAAACAAATGGTTTCGCATAGAGGTATACAACTCTTAAAGCAACAACACAACATAATTAGGAATTGTGCACAACACTAGCGAAACCATTCAAATAGTAGTAATTATATATAATATACTTAGTATATTATGATGTTAACACTACATCTATTATCCCCTTTACATTATAATCACCGTATAGGCTTGAGTTTACCCTACTATTAAAAGTGATTTTTTTTGATAAAAGAATATTTCTTGGAATCAGGAGTCGCTAAACTTATTCTTTAAGTACTTTTGTATATAATTAAGTGGCTTATTCGTGGATAGTTTTTTTGCAATGAGAAGGTGGTCGTGGGATTTAAAGTGATAGTATAAACAAATGGTTTCGCATAGAGGTGTACAACTCTTAAAGCAACAACACAACATAATTAGGAATTGTGCACAGCACTAGCGAAACCACTCAAATAGTAGTAATTATATATAATATACTTAGTATATTATGATGTTAACACTACATCTATTATCCCCTTTACATTATAACTACCGTATTGGTTTAAGTTTACCCTACCCTAAAAGCATTTTTTTTGATAAAAGATTGTTTTCTTTGAAATAGGAGCTACTTAACTACTTCTATTTGTAAAAAGTGGAGTGAATAATTTCGTTTATGGATCTATTTATTCAGAGAGATAGTGGAATGGAGATTTGAAGTGATAGTAAAAACAAATGGTTTCGCATAGAGGTGTACAACTCTTAAAGCAACAACACAACATAATTAGGAATTGTGCACAGCACTAGCGAAACCATTCAAATAGTAGTAATTATATATAATATACTTAGTATATTATGATGCTAACACTACATCTATTATCCCCTTTACATTATTACAACCGAATAGATTATCTTTTACCCTACCCATCATTTGATTTTTTTTTAAAAGATGATTTTTATTTGATTAAGGAGGTCCTATATTGATTGATAAGATAAACATGGTGAATTATACTGTGTTCTTTGTGGATTAATTTATTCAGAGAGACAGTGGAATGGAGATTTGAAGTGATAGTAAAAACAAATGGTTTCGCATAGAGGTGTACAATTCTTAAAGCAACAACACAACATAATTAGGAATTGTGCACAGCACTAGCGAAACCATTCAAATAGTAGTAATTATATATAATATACTTAGTATGTTATAATGTTAACACTACATCTATTATCCCCTTTACAATATAATCACCGTATAAGTTTGAGTTTACCCTACCTTACAAGAGAAAGATTTTTGATAAAAGATAATTTTTCTTTGTTGTAGTAACTCTTAAATCATTTTTTTTTGAGTCTTTACTCCTAATTTTGTTTGAATATTCATTATATTGTGTATTGCAACTAAATTAGGGCTCAAAAAGTTGATTGAGAGTGTTGTATGGTCGGTGTTTTTGTCTTGAAACCATAAAACTGTCTGTTTCTTTATCATCACAAACGGTTTTATGGTTAATGAAAGTATCTTAATTTAGACTTCTTTATTTGATGACTTTCTAATAATTAGATTGATCGGAAGAACAATTGTTTCTAGATTATTAGATGGATACTCTATATTGCGAATTAGTAGTTCGGTAGCTTTAAAGCCAACATCATATCCTCTCTGTTCAATGGTTGATAACGAAGGAGAGATGAGTTTTGCATAAGGCTCATTACTGAAGCCAATGATTGCAAGATCATTTGGAATAGAGATTCCCTTTTTCTCTGCATGTTCTATCAAACTTAAGCAAACAGTGTCGTTCGACGCGAAGATACCATCAGGCCTATTGGGAGTGTCAAGAAGTTTGATTGCAGCTTCTTTCCCTTCTTCTATTGTAAGGTAATTCTCTAACATACCTCCTTCATAGGGTTCCATATTGTGTTTTCTTAAAGCTTTAAGAAATCCTTGAGTACGATTGATATATAAATTAAGGTGTTGTGGTCCGGCAATATGTGCAATTTTTTTACACCCTTGAGATATTAAATGTTCTGCGGCAAGAAATCCACCTTTAAAGTCATCTACGATTACTTTGTTTGACTCAATTTCATCACAAATACGATCGAAGAATACGAGAGGGATTTCTCTCTTGATTATTTTACGGTAATGTTGGTAATCATTTTTAACGAGTGCAATAGATGCAATAATACCATCTACCCCAGCATGTAATAACGTTTCAATGCAACTTTTTTCTTGCTCTTCGTTTTCATTGCTTTGGGTTATAATAACGTTGTAGCCATGTGTTGTGGCATATTTTTCTACCCCATTAATGGCATCAGCAAAGAAGTGCCTGTTTATTTTAGGAATGATCAATCCTATGGTTTTTGTTCTCTTCATGCGTAGTGCTGTAGCTGCAGCATTGGGTTTGTAACCTAGTTCCTCAGCTAGCTCTAAAACTCTTTTTTTTGTTTTATCGCTTATTCTAGAGTTGTTGTTTAAAGCTCTTGATACCGTAGAGCTTGAGATCCCTAGTTTTTTTGCAATATCATGAATCGTAATATTTTGTTCCATATGATGATCTAAGACTGTATTTTATAATTATGGCACTAAATTAAAATAGTGTGAATTTGTGCAACTATTGTACAAATATAGTCTTAAAAGTTCTTTTTAATGCAACAAAGTTGTGCAAAAAGATTTTTTTGCACAACTTTACTCTTGTTATTTTTGTGTTAAGGCGTTGTTAAGTAGTAGTTTATGTTTTACTAGTGTGACTTGGTAGATTTTTTATGTTCTTTAATATGTGAAAAAATTGCGGTAACGATTGCACAAATGTAAATGATTCCTATATCTTTGTGCATATCATATTTGAAATACTATAACATACATTAATATATTAAGAAGATGGCTGAAAACTATAGAGAAGTTTTTGCAACACATCCAAGAGATGCAAAAAACTATGATACGCAAAGATTGAGAGATGAGTTCTTAGTTGAAACAGTTATGAATGAAGATCGTCTTTTCTGGAATTACTCACACTATGATCGTTTGATGGTTGGAGGTGTAGTTCCTGTAAACAAAGAGATTGTTCTAGAAGCTATCGAGCCTCTTAAAAGTGAAAATTTCCTAGATCGTCGTGAGCTTGGAGTAGTTAATGTTGGATCAAAAGGAGTTGTTCTAGTAGATGGTACAGCTTATGAGCTTGATTATAAAGAGGCAATCTATGTAGGAATGGGTTGTAAAGAGATCATCTTCAAAAGTTGTGATTCAGCAAATCCAGCACACTTTTATATGAATTCAGCCCCAGCGCATATTGCTTACCCTACGGTAAAAGTAAGTCGTGAAGATGCGATTGTGATTGAACTAGGAGAGGCCGAGTCGTCAAACCGTCGCACATTGAACAAGCTGATTGTAAATGATACGATTCAAACAAACCAACTTCAGATGGGAATGACAGAGCTTCACCCAGGAAGTGTTTGGAATACAATGCCAGCTCATACGCATAGTCGTCGTATGGAAGCTTATTTCTATTTTGAAGTACCACAAGGGCACTCTATTTGTCATTTGATGGGAGAGCCTCAAGAGACTCGTCACGTATGGATGCAAAATGAGCAAGCTATTTTCTCTCCAACTTGGTCAATTCACTCTGCAGCAGGAACTAGCAACTATACTTTCATTTGGGGTATGGGTGGAGAAAATCTTGCTTATGGAGATATGGATGTTATTGCAACACCAGACTTACGATAATTCAAAAAAGAAATCAATAAAATATAGAACCGATGATTTTAGATTTATTTAGCTTAAAAGGGAAGAATGCTCTTGTGACTGGAGCAACACATGGGCTTGGAATGGCTATTGCATCAGCATTAGGTGAAGCAGGAGCTCAAATTGTAGTAAATGATTTGAATCAAGAAAAGCTTGATACTGCTATTGCTGAGTATAAAGCAAAAGGTATTGACGCAAAAGGTTATCTTTTTGATGTTACCGATGAGGCTGCAGTGATTGCTGCTGTTGATCAAATCGAAGCAGAAGTTGGACCAATTGGTATTTTGGTTAACAATGCTGGTATTATCAAGCGTGTGCCAATGCAAGACATGGAGGTAAAAGATTACCGTCAAGTTATCGATATCGACCTAGTAGGTCCATTTATCATGGGTAAATATGTTGGTCGCAAGATGATTGATCGCCGTGAGGGAAAGATCATTAACATGTGTTCTATGATGAGTGAACTTGGACGTAATGATGTTTGTGCTTATGCATCTGCTAAAGGTGGATTGAAAATGTTGACTAGAAACATGGCTACTGAGTGGGCTAAGTTTAACATTCAAACAAACGGAATTGGTCCTGGTTACTTCGCTACAGCGCAGACAGCACCTATCCGTGTTGATGGTCACCCATTTAATGAATTTATTATCAATCGTACTCCAGCAGCTCGTTGGGGAAATCCTGAAGATCTAGGTGGAACAGCAGTTTTCTTGGCTTCAAAAGCGAGTGATTTTGTGAATGGTCATGTTGTTTATGTAGATGGTGGTATTTTGGCTACTATCGGTAAACCTTCGAATGAAGAGTAACATAAGATTACATAATATAGAGACTAAGGGGTTGACCTCTTAGTCTTTATTTGTTTTGTTTTAAAGTTAATTTTGTAAGTAAGATTGATTATGGTTAGGCTATATAAATATGCAGTTTGGATGTTTGTATTGGTTTTGTTTGGATGTTCTTCAAGTAAAACGAATATTAAATTGGAAAATAAGTTAGATGTAGATCGAGAAGATGCGCCTCTTGTCATGACACGTGCTGAGGTTGAGGGTATTATTGGAAAAGCCTCATCAAGTGAGATGATTCCTGTTGTTTATTTAAAAGAAGAAGCAATACCGTCTCAGGTGGATGATTTGGATAAAGATGGTGCATGGGATGAGCTTGCCTTTTTATATAGTTTTAAAGCCAAAGAGGTTGTTGACTTTTCTATCCGATATGTAGAACGTTCGCAGGTTCCAGCTTTTAAACAAAGAACGAATGTGCGCTTAGGTGTTGGGAATAAGAAAGATGGTTTCAAAGGGGTCGATCATGCTTTTTCTCCAAAAGGTTTTAAAGGAAAACCTCTTCGATATCAGTCTGAGAGTGTTGCTTGGGAGAATGATAAGATGGCATTTAGAAACTATTTTGATATTCGTAATGCAAAAGATCTTTTTGGGAAGTTAACAGATAAAATGATTCTTGATGAGGTTGGAGCAAAAGGGAACTATCATCACCTAAATGATTGGGGGATGGATGTTCTTCATGTTGGTGCTTCTTTAGGTTCTGGAGGATTGGCTCTTTGTCAGAATGATTCATTATATCGTTTGGGAAGTACAGATGTTTTTGAGTTTACACTAGTTTCAAAAGGACCTGTTCGCTCCATCTTTGATCTTGACTACAAAGGGTGGCATGTTGAAAATCGTGATCTTGAAGCGAAAGAGCGTGTGACTATCTGGGCTGGACATTATTGGTTTAAGAGCGATGTGGAAGTTGTGAATGCTGAAGAAGGAAGTTCACTTGCAGTTGGTATTGTTACTTCTTATTTGAAGAAGCCTACTAGGTTAGAGAATACGTCCTCTTTTGTGATTGGCTCTACTTTAGATAAACAGTCTGAAAATAAAGATTGCTTGGGTATGGGAGTGATGATTCCAAAGATTGATTTTATCACATCTGGAAATGCACCTACAGCAAAAGTTTATCCTTTAGGTTCGCCAGAATTTGCCAAAAATAGGTATAGAAAAGCAGTTACTGAAACTTTCTATTTAACCCAGAAGCTATCTGCTAAACCTTCTACTCACTATTTCTTTGCTGTTTGGGAGGAAGAAAATGCAAAATGGGCTAACCATGATGAGTTTGAAGCCATGATGAAGTCTGAGGCATCACGCATCTCTAATCCAATTGTAATTACAAAGAAACAATAACACATATAGAAATAGTTACGATTTATGACTACTACTAAACCACAAGGTACATATAGGTATCGAATATTGGCGATGCTTTTCTTAGCAACGACAATTAACTATATGGACCGTAGTATCATGGGGGTTTTAGGACCTACCTTGATGGATAAATTTCATTGGACAAACAGTGATTTTGCAAATATTAATATTGCATTTAAGTTAGCATATGCTATCGGTATGTTGACGATGGGAGGATTGATTGATAAATTTGGTACTCGTATTGGATATGCAATATCAATTACAATCTGGTGTTGTTTTGGAATGCTTCATGCTTTTATTCAACCTGCGTTTGCTTTAATCGGATTTATGGGGGCCCGTTTTGGGTTAGGTATTGGAGAAGCAGGTAACTTCCCTGCTGCTGTGAAAACTGTAGCCGAATGGTTTCCTAAAAAGGATCGTGCATTTGCAACAGGTATTTTTAATGCAGGATCAAATGTTGGTGCAGTATTGGCACCTGCAGTTGTTCCATTGGTTGCAGGTGCGACTGGTGACAATTGGCAATATGCTTTCTTGATTACAGGTTTCTTTAGTATTGTTTGGGTTGTTGTATGGCTTAAAATGTATAAAAAGCCAGAAGATCATCCTAGAGTTACAAAAGAGGAGTTGGCTTATATCAATCATGATTGTCAGGTAAAAGAGACAGATGCTCCTGTTGAGAGTCTTCCATGGTCGAGAGTATTGCCATTAAGACAGACTTGGGCTTTTGCTATTGGAAAAATTACCGATGCTGTCTGGTTCTTCTTTATGTTCTGGAGTGCAATATTCTTTAAAGAGGTCTTTGGCTTGCATGATATGCATGAATTGGGTGGTGCTTTGGTTGTTATTTACTTGGTTGCAGACTTTGGAAGTATTGGTGGTGGATATTTGTCTAAAATGTTTATCAACAGGGGCTTTAATTTAAATGCTGCACGTAAATTATCACTTTTGATCTGTGCATTATGTATTTTACCAGTTGCTTTTGCTCCATTAACAGATAATGTATGGATTGCAGTGTGTTTGATTGCACTTGCATCAGGAGGGCATCAAGCTTGGTCTGCAAACTTGTTTACCTTGGTTTCGGATGTGATGCCTAAGAAAGCCATCGCATCGGTTGTAGGAATTGGTGGTATGGTTGGAGCGATATCTGGTATGTTGGTTGATTTTGCCTTAGGTCAAGGACTTGATGGTGCAGGAAAATCATTCTTCTTTATCATGTTTGCTGTTGCAGCTTCTCTTTATTTGGTAATTCTTTTGATAATCCATTTACTTCTACCAAAATTGAACCCTTTGGATGAAAATTTAAAAGTTGTGAAATAATATAGATTTAAATAAATTAAGAAAAAGGCTATCTAATTATAGGTAGCCTTTTTTATTTATTTATTTAGTAAATTGTTGATTATATTTAGACATGAAAAAAAGTTAAATAATGTCTACTGTAAGGTTAACTAAATGTGATATATAATGAAAACCTTATCTTCGTGAACAAATACTAATATTAAATCAAGAATGTTGAGAACTCTACGAATCCGACTTTTTTATTTATTTGTGTTTATGTGTGTTACGATCATGACACTCTTTTCACAGAATCATATTTTTGACCATTTGAGTGTTACAGATGGGCTTACTCAGTCATCTGTCATCTCAATGGAGCAAGATAGCATAGGGTATGTGTGGATTGGAACACGTAGTGGTTTGAATCGATATAACGGGACTGATATCGAACAGTATCATCATCTGAGAGGGGATTCAACGAGTATCTTGGGAGAGAACGTTAAACAGATCGTCGCAACATCCAAATCTAGTGATGTGTATATTCTTGTTAAGCAAGGAATCTCGATTTATAGATATAAAGAAGAGTCTTTTACAAACTACTCTTTGTCGCATTGTGAAACGATGTATGTCGATGGTACTACGATCTATGTGGGAGATCACAAAGGTTTGGGGGTTCTTGATACTCAAACAGGAGAAGTAAATCGAGTTGCAATACCTGGGTATTCAGACTTTATACTTAGTAATATTCATGTGGATACTACGGGTCGCCTATGGTTGGCTACCTCACAGTATGGGCTTCTTTGCTATAATCCTACTCGTAAAACGGTCAAAGTTGTTTTAGATCGTATTGTTACTTCTATTGTTGAGTTTAATGGTGGTTATCTCGTTGGTACTACAAATGATGGAGTATACCTGCTAACTGAATCAGGAATTTTAAAGCATTTTCATCAAGGATCTAAAAAATATCCGTTGTCAAATAATACTGTGAGATCAATTTGTAAAGATCCTTTAGGGAATGTTTGGATCGGTACATTCATGGGTTTGAATGTTTGGAATCCATCGAATAACAAAGTGGATTTTTATTACCAGTCTGATTTTGATCCTAATGGTTTATCACATAATTCAATATATTCGATTTTTGCTGATAACCAAGGTAGTATTTGGATTGGATCTTATTTTGGCGGAGTTAATATATATAATCCACGTCTCACCGTATTTAAGTATTTTAAGCCAAATCAAGTTGGAGATCGTTCGATAAACTATCGTGTTGTTGGAGATATCATTCAGGGTACATGGCCTAATCTGTGGATTGCAACAGAGGGGGGTGGGTTGAACCTATATAATAGAAAGACCCATAGGTTTAAATACTTTACTCATAACAACTTAAAAAGTTCGATTTCTCATAATAATATCAAGGCACTTTTCTTTGATAGTAAAAACAAACTCTGGGTTGGGGCACACAATGGCGGTGTGAATGTATTAGATCCAAAGAGTGGTAAATTTAGAATTTATGATAAGGAAAATAGTGGTATTGTTGATAACTCTGTAACAGCTATTACAGAATGGAATGATCATATATTAATTGGTAATGCTATAGGATTGTTTCTTCAGAAAGATGATAAAGCTTTTGTCCCGTTTATGGATCATGGCACGCCTGGGTCTCCAGCAATTATGGGTACTATCCTTCATATTATTGTGGATTCAAAGCATCGGCTATGGGTTGCAACTGAATCGAATGGGTTGTTTATGTATGATGATGATAATGGAAAAGTGACCCATTATGTGGTAGATGAGTCGAATCCTTATGGTCTACCTAACAACCATATTACATTTTTGTTTGAAGACAACTCTGATAGAATTTGGGTTGCTACATCAGGAGGTGGTTTGTGTCGATATCTAGAAGAACAGTCTGGTTTTGATATTTTTAACAAAGAGAAAGATGGAATATCAAGTGATTTTATTTTTGCAATAGCACAATCTAAATATGGCTTTTTGTGGATTGCTAATGGAAGTGGAATTAGTCTTTTTGATGTTAAAAAGAGAAATTTTAAGAATTTTGTTCATAGTAAAGGGTTTCCTTTAGGAGAAATAAATGAAAAGAGTTTGTGCGTTACCAATTCAGGAGAAGTTTATGTCGGTGGTATTCATGGTTTGGTATCATTTAAAGAAAAAGATCTGATACGTACTCGTTCAAAACGTAAAGTAGTGATTACTGATGCTTTAATACGTAGTGTGGATGAATCCGAAGGACTTAGAGGGGTTCAGGAATCTCTACTATTACATAAGGATTTAAGTATTCCTTTTATGAATTCAGGAGTTACTTTCTCGTTCTCTTCTTTCGATTTTGTTAAATCATTTCGTCCGGATTTTGAATACATGCTTGAGGGATATGATGATCATTGGATACGAGCTTCTCATTTTAATAAGGTTTCATACAATAGACTCTCTTCGGGTAATTATGTCTTTAAAGTACGAGTTGTAGGTGATACTGATGTAAATTATAGTGACTCTGTTCAAGTTGTCGTTGCTGCTCCTTTTTATGCAACTTGGTGGGCTTATTCACTATATTTTGTATTCATTGTTTTGATCTTCTACTTGATTCACCGTGCTTCTGTCAGAAAATCGATACTAGAACTCTCTCTTGAGCAACAAAAGATGGATGCAGATAGACTTGTGAAAGAAAATGCGAACAAATTACAATTCTTTACGAATATATCTCATGAATTTAGAACGCCATTGACAATCATTTCAGGTTTGTTAGAAAAAGTGTTAACTACTAACAGGCTAGTAGATAATGACAAAAAATCGTTAGATTCTGCTTTTAGGAATTGTCAAAGAATGACCTATCTTGTTGATGAGATATTAGATTTTAGAAAACAAGAGTTAGGAATTTTGTCCATTGACTTAATCAAAATAGATTTTGTCTCTTTTTCACGCCAAGTCTTTGAAACCTATGAGCAATATGCAATTATTAATGATGTACGTTATGAATTTGTTTCAAATCAAGACAAGTTGGATTGTTGTATCGATCCTAAGCAGTTTAGAAAGATAATTCACAATCTTATATCTAATGCATTTAAGTATAGAAATGATAACTCTATTATTCGTGTTATTGTATTCGAAGAGAATGACTCTATTATCTTGAAAGTGATTGATAATGGTGTTGGTATTGAAGCTGAATATCTTGATAAAGTTTTTGATCGTTATTTCCATACGGAAGGGAAAGAGTCTGGTACTGGCATCGGTCTTTCCCTTGTTAAAGGTCTCGTAGAGGCACATGATGGAAAGATAACTGTTGACAGCGTTGTTGGTGAGGGGTCCTGTTTTCAAGTAGTCGTCCCAATAAACTCAACTTGTTGTGATGGTAATGAGGTTATTTCCGAAATGGTTTGGAAAGAGGATGGGGTGGATCATTACTTAGTTCCTGAAGTTGAAACTCCTAGTGTTTGTGAAGATATTGCTGATACAGAGAAAGCGACAGTTTTAGTTGTCGATGATAACAGGGAGTTGCGTGATCTTTTGTATGAGACTCTTTCGTCGCATTTCAATGTTTTTACTCAAAGCAATGGCAAGAGTGCATATGAATGGGTTGTTGAAAATAGGCCAGATATTATCATTAGTGACGTGATGATGCCTGAAATGAATGGTTTCGAATTCACACAGCTTGTAAAACAAGATGAGAGCTTATGCCATATTCCTATCGTGCTTTTGACTGCAAAGGATTCTCGAGAACATTTTAATGAAGGAATACAAGCTGGTGCTGATGACTATATAGTGAAGCCTTTTGAGATTAATATGCTTTCAAAGAAGATAAATAATATTCTATTGACTCGTACTGCACTGCAGAGACAATATAGCTCTGATCCAGATTTTGATACCAAAATATTGGCTAAAAATGATGTTGACAAAGAGCTTTTACAAAAAGCAAGAGATGTCGTTGAAGAGAATATTAATAATCATGAGTTTAGTGTTAATGACTTTGCTCGTGAGATGTGTCTTGGAAGAACTAGTCTTTATGATAAGATTAAAGGTGTTACAGGTCAGACTCCTAATGATTTTATTATGTCTACAAGACTGAAGACTGCAGCCCAGATATTGAGAACAAATAGATCAATGAACGTTTCGGAGGTTGCCTATACGGTTGGTTTCTCTACCCCTAGATATTTCAGTAAGTGTTTTAGTAAGCATTTCGGTGTGCCACCAAAGAAGTATGCCAAGCAATTTGTTGTCAACGATTCTACAGAAGATGGTATCTAATGATAACCGTCTGTTTTTAAGTTGAATTAGTAATATATTTAAGCATAATTTAATCCATTCTATTTCTAGTTAGTTTCATTTTCCTTATATCAGTGTTCTAATTATTCATTTGATACTCACATATTTTCCGTTTTTTTCGTGTTGTGTTTGCATATCATTGAAAATAAGTTGATTGAAACGTGTTATAATTGTACGTGGACTTTTGTGTGTTTCTTTCAAACAAAGGTCTGAGTATATTTGGTTCTTGATAGGATAATGTAACCATGCGTTCGTTATATCCTGTTTTGTTTTTGTTTTTGTGTGAATTATAAAAAAGTAAAGCTAACTAAAATCGGTAATTTATGTTTTCGTTTAAACTGGTAACGATTATGCGTAAATACTTCGCAATTTGTCTGTTGTTAGTAAGTATTTTGTCTTCGTGTACTCCTGAAGAATACACTTATGTTGATCGGTATGGTGAGAAGCCATCCGATATTTCTTATGTGGAAATCCCAGATTTTCTAGAGGGTGGGTCTTTTACCTCTTCAGAAGCTTATATTACTCTTGCTTCTAATGTTTTTCCAGAGTTTTTTATGGAGAATGTTTCGAAAGATGGAGTAAATTTAGATGATGTGTCTGTTTTTAAAATAGATACTCTTTCGGGTGTTGTGACTTTGAATGAAGCCAATAACCTTGTCGCAGGTAGTTATAATGTTGGAGTAAAAGTTCGAACTTTTAATAATGCAGCTGCACTATTAGAAGATGGAACTTATGAATTAACAAAAGTGTTACATGATAGCGTAACCTTTATTGATGCACTGTCATTTGTTGTTCTTCCAAAATTACCTGAATCCATTACTTATACTCCTAATCTTATTGGAGCTAAACCAGGTAAAGCTTTTTCTTCAGCGATTCCTGTTGTTGTAGGTTCTAAGCCAACTCTACATGAGCTTTTTGGTGAAAATGCTGATCTATTCCAAATCGATGCTAATACTGGAGTTATAAGCCTTCCTGCAGATCATACTGTTGCTGAAAAAACTTATCTGTTAAGTGTGAAAGTAACTAATGAGGCTGGTGTTGTTGAGTTTCCTAATGTTTTAACTGTCGTAGTTGCTCCAGCAACAGAAGTAGTAGTTCAGTCGTTGAATTTACCTGCTTATGGTGGTATCAAGCTTAAAGTTGAAGATGATAACATTCCAGAGATGAGTGTTCTTTCTGTTGATCCACTCGCTCCAGTTCAAGATATTTCTAAGAAGAAATGGTCGAAAGCTTGGGGGTTATGGTATTATGATTTTGGAGATGGTAAAGAGTATAGTATTGAGTTTATCCCTGCAAAGTCAGAACAAGAGGATTATATTTGGTTTGATGATAAAGTGAGTCTTGTCGATGCTGTAAAAGCAAATGTTGAACTAGTCGCTGCGCATGCTTATGGTAGTTTTAACTACTGTAATTTTGATCTGATTGTAAGTGAAGATTTTACAGGAGATGCATCATCTGCTACTTGGAAGCATTATCCTGTAGATATGTCAGCTCATGCGTTAGAAAAACGAATACCTCAAAAATATGAGTTTGATATTTCAGAATTTGATGGTAAAGAGGTGACTATTGGATTGTACTGCAAACACTTTTTGACAGGTAGTACAACTTTAAGTGCTTTGTCAAAGAATTTGCTAGTTAAAGATATTGTTATCAAAGCAACTAAATAAGCATTAAATTATGGCTAAGAATATATTTATATATACTGCAATATTTTTTCTTTCATTGAATGTCGTGTTTGCAAAAAAAAATACGGTTGTTTTTGATGGAAAAATTGCTTCTGAAAAATTAGTAAGAGGTACGTCAGAGTTAAGTCAATTTACTACTTATAGTTTAATGGCTGATGGTCAGCAAGAATCAAACAAGAAATGGCTAAAAGTTTGGGGAGTTTGGAATGCAAATGATGCTTCAAATCAAAGAGCTAGATGTTTGAATTTTGTTTGTAATAGAGTTCAAAATGATGATTGGTTGGTTACCAATTCTATTGATTTAACAAATGTTACTAAACCATTTCTTTTACTTGATTATTATTCACGTTATGGAAGTGACAAGGCAAACAAATTTGAGATTCTGATATCTATTGATTTTGCAGGAGATGTGTCAGCAGCAACTTGGACTTCTCTACCTTTTACGGTATTTAATAAACTAAGTCATGCTGAGCCACAAAAGATATCAATAAAGAAGTATCAAGGTAAAAAAGTCCATATTGCTTTTCATGTCTCTGCAACAGAGAATAAAAATGAGCTAAAGAATATGACTCGTAACTACTTTGTTACTAAAGTTCAAGTTGTTGGTAAAAAATAATCTCAGTAGAATAAAATTATTAGTTATCTGATTTATTATGAAAATATTTAAGTTATCATATATTGGTCTGCTCCTTTGTATGCTATGCTCTTTTGTTGGTTTTGCACAAAAAGGGTTGGTAAAGGGAGTTGTTAAAGATGATCAAGGTTTGCCCCTTCCTGGGGTAACCGTTGTTCTTGAAGGGACAACTACAGGTACCATTACAAATTACGATGGTATGTACTCTCTTAAAACAAAAAAGAATGGAAAACTAGTTTTTTCATTTATCGGTTATAAATCGGTTACGGAGCCTATTAAAGGGAGATCTAAAATAGACGTTGAATTAGAGAATGATATACAGCAGATCGGTGAAGTGGTTGCTGTAGGTTATGGTACAAAAAGTATTAAGGATGTTACAAGTAGTATCGCTACAGTAAAAGCGGAGGAACTAGCTAAAGCTCCTGTAGCAAACTTCGACCAAGCTCTAGCCGGTCGTATGTCAGGTGTACAAGTGTCTGCTTCGGATGGTACTCCAGGTAAAGGAATGCAGATTGTTATTCGTGGAGGTAACTCTGTAACTGGAGATAATACCCCTCTTTATGTTGTAGATGGTATTGCAATGGAATCTTTTGATCCTGGTTCTCTTTCTACGAATGACATCGAGAGTATGAGTATCTTGAAAGATGCTGCTGCATCAGCAATCTACGGTTCACGTGCTGCTAATGGAGTATTCCTTATCACAACAAAAGGGGGAAAAGTAGGACCTACTCGTATTAGTGTTAATGTTAATGGTGGTGTTCAATGGATTCCTCGTAGGATGGATGTTTTAGATCCTTATCACTTTGTTACTCTTCAAGAAGAGGTGGCATATGAATTGGGTGGAACTTACATCGATAACTTTAAAGAGCATTGGGTTTCACCAGAGCTTTATAAAGATTCAAAAGGGACAAATTGGCAAGATGAGATTTTCAGAACTTCTTTTATAAAGAATGCAAATGTAAGCCTTTCTGGAGGTAATAAAAGTACCCGTCACTATGCTTCTGTGAACTTTGTAGATCAAGAAGGTACGATGATAAATACGGGATATCAAAAGATTAATTCACAGTTACGCTTGAACCATACTTTTAGTAACAAAGCGAAATTTGGATTAAACTTTAACTATAACCATACAGATCAAAAGGGCGAGACTATTTCTGGAAATAATAGAAATAGTATCATTATGGATGCTTTGACATTCCGTCCTGTTAACCCTGTTATTGATGATGGTCTTGAAGAAGGAATAGATCTTGACGATAGAAATAATTTACGTTTTAATCCTGTTAAGAACTTGACGAATACAGATAGAAGTTACCAAATTGATGCATTACGTATTAATGGTGATTTCTCATTTGATCTAGCAAAAGGGTTGGTTTTTAAGACTACTGCAGGTTTTAATGTGGATACTCGTAAACTAAGTAAGTCTTATGGTTATGATACTTACCAAGGACGTCGTGGTGTGAACGGGATCAATAGTTATATTGAGTCTAGAAGAAAGTATGTGTTGACTAATACCAATACATTGAATTATAATAAAAGAGTCGGTAACTCTAAGTGGAATTTATTGCTAGGAGAGGAAGCATCTTCAATTGTTTCTGATTATGTAAGAGCTGCTGGTGCAAATATGCCAATCGATGACCTTGGTGCTGATAATCTTGGAATGGGAACTACTTTCCCTGCTCCAAAATCAAGTAAAACAGGAAATACCATGTTGTCATATTTCTCTAGAGTAAATTATAGCTATAAAGAGAAGTGGTTATTATCTGCAACATTCCGTGCTGATGGTTCTTCAAGGTTTACTGGAGATAACAAGTGGGGATACTTCCCTTCAGCATCTGTTGGGTACCGTATGATCCAAGAGCCATTTATGCAGTCTCAAGATTTTATCTCTAACTTAAAGCTACGTGCTACTTGGGGACAAAATGGTAATAATAAAATTGGCGACTTCTCTGCATATAATTTAATGAATGCAACGACTTCATCAGGGTATATGTTTGAAGATCTATATCATAAAGGACTTGTTTATACCAATCTACAGAGTGAGGATATTCGTTGGGAAACAACGACTCAGTTGAACTTTGCTATTGATTTAGGTTTTGCTGATGAACGTATCAAGACTACGTTAGAATGGTATCGTAAAAATACTACGGACTTACTTCTTAATGCAGATATGGCTCCAAGTACAGGTTTTGATAAAACATATAAAAATGTTGGTGAGATTCAAAATCAAGGTATGGAATTAGCGATTAACACGATTAATGTTAAGACTAGAAACTTCGAATGGAGAACCGATTTTAATATTTCTTATAATAGAAATAAATGTATCTCTTTGAATGATGGTCAAACTGAGTTGTTGACTAATCCTGATTGGAGTTTTAAATACTCGGAATACCAGTATATCACAAGAGTAGGGGAGTCTGTAGGTCAGTTCTATGGATTGAAATCTGATGGGGTTTATACAGTTAATGATTTCAATATGGTTGATGGAGCATATGTTCTTAAGGATGGAATTCCAAATAATGGTGCAAAAGTTGCTCCTGGTTCAACGAAATTAGTTGATGTCAATAAGGATGGAACTATCAATAATAAAGATAGGGTGGTTATCGGAAATGCTCAGCCTGATTATTTTGGTGGTATCTCAAATAATTTCAGATATAAGAATTTTGATTTCTCTTTCTTCTTCCAGTGGTCTGTCGGAAACGAGATCTTAAATGCAAACCGAGTAGTACTTGAGATTCCTGAAACAAAGACGAATTATAATTATCTCTCTTCTGTTGCAGGTCGTTATTCTTATACAAACCCTGATGCAAATACGGACATTAATATTATTCGTAATGGTAATGTCTATGGAAAACCAACCAATGGTAACTTTGTCTCAGATCGTTTTATCGAAGATGGATCGTTTTTAAGACTTAAGACTGTTCAAGTAGGATATCAGTTTAGCAAGAAGATGGCGAAGAAAATGCATCTATCAAAGGCTCGTCTTTATGCTTCAGGACAAAACTTGTACACGTGGACTAATTACTCGGGTTTTGACCCAGAAGTTTCTGTAGGTAAAAATGGTGCTTTAACTCCAGGGTTGGATTATTCCGCTTACCCAACAAGTGCTACATTTACTGTTGGACTAGAGATTGGATTTTAATCATTACTAATTTGTAATTATTGTAATCATGCAAAGATTATCAAAATATATCGTTGTAGTAGCTATTTTTATTGCTACTACAATGCTTCAGTCGTGTACCGACTTCTTGAATAAGGATCCTTATTCAGATATTAAATTAGAGAACTTTTATAAAGACGAAAAACAGGCAGAATTGGCCTTGACTGGGATTTATAGTAGTATCGGAAGTGATTATACATATGGATACTATTTGTCTTGTCGTTTCACAAGTGGAACTGATGATATGATCTTTTCTCGAAACTACAGTACTTGGAACGTTTCTCTTTTTACTGCAAATGATGCGACTAATGAATTAGAGCAGTCTTATAGAGCTCTATTCCAGGGTATCAATCTTGCAAATATTTTTATCGAGAAAGTTTCGGTATCTAATATTGATGAAACAAAAAAACAAAGATTTCTAGCAGAAGCACGTTTCTTAAGAGCTTTTTATTATTTTGATCTTGTACGTTGGTTTGGGGATGTCCCTTTAAGATTGGAGTCGGTTACAAGTAGTGCGACTTCTGAAACAACTAAACCTAAGTCTGATGTATTGGATGTTTATCAAAAAGCGATTATTCCTGATCTTGTATATGCTTCTGAGCATGCTCTGTCTAAAGGAGATTCAGACTATCAAATTGGTCGTGTGACTAAGGCTGCTGCAAATGGTATTCTTCAGCGTGTTTATCTTGCAATTGCAGGTGTGAAGAATGATGAGAAGCGTGGCGCATACGAGGAGTTTACTAAAGAAAAGTGTTACCAAAATGTAATCAAGTATGGTAAGCTTATCGTGGATAGCAGACAGTATAACCTTATTGATGAATATAAGCAGATCTTTTTGAATGAGATTCAAAGTATTGCTAGTGATGAAGAGGTGATCTTCGAAGCACAGTTTAAAAACCTTAGACAAGGTGGTATCGAAGAACATGGACGTATCGGTAATATGAATGGTGTTCAGGTATTTATGTCGGGACTTACAGATCCTTATGCATATGCTTACAACTATGCTGCTCTTTCGTTACTTTATGATTACGATAAATCTACAGGTGATAGAAATGAAGATAAGAGATATATCTGGAACGTTGCTCCGTTTAAGGTTGCATTGAATAACAAACTAGATACGATCTATGCTATGAATCCTGATACCAATCAACCTGAACTTGATGCTGATGGGGATAAAGTGATTGAGAAGGTTATTTATACTACAGACCGTGTTGCTGGATTTACTTATGTAGGAAACTTTACTACTCGTAACCCTGGAAAATTCCGTCGTGTGAGTTTTACTGAACTTGAGGATGGTGTTTTAAGAATGGAGAGAAAAAAGGTTGAAATGCCTAGTGGACAGCAGAAGACACTTTACTTGTGCTATAAGCAGATGCCAGCCGAAACATATAAAACGGGGGATGATGGAACTGGTCATATGTATCTTTTAAATGATGATGGGTCAAAAACACGTCTTTCTAAACATCAATATTTAGTAACTGAAGGTTTTGTTTGGAAACAGATTCCTAATGGATCACTTCAAATGAAGACTTTAGAATCAGGTGCTATTGATAAGAATTTCACAAGTATCAATTTCCCATTATTACGTTATGCTGACGTATTATTGATGATGGCTGAAGCAAACATTCAATTGGGACAGTTATCTGATGCAATACCTTTTGTTAATAAAGTGCGTGAGCGTGCTGGAGTCCCTGATTTAGATGCTTATGTTACAGGTGACCAGACTTTATTCTTTAAAGAACTTGTTGATGAAAGAAACCGTGAACTTTGTTTTGAAGGAATACGTCGTCATGACTTGGTTCGTTGGGGAATCTATGGCGATAAACTTAAAGAACTTAATGATCTGATGATTGCAGAACCAATTAATAAGAATTCAAAATGGATGCTTCGTCATGGTGAGAATTATAAGAAGGAACTAGAGATCTTACCAACTCCGTTAAGTGAGATGAATATTAATTTAGGAATGAAAGAAGAGTAATCTTTCATCGAATCTAATCTAAAGGGTAGAAGCTTATGTTTCTACCCTTTTTATTTATAGATTTTGTTCTATAATTATTTGGTATTTTAGATTGATCTGTTTTTCTTACATTATTCTCTGTTTCCTCATTATTAATAATTGTATATATAATTCCTTTTCTTTTTCTTTGTGTATCGGAGAGACTTCATAATAAATAGGATTGTTGTTTGAGTTTTGTTAGTTCTTTCCTTTTTTTATAAATGTAGATATATGCTAATTTGGGGATAGACATGTACTAATTTTTTAGAGCTTATATATGATCTTCTGTTGTTTTGTACAGACAAATGTATATTGATATTACAATCTATATCCCTAATTTACTATCTTGCTAATCAATAAAATTTTCATCTGCTTTGAAATTTAGGAAACTAAGATATTTTATCGTACTGGCCTTCTTCATTATTAGCCATGAGTTGTGTGCTTCTGATTATAGATTTGAATCTTTTCAGCCGAGTATGGGTGTTAGTTCAAACTTGTGTACCGCAAGTATTGTGGATAAACTCGGTTTTCATTGGTTAGGAACGAATAGTGGTTTGTATAGATACGGTGTAGATGTACAGAAGATATCTTTACCAAAATCACAAAATAACCTTGTTAATGATATTAAGATTGTTGCTTTAGATATAGATGATGAAGGCTTTATTTGGGTTGGTGCAAAATCGGCTGTGTTTAGAGTTAATTCTATATCATTTCAAGTAGAAAAGATCAATTTCCCAGAAACTTCTGTACCCAATCTAACTTCTTCGATAAATGATGTCCTTGTTGGTCCTAATGATTCCGTTTATGTAGCAACACGTAATGGTTTACTGAAGTGTAACAGAGAGAAGGATAAATTATATTTTGATTCTAGATTTCCTCATATTGAAAAAAAAAGAGATAGTGTTTCTAAGTCAAAAAGAGTTATTACCGACCTTATGTTTGATTCCTTGGAGAGATTGTGGGTTTCGACAGATGGAGGCGGTGTTCGTGTCTATAATAAAAGTGGTGCACCATTCTTGACTTTTGATACGCAACAACTTGGTTCAAATAGTATATTCTCGATGTATGAGGATTTTGATCAACATGTTTGGTTGGCTAAATCTAGAGGTGCTGTTTGTCTTGACAAATCGTTTACTCCTTTAAAGAATATAGAGAAATTATTTTCTGATTTCCGAATAAACTGTTTCTACTCTGACAGAGTGAACGATGTCTTGATTGGTACTGACAAAGGAGTATTTAAATATGAGAGTCATAATGGACATTTTTCAGTGATTGAGAATGCTGGTGATAAAGAGTTGTCAATTAACAATAATGGTGTTATTTATATTGGAGGTTGGGCTAGTAATCAATTTATAATTGGATCTAGGTTAGGTGTTTTTGGAATGATTAAAACCAATTTTAATTTTGATACCTATAGTTTTAATACCCCTACACCAATGTCGTTATCCGGGAATCTACTAAGAGCAGTGGTCCAAGATCCTAGAAATAGAAAATATCAATGGATCGCAACTTATAATGATGGCGTCGATCTATTAAACTCTAGAACGAGCATAATTACTCCAATTCCTTTCGATAAAAAGATATCATCTTCTATTACTTCTTTGCATTGTACAATGGTAGACTTCCATAAGAATATCTTTTTTGGCTCGAATAATGGAATATTGCGTTTAAATAAAAAGGAGAGAGTCTTATATCGTTCCAAATTTTATGGCTTGCCTATCTCGAATGAATCTATCTATGCAATGTTACATTCAACTTCGGGTGATTATTGGGTTGTAGGCATGTCCTCTGGACTAATTCGTTATAATCCACAAACTCATCTTTTTAATAGTTATTGTAAGTCCGATGAAAAAGGGTATATTCCTACAAGAAATATTAAAACACTTTTCCAATCTTCTAATGGTTCTATTTGGGTTGGAACACATATAAAAGGGATCTATAAATATGATTCGAACCAAGATCTTTTTACTTGTTATTCGACAAAGAATGGATCTACTAATTTAGTTTCTGATAAGATTTTTTGTTTTTATGAGGACTCTAGAGGCGTTTTATGGGTTGGGACAGGTAAAGGGTTGGCATATTATGATCCCGTAAATGACAGTTTTAAACCTTTCGAATCTGATCGTTTTGCAATAAATATGTTGGTGTTAAGCATCCAAGAAGATAGTAGTGGACGTATGTGGTTGGGTACAAATGATGGTATCAAATGTCTTGATCAGGAAAAAGAGACATGCTCAGAATTCTTTGTCCAGGATGGCTTACAGTCAAATGTTTTTGAATATAACGTATCAACAAAGAATAAGAACTATATTTTCATGGGAGGTAACAATGGGCTAAACCGTTTTGATCCTTCAAAATTTAAGACATCAAAACGTGATGCTAAAGTTGTAATCACTAGAGTTCAATGTTTAGATAAAGAGGGAAATAAGACTGAGTTTGCGAATCATCATTTATATAAAATGACTGGTGGTTATCAAAATGTACAGTTGTCCCCTGAAATTGAAAAAATTTCATTGACACTCTCTGTGACAAATGAGTTTGATCAAACAAAATCCCATTTTGCATATAAGTTTGAAGGAGATTCTTTATGGACGTGGAATAAAGATGCAACAGATAAAATAACTTTAGAGATTCCTAGCGAAAGGAAGTTCTCAATCTACTTTAAAGCTTCTAATAGCCATGGGATTGTAAGTAAGAAAAAGATAGTGATACACTTCTTTAAGGCTCGTTCTTACATGATGCTATTTTTAGTTCCTCTAATACTAATTTTAGTAGTTACTATTGTAAAGTATTTTCTTTCTAGAAAGAGTGAGCGTAAAATTGAAGTGAATACTTCTGTTTCAAACATCTTTTCTCCTCTACAAAATACTCATGTTCCATCTGAAGTTGCCGAGAAAGCAATAGAGAGTGAAATAGAGTTAGAGGGAAAGCAGATAAAAGAGGCCCTTGAGAAAAATATGTGGTACTTAGATAGAAATTTAAATAAGCATCTTTTTGCTCATCACCTGCAAATATCAATGTCTCATCTTTCTCTCGTTCTTAGAGAAGGATTAAAGATGAGCTTCAATGACCTTATTAATAGTTATCGTGTAGACGAGGTGAAAAAGCGTTTAAAAGATCCATCATTCAAAGACTACACTTTATTAGGTATTGCAGAAGATTGTGGGTTTAATTCCAAAACTTCTTTTTATAGAATCTTTAAGAAATTTACTGGGATCACTCCTTCTGAATTTATACAAGATCCAAATATAGATGAAGAGTAAAATTAAAGAGTCTTTAGAACAACTCTTTAACTTTATCTTTTCTATCATATTGTATTCCTATCGAGAACATCTGCTTTTGATGCATATCATAATAATGATAAACTAATGGAGTCTTAGATTCTCTAAAATACTTCATATTAGCATTCTGTTTAAGAAAACGAATTGCATTTTGTTGAATCCGATGTTTCCTTTTTCCTTTAAAAATGTGATCACTTTTAAGGAATGGAAATGTAAGATAATAGTGTAAGGTGTCCCATGAAATATTTGCACTATCAAGTCTGAGTCCTTCATCAATGGTTGTTGGAGACCTCTTGTTAATGTCCTCCGTTATCTTTTCTAATTGAAATTTAGTCTCTACTTGTGTTGTTTTAAAAATAGATACTTTAAACATTAATAAGACAATCGCTCCTGCAACTATAATCCAAAATTGGGTTTTGAATTTTTTGTTATCCATCATTATAAAATTTAGAGAGGTTTTGTTTGTTACAAAACCTCTCCCAATATATTAAATATGATTCTTTATCCAAGTAAACTTTCCTTGATATTTATCTACATGGTCTACTAGAATATTAGACAACTCTTTTTTCACCTTTCTGTACTTTCTATTTTCGTATACATTGTTTAGCTGACCTGGGTCTTTTTTCATATCGAATAGCATATGATCTTTTCCAGTGTTACTAATACACATTGAATATTCGTCGTTATATATTCCAATAAATGCTGATTTGATATTTCGACCATGTCGACAAACGATTGCATAATTATTGTCCATTTTTGATACTTCAGATTCTAATAATGGAGAAATACTTCTTCCATCCATTGATTTTTGTGCTACAACTCCCATTAGTGATGCCAAAGTTGCTTTAAAATCTACTGTCGTAACATGGTGGTTAATGACTGTGTTAGGCTTAATCTTTTTTGGGAAACGAATAAGAAAAGGGATACGATAAGCATTTTGGTAGAAATTATTTTTACCTAATAAACCACCATGCTCACCCATATATTCTCCATGATCTGTTGTAAATACAATAATGGTATTATCATATATACCTTTGTCTTTTAGTGTTTTGATTACTTTACCTACATTGTCATCAATACATTTCACCATTCCATAGTATTGAGACTTTGCATCCTTAAAGTTTTCTAAAGTATGTTTAGGATTGTGCCAATAATACTGTTTAATCCATACTGGGGTGTCTTGTTGATCAAAGCTATTAGGTAGAGTCATCTCTTCTGAATCTACAAGATTACTATATGGATCACGAACTTTGAATGGAGTATGTGGGTCTGGGATAGACAATACAGCCAAGAAAGGATTATCTGTTTGGTCATTAATGTACTCAATAGCTTTATCTGCAATAAAATCCGTAGTGTAAGACGTTTTATCACCAATCTTATTAGATACTCTTGGTTTATTTTCGTGAATTGTTTTCCAGTGGCCTCGATTCCACATATGAGTACATTCAGTGAATCCCATAGATCTACTCTCTTTAAGGAAACCCGGCTTTGCATCACCATCAAGATGCCATTTTCCAAAATAGGCAGTATTATACCCATTATTTCTTGCCATTTCTCCAAATGTTTCTACGTCTCTGTTTAGTGGAACATCATTGTGAACTGCACCATTTTGATCTATATATTGTCCCGAAAAAAAACACCCTCTTGAGGGAGTACATACTCCAACATTGCAATAGAAATTATTAAGTATAGCTCCTTCTTCTCCGATAGAATCAATAAATGTGTTTTTATAATGCTCCCTCCATAACTTCCTAAAGTCCATCTACTCTGCTGATCTGTATGGATGATTACGACATTGGGAAGATCGTTATACTTCTTCTTAGTAGTCGCTTTTAACTTTGTTGATAATATTCCCATTGATGCAATACTACCTAATTTAATAAAGTTTCTTCTTTTTATTCGTTTTTGTTTTATGATTAATCTTCGTGAAAGATGCGAATAAATTAACTAAAAATAACCGCATTCATTCGTTAATTTATACACTATAATTTAGATTTAATGTTGCTTAATGTTAATGCTATCGGGTTTGTTTGTTATATGTTCGAAAACACATTCTTATCATTTGTTTATATCATTCTCCTAGTGTATGTTTGTCATACAAGTTGATGTGTAAAACAAACATGTATTAATATTTGAAGCTAAACTTAATATACACTAATAAAAATGAGAAACACACTCTTATCAATTTTGATGCTTTTGTTATTCGTCTCAACTGAATGTATAGCGGAAGAATTTGAATGGAAAATTAAAGGAAATTTACCAGAATCAGTAGATCATGGTGTGGGTAGAGCAGGAACCTTTAGTGGCTTTATCAATGATAACTTGATTGTAGTGGGGGGGGCTAATTTTCCTGATCAACTTCCATGGAATGGTGGAGTAAAGGTGTATCATAATGACATCTTTATAGGTGATGTATCTGATCA
Organism: Prolixibacteraceae bacterium; assembly: GCA_019720755.1. Lineage (NCBI taxonomy): Bacteria > Pseudomonadati > Bacteroidota > Bacteroidia > Marinilabiliales > Prolixibacteraceae > Halosquirtibacter > Halosquirtibacter laminarini. The sequence goes on from CP081303.1 coordinate 495,018, forward strand.
AACTATAAAATGGAAAAGTTCTAATATTCATTATTCAAAGAATATTGCGTATGGAACTAGCATTCAAATTAAAGAAGGCCTCTTGTTAATCGGGGGTGAAAATCGAGAAGGAATATGTTCTGATGTAACTTTGTTAAAATTTGATGGCAAGGATGTTAATACCGAGTCTTTTCCATCTTTACCTACTCCTCTCTCTAATTTAAGTTCGACTAAAATAGGGAGTATTGTTTATGTTGCAGGAGGAGTAGATGCTTCAAAATCTACTACGAATGCTTTGTATGCTTTAGATATCTCCAATAAATATTCAAAATGGATTAAGTTGAATAATTTTCCTGGAAAGTCTAGAGCTTATAGTGTATTGGTAGCACAAAATGATGGAGAGAAACAGTGTTTGTATCTTTTAGGTGGAAGAAGTTTTAAGAAAGGAAATGATCCTGAAGTGTTGAACTCTGGGGTAAAGTATGATCCGATATTGAAAAAATGGAGTGAGATTCGTGGCGAATTTCCTATAATGGCTGGTAATGCATTTGCTTCTGGACAATCTTTTATTGTTATTCCTACTGGTACGGATGGTGTGCTTTTTAATAAAGAAGTTCAAGTGAAGACTAATTTAAAAAGATCAAATAGTAAGGTCAGTCATGAACTTTTAGACTATTATACAAACCATCCAGGTTTTCCTAATAAAGTGTATGTATATAACACGATAACCAATAAGTTAGTTGTAGATAGTAAATTGCCAAAGAGTGGTGTAGCAACTGCTTCACTCACTCAAAATAATGGGCATGTATATATCGTTAGTGGTGAAGTGAAACCTGGTGTTCGTACTCCAAATGTTATTGAGGGTTCATTTATAGAAAAGGAGAGTTCTCTTGGTTGGTTGAATATTTTAGTACTTATTATATATTTTGGTCTTCTGGTTTGGATCGGTTACTATTTCTCAAAACGTCAAAAGAATACAGAAGACTATTTTAAAGGAGGAGGAAGAGTCCCGTGGTGGGCAGCAGGTCTAAGTATATTTGGAACAGCCTTGAGTGCAATAACTTTTATGGCGATTCCTGCAAAATCATATGCAACAGATTGGTCTTATATTTGGTTGAATCTGGGTGTTGTTGTTGTAGCTCCAATTATCGTATATCTATTTATCCCATATTTTAGAAAGCAGAATATTACCACTGCCTATGAGTATTTAGAATTACGTTTTAATTATTTCTTAAGAGCTGCAGGAAGTGCCTCTTTTATTATTTATCAAATTGGTCGTATGGGAGTGGTACTTTTCCTTCCAGCCATTGCATTGAATGTTGTAACAGGAATTGATATTTATGTCTGTATTTGTATGATGGGCGTTTTAAGTCTTCTGTATACATTAATGGGGGGAATTGAGGCCGTTATATGGACTGATGCGATGCAAGTTGTCGTACTGCTTGGTGGAGCAATCCTTACTCTTTTCTTGATCTCTAATCAAGTTGATGGGGGTTTTACTGGAATAATGAATGTTGCCATTGAGGATCACAAGATACAAGCTTTCAATACAGCCTTCGACTGGAGGCAACCTACTTTATGGGTTGTGTTAATAGGGGGTGTTTTTAATCAGTTTTCCACTTATGCATCTGACCAAACAATGGTTCAGAGGTATCTTACTACTTCTGATACAAAAAGTGCACAAAAGAGTGTGTGGACTAATGCTCTTTTGACTATTCCAGCAACATTGATATTTTTCTTTGTAGGTACAGCTCTTTATGCTTTTTATAAGCAACATCCTGCTGATATGAACTATTCGCTTGTAAATGGTGATAGTATATTTCCTTGGTATATTACTAATGAGTTACCGAATGGAGTCGTTGGAATTTTAATTAGTGGAATTTTTGCTGCCGCGATGTCAAGTGTGTCGAGTAGTATAAATTCTGCTGCCACGTCATATTGTGTTGATTTTCATTTTAGAATGTTTAAGTCTTCGGATCAGTCCATGCAAGTAGCAAGACGAGCTACATTAGTCATCGGGCTTTTAGGTACTGCTTTTGCCTTAATAATGGCTAGTATGGAGATTAAGTCTCTATGGGATTCTTTTAATAAAGTATTGGGACTTGTAATAGGAGGTTTAGGAGGTTTATTTCTTTTAGGGATTTTATTTCCTAAAGTTAATGGTAAATCTGCTTCGATTGCATTTATCCTTACAATTATAGTGCAAATATTGATATCTAATTTTACCCAACTACACTTATTGTTATATACTGCTACTGGAGTTATTTCATGCTGTGTGTTAGGTCTGTTTATTCATATGATATTGCCATCTGATTCACAGGATGGGAACAAATAATATAATATAAAAATGAGTCAGAATAAAAAAATTACAGGTTTTGTAGCCGCACCATTTACTCCAATGTTTGAGGATGGATCATTAAACCTAGATGCTATTTCAAAATATGCTGACAAACTTAAAGGCGACGGTCTAGCAGGTGTTTTCATCAATGGAACAACTGGTGAGGGCATGTTAATGTCACTTACAGAGCGTAAGTTAGTTGCAGAGAAGTGGCTAGAACACCAAGAGGATACTTTTCATGTAATTGTTCATGTTGGTTCAACAAGTTCTGTGCAATCAGCAGAACTAGCTGCTCATGCACAAGAGAATGGTGCATATGCAGTAGGATGCATGGGACCATGTTTTTTACCTCCATCTAATACCGAAGATCTAGTTCGTTTTTGTGAAAAGGTAGCCCAAGCTTGTGATAATACTCCTTTTTATTATTACCACATGCCTGCAACTTCGAATGTGAATGTATCTATGGTTGAGTTTTTGACTCTAGCTCAAAAGAGAATTTCTAATCTTGCTGGTATTAAATTCACTCATAACAACTTAATGGAGTTGCGTCAATGTATCCAGTTTAATGATGGTGAATTTGATATTCTTCATGGGTATGATGAAATTCTTTTATCAGGCTTAGCCATGGGGGCTAAAGGAGGTGTTGGTAGTACTTATAACTATATCCCATCTGTTTACCTTGGTCTAAAAGAGGCATTTGAGAATGGAGACATTAAAAAGGCTCAAGAACTTCAGGATATTTCAATCAAAGTAGTAGAAGTTCTGATTAAGTATGGAGGTGGTGTAATTGCAGGAAAAGCAATTATGAACCTTATTGGAATAGAATGTGGACCTTGTAGAGCACAACTTCCATTTTATGGGAAGAGTGAGCTAGAAGCTATCGATTCTGACCTTAAGAAGATCGGCTTTTACGATCTATAGTAATGAATTTAAAATTAGGAGGAGCAACTCTTTCACCTTCTGCTCCTCCAATTTTTAATTGATAATTGTATAACCAACTAAACAATTTGCAAATATGCGAAAAACAATTATTAATCGATGGGGAATTTCTGCTAAAATTACCTCGATTCTTTATCTAATGATGTTCATGCTATGCACTATTAATAGTTTATCTGCACAAGATTATCTGATTAGTGGTGTTGTTAAAGACAGTTCTGGACTTCCCCTACCTGGAGCTACTGTGGTTCAAGTAGGAACTACTAATGGAACTGTGACCAATGTGGATGGTCTCTTTACATTAAAAGTTTCTCAAAACTCTAAAATTACTGTATCATTTATCGGGTTGGAGTCTCAAACTTTAGAGGTTTCCAATAGAAAGAAGTTTGATATTAAACTTAAAGACACTGCAATTGGTCTAAATGAAGTCGTTGCGGTTGGTTATGGTAAGCAATCTCGTTCTACAATTACTTCTGCTGTAACAAAGGTGGATGATAAAGAGCTTGCAACTACTCCTTCTGGAGATGCCCTGTTGTCTGTTCAAGGTAAAGTGCCAGGGGTGGATATTCGTGTTACCACTGGTCAACCTGGATCTACTCCAAAGGTCCTTATTCGTGGAGGAACTTCTCCTGGTGGAGGAACCCCTCTATATGTAATTGATGGAGTTATTCGTGACAATATGAATGACTTAAACCCTGAAGATATTGAGTCGATGCAAGTTCTTAAGGATGGTGCTTCTGCTTCTATTTATGGAGCAAGAGGAGCTGCAGGGGTTATTGTGATTAATACGAAAAAAGGTAAAAACTCTAACGGTTTTGGTAATATCAATGTTAAGTATGGTACTACTGTAAATAAGCAAGCAAGAAAATATCCATTTTCTAATGCACATGATTATTTATGGGCATCACGTGTTGCTGCAAACCAAGAGTTAGATACAAACTCAAAGGCTCGTTTAGAAGACCCTTCTTATGGTTATGGTACTGGGAATGCAAACTATTCTGGTAAACAAGGTGCGGGTTATGGAAATTCAGTTAGTACTACAGAGTTCTACGATGACCTAGTAGCAGTAAATGGCCAGGACTACGTCAATAATTTGATCAACAGCCAAGGATATGAGACCATGATTGATCCTGTTACAGGACGTAAACTCATTTTCAAAGATGCGAATTATCAAGATCAAATGTTTAGAACCGGCGTTATTAATGATATGAATGTCTCTTTTGACGGAGGTAATGATAAAGGAAATTTCTATGCAAGCTTTGGAGCTTTGGATAATAAGGGTATTGTTGTTGGTTCGAGCTACGACAGATATTCAGCAAAATTTAATGGTGCTTATAATATCAAAGAAAATTTAAAAGTAACTGCCGGGGTTGATTTCCAAAAATCATCGGCTCTTGGACCAAACAATAGTGCAACAGATCGTTCTGCAAGAATGCCTCAAACTATCCGTTTATATACAGATGATGGTTTGCCATCTATTGGTGAAGGTGGAGGATCTCCTCGTAATATTTTACATTCTAACTATTACCAAACGCAAAGCCAATCTAAGTATAGAACTACGTTGAATACTAGTTTTGATTGGGAAATTCTACCTGGCTTAAATTTTAAACCTAGAGCTTCGTATTATAAATATGAATATATCTATGATTTCTTTGAGAAATACAATCCTTACGTCACAAATCGTCCAATGAATGCCACCCATAACTCTTATGAGCAATGGACTCTTGACAATGTGTTGACTTATACTAAAAGCTTTGAAAAACATAATTTTGATATCTTGTTAGGACAAAGTATGAGAAGTGAACACACTTTTAATATGAATGGTTCTGGTGCAAATGCAGCAACAGATTACGTTCCAACATTAAATGCTTCTGCGACAGATGATGAACGAATAAGTTCTACTGTTGGGGATGTTAGAACCTTATCTTACTTTGGACGATTTAACTATAACTTTGATGAGCGCTATCTTGTTTCTGCGAGTCTTCGTCGCGATGGCTCGTCTCGTTTCTCAGAAAAAAATAAGTATGCCTTTTTCCCATCTCTTTCTGGAGGTTGGAACATTCACAAAGAGGATTTCTTCCAAGGAACAAAAACTGCTGAAGTAATTACAAACCTAAAGTTAAGAGCATCATACGGTACTGCCGGTAATGATAATGTAAGTCTTTCTGATACTTATGGAAGTTTTGGTACAGGATCGAATTATCAAAATAACACGGGTGTACTACAGTCTACGATTGGTAATCAAAATCTTGTATGGGAGTCAACATCAACATTAGATATTGGTTTTGATATGGGCATTTTAAATAATAAGCACACGCTATATTTTGACTACTACGATAAGCGTACAAAAGATAGACTTTATGGATTTAATCTCCCTGCACAAACAGGATTTAATTCAATCAAGGACAATATTGGTATCTTCCAAAATAAAGGATTCGAGATTGGAATTAACTCTACTCTTATCAATACTCGTGATTTCAAATGGGATCTATCTTTTTCTTTCAGTTTAAACCGTGGTTATGTTCTGAAGTTGCCAGAGAATGGGAAAGACAAGAACCGAATTGGTGGACGTGAGGTTTGGGATGAAGCATCTAAAAAATATATCACTGTTGGAGGAACTGCTGAAGGAGAACGTATTGGTCAGAGATGGATGTGGCAAGCGGATGGTGTTTATATGACAGATGAAGAAGCTGCCAATGCTCCATATGATACTCAAGTTTCAGGAAGCAAACTAGGTCAAGCAAAACATGCTGGCGATACTAAGTGGATTGATAGAGATCGTAATGATACAATTGATACACGTGATTTGGCTTTTGAAGGATATGCAAACCCAGATAAGATGGGATCTATTATCAATACATTTAACTATAAAGGTTTTTCTCTTAGAACTGTTATGCGTTATGGTTTAGGTCACATTGTTGCGAATGGTTGGAGAGCAAGAATGAATGGTAATGCTAGAAATAGAATGGGTACAACCAAAGATGTTGCCAATGGAAATATCTTTTGGGCTGATGGTTTAGAGCCATACGAAGGATACGACAACTCTCAAGCAATCTATCCTCGATATAATTCAGGATCAGATTATGATAATGGTTACCGTAACCATATGCGCGGATCTCCAATTGGTAACGGAAACTACGATAACGATATGTATGTCTCAAGTGGTAATTATTTAGCCTTTAGTGAGATATCTCTATCTTATGATTTCAACAAGAATAGCAAATTTATGCAAACATTGAGAATCAAAGGATTGAATCTTGCAGCTGGTGTTTATAACCTTGGTTATATCACAGCATTTGATGGTTTAACTCCAGAGCATTATGATGGTAAGGAAGTTGGTACATATCCAAATCCTTTACAATTTAACTTTTCGGCACGTTTCACTTTTTAAGCAGAGATTGGTATGAATTTTAATAAATATATAGTTGCTGCATTGATTGCCTGTGGCACCCTGACAAGTTGTTCTGATTTCTTAAATGTAGATCAGGTTTCAACGATTGACCCATCCTCTTTCTGGTCATCACCAGATGACGTGATTGCATATTATTATGGATGTAATGACAAGTTTAGAGATATTAATAACTCTACATATTTAGAGGAAGACCGTGGAGATTCCTTTATACCTGGAGATATTGGGCCTGCTTCTAATGCATGGAGTCAGTACCTTGACAAGGAGAACACCGCTGATATGACTAGTTATTATAACGCTATTTTCCATTTCAATCAGCTTTATAATGAAGGATCGAAAGTTAACTTTGGTTCTAGAGATGCACTCAAGAAGCAAATTCTTGGATCAGCATTATCGATGAGGGCTCATACATACTTTAAGTTGATCAAGACTTGGGGAGATGTCCCTCTTGTTACAGATGTTTATACTGGATCAAACACTCCAATCATTGGTAAAACTCCGGTCAACGAAGTGATGACACAGATACTAAGTGATGTGGATGCTGCCATAGGAATGTATACAGAAGATGCTATCGGAAATAAAAATTTCTGGTCTAAAGCCGCTTCTTATGCACTAAAAGCCGATGTGCTAATGTATAAAGCAAAAGTACTTGGTGGTGGTAGTACCGATCTAATGGAAGCGATTAAATGTATCGACTGGATTGAAGCGCATGCCAATGTCTCTTTAGAAGAGAACTATGCGGATATATTTTCCTCAAGCAATAAAGTCAATTCTGAAATTGTCTTATCAACCTATTTCGATCGTTACGAACAAGCTTACCAATACGGTCGATTTACTAAGCCTGGTTATGGAAACTTAGCGAATACACATAATTATGCTGATATGGCTTCTACACAAGGTGGTCGTGCTCGTGCTGTTTATGCACCATCTTTAGAACTCGAGAAAACTTATGATGTGAATATGAATGATACACGTCGTAGTGTTTCTATTCTATACCCTCTTGTGGTGCAGTCTACTCAAAAAGTGAACAAAACGGATTATGATAATGGAACTTACACTCTTGATACACCCGAGAATGGATTGGATATGTTTGGAGATGAGAGAGATGTTGTAAGATACGAAGGGGACGACAATAGTATTGTGGTAATTTGTACTCATTGGGATAGTTTGACTCCTATTTCAAATAAATTTAGAGGTACCTATTATGATGATCTTCAAGATAGAGTATTTGATGATGATGTGATTCTTTATCGTTGGGGAGGACTCCTTCTTCTCCGTGCCGAGGCTAAAGCTGCAACGAATGATATCGCTGGTGCTGTTGTCGACCTTGATCAAGTACGTCAAAGAGCTAGTACTGGAGCATATTCTGGTGCGATGGACAAGGACTCAGTAGAAAAAGAGATTCTTGCAGAGCGCTTCCGAGAACTGTTTTTAGAGCTTAAAAGATGGCCTGATTTAGTTCGTGCAAATGCTTGGGGTACGATAAATATCTATGATGTGATTCCTAATCTAAAAGGCAAAACAACGCCAATTTTATGGCCTTTCTCTGATGATGATCTAAGAGATAATGATAAATTAGTGCAGAATGATGGTTATTCAGGAATTAGTAATTCTTAATAATTATATAAACTGAATGTGATATAAGTTAAGGCATGATGATTTAATTTCATGTCTTAATCTTTTTTTTTATAAGTATCTTAACTTAAACACGCTATTAAAAATGAGTAAAATTAATAAGCTATTCGTTTCATTAGGACTTGTCGGAACCATGTTGACTAGCTGTTCTGTAAGTTCTCCTGTTGGGAGTAACAAACTTGTTCAATCTTCGCATATCCTACCTGTCTTAAAACATGAGCAGGACAATCAAATTATGGGTATCTGTTATGATAACCCTAATAATAATGCGATACTATCCAATGTCGTTTTATCTATCGGAGATACGGATATTGCAGATCTTGATAAGGTGAGTGTCTATTTTACAGGAAAGACTCGAAATTTTGGGAATGAAGTTTTATTTGGAAAACCGATTACTAAGGTTAATCAAAATCTCATTTTTGATGGCAAACAAGTACTTAAAAAAGGGAAAAACTATATTTGGGTTAGTTATCATCTCTCTGATAATGCATCTCCTCAAGGAGAAGTGGAAGCTTCTATTAAACAGATTACTGTGGATGGAGTTCAGTTAACCCCTTCCAATACCGATTTTGTTGCCAAACAACGTCTCGGTGTTTCTGTTCGTGATAAAGGGGTTGATGGTGTCAACACTTATCGTATTCCTGGTTTAACAACGACAAAGAAAGGTTCTCTTTTAGCGATCTATGATATCCGTAGAGATAATGGTCGTGACCTTCAAGGAAATATTGATATAGGGGTTAGTAGAAGTACCGACAAAGGAAAAACATGGGAACCAATGCGTGTTGCGCTAGATATGCATAAATGGGGAGGACTTCCTGAAAAATTTAATGGGGTGAGTGATGCCAATATTCTCGTAGACCAAAACACTGGTGATATTTATGTTGCTGGTTTATGGATGTATGGTGTTATTAACTCAAATGGAAAATGGATTCAAGGACTGAATGAAGAGAGCAAGGATTGGAATCACCAATGGAGAAATAAAGGTTCACAGCCTGGATTTGGTGTAGAACAGACTTCTCAGTTCATTATTGCCAAAAGTACCGATGATGGTAAAACATGGGGTGAACCAATCAATATTACCAAAATGTGTAAGAAGAAAGAGTGGTGGTTATATGCTCCTGCACCAGGTGCTGGTATTACATTGAAGGATGGTACAATCGTTTTCCCAACTCAAGGTCGCGATAAAAATGGTCTACCTTTTTCTAATATTACTTACAGTAAAGATGGGGGTAAAACTTGGGTTACTTCTGCTCCTGCAGCTCATAACACAACCGAGTGTATGGCTGTTGAATTAGGAGATGGTTCTATTATGCTTAATATGCGTGATAATAGAAACAGACACAACAAAGGAGACAATAATGGTCGTAACATTGCAATAACAAAAGACTTAGGTAAAACATGGGTAGAATCACCAACCTCTCATTCTGCTTTGATCGAACCAGTATGTATGGCATCTATTATTCGTCATGACTATACTCAAAATGGCAAAAAGAAACATGTTCTTCTTTTCTCAAATCCAAACAATAAGTATCGTAGAAGTAACCAAACAATTAAGGTTAGTTTCGATGATGGTAAAACATGGCCAAAAGAGTATTGGATGGAACTAGATTATGGTAGTGGTGCTGGTTACTCATGTTTGACATCTATCGATGAGGAGAATATTGGAATTCTTTATGAAGGAAGTGTGTCGTGGATGACTTTTCAATCTATCTCTTTTCATGAGCTTATTACTCCTGCGGATAAAAGATAATAGTTTATTTCTTCAAGTGTGATATTTTAATATCACACTTGATTTTTTTATAATTTAAAATGTTTATGAAAAAAATATTGAAAGCTTACTCCTTGTTTTATCCTTACTCATCCCTTTAAAGAATACTATCGCAAAGCAAAAAAATCAGCCTAATATTCTTTTTATTGCTGTGGATGATATGAATGACTGGGTTGGATTTCTTTCAGGTCATCCAAATTCAAAGACTCCAAATCTTGACAAGCTGGCCAAGGATAGTGTTCCTTTTGCGAATACTCATTGTCCTTCTCCTATGTGTGGTCTTAGTAGAGCATCGTCTATCCGCATCATTCTGGAATTTATAAAAATTCACAATGGATAAGGCCTCGCTATTCGCATATAAAAGCAATTCCTATCTATTTTAAACAGAATGGTTATTAGGTGTATGGTGCAGGTAAGATTTTTTATCTTACTGTTTGATTTACCCCCCCCTCTTATCAATGGGATGAATACACGAAGATGGAGTTTGATGAACCATAGGATCGCGTGAGTCTTTTGAACTATCCGTTGTCGTTCCAAAATCCGATTGGCACCCATTGAATCAAATGGGATTCATCATGAATTAAATGATCCAAACGAATGGCACAATAAGATAGAGGATAAAAGTTTCATAAAGGAGATCGGATACTTACGTACTTTTCTTCCTAGCTTGCTATAGTATAGATCCTATTCTAAGCAAATCATACTATCGTTTTGATCCCATAAGTTACACTTGGAAAAATCGTGATAAATAGACCTCTGTAGTTTCTCAATTATAGAGGTATTTATGATCTCTTTGTATTGCACTATTTGGTATTATTTAGAATATTTAAATAGAGTTATATTAAGACATTATATAGGTGACTATTTCATTTTCGGTTCATGAAATAGTTGATTTTTGAGTACTTTTACCGCGTCCTATTTAATTATACAACTCAATTTTTTTATGACTAGAGATAAAATTAAGGCAATACAAAAGACCTCATTAGTGGATATGGTCGAGAAAAACTTGCTAGCATATTTTCGTAAAGCAAATCTAAAACCTGGAGATAGTCTTCCTGGAGAGATTGAACTGACAAATCTATTAGGGGTTGGTAGAAGTGTTGTTCGTGAGGCTTTAAGTAGGTTTCGAATGGTTGGTTTGATTGAAACGAAGCCAGGAAAAGGGATGATTCTTCAAGAACCACCACTATTCAATAGTTTTGAGCGAGTAATGAATCCTCGTTTATTAAGCAAAGAGACTTTAATAGATCTTTTAGGCTTTCGCTTGATACTAGAGATGGGAGCAACGGAGCTTATCTTTAAAAAGATTACTGCTGAAGATATACAAGATCTTGAGGATATTCAATCTCAAGAGATCAAATATAAGAACAATCGATTTGATCCAGAGAGTGATGCCAAGTTTCATATGAGAATACTAAAGATATGTGGAAATCGTTCTGTTACTGATTTTCAACGAATTGTTCTTCCGTTGTTGGAGTATGTTAAACTGAATTATGATGAAATATTTGAAGGCAGAGAGGCTTTAGTCTACAATGAATCACAAGCTGTGACCCATGAGCACATTATAGATGCACTTCGTAAACGTGATGTGGAACTGTACAAAGACCTTCTTCGAAAACATTTAGATCTTTATTTTCAATTGATTGATTAAGGATATATTGCTTACAATAAAGCCCATTATCCTTATCCCTTGTGGAGATTGGTAATGGGCTTTACTTTTATCTTACATTGTTTGGAAGTGTATTGTTACTCCCAACTTAGTGGCTTTTACAACTAGAGTGATCACAGGTAATATCTACCACTTGAAGTGTTTCATTTAGATAGTTATTAACACATTCAATATTGTCGCCACTACAGCCTTTAATCACTTTAATGCCAGCATTGGATAGTTTCTGGACAGCTCCATTTCCCATATTACTCGCAAGCATAAGTGTGACCCCTTTATCTTTAAGTTGCTGTGCTATATTCGATTTGCATCCGCATCCTTCTGGTGCTTCGACTTTCTCTTTGCCTACAATCTTTTTGTTTTCATCAATTTGGTATACCATAAAGGATGCACAATGACCAAAATGGGAATCTATTGTTCCCTGTGCTGTTGTTGGAATTACAATTTTCATATTCTTTATTATTTACTTTTGTTATATATTAACACTAGATTACCCTTCTCTTTGAGTCCTCGATTGAATATTCAGAATGAAAAAAAATGGTTCGGTTTTTGTAATTTATCAATTCATATAAGAAACAATTATCCTGACGCAGTATGGTAATGATGTTTTATTTCCATGTTCTTGTAAGGAGTTGAGGCCTATTTTTTTGTGATTTTGTCTATTCTTAAATGATCAATTTAACCTCTTATATTGTTATTTATATATAGTGTACAAAAATATATAAAATTAGATTATGAAGATAAAGATTTTTGCAGTTATTGTCTTGATGTTCTCTCTATTGGTTCCTTCATCAGCACAAACTAGAAAAGAAAAAAAAGATAAGGAGTATAAGGAGCTTTTGAATCAGCTTACAACTGGTAAGTTTAAACTTGATGCAACACGAGTTATCTTTAACAAAGGAACCCGTAATGTTCAAGGAGAAGGATATTTCCTGAAAATGAAAGGAGATAGTATAGAGGCCTATTTGCCTTTCTTTGGGAGGGCTTATCAAGTAGACTATAATGGAGGTGGTGCTATCGAGATGGATTCCCCAATATCAAAATTGGATATTAAAAATATTGATAAAAAAAGAAGGGTAAAAGTTTCACTGAAAGTGAAGAACAGTGTAGACACTTATGATATCCACCTCACTCTTTTCCATGAGGGAGGAACGATTATTATCAATTCCAACAAACGCTCGTCAATTACTTATGACGCTGATTTGACATTTGAAATGAAAGATAATAGCAAAAAATAGTCGGAACAAAATCGTTCTATTATGAATTAAGTAATAACCATATAATGACAATATTATCTCAAGATTAAGAACCATATTGACACTCTTTATAAGTGATATCAAAAATGAGATTTAGGGTGGATTCATTCGTAGATTGGTTACCCTTTCTTTACCCTTTCTTTACCCTTCAGTTACTCCCAGAGTAACCAAAGGGTAACCAATCCATTAGTAATGTGTATCTATGATAGGTGTGAATTTTAATTATTTATAAGGCTGTGACATGCCAATCTATCCACAAATTTTATTACTGGAATATAATTTATATTGGAATAATATTTGAATCTTACTTTGTAAGTAGTTTGTGCCGTATCTATTTTTCGTGTGATTTTAGTACTGCATATCCCAATAGTCCATTTTGAATTTTTATTTCCAAAGTATTAGATTGGTAGATTCTATCTGATTTTACGAGTAACTCTTTTTCTACTCCTTGATATTCTATCGTGACAAGTTTTAGACTATGCTCATCAATGGTGTCAACTTTTTTGTGTACTATGGTTACCCTTTTAGTCTGAATAGTCTTCTCTCTAAAGAAGTAATTAATCCCTGTGAATAGCGACATGATAAGTGCCCCAATGCCGATGTATAACATACCTAAATGAATCCATTTCTCCTTTTTAGTGTTTACATGTTTGTGAACTTTATCCCTGATGAGCATCAGTATAAACATTGAAGGAAGGAGAAAAAGAAGAACCCTTAGTATGAGAGGAATAAAAGTAATGTGTGCTAGTATAATTTCAAGGGTTAGTAATATTATTCCGATTATAAGGCTAACGGTATATATCGGTTTCTTTAGGAACATTTGATCCAAATGTAACCTTTCATGATGAGGTATCTCAATGTGATGATGTTCTTCATGAAGAATCTTTTTGTTCTCATTTTTTGCCATAATCTTTTTGTCTTCTTCTATCTATACTATATATCAAATACAATTTTGATGCTATTTTTGTTTCTAATTGTTATCTAAAATAGCACAAAATATGACGGATAAAGATAAGAATCAATTTTCCCATAAACGTAATTATAATTCAAGAATCGTTTATGAAAATAGATGGATTTCAGTGCGTGAAGATCGTTTCACGACAGAAGATGGACTAGATATGTTATTTGGAATTACCAAAGTGGTTGATGGAATTGCTGTTTTGGCTGTGGATCACGACAATGTTTATCTGGTTGATGAGTTCAAGTATGCTGTACAACGACGAAGTATAGAGGTCGTGTGTGGAGCGATTGATAAAGAAGATTTATTGCCAGTAGAGGCTGCAAAACGTGAGTTAAAAGAGGAGCTCGGTTTCAAAGCAGATCGGATTATTTCGATGGGAGTTATTGACCCGTTTACTTCTGTAATTGATTCTAAAGTACATCTATTTATCGCAATCGGATTAGAAGCAGGTACCCCCTGTTTCGATGCAGGGGAAGATATTGTTCCTGTATGTTATTCGATGAAGAAGGCCTTTGATATGGTGGATAATGGGACTATCACTCATGCTCCTACTATCCTTCTTTTACAAAAATATGAACGACTTAAAAAAGAGCTTAATTGTTTGTGATATAGCCAAAACGATTGTTTTATAGTGGATTGTGTAATATGATTTTTGTCATATGTAAACTCTTTATTGTGGGATAATTCACAATAATATATAAATTTGCAACCCAATAGTAATAAAAGACAGTTCGTAACCATCCTGTCTATAAAAAAAACTAGGAATTATGATTACACCTTCCTTGTAGGGCATAAGCATTTCGTCTTGTGGTGACCCCTGTTTTCATTTTCCAAGTTTTTGATTCACTTTTTTGGTTTAAAGTAAATGAAAGCAAAAATGGAAAGAAAAAAAGCCATTGTTTTATTATCCGGCGGATTAGATTCTGCTGTTGCAATGTGGTTGGCAAAATCACAAGGTTATGAAGTGTATGCTCTGTCTTTCTCTTATGGACAGAGACACTCCATTGAATTAGAAAAGGCGAAGACGCTTGTTGAATCAGCTAAGATCTCAGGTCATCGTATTGTGGATATCAATATGGGGCAATGGGGAGGTTCTTCGTTAACGGATATGTCTATGAATGTTGAGGAAGGCGACATTCATAAGAAAGAAATTCCACAAACTTATGTTCCTGCACGTAATCTCGTTTTCCTTAGTGTTGCAGCATCTATGGGAGAAGCCATTGAAGCTTATGATATCTTTATTGGAGTGAGTGAAGTGGATTATTCTGGGTATGTTGATTGTCGCCAATCTTTTATTGATTCGATGGAATCAACAATTAATATGGGGACGGTAGCAGCTGTAGAAGAGGGTAAAAAGTTTAAAATTCATGCCCCTTTTGTTTACAAAACGAAAGTAGATGAAATTATTATGGGAATGGATTTAGGAGTTGATTTTGCAAATACATGGTCGTGTTACAAAGGAGAAGGGACCCCTTGTGGAGTATGTGATTCTTGTAAACTTAGAGCAGAAGCTTTTAGAAAAGCAGGCTATTCTGATCCTGCAATTTAGATAATGATACTTAAACTGTTTTAGATGTTAGAAGCGAAAGTCCTTGGGAAGAAGGTCGCACACCCTGATAAATACGATCCTTCTGTTTTGGTTGCTATTCCTCGTGAATTGAATCGATCGATTTATGATATTGACTCTAACTCCCTTCCTTTTATTGGGTTTGATGCATGGCATGCTTACGAAGTAAGTTTTCTTACAGATAAGGGAATGCCAGTAGTCGGAGTGATGAAATTTGTTGTTTCGTCTGATAGTGCCTGTTTGGTGGAGAGTAAATCCTTAAAGTTATACCTTAACTCTTTCAATATGTCAAGTTTTGGTTCTACAGTAAAGGATGCGATAGATCATGTGGAATTGTTGATTACAAAAGACTTGTCTGAGTTGCTGCAAACTTCTGTTTCTGTGGCTATACGTACGAAAAATATTTATCATGCTTCTCCCTTCTCCGACTATGATAAGTTGGAGTCGTTCATTGAAATTGATGATCTTAAGATCCATGATTATTCTGAAAATGTCTCTTTACTGGAGGTCGTTCCAAATGTCCTCCATGAGGAGATTCGTTGGTGTTCAGATTTGTTGAGGAGCAATTGTAAAGTTACTTTTCAGCCTGATTGGGGATCCATATATATACACATTGAAGGAGATCATATTGTAACACCAGAGTCATTACTTGCTTATATTGTGTCGATGAGAAATGAGACACATTTCCATGAGGAGATTTGTGAACTTGTTTTTGTTCGTCTTCAGCGACTTCTTAATCCGAAAAAACTTATGGTAGGATGTGTTTATACTCGTAGAGGTGGTATCGATATATGTCCGTTTCGTTCTAATGGCTTGGGTGACTTGCCTTCTGTTTACTCTAACTCTAAACGTCTTGTTCAAAAGACCATGAGACAATAATTAAATCATATGGATGAGTTGTGGATCGATATTTCTCGGTTACAACTCACCTTATGTTGTAAGTTCATTTACTTTAGAGAGCATGTTTGTATATTATTCCTTTTTGTTGCTCCTTTTCTTTTTCATCTTCTAACTGTTATTGTTTGTTGTGACAACTCTCTTTTGATCTATTTGTATAAACTTTTATCCCTTCTATTAAGATCACTACACTTAATTAAACTTCTTTATATATCAAAGAGTTATTTGATACCTCTATCCTTGTTTTATGTACTGAAGTGTGAATCCTATCTTGTATGTAATTCATCTATTTGGCTTTTAAAACAAGAAAATTTATGAGGCTATTGCTGTCCTATGAACATTGTTTTTGTATCCTAATATACGTTATTTATATACCAATGAATTTTATGTGTTTAATCAATAGTTTTTTTTGCTCTATGGTATGAAGCCAATATTAATCGAGCTATCTTTTGATTGTTGACAATAAATGGGTTTCCAAAAATATTTTTAGATTTGTGTATTATTGCACAAAAGGGGTAATTTTGTGCAATGACATTTGAATCAATCAATTTTAAATAATGGATGAACCAACAAGAGATAAAATAATTGAAAGTTCTCGCCTTTTGTTTGCTAGTGATGGAGTAGCCAATGTTACTATTTCTCGTATTGCAAAACACGCTGGGGTTGGTAGACGGACGATCTATATGTATTTCGCATCGAAGGATTCTCTTTATGATGAGGTGGTAGCTTATGAGGTTGATCTTATCTATACTAAGATTAAGGAAGCTTACGAAGAGACTATTCATTGTAGTACAGATAAAGTGATTAGAGAATATTACTATAGTCGATTTTATGCTTTTAAGGATCTTATACAGCGAAATGCTTCAATACGTTCAGATTTTTTGAATGATCCCCTCCGAATTAAATCCATTCGTAAGAATTTTGACTTTGATGAGAAATGTTTGTTAGAACAACTTGTAAAAAGAGAGATTAAGACTAGTTCTTCTACTTCGGAATCGATAATTAAATCATTGACAACATTAATCCATATAATTGCTGTTGGTCTTGAAGTCCCTCATATAAATCTGAACTTTGATAGTAGCTGTGATGCTGTACTGGATGAGTGTGTCGAAATGATAACAGAATATATTTATAAAAAAAGTAAATCTTAAATTGTTATGTATATAAATCACTTTTCTCATTATTTGCCTTCTAAGGTTGTCTCGAATTCATATTTTGAGAATGTTAATGGTCTAGAGGATCAATGGATTTATGAAAGAACAGGAATTAGATCGCGTTTCAAGGCTACTGATGATGAAAATACGAATACGATGGCAATAGAGGCAGTTCGTAATGGATTGGATCAATCAGGTTTTAGTGCAGGAGAGGTGGATCTAATTATTGGAGCTTCATACTCTCCTTATGATACTGTATTCACTATTGGACATGCGGTGCAACGCGAGATTGGAGCAAATGCTGCTAAAGTTGTTTTTGTTTCGTCTGCTTGTTCTTCTTTGATTAATGCTCTGGAAATAGCTGAGGGGTATATTGCTATGGGGAAAGCAAAAAATATTATAGTAGTAGCCTCAGAGCATAATTGGGCATACAGTAATGAATCATGTTCAAAGAGTGGACATCTTTGGGGAGATGGTGCTGCTGCTCTTTTTATTAGTTCAGAGCCTAAGGGGAAGAAGCCAGGTAGAGTCTTAAATGTTTTTACACAAGGATTAGGACATGTTGGTAAAGCGAATGATTCTGTGTTTTTGCGTCCTGTTTCCGGTGGATTAAGCATGCCTAATGGTAGAGATGTGTTTATCAATGCGGTTACCCAAATGAGACGAGCGATTGATGTTGTTTTAGAAAATACCAAGTTGACTGTTGATGAGTTAGATTATGTAGTTGCACATCAAGCAAATGGGCGAATTATTTCGAATCTTCAAAAACAGATGAAGTTAGCGGATGATCAGGTGCTAACACATATAAAGTCACATGGTAATACTGGGTGTGCGAGTACTGGAATCTGTTTTTCTCAGAATATTGATAGAATTAAAGAGGATGATTTAGTAGTCTTTACTGTTTTTGGTGGAGGGTACTCCGTTGGAGCACTATTATTACGTTATTAGATATAATAGTTAAAATTATATTAGAATATCCAAATGATTGTCATGTGTATCATATTTGGAATGATTCTTATGAGTTATTCTAGTATATTTGTAATCAGGCATATAGTTTAATATATGATATATGTTATGAGTTGGGTGTTTCAAAAATAAAGTTTATTTGTAATCTCTAGATTGCAAAAAAACTTTATTTTTTCTAGATTTGCCTTGTAACATGAAAAGTTAGAGGTGGATTTATTTTACACGACACATAAGAACTTGATAGACTCCTTGCATGGAGTGATTGATCGTCAATTAAACTATGAGATAGATTGGAGTCACCCTTTGATTGGAATTAAAGGATCTCGTGGTGTAGGCAAAACGATGTTTCTTTTGGATTATGCTCGACGTATGGAGACCAAATATGGTGATTCTTGTCTCTATGTAAATCTTAATAGTTTTTACTTTACCAAGAGACGTATCTACTCTTTTGCAGATGAGTTCTTTAAGAGAGGTGGCAAGATTCTACTTTTAGACCAAATACATAAGTATCCAAATTGGTCTAATGAGTTAAGAATGATCTATGATAATATTCCAGGATTAAAAATCGTTTTCAGTGGTTCTCCTGTTTTGAGGATTATTGAGGGGAATGACGAGCTAAAGGATATTGCTCATATGTACCATTTACATCCATTGTCATTTCGTGAATATTTAAATGTTAGAACAGGAAATGAGTTTGAATGTCTGCCGTTAAATGATATTTTAAATAGACATCAAGAAATTGTTCCTTCAGTTCTTAATAAGGTAAGGCCTTTAGCATACTTTACGGACTATTTGAAACATGGTTGTTACCCTTTCTTTCATGATGATTCAGCACTGTATACAGAGACTTTATTGAAACATGTGAATTTGGCTCTTGAAATCGATGTGACTTATACAAATCAAATAGAACTTCAATATTTGCCACGTTTAAGAAAATTGATGCAAATTATTGCTGACCAAGTCCCTTTTTGCCCCAATGTGAGTAAGATGAGTGGGGAAATTGATACTTCTAGAGCTACGGTAATGAATTATCTTCGTTATCTGAAAAATGCTAAATTATTACATTTAATATATAATGGGGAGGAGGGCCCGTCTAAAAAACCTGCACAGGTCTATTTGCATAATACAAATTTGATGTATGCAATCTCTCCTGAAAAAACATCGAACAGTAGTTTAAGGAAGACTTTCTTCTTAAATCAAACTGCTGTAAGATGTAAAGTGAAATCGGGTAGGGGGGTTGACTTTTTACTCGATAACGAGAAGAAATTTATGGTCGGAGGAAAATATACCAAACCTGTTGAGGGTGGCTATGCAGCTGCCGATATGATTGAGATTGGTTCAGATAATATTATTCCTCTTTGGCTGTTCGGCTTTCTTTATTAACTACAAGCAGCCGATTCTTGATATATAGTGTTTAGAAAAATAATTATTGACTTGTTGAAATACGAACCTTTGTTCAAAATTTAAAAAACAATGGCTAAAGAAAAAAAGTTTATCACATGTGATGGTAACTATGCAGCAGCTCACATTAGCTACATTTTTAGTGAGGTTGCATGTATCTATCCAATTACTCCTTCTTCTCCTATGGCGGAGAACGTTGATGAGTGGGCAGCAGTAGGACAGAAGAATATGTTTGGACAGCCTGTACGTTTGGCTGAACTTCAAAGTGAAGCTGGTGCCGCAGGTGCCGTTCACGGATCTCTTCAGTCAGGAGCATTTACTTCTACTTATACAGCATCACAAGGTTTATTGTTGATGATTCCTAATATGTATAAGATCGCGGGAGAGTTGTTACCAACAGTTTTCCATGTTAGTGCTCGTGCTTTGGCTACACATGCTCTTTCAATTTTTGGAGATCACAGTGATGTATACTCTGCACGTCAAACAGGTTTCGCAATGTTGTTCGCTGGATCCGTTCAAGAGACTATGGACCTTTCAGGTGTTTCACATTTGGCTACGTTGAAATCACGCGTTCCATTCATGAATATCTTTGATGGTTTCCGTACTTCACACGAGATTCAAAAGATTGAGATGTTAGAGAAAGAAGATTTGATGCCTCTAGTAGACATGGACGCTGTGAAAGAGTTCCGTGAAAGAGCATTGAATCCTGAGCATCCTGTTACACGTGGTACTGCTCAAAACCCAGATATTTTCTTCCAAGCAAAAGAGGCTTCTAACTCTTTCTATGATGTTGTTCCAGATATCGTAGAGGATTATATGCAAGAAATTACTAAGTTGACTGGTCGTGAGTATCACCCATTCACTTTTTATGGTGCTGAAGATGCAGAGAATATCATTATTGCAATGGGTTCTGTAACTGAGACTATTAAAGAAGTTATTGATGCGCAGGTTGCTGAAGGTAAAAAGGTCGGTTTGATCTCTTGTCACCTTTATCGTCCTTTCTCAGAGAAATATTTCTTCAACGTTCTTCCTAAAACAGTGAAGCGTATTTCTGTTCTTGATAGAACAAAAGAGCCGGGTGCACAAGGAGAACCATTGTATCTAGATGTACGTTCTTTATTTTATGATAAAGCAGAGAAGCCTTTAATTGTTGGTGGTCGTTTTGGTCTTGGATCGAAAGATACTACTCCAGCACAAATTATCTCTGTTTTCAATAACCTAGAGATGACAGAGCCTAAGAATGATTTCACTATCGGTATTATCGATGATGTAACATTTAAGTCTCTACCTCTTCTTCCTGAAGTGAAAGTTACATCAGACAAAACATTTGAAGCTAAATTTTATGGTTTAGGTTCTGATGGTACTGTTGGTGCAAACAAGAACTCTATTAAAATTATTGGTGGATCTACTGATAAGTATTGTCAAGCATATTTTGCTTATGATTCAAAAAAATCAGGTGGTTTTACAGCTTCACACCTTCGTTTCGGTGATGATCCAATCCGTTCAACATATTTAGTAACTACTCCTGACTTCGTTGCTTGTCATGTTCAAGCATACGTGAATCAATACGATGTATTGAAAGGTCTTAAGAAGGGTGGTTCATTCTTATTAAATACTATTTGGGATGAGAACGAAGTACTTCGTCGTCTTCCAGATAATATGAAGAAATATCTTGCTGAGAACGAGATTGATTTCTATATCATCAATGGTACAAAACTAGGTAAAGAACTTGGTCTTGGTAACCGTACTAATACTATAATGCAGTCTGCTTTCTTTAAGATCACTGGCGTAATTCCTTACGAATTAGCTGTGGAGCAAATGAAAAAAGCGATTGTTAAATCGTATGGTAAGAAAGGGGAGAATATTGTAAATATGAACTACGCTGCAGTGGATGCAGGTGGTGCTAACTTCCACAAAGTAGAAGTTCCTACTGAATGGAATACAATTTCTTTATCTTCAGAAAAAGATGAAACTTCTCGTCCTGATTTTATTGAAAACGTGGTGGACGTTATCAATGCTCAAGAGGGAGATTCACTTCCAGTGTCTACTTTCAAAGGGGTTGAAGATGGTACTTTCCCTAACGGAACAACAGAGTATGAGAAGCGTGGTGTAGGTATCGATGTTCCTGAGTGGATCGTGGATAACTGTATTCAGTGTAACCAATGTGCTTATGTTTGTCCTCACGCTGCAATTCGCCCATTCCTTGTGGATGAGAACGAAAAATCAAATGCTCCTGAAGGAACTGATTTGAAGAAGGCTGTCGGTAAGCAATTTGCTGGATTAGAGTTCCGTATGCAAGTTTCTCCTCTTGATTGTACAGGATGTGGTAACTGTGTTGATGTATGTCCTTCTAAAGAGAAATCTTTGGTTATGAAACCATTGGAAACTCAAGACGCAGAGATCGCTCGTTGGGATTACTTCTCTTCAGAGGTAACTTACAAAGACGATTTAGTTGACAAGTCTAAAACAGTGAAAAACTCACAGTTTGCTCAACCATTATTCGAATTCTCGGGTGCTTGTGCTGGTTGTGGTGAGACTCCATATATTAAACTTATTACTCAGCTGTTTGGTGAGCGTATGATGATTGCAAATGCTACTGGATGTTCTTCTATCTATGGTGGTTCTGCTCCTGCTACTCCTTATACAACTGAAAACAAGTCTGGTCACGGTCCTGCTTGGGCTAACTCTCTTTTCGAGGATAACGCTGAATTTGGTTTCGGTATGTCTGAGGGTATCAATGCACATCGTAATCGTCTTGCTGACGTGATGGCTACTGCTATCGAAGCTGGTGCTGCTGAATCAGATGCTTTTAAAGCTTGGCTTGAAGCAAAAGATAATGCGGATGCATCTGAAAAAGCTTCTGCTGTTGTTCTTGATGCTATTAAAGGAAACAGTGCTGAATACGCGAAAGAGATCTTATCTCTATCTCAATACCTAGTGAAGAAATCTGTATGGGTATTTGGTGGTGACGGATGGGCTTACGATATTGGATACGGTGGTGTTGATCATGTTTTAGCTTCAGGTGAGGATGTAAATATCCTTGTGATGGATACAGAGATCTATTCTAATACTGGTGGACAGGCTTCTAAGTCAACTCCAATTGGAGCTGTAGCTAAGTTTGCTGCTTCTGGTAAAAAGATTCGTAAAAAAGATCTTGGTGCTATCGCAATGAGTTATGGTTATATCTATGTTGCTCAAGTGGCAATGGGAGCAAATCAAGCTCAATTCTTAAAAGCGGTAAGAGAAGCTGAAGCTTATCCAGGACCTTCTTTGGTTATTGCTTACTCTCCTTGTATTTCTCATGGACTTCGTGCTACAATGGGTAAATCTCAAGAAGAAGAGGCGAAAGCTGTTGAGTGTGGTTATTGGTCAATTTATCGCTATGATCCTCGTCTAGAAGATGCTGGAAAGAATCCATTCCAATTAGATTCTAAAACTCCAGAATGGGGAAAATTCCAAGATTTCTTAATGGGTGAGGTACGTTATACTTCGTTACTTAAGGCATTCCCTGATGAAGCAAAAGAACTTTTTGTTGCAGCTGAAGATAATGCGAAATGGCGTCGTAACTACTATCAAAGATTATCAGAAATCTCTTTTGCTGCTGAGTAATTGTAGTTTTCAATGATATAATATAAAAGGATGTCCTATTATGGGCATCCTTTTTTGTTTTTTTTTATCATCTGATTGTTTGATACCTATTGTAGTAAGTAAGTCCACATAATTACAGATAGTTTTTTTTCATGATTAAAATAGATGTTGTTTCTTTGAGACATGCGATATATAAAGTTAACACAGGATGCAGTTCTAAAACTAACTGCTCTATATGAACATTCAGACAACAAGGTGGAAAGAATGCGTTCACATTGCCTATTACTGTCCAATAGTCACTATTCTATGGTTGATATTTCAAGGATAATGGGAATATCTGTCATTACAGTATCACGTCTATTTGACAAGTGGTTAGAATATAATTTTGATGCACTTAGGATTAAACAAGGAAGAGGAGCAAAGTGTAAATTAGCTGGATTCGATGATATAATCAAAGATTTAGTAAAAACAAATAATCGTAATCTATCTTATATACTTCATCATTTGAAAGAACATTATAATCTTACCATTTCAAAAGAGACTTTAATACGTTTTTTAAAAAGATCGGGTATGTATGGAAGTGAGTCCGGCGATCACTCAAGACAAAACGGAATGATATAGACTTCCAACTAAAGCAACATCAACTAACAGAATTACGTAAGTGTGAGGATTCAGGATACTTAGATTTATATTTCGTTGACGAAAGTCACTTTAATCTAACTCCCTATGTTCCATATGCATGGCAGGACAAGAAGAGTCAAATATTACTTCCGTCATCAAGAAGTAAAGCTCTTAATGTTATAGGAGCAATGAATCGTAAAAATGAGATATTTTATGAAGTACATGAAACAACAATTAATAGTGATATTTTGATCTCATTTATAGATAAGTTATGTAATTAGATAACAAAGAAAACAATACTAGTCCTTGATAATGCGCCTATTCATAGATCCAAAAAATTTAAAGCAAAAATAGAAGAATGGAATGCTTTAGATCTTTATATCTATTTTATTCCTCCATATTCTCCAGAACTTAATATCATAGAAATACTTTGGAAACACATCAAATACTTTTGGCTTGAGTTTAAAGCATATGAAAGCTACAATTCTCTGAAAAAATGTCTATTGGAAACACTAGGAGCATTTTGTTTAGAACATACCATTAATTTTGCATGAGTACTTAATATGGGGTGTTTTTAAAATTTATCCCGTGTGGTATGTCTAACTCTATTCCTTCGTTCTTATTAGGAATTGACTATTTGATCGATATTCCTATTTAGATTAAAAACAACTCGAAGTCGTTATAAAAGAGGATAAACTTTAAGAATAAAAGAAAGGGACAGCAGCGCTATCCCTTGTGTTTTTAATTCAAATTTTTGAATAAAATCTCTCTTTTTCTATATCATTTTGAATGCATTCTTTGTCTCTTTTCTCCAATAAGCTAATGCTTCATTATTCGACCATTTCTTGTCTGGGAAATTTGGTCCTATTAGTAGCGTGTTTTTACGCTTAACAAGCTTTTTATCTTTTACGAATGTTTCTCCACGAACTTCTAAGTGTTCTACCATTCGTTGTCTCCACTTTTTGAGCTCTTTTTGATATCTTCTTTTCGAAGAGAGTTCCTTGATCTCTTTAGGGTCTTTTTCAATATCAAAAAGTTGTTCTTCTCCAGTATGGATAAACCATATATATTTCATCTTACCATCTGTTAGCGCTGCCCAATAGTTGGATGCACTATAACATGTTGCATGTTCTAGATCAATATATTCTCTCCACTTAGGCTCTTTATCATGAACGAAAGAAAGAAGAGATTTTCCATCTATCTCTTTGGGTATTTTACCGCCAGCAGCCTCTAAGAATGTTGGTAAAAAGTCGCGTAGCTCTACTGGTTTGAAGCACTCAGATCCTCTTGGCATGGCTCCTTCCATCCAATTCGGATATTGCATTAAGAATGGAATTTTGGCAGATGGTTCATATGCATATGTTTTTCTCCAGTGGTTGTGGTCTCCCATCATATCTCCATGATCAGAGGTGAAACATATAATACAATCGTCATAAATCCCCTTCTCTTTTAATGCTTCGATAATCTTTCCAACTTGATCATCAATAAAAGAGATGTTTGCATAGTAGTGTAATTTCGAGTTTTTTGCATAGTCATCTCCGAAATCACCAAATGCTGTGGAGTAGTTTTCTTTATTTCTTAAAGGAGCAAATTTCTCACTCCAATCTGCTCTAACAGGAGGTTCTATATCTGATATATGATATTTATCTAGATACTCTTTGGGGGGATCATAAGGACTGTGTGGCCTCGCAAATGATACTTTTAAGAAGAGGGGGTTCTCAATCTCATAATTCTCAATAAACTGTACTGCAGTATTACCTGTCCATTCCGTAGGGTGAAGCTTTTTGGGTAGTTTATATGTATCTGCTTTGTTTTCATTCCATCCAATTCCTGTTTTGTCGGGGTCAAATCCCGGAGCATTAAGTCTGAACCAATCACGGTAATCACTTACATAACCATCGTCTTCTATTCTACCACTTTCATCTACAAGTGTTCCATGAAATCCATGAAGTGACTTTTGTGGATACCAATGCATCTTTCCTATTCCAAAAGTATAATAACCTAGCTCTCCAAGCATACGTGGCATTTCAATAGGATATTTTCTAGCCACTCTAGAGTAGCCTAGCATTCCATGATTCCATGGTGATTGACCTGTTAATAGTCCTGATCTTGCAGGAGTACAACTCGGTGTTGAGCTATATCCAGATCGAAATATTAATCCGTTTTGACCAATTTTATCAATGTTCGGTGTTTGAACGACTGGATTTAGTAGACCAATAGCATCTCCACGATGTTGGTCGGTCATAATAAAGATAATATGTGGTTGTTTGTGATTTGGTTTATTCTCTTTGGCCTCCAGTGAATTAGGGGCGAGTGTTAATCCTGCTGCTGCAACGCCTGATGTTTGTAGAAACGTTCTTCTTGTGAGCTTTGTCATAACTTATGTGTGTTTAAATTCTGTATTATATACTATAACGTTAAATATACTGATATAATATCTTTTATCTTGTTTTTGTTCTGTTAAAATTGTTTTCTATCTCTATAGAGATTTATATTCATTTTCACCTCTATCTATAGTTTAGTGAGGATCTTATTATCAAAAATATTAGGCACAAAAAAAGGAGCTTATCAAATAGAAAGGCTCCTTTTTTTCTTTAGTTTATATCTTTATACGATTCCTGAGAATCCCATAAATGCCATTGCTAGAATTCCTGCTGTAACCAAAGCAATAGGTGTGCCTTTTAAACCTTTAGGTACATTCATTAGCTCTAATTGCTCACGAAGCCCTGCAAAGATTACTAATGCAAGACCAAAACCAACAGCATTTGCTACAGCAAATGTAACTCCTTCTAGTAGATTGAACTCTTTCTGTATTGTAAGAATTGCAACTCCTAAGATTGCACAGTTGGTTGTAATAAGAGGTAAGAATACCCCTAAAGCTTGGTAAAGAGAGGGACTAACCTTCTTTAAGATAATCTCTACCAATTGAACCAATGAAGCAATGATTAGGATGAATGAAATAGTCTGTAGATAACCTAATCCTAAAGGATTAAGAATTTCATGTTGTACAATAAAAGTAACAATCGTTGCAAGAGCCATTACGAAGGCTACTGCACCAGTCATTCCAATTGCTGTAGATACTTTCTTAGAAACACCCAAAAAAGGGCAAATTCCCAAGAATTGTGAGAGTACAATGTTGTTAACAAAGACTGCAGATATAATAATGATTATATATTCCATTTCTTAAGCCTTTTTTATTTTGTTAATGATTGCAATAAGGTAACCTAATACCAAGAATGCTCCTGGAGCAAGGATAAATACCAAGCTTCCATATCCTTCGTTAAAGATTGTGAAACCAAAAAGTTTACCACTTCCTAAAAGTTCACGGATACCTCCTAGTAGCGTCAGTGCGAAACTGAAACCAAGTCCCATGCCAATACCATCAAGCATCGATTCAAAAGGACCATTCTTAGAGGCGAATGCTTCAGCACGACCTAGTACGATACAGTTTACTACAATCAATGGAATAAAAAGACCTAGACTTTTATAAAGTGCTGGTAGATAAGCCTGCATTACCATTTGTAATACTGTCACAAAGGTGGCAATAATTACAATAAAGCTAGGAATACGAACTTTATCGGGAATAAATCTAGCTACTAATGAAATGGCAATGTTTGAAAGCATTAATACAAATGTTGTTGCTAACCCCATCCCAAGACCATTAATAGCAGAAGAGGTTACTCCCAACGTTGGACACATACCAAGAAGAAGTACAAAAACTGGATTTTCTTGAAGAAATCCTTTAGATACTATTTTAAGTTTGCTCATGATTCACCTCCTTTGCTCTCGTTGTGTTTTGTCGTTGCACCAGTTGTTGCATCTGTATTTCCTTCTATGGCAGAAGCTCTTCTAAGTGCATCTAGAAATGCTCTTGACGATATTGTTGCTGCAGTAATTGCATCAATATCTCCACCATCTTTAGTTACAGTCATATTTGTCTTAGATGGATCTAGACCAATAATAGAATTATTTTTCCCTTCTTTGGGTGTACTAAACCACTCTTGCATTTTAGATCCCAATCCAGGAGTTTCTTGATGTTGTAGTACTTGGAAACCGGATATTTTATTTGTGTTATCTAAACCGACCATAATATCGATATGTCCTGAGAAACCGTTATTTGTGTATGTTTTAACTGCTCTACCCACAACATTACCGTTTGCATCTAAAGCCGGAAATATTTCTAAGCTGTCTTTATCTCCTTTATTCAACACTTTATAGCTTTTAGCCAATTTGTCGAATTTAGGTAGTACTGAAGCAATCGCTTCTTCTTGGGCTTTAGTTTGACTCGCAGAGATTGCATCTGCGGTAAGCTCATTCATAAAGCCTAAAATTGCACCCGCCCCCATTGTTACCACAAATAATGTGATAACCATATTTGTAAAGTTTGATTCAATTTTTGCCATTATGCTTTTCCTCCGAATCTTTTAGGTTTGATATAGTTATTGATAAGTGGAACAACTCCATTCATAATCAATATAGCAAATGAAATACCTTCTGGATATGCTCCAAAGTTTCTGATACATATTGTAAGTATACCAATTGCTACACCATAGATTAACTGTCCTTTCGTTGACATAGGAGAAGTTACCATATCTGTTGCCATATAAATTGCTCCTAACATTGCACCTCCAGTAAGTATATGGAATAAAGGATTGATGAATTGATCAGGATTAATCAGATATAGAGTTCCTTGTAGAATGAACATACTTCCTAGTACTGCAACAGGAATGTGCCATGTGATGATCTTCTTGTAAAGCATAAAAAGACCTCCTAATAATAGCGCTAAGGCAGATATCTCTCCTAATGATCCGCTCATCGAACCAGTAAAAAGATTAAAATTAGAAGGAAGGTTTGGTAACAACTCAGAAACAGATTGTCCTGATTTGATGCCTTCTTTTAGTATTCCTAGTGGTGTTGCTCCAGAGAATGCGTCCACTGTTTTGTTTGCTGTCCATGATGTCATTTGCACAGGGAAAGAGATCAAAAGGAATACACGCCCTACTAATACTGGATTAAATAGGTTTTGTCCTAATCCACCAAAGGTCATTTTACCTACTCCTATAGAGATTAGTGCACCCAACACTACAAGCCAAATAGGAAGTGAACTTGGAACATTAAATGCTAACAAAAGCCCTGTAATTATTGCGGAACCATCTTGGATTGTTGATTCTCCTTTTATCAAAAACTTCTGAAAAAGGTATTCGAATAATACGCATGATGCTACAGAAACTGCTGTAATCAATAGTGCTTGCCATCCAAAGAATACTGTACTTGCAATTAATGCAGGAATGAGTGAAATAACCACTCCATACATAATCTTAGTAACAGATTCATCTCCTTTGATGTGTGGTGATGGTGATACGGTAAGTAATTTCATTACTTTATAGATTTTTGTGTCTTAATTATCTTAATTAGCTTTTTCTTCCTCTTATAATTTGTCCTACTTTTCCTTTCCCCATTCTGATATAATCAAGAAGAGGGCGGTTTGAAGGACATGTAAATGAACAAGAACCACATTCGATACAGTCCATTACATTTCGTTGTTCTGATTGATCCCAGTTTGATTTCTCTGCCAACGACATCAAAAGATAAGGTTCTATTCCCATTGGACAAGCTTTCACACATTTTGCACATCGAATACATGCATCCATTTTTGCTCGTGCAGACTCTGTGTCTTGCATGATAAGAATACCAGATGTTCCTTTTGCTGCAGGTACTTCTAGATTAACTAGAGCTTTACCCATCATAGGTCCACCGCTAATAACCTTTCCTGTATCTTCAGGTAGTCCTCCAGCAAAATCAATAAGATCGTTTGTTGGTGTTCCTCCTCTTACAAGTAGGTTACAAGGATTTTTTACTGATTTACCTGTTACTGTAACGATACGTTCGAAAAGAGGTTTGTTCTTCTGTATTGCTTCATATACTGCATATGCTGTAGCAACATTATTTACAACAGCACCTACAGCAATTGGAAGTGCACCAGAAGGAACTTCTTTGCCAATAGTTGCTGCAATCAATTGCTTCTCTCCACCTTGAGGATATTGAACTTTCAATGGAGCAATCTCTATACCTTTATAAGCCTTAGCGATTTTTTTGAAGTAATCAATAGCATCTTTTTTATTATTTTCGATACCTATGATCGCTTTTTCAACCCCGACACCTTTCATTAATATAGAGACACCAACCATAATTTCTTCTCCTTTTTCGAGCATGATTTGGTGATCTGCAGTAAGATATGGCTCACACTCTACAGCATTAATGACAAGAACTTTAGCTGTATTTCCTGGAGGAGGAGATAGTTTAATATGTGTTGGGAATGTTGCACCTCCCAAACCGACAATACCAGATTCTGCAATCTTAGCTTTAATTTCTTCTTGAGTTAGAGTTATCTCTTTTACGAGTTCGGTTGATCTATCAATAGACTCTTCCCATTCATCTCCATCAACATCGATTACGACAACATCTTTTTTATACCCAGAGCTGTCGATTATTTGATCGATTTTTTTCACTTTCCCAGAAACAGAAGAGTGAATATTGGCAGAAACAAAACCTGAGGCTTTACCAATCATCTGTCCAACCTTAACCATATCTCCTTTTTTAACCAGAGGAGTTGCTGGCGCCCCAATGTGTTGTCCCATTGGGATATATACGGTCTTAGGGATCGGCAATGTATGAATTTTTGCATTAGCCGACAGTTTGTTCTCAGCAGGATGAATACCTCCGATTTTGAATGTCTTAAGCACCATAATATTTTAAATTGTTTTTTCTTGTTAATTTGAGAGTCTCGTTTATGAAGCAGCTTCTTCCTCTTTCTTCACTTTGCGTGGAGGAAAGTTCTCTTCAACAATAGCACCTGTTGGACATACTGATACACATTTACGGCATAACTTACATTTATCCGCATCGATAAATGCCAAGTTTTTCTCCATTGTAATGGCGTCAAAAGGGCACTCTTTGAAACATTTCGTACAACCAATACAAGCAGTACTACAAGCTTTTTTGGCTGCTGCACCTTTGTCCATATTGCGACATGAAACGTAAACCTTACGACCTTTTGGCATTTTTTTACGTAATTCAATCAGTGTCTTAGGACATGCGGTGACACACGCACCACATGCAACACATTTTTCGTCGTCCACCTCAGGTAGTCCTGTCTCAGGGTTCATATGAATTGCATCGAATTCACAAGCAGTGACACAATCTCCACATCCAAGACATCCATATGCACAACCTGTATCTCCAGCATACAATGAAGAGGCAATTGCACAAGAAATTGAACCATTATAATGGTTTGTTTTAGGACGATGTTCGCATGTACCGTTACATCTCACAACCGCTGTTTGTGGTGCTTTTTTTACGGCTTCTAATCCTAAGATATCTGCAACAGATCCCATGCAGTCATTTCCCCCAACAGGACAATAAAGAGAAGAAAGTTCCATCTCTTTAACGCAAGCTTCGGCGAAAGCTCTACATCCTGCAAAACCACATCCACCACAGTTTGCCCCTGGTAATGTTCCTTCTACATCATCAATGCGAGGATCTTCTTCAACTTTGAACTTTTTCGCAGCAACTGCAAGAATTACTGCTGCCAAAACTCCAATGATACTTAAAACAAGAATCGTGTTTATAACAAGTGTTAGAATCATTATTAATTAGATTTACTAGATTTTACGAATTGTAAATTCAAGCTTACCTGATATTCTATTACGGAATAGATATAAGCCTAAATAATATGGAACAAGAATGGCAATAGCAATTACAGCGGATATCGTGTCTGAAAAACCTATGTTTTTAGATACAATAAGCGCTATGATAAGTATGCATAAAGGAAGAATGTAACCAAGAATAACAGCTAGTTTCTCTTGGCGTTTATTTGCCACCAATAGAACTTTTTCTCCATTCTTGATACTTTGATTTACACGTTTAATGTGAACCATTTTCTCTTCGACATCTGCTACAGAACAAGCCCCTTTTGCATGGCATCCAGCACATGCTGATTTTGAAATAATTTTTACCCAAGCTTCTTTGCCCTCCGTTTTATAAACGACGCCATCGTGGGTTAATTCTCTATTCTTATCCATGATATCTATGAAAAAATACTCTACAAATCTAAATATGATTATCTCTTTTCAAATATCTTTGGTTATTTAAATAATGAATTGACTTCTTATTTATTTTTGTTTTAAATACGGCGTAGAATTATAGACTTTTTTCGGATAATAACGAAAATGTTTTATAGAATTGACACACTAGAAGGACGGAATTTGGGACTTGTGTATTGTTTGTGTACTTGTATATCCCCATGTCTTCCTGTGACTCAAACTATCTGAATTAAATGTGTTGTTGAAGTTGTGAGGACGGTAATGTTTTAATCTTTAGTTAATTCAATCGTATTATTAACATAGTGGACCGGATCGTATTACTATTGTTCTCCGCTTTTCGGTAATGGAAATATTAATTGGATTGTTGTTCCCTCATTAGGTTTTGAAATAATATCAATTTTACCACTATTTTTCAGCGTAAACTCTTTGCATAAGATCAGACCTAGTCCTGTTCCTTTTTCATTCTCCGTTCCTTTAGAATATATCTTTTCTCCTACATTAAATAATTTTTTTTGAACAGAAGGAGTGATCCCTACACCATGATCAATAATTAGAATTTCGCAAAAATCGCCATTGGTTTGTGTCTTTATTGTAATGGTAGAACCCCTAAATGAAAATTTAATTGCATTGGATGTTAAGTTGCGAATTATTGAGATCAACATATTTTGGTCAATCTCTAGACTAATATTATTTTTAAATTCGCAGTTAATATTAATCTCTTTTTTTAATGCTTGAGGCTTTAATATTTCAATGGTGCTTTCAATGACTGAGTTTACTTGCGTGATAGTCTTGTTTACAATTAGTGCTCCATTTTGAGATTTCGACCATGCCAATACATCATCAATAAGTTGCACCATATTTTGTGTTGACTGAACTATTATTTCAGCATAATGCTTCTTTTGTTCTGATGAAAAAGAGGGGTCGTCATTTTTGATAATATATGAAAAACCTTGTATTGTCATAATAGGGTTTTTCAAGTCGTGTGCTAAGATCTTAATAAATTTATCTTTTGTATTATTTACCTCGGTAAGCTTTTTAGCTGATTTTTTTAAGAGTGTTTGATTGTAGATCCTATTGGACAGCGTCATCGCAGCCAAATAAGAGATGATAATAAGAAGGAATAGGATCACTAAATATATTGCAACAAGTCTACTTAACTCTTTTGATCTAATTTCGTGGTATTGGTCTATGGATATCAATGATACCAGTTTGTATTCATGGTTTCCAAACTTTTTGGACAGGTCGAAGCCTATCTTATTTCCAATTAATGTATTCTTTAAAGTCTCTCCCAAATTAATTGAAAAGAAGTTGACAAAACCATCCTTTGTAATAAAGGATCCATTCTGTTGTTTCTTCTCTAGTTCAATTCTTTGAATAACACTATAAGGGATAGGAGGTGTATTTTCTTTATACTTATTGATTACAAGATTATTGTCGATATCAAATACATTGTCTTCATTTTCAGATATCATAAATAATCTTCCTATGGTATTTTCATTATAATGAAGAATTTGTTTGTCATTCCTCATTTTATCAAGTATGTTTTGAAAGCTACAACTTAACGATAAAATTGAAGGTTCTCTTCTTGCATTAAAAACATACATGGATATAGTGATTGCTTTATTGCAAAGGTTTGAACACTTTTTAATATCTTCTAAAGAGTGTATCTGGCTTATTTGTACTCCAGTTGTTTCCCCAGGGTTAAGTTCTTGAGCTGTATAATCAGAATCTTTAATATTACGCTCTGTTAGGGTAAACTGATTATTTGTGTAGGTTATTGATAGATATCGATTCTTTTGGGGATTAATTATTTGAATGCTATTATACAGTTTCTTTTTCTTTAGATAAGTTGATATCTTCTTCTCTAATATTGCTTTATGCGCCTTGTTTGGCGTGTCTAAGTAATTGATAATAATGGAACGTGACGAAATCTCATTGAGGTCCATAAAAAGATCTTCAATGGTCGTTGTAATCTCTTTTGCCTGCACTTGTAGAAGGGATTGGTTCCTCATTTCACTCCCTTTTATATTTTTATCTGCCTCTAATACAAAATAGGACCAAAAGATTATTCCTAATATAACTGTTGCAAATAATACAAAAGTTGGAAAGAATTTATTAAAAAGTCCTTTTTGATCATTCTTTATTCTATTTATCATCTCTATCCCACTCATACTCTTTGATCAACTAATATCGCTCCAATTAAATAAACTAATGTTTGTATTTATTAACATTTTGAGAAGTTTATTGTTTGCTGGATTTGTAAGTTTTGGATCTTTTTCTGCAATTTTAAATATAATATTTCTAACGTCTGTTAATATATTGCTATCTTTTGATAAATCAGACAAGTTTAACCCTTGAATGTCACCACTCTGTTGTATTCCTTCGATATCTCCAGGCCCACGAAGTTCAAGGTCTACCTCTGATATTTTAAAACCATCGCTATGGTCAACCATTGTTTGCATTCTAGCTTTAGAGACTTTACTAATTTTGTCACCTGTAATAAGGAGACAGTATGCTTGATCCGCACCACGGCCTACTCGACCTCTCAGCTGGTGAAGTTGTGAAAGTCCAAATCTTTCAGCACTTTCAATAATCATAATAGATGCATTGGGGACATTTACTCCAACTTCAATTACTGTGGTTGCAACCATGATACTCGTTTCATGATTTTTGAACCTTATCATTTCAGCCTCTTTTTCTTGCGATTTAAGTTTACCATGAACAACACTAATAGAATAATCGGGGAAGTCTTCTGCAACTTGTTCGTAGCCTTTTTCAAGATTTTTAAAATCTAGCTTCTCGGATTCCTCTATTAAAGGAAAAACATAATATACCTGTCTGTTTTTATTCAACTCATTTTGAATAAACTCATTAATCTTTTCTCTTTTAGAATCAAAATAGTGTTTTGTTATGATAGGCTTCCTTCCAGGGGGTAGTTCATCAATAACAGACACGTCCAAGTCTCCGTAGAGAGTCATGGCTAGAGTTCTAGGTATAGGCGTCGCAGTCATCACTAAGATATGTGGAGGGACAACCCCTTTATTCCACAATTTTGCTCTTTGAGCCACTCCAAAACGATGCTGTTCATCAATAATTACAAGTCCTAATTTCTGAAACTTTACTTTATCTTCTATCAATGCATGTGTGCCAATAAGAAGGTCTAATGTTCCGTCTTCTAGCTCTTGATGTATTTGGCGTCTTTCAGCTACTTTGGTTGACCCCGTTAATAATTTTACATTAAGGTTCAACCCTTGATTCATCTCTAAAATAGACTCTAGGTGCTGTGATGCGAGTATCTCAGTAGGAGCCATGATACATGCTTGAAATTGGTTGTCAATAGCGATTAATGCCGACATAAATGCAACCATTGTTTTACCACTACCCACATCTCCTTGAATAAGTCGATTCATCTGTGTCCCTGTTTTCATGTTGTTTCGTATTTCACGAATTACACGTTTTTGAGCCCCAGTTAGTTCAAAAGGGATATTGTATTGGTAGAAATAGTTAAATTTATCACCAACAGTTGTAAACACATTTCCTTTATATTTTTGCTCTCTTTCAATCTTTAAATAGATCACCTTAAGTTGGTTCATAAACAGCTCTTCGAATTTTATTCGGTATATCGCTCTATTTAACTCATCATAGTTTTTAGGGGTGTGTATTCCAATTAAGGAATCTTTTTTAGTTGCTAGGTCTCTATATTTAAGTATCCATTCTGGAAGATTTTCAACATCATCCTTTTGGATAAGTATAAGCGCATTTGTAATTATCTGAGCCAAAGACTTTGATGTCATGCCCTCTTTTTTCATCTTCTCTGTTGTGTGGTATTGAGGATACAGAGAACCTAATGTTGATTGGTCTTTTTGTAGTGTTAATTCTGGATGGACAATACTCATTGACGATCCAAATTTTTTAGTCTTTCCAAAGAGTATGTAAGGCTCTTTTATTTTAAGACTTTTTTTAAGATATTTTGCCCCAGTGAAAAATGTTAAGTCAATGAATGAATCTCCATCAGTAAAGTATGCAGTAAGCCTCTCTTTTGTTCCACTTCCTTCACTTCGAATCTGGGTTATATAACCCTTACATTGAACTATCTTTTCTGATTGCTTTGCCTCTTTGATAGACTGAAATGTCGTTCGGTCGATATATTTGTATGGATAGTAGTTTAATAACTTTTCTATGTTGGTTATTTTCAACTCATTTTTAAGGAGTAGTTCCTTTTTTGGACCGACTCCCTTTATATATTTTAAGCTTGTATACATAGTCATATCATCTACAAATATATAATAGATTATTCGATATCAGGTTCTATTTTAGATTGAAAAAAAGATCAAAAGATGTTTCTTCTTTCTATTTTATTTCATTATCTCTAATGTGATTCATATTAATGTAAATAAACTCTTTTTCATTAGTGTTCATAAATTGTTTTAGATAATGTAGACACTTTTTGGGCTCAAAAGTTTAATTTTGTCGTGAACTGCACTTTTTGTTAAACAGAAAGTGGTTAATTGAGATGAGTTTTGAGAAATAGAGATTTGATAAAGCGGTTTCTGAGATTTAAACGAAAACGTGTACATAAAAAAGGACATGGTATTCATTCTCCTTTTTTATTTAGTTTGATAACAGGGGTAATTGATAATCCACATCGATACTATCTATATGACAATAT
This sequence comes from Prolixibacteraceae bacterium, assembly GCA_019720755.1. Classification (NCBI taxonomy): domain Bacteria; kingdom Pseudomonadati; phylum Bacteroidota; class Bacteroidia; order Marinilabiliales; family Prolixibacteraceae; genus Halosquirtibacter; species Halosquirtibacter laminarini. The sequence goes on from CP081303.1 coordinate 531,931, forward strand.
TGATCAGATGTATCAGCGTTTTGTTGAAAAAAATAATAATACACTTGCCTCGAACATAGACTCTATTTTGCCTTCAATAAAAATTTTATATTGTATTCATCGTCTATTAAATGAGTTTCAGCCTTCCAAAATATATTTCTCAGGGCGTGATATAGAGCTTTTTAAACCAGTGTTTGAAGCCGTTTCTGATACTGTCGAAATCTTGTCGTTAGATGATTATGTGAAATCTCGTAAAAAAATAATAGATGAGACATGTATTTTATTCTGTAACGAATCTTTGTCTGCTAAATTTGCTAAGTTAATTCAAAACATTGTATGTCCTGATGTTGTTATCTTTCACGGACTGCATTGGGGAGTTGATGTTGATAATATGTGGGAAGATATGGTTAATGATTCGCCAATAACAGCCTCTTTAGAGTCAAGAGAACTAGGAATTGCGTTCTCTGATCAAAAATTAAATAAACAGAATTTTTATATCAAATTTTGATTATGAAGGTATACACAAAAACTGGAGACAAAGGCAAAACAAGTCTATATGGAGGTACTAGAGTAGATAAATTCGATACTAGGTTAGAAGCTTATGGTACAATCGATGAGTTAAATAGTTGTGTTGGAATGATTCGTTGTCACTTGGATGCGGATTCAACTGAGATGAATGTATTGATAGAGATACAAAAGAAGCTATTTGTTATTGGAGGAGTGCTTGCTACTGATAAAAGCAAAATAGAAGAAACGGACCAATTGGTATGTAAAGAGGAGGATATAAAATTTCTTGAAGTGGAGATTGATCGAATGGATGACCAATTGCCTCAAATGAACTACTTCATTTTACCAGGTGGAGAGATAACAAGTTCTTCGTGTCATATTGCAAGAACTGTCTGTCGTAGAGCCGAGAGATTGGTGTTGAAGTTGTCTACTTCTATCGAAATAGAAGAGAACCTTACGAAGTATTTAAATCGATTGTCTGATTTTCTATTTGTACTCGCACGATACACTGCACATCTAAAAGGGGAAACAGAAACTCCATGGATTCCGTGATTTTTTACTCAGTTTTGTTTTGCATAAAGAAAAAAATTTTAAATTCGCAAAAAATAAGATAATCTATCACTAATAAATAACTAGAAAGTATGTATTGGACGCTTGAATTGGCTTCAAAGCTAGAAGACGCACCATGGCCAGCTACAAAAGAAGAGCTTATTGATTTTGCTACACGCTCTGGAGCTCCAATGGAGGTAATTGAAAATCTTCAAGAGATAGAAGAAGAGAGTGAAGTATTTGAGACGATTGAAGATATTTGGCCTGATTATCCAAGTAAGGATGACTTCTTCTTTAATGAAGATGAATATTAATTTTTGTAATCACGATTTGATTGATTATCATCTACAATAGATGGCTCTTCAATATTTGAAAATCGTTTATAAAGAAAAATAGAAATGACTGTTTGCAGTAATGCAAATCAGTCTATTTCTATTTTTTTGTTTAAGCAAACTTGATCACATCTTCTTTAGTGATTTTTTTATCTGAAAGAATAAGTAGTCTCTCAATTACATTTCTAAGTTCTCGGATATTACCAGTCCACTCTTTTTCTTGTAACTTCTTCGTTGCTTCTTCTGATATCTCCATAGGTGCTTTACCATAAGATTTGCTTATCTCTTTGATAAAGTGATTGCACAACTCTGGGATATCCTCTTTTCTTTCATTAAGAGGAGGTACATGGATAAGAATTACACTTAGACGATGGTAGAGATCTTCTCTAAAATTACCTTTCTGTATCTCTTTCTGAAGATTTTTATTGGTTGCAGCAATCACTCTTACATTGATCTTGATCTGCTTGTCTCCTCCGACACGTGTAATACAGTTCTCTTGTAGTGCTCTTAAAACTTTAGCTTGAGCGGAGCTGCTCATGTCCCCAATCTCATCAAGAAAGATAGTACCATTATTGGCTTGCTCTAGCTTTCCTTTTCTAAGTTTGTTTGCAGAGGTAAAAGCACCCTTTTCGTGTCCAAAGAGTTCACTCTCAATCAACTCTGATGGGATGGCTGCGCAATTTACTTCAATGAATGGTTGTTGATTTCTTTCGCTGTTTTTATGAAGTCTCTTGGCAATAAGCTCTTTACCGGTGCCATTGTCTCCAGTAATGAGAACTCGTGCATCTGTATTTGCAACTTTGTCACAAATATCTAGAACGTGACTTATTTTATCCGAACTGCCAACAATAGTTTCGATTTCAGATATTTTCTTTTTTAAAACCTTTTTTTCTTGTATTAGATTTCCTCGTTCTTTTGCATTTCTTATTGTGATAAGTAATCTGTTTAGATCAATCGGTTTCTCTATAAAGTCGAAAGCGCCTTTTTTTATACACTCTACAGCGGTATCGATGTTTCCATGTCCAGAGATCATAACAAAAGAGGTTTCTGGTGCAATAGGAATACATTTTTCAAGCACTTCTATGCCATCCATATTAGGCATCTTGATATCACAAAGTGCTATTCGATAGTTGTTCTTCTTAATCATTTCAATGGCCTTTATTCCATCTTCAGCCGTGTCCACATCGAAATCTTCAAAAGAAAGGATGTCTTTCAATGAATTCCGAATGCTTCTTTCATCGTCAATGACTAATATTTTGTCCATAATATCTTAACTGTTGTATTTATAATAGTATAGTGCACCTTCAGCAAGGGCATAACCTGTTTGGTATATGTTTTTTATTTTTGATTTATCTAATACTATTTGGGTTAAGATGGAGGCATACACAATCATTGTTGCCCTGATTGGTTCCATTCCTTCCATCGATTCTCTATCATTATTGCTGCTTTTCATCAATTTATCATGCAACAATTTTAATTCTTGGAAATTAATATTGTTTATTCTTTGCATGTGTGATACACACTTCTTGTAAGTGACTAGGTCCACAAAGGTATCGAAAGCTCCTGAGCTTCCAAGCAAGGTTCTAGGTTTGTAATGTCTGATAATGTCCCATAGTTCTTGATGATTCGACTCAAAATAATCTAAAATTTCTTTTTGATTTGTAGAAGTAATGTTGTTTTCGAAAGGGAATTGATTCAATATTCGTGCCATTCCTGTTTTGAAACTCTTACTCCAAACTATTTTATTGTTGCATAAGAGTACAAATTCATTACTTCCTCCTCCAATATCCATTGTGAGTATTGGCCCTTCAAGTTCTTTTGACAAATGGATTGTTGCTGCTGTTGTTATTTCCGCCTCTTTCTGTCCGTTTAGAATGATAAATTTAAAGCAAGGATTTGCTGTGATTGATTCGCGAACACAATCCCTGTTTTTTGACTCTCTTATCGCAGCGGTTGCAAAGATATTTAACTGCTCAATTCCATATTTTTGAGCAGTTAAATGATGTGTATGTAGAACATTTAATATCTTCTGGATACCAAGTTTTGTGATTTTACCATTTATGTAGTGATCTGTTGATCCTAATATAACAGGAATAGATTTTTTAAAGGATATGGTTAGTTTTTCGTCCTGAATTGATCCAATTACAAGTGTACATGTGTTTGTACCTAAATCAACTATTGCTGTTTTCATTTAATCTTTTCATAAGTTTATACCAATGTTTAAAGGTAAAGAAAACAAATGATAGTATTTCTAAAGGTTGTTAATTTCGAATTGTCTCAAAGCCATCTTTTTCCCACTCTTTTATTCCTCCTTTCAAAACCAAACAGTTTTTATATCCTATTTTCGAAAGTCTGTCAAAGGCTATTTTGGGTCTCATTAGTGTATTATCCACTCCATATAAAATAATGGGATCCTCTTTATCTAAGATGATCTCTTCAATCTTATGTGCAAAGCCAGATTCGGACACGTCGATATTCATAGAATTGGGTATATGATGGCTTAAAAAGTCCTTCTCAGAAAGGACATTGATTATCGTGATCGGAGCCTCTGATTCAAGAATCTCTCGAAGTTGTATTGGTGTAATATAATTCATTGTTAAAATCTTTTTATCAATAAACTATATTTAATTCGTTTTTGTTCAAAAAATAGTCTTTTTTCAAACGGTTGATTGTCAAAAGTTAACCGCATATTCGTTTCTTGGTGAATTGAAAAAAACTTTGGTATTTTACTTTTCGTGTTTGTAGAATTAAAAAAGTGCCTTATATTTGCACCGCCTTTAAAGATAAGAGGCACCCATTTTAGAGTAGATTCAGTAGCTCAGCTGGTAGAGCACATCCCTTTTAAGGATGGGGTCCTGGGTTCGAACCCCAGCTGAATCACGATTTCCAGTCCCTTTAACGAATAGGGGCGAGTTTTTTATATTAAGAGTAGATTCAGTAGCTCAGCTGGTAGAGCACATCCCTTTTAAGGATGGGGTCCTGGGTTCGAACCCCAGCTGAATCACGATTGCAAGTCTCTTTAACAAATAGAGGCGGTTTTATATTAAGAGTAGATTCAGTAGCTCAGCTGGTAGAGCACATCCCTTTTAAGGATGGGGTCCTGGGTTCGAACCCCAGCTGAATCACGATTGCAAGTCTCTTTAACAAATAGAGGCGGTTTTATATTAAGAGTAGATTCAGTAGCTCAGCTGGTAGAGCACATCCCTTTTAAGGATGGGGTCCTGGGTTCGAACCCCAGCTGAATCACGATTGCAAGTCTCTTTAACAAATAGAGGCGGTTTTATATTAAGAGTAGATTCAGTAGCTCAGCTGGTAGAGCACATCCCTTTTAAGGATGGGGTCCTGGGTTCGAACCCCAGCTGAATCACGATTGCAAGTCTCTTTAACAAATAGAGGCGGTTTTATATTAAGAGTAGATTCAGTAGCTCAGCTGGTAGAGCACATCCCTTTTAAGGATGGGGTCCTGGGTTCGAACCCCAGCTGAATCACGATTGCAAGTCTCTTTAACAAATAGAGGCGGTTTTATATTAAGAGTAGATTCAGTAGCTCAGCTGGTAGAGCACATCCCTTTTAAGGATGGGGTCCTGGGTTCGAACCCCAGCTGAATCACGATTGCAAGTCTCTTTAACAAATAGAGGCGGTTTTATATTAAGAGTAGATTCAGTAGCTCAGCTGGTAGAGCACATCCCTTTTAAGGATGGGGTCCTGGGTTCGAACCCCAGCTGAATCACGATTGCAAGTCTCTTTAACAAATAGAGGCGGTTTTATATTAAGAGTAGATTCAGTAGCTCAGCTGGTAGAGCACATCCCTTTTAAGGATGGGGTCCTGGGTTCGAACCCCAGCTGAATCACGATTGCAAGTCTCTTTAACAAATAGAGGCGGTTTTATATTAAGAGTAGATTCAGTAGCTCAGCTGGTAGAGCACATCCCTTTTAAGGATGGGGTCCTGGGTTCGAACCCCAGCTGAATCACGATTGCAAGTCTCTTTAACAAATAGAGGCGGTTTTATATTAAGAGTAGATTCAGTAGCTCAGCTGGTAGAGCACATCCCTTTTAAGGATGGGGTCCTGGGTTCGAACCCCAGCTGAATCACCATTACAAGTCTCTTTAACGAATAGAGGCGGTTTTATATTAAGAGTAGATTCAGTAGCTCAGCTGGTAGAGCACATCCCTTTTAAGGATGGGGTCCTGGGTTCGAACCCCAGCTGAATCACAATGAAAAGGGCTATTTCTTTTAGAAATAGCCCTTTCTTGATATCATTACATACGGTTGTTAATAAGAGAACTTTATCATTGCAAAGAGTGTTTGATTTAAGTGTATTTAATTACTAAAAATACCAATGAGGAAGATAATGTTTCCAAATAGAATTTAAGATTTTTGAATTACACGGCTATAGAGTGTTGTTCAGGTATAGTTATTGTAAGTATAAGTAACTTGTATATAGTTAATCTTAAGTTCAGATAATTAGAGTAAGCATTGTATTATTCCCCCTTAAAAGAGATCATATAGAATGAAGAAAGAACAATTATTGGGTTCAAATTTAATGGCTATTGTGGCTTGTCTACTTTGGTCTACAGCATTTGTAGGTATAAAAATAGGGATACAATATACTCCTCCATTACAGTTTGCAGGTATTCGTTTTATGTTATCTGGCTTACTAATTTTTCCTTTCATACCTAATAAGTCAAAAATTATTTCTACTATCAGGGCGCATTGGAGGTATATGCTCTTGCTTGCATTGATGCAAACAGTGATACATTATGCGCTATTTTATCAAGGAGTCAGTTTAATACCAAGTTCGATGAGTGCGATCATCATTGGTATGGGACCAATGTTTGTCTCTTTGGTATCTCACTTCTTTTCTGAGTCAGATAGAATGACTCGTGACAAATGGATCAGTATTATTCTTGGAATTATTGGAGTTATATTTGTTGTTTTTGGGAAGCAGAAGGATAGTACAACAGTCAATGGTTTTTTGACTTTAGTAGGGGTAACACTTTTGCTGTTAACCAATCTAAATTCTGGTTTTGTGAATGTGCTTGTTAAATCTAAGACTGCAAAGATACCACCTTTACTGTTAACAATGTTTACGATGTTTGTAGGAGGAGTGGGACTTTTTGTGGCCGGAGTCAGTGTAGAAGGTTTTGCCGGTTTTGTTTTTCCTGCACCATACTACTACTCTTTGGCTTGGCTTTCATTCTTATCGGCAGCCGCATTTTCACTATGGTTTACTATTTTACAGAGGCCAGAAGTACAAGTTTCTGAAATTAACTTATGGAAATTTTTAATCCCTGTATCAGGAGCTATATTAAGTTGGGTTATTTTACCAAATGAATATCCAACATTATTGGCCATTATCGGAATGTGTTTTACTGCTGCATCTCTTTTATGGATGAATATAAGTAGTAAAAGATCTAAATGAGAATGATATTTTACTTAGTATTATGTAAATTTGCATAGAACTGATAAACAATGATAATTACCTTATGTCATACTTAAAGAACTATCTATACATTTTAACTCTATTATTAGCATTTTCGTCGAATAATTTGTTTGGTCAAGTAGAATCCTCAAGCCCTATTCAAAAGAGGGATTCTGTACAACAAAGTATTCAGCTACTACAAAGACTTCTGTATTCTCCTAAAGAGTGGAAAATCACAGATCAGGAGTATCGTCAGGGAATCAAAGGATTGCTTCACCATGCAACAGACCTTCCTTTAGATACCACTGTTTTAAAAATGGAATATTATCTTAATAGTCCTGGTTATCAAAGTGTCTTTCATCGCGATGTCGAGGATGTAAAGTATAGAGATAACATTTATGGGTATATCAACGATAGTATTAGACTTGCCTTGTTAGATACACTTCGAAGCAATACTATTGATAGTCTTTTTAATGAAGGAATAGAGATTCCTGATTCTCTACTATTGATTGTTGCAGATAGTGCTAAGATGATTCCTAGTATGAGTGCATCTGAACTATTTAATACCAATTCAGCAATTGTTCCTAAAGATTTTACCGATAGTCTTCGTATTAAATTTGATTCGTTGAATCTTAGACCTGAGTTGTCAGTAGAACAATACGACAGTATACGAACAGAGTTCTCTGACTCTTTGCGTATAGAATACAATAAAGTGCAACGCAATGAGTATAGAGATTCGCTATTTACAGACTATAGACAAAACTATGCTTCAAAAATCGCAGATTCTGTAGTTGAAGATAGGGATTTTGAAATTCTACAGCGAAATAAAGATCTACTCTATTTTTATAATGATTCCGTAGTTAATGATACAAACCGTAAGGCCTTTTCCGCGATTCAAACATTGCAGTCTTTTGCCAAACGTGATTCTATAAAAGTGACTTTTACGAACTTGGATGGGAGTGAAGTCTCTTTGTGGACCAGTAATCAGGATGGAAAGAACAATTTTATTCGTTTCTATCTTAAAAATATGCAGAATGATTCTTTAGGAGTTTTAGTATTTAATCAAGGAAAGGGGAATGCCAATATATTTATTGATGACCCATCTGTAGAGTTAACTAGGATTGAGCAAACAGACTATAAGCAAGCACCTAAACTACAAGAGAAGAAAATTAATATAAGGGATGAATTTGTCGTTCCTATTGTGAAGAAAGTTATTCTTAGTCCTTGGGATCTCGGTGGGAAAGTGAGCATCGGATTCACACAAACCTCTTTGTCTAACTGGTCTGCAGGAGGAGAATCGTCTCTATCAGGTTTATTTATGGGAAACTATCACTTTAACTATAAAAAGCCTACTGAAACATGGGAGAACACTATTGATATAAAATATGGTATCAATAAGAACAAAGATACTGGCATTCGTAAAAACACTGATAACCTTGAAATAAACTCTAAATATGGTTTCTCTGCTTTCAAGAAATGGTACTATTCAGGGGAATTGAGTTTTCAAACCCAGATGGCACCGGGTTATAATTATGGGTTAAGCGATACTGACCCAACCAGTAAGTTTATGGCTCCAGGTCGTTTGAGATTCTCTCTCGGTATGGATTATAAGCCGGATGGTAATTTATCTGTGATGTTCTCTCCATTGGCAGTTCAAGCAACCTTTGTGTTGTCTGAAGAGGTGAATCCCACAGACTATGGTTTAGTGGCTGGAACGAACCAAAAGTGGGACCCTGGTTTCTCTGCTAAAGTGAATTACAAGCATATTTTTAGTGAAGATATGTCTTTTGAGACTAAAGGTTCTATCTTCTCGAAATATAATGGGGTATTTAAGTCAATCAACTTTAATTGGGAGGGTAAGTTAAACCTCCAGTTAAATCAATATATACAAGCAACTATCTTGTTTAATGCTCGATATAATAGTGATACTAAATTTGCTATTTATTCGGAAGACGAAAGTGGTAATAATGTAAAAATTGGTGAAGAGAATCGATTTGAGTTTAAAGAGATGCTTACGCTAGGCTTTAGCTACACATTCTATTAAACGAAAAGTACCTATAATACCTTAAAAAAAAGAGTCAATCAGTAGAATGATTGACTCTTTTTTTTCTCTATTTTTCTATGACATTTTGTGGATGCTATAACTCGCACAGAGGCGATGTCAATCCATTGAAAATTTGCTTTGTAAATATTTTGTGATTCTGATATAATACTTGGTAATCAAAAGAAAATATGTATTCTGAAAATCGACAAGATTGTTTGGACTATCTCTTTCGATTAAATTAGAATCTAAAGAAAACGTTTACCATATAACTTCGAGGTCGTAGCTTATAGCTTTTATATATGTTGGTATAGCCATTCTGAAGGGAATATGTGTATGTTTCTTGATTGAATAGATTATTGGCTTCAAGCGTGATTTCACATCTCTTAGATATAAAATATGTCATCTCTGCACTGGCCATCGCCAAGTCATTATGAAGATCCTCTTGTTGGTTGTCGATATAAGTGCCTTTGAGTTTCATTACAAATTTGTCATTGGGAATAAATCCTAAAGTCATGATTTGTTTCCAGTCTTGTATGGTGATCCCTTTGCTGTCCAAGGGGCTCGTAACCTTTTGATTCGAATAGTCTACCTTATAGGTTATACTAGACCATTTTGTGGGGTGTATGTTGATCTTAGGGCTGATAGAGTAGAGCGTAGATTGATAGGGTGATGCTTCATTATTTTGGTAGATGACATTGTCATTTTTCCAATACAGTGAACTCATGGATATTTTTCCTTTTAAAGCAGATATTCCTTTGGCGATATTCCACATGGCAATCCAGCTTTCTGATTCACTCTCTTGATCTATAAATGTATTTATCTGATACTGGTCGTAAAAATATCGATCTCTTGTTTGATGGATATCGTTCCATGACTTGGTGATACTTATATCAGAGAAAAGTGCATCCAGAGCATTTTTGTATTTTAGGCCTAGGGTGATGTTTTTGCTCATGCCAGCTTCTCTATTTTGATGTCCAACAGAGAGGTTCCAAAAGTCCTGCATAATCATACCAGAGTAGAACCTTTGTTCATCGATAGGAGTCTGAGATATTTTTCCTGATAATGAGGTGGATAGTCTTGCACTCAAAGGAACACGTATATATAAACTTGATGACAAAAGGAGCATAGAGAAATCTGTCTGCTCATTTTTTATCATATCATCATATCGATAGGGGACGAAAGAGAGAGGAAAAGTCAATTTGGCTTCAATGGTTCTCCTCTTATACTCCAGTTCTGGACCGGCATACAACCTAAGGTATTTCATCGTTAGATCATTAGATGTCGGAATTTTATCTTTGTCTATACCATCTAGACTGCTCTCTAGAGAACGGCTCAATGCACTTGCTCCTAGTCTAAGTCTGAAAGACAGCGCATCCTTATAGAAAGAGATGGCACTATTGACATTTGCAAAGTATGCTGTAGCGTTTACTTCTTGTTCTTGGTCAGTCTCGTCATTCACCACATTTAAATTCTCTTTCTTATTCTGATACGATACATAGGCATTCAAAGTATAGGCATGCTTCTCTTTTCGTTTTACCAACTTCAATTTGTTTGAGAGTAATCCTGTCGGAATATTGGCAATTTGATTATTGGGATAAGATCCGTTGTTTGTCATATTTAGATCCGACCATGAAAAGTCACTCTTAAAAGTATTCTCCAAAAATAGTGTCTTCGTATTACAACTTAGTACCACATCCCCCAGGATGTGATTATTCTTATCGGTGGCTTCTTCGATGATCTCACGAACTATATTTCCATCAGGTAGGTAGTCTGTAATCTTTGTATATACGTCAGACTCTAAACGATTGTTCGTGTAATTAATTTTTGTACTTAATTCAAAATCGTCTCCTATTCCCCAGAGATTATTTAGACTCACCAAATTGGAGCGATTAAATCGAGTGTAGTCTGCATCTATATTACTGATATAGTCGGGGTGAACGTCTATATAGCTATGCAGCTTATAACTATTAGAGAAGGGGTTTAAGAGATCTTTAAATTTAAAGTCACGGGTCTCTCTGGTAATATCATCCCCTGTGTTATTCGACTTACAAAGATGGAAGTTTTGTGCTTTTTTGCTAAATTTCATTGCAAGTCCTTCACCATTCCATAGAAAGGGTTTATATCCTGTCCCTGCTTTTACAGTTCCAACCCATCGTTTTTTAGCATCTGCTTTCAATCTAATATTAATAGCTGGATTTTGTGATACCGAAAGATCCTCCATAGCCTTAATTGGCTGATGCCTCTCATAGACCTCGACACTTCCCACATCCTCTGGGTGAACGTTATTGGTTGCCAATCCATACTTTGATCCCATCAAATCGCGACCTTCAATATAGAACCTATTGATTGGAGTTCCGTTATATTTTATTTCCCCTGTTTTACTCACTTCAATACCTGGCATCTTCTTTAGTACATCCGCTAAGGATTTGTCCTGAATATCTGAGAATTTGGATACTATATAACTAAGGGTATCTCCTTTTTCATTGATTCCTTTGGCATTGACGATCACCTCCTTTATTTCAGTGGCTTTCTCCTCCATCTTTATATTGTAGTGATGTTGTTCTTTTGTGAGAAGCACCGATTTGGGGGCAAATCCCATCATGGCAAAGTTTACATAGTGTTTCTCCAAAAAATAGGGAGTCTTCAGGGTGTAATTGCCATTAGATGAGGTCTTGGTAAATCGGATTATTTTATTATCTGAGGTCCGGATGGTGACCATTACATCTGGGATAGGCTGGTTTGTCTTCGATTCAACTACCTTTCCTTGAATAATATAGTTTTCTGCTTTTGCCTCGTTAAAAGAGGTCTGTAAGGAGAAAAGAGTGCATATCAGTATTGTATATAACGATTTCATAATACTAAATTATGGTTAGGTGGGCTATTGGTGAAAAAAGTATAAATGCACCGAATATTGTAAATTACAATTCACTTCTTTATATTGAGATGAAGATCGGTGCTTCAAACGAATGCGGTTCTTTAAGTTTTTAACGATTGGTCTTGGAATGAGAAATTATCGTAATCAGTAGCGTTGTAGGTTGTGTTCACCATGTGTCATAAAAAGGTTGTGTAAAAGAGATCCACTTTTTCATATACAATGACACTCTAAGTGACAGTATCATCTCTACCTTACTTCTCAATATCTTACAGCTTAATAATCACGTTCTATGATATCGTATCTCATTACCTTTTGAACTTCGCCTGCTCCTAGGTCTATTCCTGTTTGCATCTCAATGGAGCCTGATATATCCCTTAAATACTCTTTCTTGGCTTTTAGGAATTTTAATCGTTTGGTTTTTATGAATTTATGATTCCCAACTTCACTTTTTCTCATGATGATAGGATTATTTCCTTTCTTTATTCCTTTTAGAGTGAAATGATATTGATTTCCTGAATCATATACCTCTGTAATCAATCCTGGTAAGCCACAAAACTTCCACGGCCCATCGCTAATGGGAACCTCTGGTGTGAACCATGCCATCCATTCTCTGCCTCTGAAAGTACATTTTGCAAGTTGACATGTGTAGTTCAATACGGTTTTAGTACTATCAGTCATTTGCCATTCTTGTGCATTTAATTCATCTTCATAAATATAATCCTGCATCATAAGTCCATCTGTAACAGTCATTTTTCCTTTGGGATAATCTTTATAGACATAGGTTTTCATCCGTTTCTGAGGAAATGCACTATTACTCTTCAAGGACTGAGAAAACATGGATTGGGCAACCTTATTCCCATCTGGAAGAGCAAAAATAGAATCTACTTGATTGCTATAGAAACTATAGCATTTGGACATTTTGCTTCCAACTTGTAGAACTAGCAGGTCGTTGCTCATCTTCATCGTTAATGTATCCTTAGTAAAATCGAGCTCGTAGAGGCAATTCAGAACCTCTTCATCAAGTTTTTTCCCGTACACACTATTTAAGGACAAGACAAAGAAGATTACTAATATTTTTTTCATCATATTTCGATATTTATTTAGTTCTATTGTGAATCGATTTCAATACATATTGCCTGTGATAAGGCAATAGGCTCCATACAATAACTAATAATTTTGGACTTGTACTCAATCATATATCTGCAACTTTTATCGACTTTTTATCTAGTCGTTTCAAGATGCTTATCTCTCTTTTCTCCTACTATACCCTAAGAAGCTTATCCGTTTTGAGGTATATGAATGATGCCTAAATATTTCGAATTAAGTTAAATAGTATAAATAAATGTAAATAAATATATTCACTTAAACAATTTAAGATGCATGTTTCATAATCATTTAGAGATCATATTTCTATGTGGTAACGTGATATTTTACACAGAACTATCCTTTGATTTGCTCTTTTAGAATGAATGAATAACCAAGCTTTAAGCCGTGATTGATTATATCTTTGTCCATGGTTTGTTGACATCTCGTTCATGCTTCAGCCATCGAATCGATGGAGAATCGATGGAGAATCGATGGACAAACCATGAACAAACCATGGACAAACCATGGACAAACCATGGACAAAGTACCTATGAAACCATGTTCAGACTCCTTTTAAAGCACTGTCCAAAAAAGTGTGTAAGTGATTTGTATTTATCTCCTATTAATATCCCAAAGGTATACATTCTAGAAATGCTTTGATTTTGCATAGGAATCATATTCATTTGATAAAGAGGTATCGTGATATCTGATTGATCTTTAAGAGGTCCGTTGTTTTGGGTAAGTGGCTAGGTACTTGTTCAATGGATTAAAAATATCTTTTAGAAGTATGATATTTTCATTGCAACCTTTACTGTATGCAAACCCAACTACTCCATTTTATTATATAAGCTACAAGGTCTTGTATTTCACGTATTTGTTTAATAAAATGTACATTTAATTCTTTCAAATCTTGCGTATTATACTTCTCATTATTTTCACCTTAACCTTCTATTTATTGCATTTTAAATAAGGAGCAGTTGATTTGTTGCTTTCAACGTTATGTATATATAAACGATATAATTTTCATTTAGATGTTTTGTATCCCTATAATGAGGTATCTGTGATTGTCTTTGTAAATTACTGTAATACAGTTGTATATATATTGTTGTAGGTGTTTGTATTTACATTAAAGGATAAAAGAGTCTTAAATTATCATTGGTTTTAGGTATTGAAATCGCAGTAGTGGAAGTATAGTTTTGTTTGGTAAAGAGTAATAAAACCAAAATATTATACTTGCATGAAACTTATTAGTAAAGCGTGGATGCCTATTATCATGCTTATCATTATGTCATTTTCTGTATTTGCACAACAGAAGATCACTTCCACTAGAATCAAAGTCATTGATGCTAAGGGCCAGCCCATTGTTGGCGCGGTCGTTTATTTGACATCGAATAGAGCACACGCAATTACAGATGTAGATGGTCTGGCTATAATTGACCTGCATGGTGCTGGAGAAAAAGATAGTTTGAAAGTACAATATCTAGGATACGATAGAAAATCAATCGCTACGAACTCCAAAGTGTTCCAAAAAAAGGAGATAAAGATAATTCTTAAATCATCGGATATCTCTTTGGATGATGTGGTGGTTCAAGGCTATTCTGAACAATCAAAGGTGGAAAGATCTAGCTTTACGGTGAGTGCTATTGATACGAAAGAATTAAAGGGTTTGACCAAAGATTTAAATGAATCATTAAATGAAGTCCCCGGTGTAAAAGTGCGTCAACAAGGAGGCATGGGAAGCAATTATAATTTTACAGTCAATGGTTTTTCTGGCAGTCAAGTAAAGTTTTTTATTGATGGTATTCCGATGGAATTTATGGGAAGTTCTTATGGGTTGAATAGTTTACCAATCAATATGGCAGAGCGAATTGAGGTGTATAAAGGGGCTATTCCTGTCTATCTAGGGGCTGATGTATTGGGTGCTGCAGTCAATATTGTGACCAACCAAAAGCGCCAAGATTATGTGGATGTATCTTATTCATATGGCTCGTTTAATCAGAATCAATTTTCTGCTTTGACCAAAACATATTTATCAGATCATGTGGCATGGTTTACCAATGTTATTGGGAATTATGCGGATAATGATTACAAGGTGAAAGTGGATATTTATGATGTGAATGATTTTTCATATCAAGGGACTGATGAAGTAAGACGTTTTCATGATGGATATAAGAGTGGTTCTGTAGAAACAGGGCTTAGTTTTGAAAATTATTCGTGGGTTGATAAGTTGACATTACGTGCAATTTTTTCAGCAGACTATAAGGAACAACAGACCGGTATGAATATGACGCAGGTGGCTGGGGAAGCTTTTACTAAAAGTAAGATGTTTATGACATCTCTTCTATACCAAAAAAACCATGTAATATCAGAGGATAGTAAACTAAGGTTCTTTGCATCCTACAATAGGAATTTGGCATCGGTGGTGGACACTAGCTCAAATAAGTATAATTGGAATGGTGATTATAGTACAAGTGA
Source organism: Prolixibacteraceae bacterium (assembly GCA_019720755.1). NCBI lineage: Bacteria > Pseudomonadati > Bacteroidota > Bacteroidia > Marinilabiliales > Prolixibacteraceae > Halosquirtibacter > Halosquirtibacter laminarini. Next base: position 547,202 of record CP081303.1, read on the forward strand.
TATTGGAACTTCAGGAGAGCTTTTAAGATATAAAACAGATTTAACTTTCCATGATCAAAGTTGGATGGGGAATTTGTCCTATGAATTGCCTTTAAATGACAAGCATAAGCTGATTTTCAATAATACGACTAGTTATTTTAGACGTGTTGGTACGGATGATGTGAATCCGTATGAGATACCTTATAAAGAGCCTAATATCTTATTTAAAAATATATTTGGAGCATCTTATGTTTTCGAGCCTTGGGGAGATCGATGGAGTACCTCTATTTTCTACAAAAATTATCATATGAAGTTAGAGTCTGCGAATGCTCAATACAGCACCTATGAAAAGGTGGAAAATAATTATCAAGATAATGGAGGAGGTGTCTCTACCACTTTTTTCTTTTTGGATGATTTACAGCTAAAGACTTCTTACGAAAAAACCTATCGCATGCCAGAACCTATCGAAGCTTTGGGTGACGGTTTATTAATACAAAATAATGCCAATTTAAAACCAGAAAAGAGTGATAATTTGAATGTTGGCCTTTTGTGGAAAAAAACTAAAGGGAATCACCATTGGATGATAGATGTAAATTATTTTTATCGATATTCAAAGGATTTGATTCGTTTGGATGTTGGTGGGGTGGTTAGTTCTTATCAAAATTTATCTGCAGTTTCTGGTAGTTGTTATAACATTGATTTAGGTTATCAGTATAAAAGACGTTGGAAACTTCATGCGAATGCTACTTATCTAAATGATGTTAGCAAGTCTGATGAGTACGGCTTTTATGATGTGAGAATACCGAATAAACCTTATCTGTATGGAAATATAGGTTTAACGTATACTTTCCCTCATCTATTTAATGAGATGGATTCCTTCAGTATAACATGGAATACAAACTATGTTCATGCTTTTTATTTGGCTTGGCCTAATATGGGTTTGGCAGAATCCAAGTATACGATTCCAATGCAATTGTCTAGTGACTTGTCTCTTTATTATCAATGGTCGAAATCCATTTCAGTTGCTCTCGCTTGTACCAATATATTCGATGCCGAATTGTATGATAATTACGCACTACAAAAGCCAGGTCGTGCTTTTTCAATAAAACTTAGATATAATATAACAAAACAAAAGTAAGATGAAAAACAATAAATTTGCCTTCATGTTTTGGTCAATTTTCTTTTTGGGACTCATTGTTTCCTGTTCTAAAGATGAAGTAAAGACAGAACAAAATAATAAAACAAAAACTCCCTATGTTGTTGCTTTGAGAACGAAAGCTACAGGAGGAAGTACTGCAGATTATCTACTTTCAGTAGGAGATTTAATGCGTGGTGAGATTACTGGTGTTGGGCATGGAGTAGAGCAGATCGGGTGGAGATATTTTGATTCTACGCCAGGTCGATATCTTAGCATTGGATACGGTGATAATAATGTGCTTGGCTATACTGTGAATACCGAAAGTGGTGTCTTAACAAATTATGGAAAGATGGTATTCGAACGACTTGATATGAGTGCTCCAGTAGATGACCAAACGATGCTAGGTATTGGAGCCCCTTGGGGTGGTGGTACAGATATTTGTACCATGATGATTATTGATACTAAAGGGCTTAAAGTGACGAAGTCAAAGAAAGTCAAATTGAGTAATATGACCTTAGAGCCTAGCCAATACTTGTGGCCAACCTCTGCACGAATTGTAAATGGAAAACTATTCCTTTCGTTTTACCTTGTAGAAGGAAAGTCATTCAATACTCCTGTTACAGATAAAGCTTGGGTTAGTGTATTTGATTACCCTTCTTTAGATTATGTGAAGACGATAGAAGATACAAGAACAGGACCTCTAGGTCAATATGGAAATAGTCGTATGATGGTGAAAACCGAATCTGGAGATATTTACTGCTTCTCTTCTTGTTCTAAAGAGGCTGGATTTGATACTGAAACAAAGCCATCTGGTGCGGTTCGAATCAAAAGTGGACAAACAGATTTTGATTCAGGATATTTCTTCAATATACAAGATGCTAGTGGAGAGGGGTATGAAGTGGTTTATACCCAATATCTAGGAGGTGGTAAAGTTTTTGCTCGTGTTGTAACAAGTAGTGGTGGGGATGTTAAATGGGCTGCAACCTCAGATAAGGTTGCCCCTTGTCGTTATGTTATTCTCGATATTTTTCAAAAGAGTGTAACAGAGATTGCCAATCTACCAAAGTGTTCTGGTGGGTATGGGGCTTACTATCTATACGATAATGGTAAGGTCTATGTGCCTATTCATGATGCCAATCAAGAGACCTATGTTTATCAAGTGGATCCTGTTAATGCAACAGCTGTAAAAGGGGCAAAGGTAAACGGTATTGATCTTCCTGGAATATTTAAGGCAGAGAAAGCTTTGTAATACAATAACTATCAATACACTCAAAAGGGGCTTCTTATTTGAAGGAGCTCCTTTTATACATATTATTATGAAAAAGAAATTGTTTTTGATCCATCAATATGTTGGATTGATAGTTGGAGGCTTGATGTTTCTTACTGCAATTAGTGGTGCATTGTATGTCTTTCATGATGAACTGTTTCAAGTTTTTCATCATGATGTAATGTATGTGCAAAAGTCTGGATCCACGACGCTTCCTGTAGATCATTTGATAGGGATTGCCAATAGACAGCTTCCTAATGATATGAAGGTAACAACCAGTAAAATGTTGCATAACCCGATGCGAGCTTGGGAGTTTAGATCATATCACCAAGATCAGGATGCAGTAACATATTTTGGTTGGATTAAACAGGATAAAATTGTATATATTAATCCCTATACAGGAAAGGTTCTTGGAGTATTAAATCATAAATACGAATTTTTTCAGTTGGTAAAGATGTTTCATTGGAGTTATCTTCTTCGAACGGAATATGGACAGCCAATTGTAGGAGGGGTTACAGCACTTTTCTTTCTTTGTTTGATTACGGGATTATGGCTTTGGTGGCCTAAGAATGGGGTAAAGAGGAGTAGTTTTAAGTTTCGTTATAGAAAGAGTTTTAAGGTTTTGAATAGAGATATTCATTTCACTTTAGGAGCCCTTACTTTTCCATTGGCTTTGATCTTAAGTATTACTGGGATGGTGTGGTCTTATCGCTGGGTGATGGGGCTTGTCTATTTAATATTTAACCTTGGGGTTCATGATTATGATGCATCTCAAGTACAATCAACTCCTATGGCTACTACGACTACTACTTATGAAAAGATCTATCGAAAGACCCAAACTCTTTATCCTTCATTATATTATATCTCTTTATCAAGACCTAAAACAAAGAAGTCTCCAGTGCAAGTTTTTGTGAAGACTTCTCCTTCTGTCTATTATAATAGTGCAAGCTTGTCGTTTGATCAATTTAGTGGTAAGCTCCTTCGAGAGCAGTCGTATGATAATGCTAGTAGTGGTGAAAAAGCGATACGGATGAACTATGATATTCATGTGGGAGCCATCGGTGGAATCTTGGGTAAAATCTTGATGTTTCTAGTATCCCTTATTCTTTCCTCATTACCCCTTACGGGTTATTATCTATGGTCATTAAAGAGGAGAAAATAAGGTGTAAATAAGAGTATATCTGATTTTTTAAGCTACTCGAAATATAGAATTCTCTAATACCATCCAATTATCGAAACGTTAATTATGGAATGGTTTATATTGATATATCGAATATGATAGGTTGAAACTAGTTGTTTTTGAACAACTAGTTTCAATACTACCTAACAAAGTATTGCAAGAATAATTCCAACAGCGAAAATAAAACTGGCAAAGCCATTGGTGGTACCAAAAGCAATGTTTACTCTAGATAGGTCATTGTGTTTTACAATGCTGTGTTGGTATATAATTAGCGATGTGAAGATAAGCGCTGCAATGGCGTAAATGAATTGGTTGTAAGGCCATATATAACCAATGACCATTAAGATACCAATGACAAATAGATGGGATAGCTTTGAAACGCGCAATGCGTTTTTTACTCCTAACAAAGATGGAATTGAGTAGAGTTGGTATTTCGAATCAAAACCAGCATCTTGACATGAGTATATAATATCAAATCCTCCTACCCAAAAGAACACCAAAACCCCGAATAGTACAGGAATGATGTTAAAATGCGCTGTAACAGCCAAATAGGCACCAATAGGAGCAAGGGCGAGTCCCGTACTCAATACATAATGACAAAGGCTAGAAAATCTTTTCATATAGCTGTATACAAGCACTGTTGCAATTGCAATAGGAGAGAGGTAGAAGCACAGGTTGTTTAAAAAATAGGTCGTTGTTATAAATGCGATCACATTGATCCATATAAAAATACGAGCTTGGGTAACGGAGATCTCTCCTTGGGGTATCTCCCTATTTTTAGTTCTAGGATTTTCTGCATCATATTTTCGATCTACCAACCTATTGAATCCCATTGCTGAATTTCTTGCAAAAATCATACAAAGAATAATTAGAAGGAGGGTAGAGAGTTCAAAAGTTCCAAGCTGTTTGTAGCCTAAAGTGAAACCAATGAATGCAAACGGCATAGCAAAGATTGTATGCGAGAACTTTACTAAGCGAAAATATTTTTCAATTTTATGTAACATGAGAATTAATTCTAATCAAATAAGTATGATGCAAAAGTATAATAATAATTGCAATCAATAAATATGAAAAAGACAATAAAATAGATATAATTGGGATGATAATTTTTCTGTTAAATTAAAAACCTATACTTTAGCATGACGAAAAAAAGAGGGTTCTCTTTGATCAAAAATAGACTTCTTTTGTTAAATAAAGATAGAAGTGAGAGGTTTATCCCTTCTATCCAAAGTGGAATTGTATGAAAGATTACAAGAAGTATTTTACATTATCTGGATCTCCTGAAGATATATATAATTGTCTTACCAATCCCGTAATGATTGAGATTTGGACTGGCGAGCCAGCAGTGATGCCGAAAGAGCCTGGAGGTGAGTTCTCTATGTGGGATGGTGCAATTTGTGGAAAGATATTAGATCTTGTCCCGAATAAACAGATTGACCAATTGTGGTATTTTGGAGAAGACCTTTATTCTCCAGTTTCAATTAAGTTACACCCTCATAAGAAAGGAACGAGCGTAGAGGTAAAGCAGACTAATATTCCAGAAGATGCGTATGATAACATCGCTGAGGGCTGGGATGAGGATTACTTTGGTGCTCTGGAAGAACTTTTTGAGATCTAATAAGCTTGAATCGTATCTTTGTCTCCTCCTTTCATAATTTATGTACATACAAAGAGATTTGTTATGATAAATTATATCTACAGCGATGACAATGGCTATCACTTTTCTTCTTCTTCTAACTCTCTACAGGATTTAGATGGAAAAGATCTTTTATGTGTTGATTTAGAATCTCCTTCTTTCGAGGAGAAAAGTATTGTAGAAGAGTATTTTGATATTACTTTTTTAAGTTGGCATAAAGCCGAAGAGATTGAGAGTAGTTCTCGTTATTCTGAGAATGGAGAGGTGGTCCGTGCGAACTCAAACTTTATGCGAGTTGTCGATGGTAAGTTTGGTTATACGCCTGTCTCTTTCATCATAAAGAACAAGATTCTATTTGCTTATCACTCTGAAAAGACTAATGGTTTTTATCAAGTGTATGAGCGCCTAGTTGGTCAACCTTCAATGGATTTTACTGGATGGTATGTATTCTTAACTCTATTAGATGTTCGGATTGATTTTGATGCGGATTTGATAGAGTTTGTTGGCCGTGAAATTAATGCAATTAGTCAGCGTATTCGTTTTAAACAGGAGTTAGAAGAGCGTCTGATTTTGGAGATCGCGAAACTACAAGAGGCAACCATGTTGTTACGAGAGAATATTGTCGATAAACAAAGAGTGATGTCGTCTATATTAAAAAGTAGACGTTTTCCTGAAGACGATAAGGCTCAATTGAGAATGATGCTGAAGGATGCCGGTTCCTTAATTGATCATACTGCTTTTAGCTTTGAGCGATTGGACTTCCTTCAAAGTACTTTGATGGGTTTGATTGATCTAGATCAGAATAAGATAATTAAGATTTTTACTGTCGTAACAGTGATTTTCTCTCCACCAACTTTAATAGCAAGTATGTATGGTATGAACTTTCGATTTATGCCTGAACTTACATGGAAGTTTGGATACCCATTTTGTATTTTTCTGATGATATCTAGTTCTCTATTAACTTTGGTGTTTTTTAAGAGAAAGAAGTGGTTATAAAAAAAGGCTGTTTTGTAGAAACAGCCTTTTTTCGTTATTCAACATCTTTATCAATAAACCAGAGAACTGGTTTATTGCTCTGTATATGATATGCTGGATATTGAATCGCATTAGTACTTTGATTTTTAATTTCGTTAAAAATATCTTTTTTATCCGCTCCTGTAACAAGAAAAATAACTTGTTTTGATCTGTTGATTACAGAACCCGTTAAAGAGATTCTTTTCTGTTTTGTGATTGGATGTGTTGCTACGACACAAATTTCCTGTGATGTAATATACTCAATTTGGTGGGGAAAAATACTTGCGGTGTGTCCATCATCTCCCATTCCAAGAAGGATGAGATCGAAAATAGGCCAAGTGTCTTTCTTCGAGATATGTGTTTCGATAAGCTCGCCATATCGCATTGCTTCACTGTCTGGGTTATTTGTCCCATCAATTGGATGTACTTGCTCTGAAGAAAATCCTGTAGGTTTAACAAAATACTCGTTGAAATAGAGAAAGTTGCTCTCCGGATCATCCATTGGAACACAACGTTCGTCTACCCACCAAAAGTGTACATTTTTGAATAGATCAAGGTGTTTGCTTTGGGCTAGGTATTTGAATAGTATTTTTGGCGTGTTTCCTCCAGAGATTGCAATATGAATTGCTGGATGATCTTTTACATCATCCAGCCAATTTTCTATCCAATCTATTAATGCCATTGCTATATCTTCTTTGTTCTTATAAGATATATATTGAGCTTCTTTCATGGGTTATTTTTTAAAGTTCACAGTAGTAACCATCATTACTTAGATTCTTACAAGGATACCTCCATGTTTGTTCATCTCCTTCAATTAAATTATCTGCTTCATGAGGTCCCCATGTTCCTGCAGGATAGCCAAAAATAGGCGCATCGCTTTTTTTCCAATATTCCTGTATTGGTTTTACAAACTTCCAAGCCTCAATAACGGAGTCTCCTCTTGCATAAAGTGTTGCATCCCCAATCATGCAGTCAAGAAGTAGTCTTTGATAGGCAGATGGCAACTCTTTTTCTGAAAGGGTGTTGTAGTGAAAATTCATATTGACAGGTTTGGTAACAAATCCTGATCCAGGTTCTTTCATTCCGAATTTCATCAATATCCCTTCATCTGGTTGTATTCTGATGATCAATTGGTTGTTGATCTGAGGAAGTTCTTTGCCTCCAGAGAAAAGGTGGTGAGGAGAGTTTTTAAAATGAATAACCATCTCAGAGACTCTCGTTGGAAGTTTTTTTCCTGTTCTGATATAGAATGGTACATTGCTCCATCTCCAATTGTTGATATAGAATTTGATTGCAGCGAATGTCTCCGTTCTAGAGTTCTCATCGACCCCTTCTTCTTGTCTGTACCCTTTAATCTCCTCGTTCTTTATACGAGAAGAGATATACTGTCCGCGTACTACGTTGTTTTTTATTTGCTCGTCAGATGTGAATGGTGCAAAGGCCTTAAAAACTTTGAGTGTCTCGTTTCGAATAGCATCAGCCTCTACTTCTACAGGAGGCTCCATTGCAAGAAGACCAACAAGTTGCAGTAGGTGATTTTGGATCATGTCTCTTAGTGCCCCCGACTTATCGTAATATCCTCCTCTCTTTTCCACTCCAAGACTTTCAGCAGAGGTAATCTCTACTCTTTCAATGAAGTTTCTGTTCCATATTGGTTCGAAGATTGCATTTGCAAATCTTAGTACCAATAAGTTCTGTACTGTCTCTTTGCCAAGGTAGTGGTCTATTCGGTATATTTGGTGTTCCTCAAAGTTGCTTAGAAGTTCTTGGTTGAGTTTAAGCGCACTTTCTAGATCTGTACCAAAAGGTTTTTCGACAATTAATCTGCTGAAGTGCCCCTCTTCTTTGTTTAGTCCAACCTCTGCAAGATTTTTAGGTATTATGGTATAAAGAGCAGGAGGAGTAGAGAGATAGAAAATCAAGTTTTTTTCGATATTCTTCTTTTCACACAGCGTATCAATCCTACCCTTTAGTTTTTGGTAGTCCTCTATGTTGTCAGGTTGTACCGGTTGATAATGAATGATTTTTTTAAACTCTTCAATGCTATTTTGGTCCTCCTCTTGAAGGAATTCGGTGGATTTCGTTCTAAATTGTTCGTCGGTGAATACTGTGCGACTGGCTCCAATTAGAATGAAATTTTCTGGAAGACTTTTTTGGATAAAAAGTTTATATAGAGATGGAATTAGTTTTCTTTTAGTAAGATCCCCTGATGCACCAAAAATGATGAGTGCTTGCGAAATTGGTCTATTCATTTCCAGTAATTATTTGTTTCAACAATCTTTTCAGACTAAAGATAGATAATTTGGAATATGAGACAAAGAAATAAAGACTAATTTATCTTATAATGTAACATAAAATATTGTCCTCTAGATGAATGTATTGAATATTAATGATTTCGTTGGTGCGAGAGAAGTGGATTGTCTTGAAATCTTTAGATACTGTAGTCTCAGATAGTAGGTCCACAGAAGGATATTCTAGTATTTTATAGACTGCTTCTTTTGCACACCATAATTTAAAGAGGTCTAGTGTGTCGGATGTTTGTTCCTTTTTGTTTATGAATCTGTCTTTAATATGAATGATTTTACGATGGATGTTTTCTACATCGACGGCTACATTATGCGTATTAGAGATGATGACTGCCACATAATCCATGGAGTGAGAAATGGAGAGGTGTGAATCATTAGATCTGAGATATGGTTTCCCATTTGAAAGATAATTAATTTGAGGATACTCCCCATTTAAAAGTAGTTTAACTAACATGCGAGAAATAATCCACTCTCTTTTTCTCCTATTATTTTTTATCCTTTTAATACGTTCTATGTCGTCTATAGAGAGTCTAAATGTCTCAATATCTTTCTCTTCTACCTTACTGATTTTGCAAATTGCGAGTGTCGCATGATGAAGATTGTAAATTTCTACATGGTCCTTATTCATTCCAATGGGTTGTTTCAATCAGTTCTACGATATCTTTAGTAATAAAGTTGATAACAGGTTGTAGACTATCTTGGTTTGGTACATTATGGAAATATAGAGCACCACGAAGGAAATGTTTGGTTGAATCTGTTAAGTAGAATTGCATTGGAGATGCAGCATTCCCTTCGATTGTATAAACCAAACCATACGTTTTATTCGTATTGTTTACATACTCTTTCTGTTCGATAGCATCTGCCCTAATAGAGTGTTTAAATGCCCACTTGTGTGCTTCTTCTATTAAGATAGGTAGGTTGTTGTTCACATCAAAATAGCTTAAGTAGATCTTTGCCCCATTTTTAGGGAAGCTTACTTCGTAGAAATCATCTTTCTCTTTTGCTTTTTTTCTATAAAAAGTAGTATAGTCTGGAATGGAGAAGTTGAAAGTCTCTGCGAATGTTTTATGATATGATTTTTCTGGTAGGGTAATTCTAAAATATCCCCTAGGTTTAGGAATACTATGGTCTTTGCATCCCAACAACTGCGTTAAAGAGATCAGGAGGAATAAATAGCATATAATATTTTTCATGAGTGTCTTAAGATTTAAAAATAACTCTTATTTCGATAATCCTGCGACTATCCATTTTCTCTACAATGAAATCGATATTTCTAATTTGTATTTTCTCTTTGACAAGAGGGAAGTCTCCTTTGATCTCGAGTAGAAGTCCTGCTATTGTATCGGCATCTCCTTTTACATCATCTAGATACTCTTCATCGAGATGAAGGTCTCTGAGAAAATCAACGAGGAGTGTTTTTGCATCAAATATATAGGTGTCGTTGTCGACTTTGGTGTAATTTTTTTCATCTTCATCAAATTCGTCTGAAATTTCTCCGACAATCTCTTCAAGGACATCTTCTAAAGTTACAATTCCAGAAACACCACCGTATTCATCGATAACAAAAGCCATGTGTATTTTTGTCTTTTGGAACTCTTCTAAAAGGTCGTCAATCTTTTTATTTTCTGGAATATAGAAAGGCGGTCTAATCAATGTTTGCCATCTGAACGTATTCCCTTTGTGAAGATGGGCCAGTAGGTCTTTGATATATAAAACACCTCTTATGTTGTCAAATGTGTCTTCAAAAATAGGAATTCGAGAGTACCCTGAATTGTTAATTGTTTGAATGACTGTAGTGAATGATTCATTACAGTCAAGTGCTATCGTATCAAGTCTAGAGCACATGATCTCTACAACAGATTTTTTTCCAAACTTGACAATCCCTTCAAGGATCTCTTTGTCTTCTTGGATCTCATGTTCTTCTGTAAGAGATAGAGCATGAGATAAGTCGGAAACAGACATGTTGTTTTTGTGATGCCCTACTTTTTTGTTGACAATACTTGTAGATTTAATTAAGACTGTATTCAAAGGTTTGAAGATCTTATTTAGTATCGTAAATGTCGAGGTCATTCTAAGAGAGAATGCATAGGGTTGTTTTGTCGCAAGAACTTTGGGTATAATTTCACCAAAGAGAAGTATCAAAAAGGTGATAATGATTGTTTGAAATACAAACCCAATGGTGGGAGCATTGCTAAAATCAATGAGGCTTGAGGTTATTTTTGATGATAAAAGAACTATGCCAATATTAATAAAATTGTTTGCAATCAGAATTGACCCTAGAAGTTGTTCTGGCTGTTTTAATAAGGTAATAGTTGCGGCTCCCTTTTTGTTGTCTTTTGACTTTAACCTGTCAATATCGTGAGGCGATAACGCAAAGAATGAAGCCTCTGATCCAGATATTAGGCCAGAAAGAATTAGTAGAACAAATAAAATGATTAACCCTACAAAATCATGGATGTCAAAGGACATAAACTTGATATTGTCTAATGCTATGATCATCTGGGAGGGAATTGTGTCTGCTTCCAATGTTGTTGTTTTAAATGAATACTTTAATAAAAGATATATCTTTTAGTTAATCAGATTCTTTTTTGTCTAGAATCTGTATTTGATATGCAATAATTTCTGTGATACGCATTGGTGGCGTATCTTTTTTTTCGATTGTTCTGCTTTTTAATTTTCCTTCTATATAAAGATGCATTCCTTTTTTTATGTGTTTGTCTGCAAGAATAGCTTGTTTGCCCCAACAAGCAATCCTATGCCACTCTGTTTGTGTAACTTTTTCATTTGACTTATTTAGATGACTCTCATTTGTTGCAAATGGAAATCTTGAGACGCAATTCTCTTTATCAAAGTAGTGAGTTTCAGGATTATTTCCTACATATCCTATTAAAATAACTTTGTTTACTGACATATATGCAAATATTACTAGTAATATAATAAAATACAAGATATTTTCATACAATGTTCGTTTAGTTTTCGATTTTTTTAAATAGATCTATGAATGGTTTTGGTGTAGGATAGTTTTGAACTTCTTTCATTGGAATAAAGTTTTGGTGTTCTGACTTCGTTTTTGTCTCCCATATATGTATATGTAGTGTTTGGTGTGTTAGTTTATGTATTTTATTTTCTTTCTTGAGAATGGTGTCAGGTTTGATTCCTTCTTTTGCTAAATTAAGAATAAGTGTTTTTTCTGATATCTCATCAAGTTCTTCTTCTATAAGGTAGGGTGTATATAATCCATTCCAAATATCTTTTTTGTTTCTCTGCTCTATGTATATGGTGTGGTTGATGCCTTTGATTATAATAAAGTGAAGGTGTCTCTCTTTGGGTTTTCGTTTTGAAATGGTCTTTGGAATTTGACCTATACTCCCAGTTTGTCTTGCGATACATTCCCCGTGTAGCGGACAGGAAGTGCATTGTGGATTTGTAGGGGTGCATACTAGTGCGCCCAACTCAATTATTGCTTCGTTCAATTCTTTGGGGTGTGAGTAGAGATACATTTCTCTTATAAGAGAGTCTATATGCTTATATGTGGACGTAAGATGTCCTGCGGTTTCAATTTTAAATAGTCGAGTAATGACCCTAATGGTATTTCCATCAATTGCAGGATATGGTTTATTCCATGCAAATGACATGATTGCTCCCGCTGTGTATTTCCCTATTCCTTTCAATTGGAGTATTTCTTGATGTTCTGTAGGAAAAACACCTTTTAAGTTTTCAGATATGTGTTTGGCTGTAGCATGGAGGTTTCTTGCCCTAGAATAATATCCGAGCCCTTCCCATGCTTTTAATACTTCCGTTTGACTTGCCATCGCAAGTTGATTTACGTCTGGAAAAAGTTGTATAAAGTCATTGAAATAGCGTTTTCCTTGCTGAACTTTTGTCTGTTGAAGTATGATTTCTGATATCCAAACACGGTATGGAGATCTGTTTTTTCGCCATGGCAGATCTCTTTTTTTGCCTTTATACCAAGTAATCAATTGATTAGCTATTTTCTCCATCTTTTGTGTTTTTAATAAAATTCTCTTATGTTTGCCGCAAAAATAATTGATTTCTATTTCATTAATAATACGAAACGTTTATCTTTGTACTCCTAAAATTGAGTCAAGGATATCGTTTAAATTAAATTTATAGCAATGACAAAGGCAGATATTGTAAACGAAGTTTCGAAGAATACTGGTATTGAGAGAGTTACGGTTCAGAAGGCAGTTGAGGCCTTTATGGATACCGTTTCAGATTCTTTAGTAGAAGGGAAAAATGTGTATCTTCGTGGATTCGGGAGTTTTATCGTAAAAAAACGCGCTGAGAAAACCGCTCGTAACATTTCAAAGAATACAACTATTATCATTCCAGAGCACTTTATCCCAGCCTTTAAGCCAGCAAAGTCATTTGTGAGCAAGGTTAAAGATAACGTTAAGTAATATTCATATTAAAAAGTATAATCATGCCAAGCGGTAAAAAAAGAAAGAGACATAAGATGTCTACGCACAAGCGTAAGAAGAGACTAAGAAAAAACAGACATAAGAAGAAGAAATAATTCTTCGACTCTGTTTTTAAAGAGTGTAAAACCTAGGGCATTTTTGCTTCTAGGTTTTTGCTGTATTATAAGTTCAGTTTTATATTAAACAAAAATGTGATTGTGAGTAATGAACTGGTAATTGAAATAAATCCATCTCAAGTGGAGATTGCTTACTTAGAGGATAAACGCCTTGTTGAACTCAATCGGGAAACCAGTGATGCAAAGTTTGCAGTAGGTGATATCTATCTTGGAAAAGTGAAGAAGATAATGCCTGGGCTAAATGCTGCGTTTGTTGATGTGGGATACGAGAAGGATGCTTTCCTTCATTACCCTGATCTAGGACCACAATTCCAAACATTAAACAAATTTCTTATACAGTCGACGTCTAAGGGTAAGAAACCTGTGTCGATGAATAAAATACAGTCGGACCCTGATATTTTTAAGGAAGGAAAAATTACTGATGTGTTGCATTCTGGTCAGTTGATCTTGGTTCAGATATCCAAAGAGCCAATATCAACCAAAGGACCGCGTTTAACATCAGAGATCTCTATTGCAGGGAGAAACCTAGTACTAATGCCATTTAGTGATAAGGTGTCAATCTCGCAAAAAATTAAGTCAAGCGACGAGAGAAGTCGTTTGCGCAAATTGATTCAAAGTATTCGACCTAAAAAATACGGTGTTATTGTTCGAACTGCAGCAGAAGGAAGTAAAGTTGCAGAGTTAGATAAAGAGTTACGTTCTTTAGTCGCTAAATGGGAAGCTGTTCCTGGAAAGCTAAAACAAGCCAAAGTTCCATCTTTGGTAGCAGGCGAATTGGATCGTACAATAACAATGATCCGTGATGTATACAATCCCGACTTTACTAATATTTATGTGAATGACAAACAGTCTGCTGGAGAGGTAAAAGATTATGTTGCAAGCATAGCACCTGAAAAGCAGAAGATTGTTAAGCATTATAGTGGTGATGCTCCCATTTTTGAGCATTTTGGAATTGAGAAACAGATTAAGGCACTTTTTGGAAAGACCGTGTCGTTCAAGAGTGGTGCTTACTTGATTATAGAGCATACAGAGGCATTTCACGTTATCGATGTGAATAGCGGAAATCGTTCTAAGGCTGGAAGTGATCAAGAGACCAATGCTCTCGAGGTAAATATGGCAGCAGCTGTAGAGATTGCAAGACAACTCCGTCTACGTGATATGGGAGGGATTATTGTGGTTGACTTTATTGATATGCATAGTAACGAGAATCGAATTAAGGTTCTTGAGAAGATGCGTGAAGAGATGAGTAAAGATCGAACAAAGCACAATATTCTTCCGTTGAGTAAATTCTGTTTGATGCAGATTACGAGGCAGCGTGTTCGTCCTGAAATGCATATTGAAACAGCTGAAAAATGTCCTACTTGTAACGGAACAGGAGAGGTTTCTTCTACTTTGTTGTTGGTGGATGAGGTCTTTAATAATCTCAAGTATATCTACCTTGAATTGTTTAGGAAAAATGTTAAAATACATTTACACCCATTTATTGCAGCCTATTTGACAAGTGGTATTGTTTCTAGGCATATGAAGTGGATGTGGTGCCTAAAAAAGCGATTCAAAATAGTCCCAAAAACGAATATGGGATTCTTAGATTGTAAGTTTTATGACAACGATGGAGAAATTGTTCTTTAATTAAGAGTAATAAACCTCTAAAAAAGACTCAAGAATGTTCTTGAGTCTTTTTTTATTGCCATTTTTTTTTAAATTTGTGACTGTATTTGGACGAAACATAAAATTATACAATGGACATGAGGAAAATTGGACTGATTGTGTCATTATTTATTCTTTCTATTCTTCCTTCTTTTGCTCAAATTCTTGAGCCAGTAAAGTGGGAGTTTTCAAAGAATCAGATAAGTGAGACAGAGTATGAGTTGGTTTACTCGGCAACGATCGAGGATGGCTGGCACTTATACTCGACTGATATCCCCGATGGTGGACCGGTGAGAACATCTTTTAGTTATGATAATAAAAGTGACTTTAAGATATTGGGAAGTATCCAACAGGTACCTGAACCTGAGAAACATTTTGATCCGACATTTCAAATGGATCTTTCTTGGTTTAGTCATGAAGCTACTTTCGTGCAGAGAGTAGAAGTTCCTGTGGGTAAGATGGTGGATATAAAGGGACATGTGGAATTTATGGTTTGTAACGATGAAACTTGTCTTCCTCCTACTGAAATAGAGTACTCTTTTGTTATTAACGAAGGCCAGAAACAAGATGATGTGGACGACATCTTGAGTTTGCCAGAGGATAATGACCAGAGCTCAGCAGTGTCAACACCTACTGTCTCATCTTCGGAGAATAGAGACTATTTAAATATATTTATAATTGCTTTCCTTAGTGGATTGGCAGCATTGTTAACACCATGTGTGTTCCCAATGATTCCGATGACCGTGAGTTTCTTTACGAATCCGAATGATTCGAGAGCGAAAGGAATTAGAAATGCTGTTCTTTATGGTTTGTCGATAATTGTTATTTACGTTTTGCTCGGAACTGTGGTTACAGCAGTCTTTGGTGCCGAAAGTTTAAATAACCTCTCGACCAATCCATGGTTTAACTTATTCTTTGCGATTCTGCTTTTTGCGTTCTCATTCTCGTTTATGGGTGCTTTTGAAATCGTATTACCTCATAAGTGGGTTAATGCAATTGATAGACAAGCTGATAAAGGAGGTTTGTTTGGGATATTCTTTATGGCTTTTGCATTGGCATTAGTTTCATTCTCATGTACAGGCCCTATTGTTGGTAGTTTGATTGTAGAGGCAGCACGAAATGGAGGTTTGGCTCCAATTATTGGAATGTTTGGATTCTCTTTGGCTCTGGCTCTTCCATTTGCATTTTTTGCAGGGGCACCTACTTTGATGAATGCTTTACCAAAGTCTGGAAGTTGGTTGAATTCTGTAAAGGTTGTCTTAGGATTTCTTGAGTTTGCGTTTGCATTTAAGTTTCTTTCGATTTCGGATATGGTACTTGATTTGCACCTTTTAGAACGTGAAATATATTTGTCTATTTGGATTGCGATTTTCTTTGCAATGGCGATGTACCTTTGGGGTAAAATTGTTCTCCCACATGATTCACCATCTACATTCTTGCCTGTTCCAAGGTTTATCTTAGGAACTATGGTTTTAAGTTTTGTAATCTATATGGTGCCAGGTTTATGGGGAGCGCCAGTGAAGATTATTAGTGGTTTCCCGCCTCCAGTGAATTATGCTGAGGCCCCTCAAGGTTTTGGTGCTTCTTCAGTATATGTTGGTTCTGGTGAAGGTGGAACTGTCGAGCTTAATAGAGATCAGCACTTAGGACCTCATGGTATTCCAGTATTCTATGACTTTGAGAAAGCTCTTGAGTATTCTAAACAAGTACATAAGCCTTTGTTGGTTGATTTCACTGGAAAAGGTTGTACCAACTGTCGTAAGATGGAGGACAATGTGTGGGTTGATCCAGCAGTTAAGAAGAAACTATCTAATGATGTAGTGATTGCATCTTTATATATTGATTTAAGAAAAGATTTGCCAAAATGGGAACAGTATACATCGAAAACTACAGGAAGACGTGTTAAGACTGTTGGGAATAAATGGACAGATTTCCAAATTGAACGTTTCGGTAGAAATACACAACCTTTTTATGTAATTCTTGGGCCTGATCAGATTCAACTAGGTGATGGAATGGGATATAATCCAAATCCAGAAATATTTATTGAATTCCTAGATAAAGGAGTCGATATGTTTAATGAGAATTATGAAAGAAAACTTTAATAGTTTCTTTTCAAGATATTAGAAATAAGGTGCTATAGCGATATGGCACCTTATTCTGTTTATATGAATGTAGAAATAAAAAAAGGTGTCGCTTAGACACCTTTAAATTTTTAAGGAATTAGATTTTATTTTTTCTTCTTATTCAGTTTTTGTTTTTTTCTTTTATTATGAAGCTGTTTGAGATTATTTTCTACTCGATCATGCTCCTTAATTAGCGATTGCCAAGTTTGAGATGTGTCGTCAGAGTAGTCGATTGTTTCATTATAATCGTCAATATTGATTTTGATCTCTTTAATTTCATCGCCAGTATAATCTTCAATTGCTTTAAGAAGTTCGTTCTCTTCATTGCTTACAAAAGATACTGCCTTTCCTTTACTTCTACCACGTCCTGTACGACCTACACGGTGTACATAACTGTCTGCTTGTTCTGGAATATCATAGTTGACGACAAATTCAACATTTGGAATATCGATACCTCTTGCACTAATATCTGTAGCAATTAGAATATTTGATTCCCCACTTTTGAACTTTTCAAGTGTCGTTATTCGTTCATTTTGGTCTTTATCTCCGTGAAGTGTTAGGCACTCAATATTGACTCTTTGCATTGCTTTTTGTACTCTTTCTGCACGTACTTTGGTTCTTACAAAGATCAGAATTTTATTGTCATTGTTTTCTTTGATGAATCGCTCCAAAAAGAATCTTTTATCATCCTTCTGTACTTTTACAATAGAGTGGTTCACATTTCTTGCTACCGGATTCTTCGGAGATATTTGAATTCTTATTGGATTTACAACAAGAGAGTACGCTAATCTTTTGATTTTCTCGTCTATTGTGGCAGAGAAGAAAAGGGTTTGTCTTCTTTTAGGGATATGTTTTTGAAGTGATTTGATGTCATGGTAGAATCCTTTGTCTAGCATTTGATCTGCTTCATCTAATATTAATATCTCTAGTTGATTTAGTTTTAAATGTCCTTGACTTATCAGGTCAAACATTCTACCTGGAGTTGCGACTACAATGTCTACTCCTTTTGTTAGAGTATTAATTTGACTGTCCTGTTCAACTCCCCCAAATATAGATCTGGCTACTACTTTTGTTTTTTTGCCTATATCATTAAAAACATCTGTAATCTGGATGCACAACTCTCTGGTAGGAACCATTACCAAACAACGTATACCTGTAGCTCTTTTCTTTGACTTTAAAAGTTGGATCTTGTGAATCACAGGAATTGCAAATGCAGCAGTTTTACCTGTTCCTGTTTGAGCAATCGCAAGGACATCTTCCCCTTTTAGGATGTGTGGAATTGACTTAAATTGGATATCCGTAGGTTTATTAAGACCTTTTTTTGAAAGATTCTCTTTAATCTGAGGAATCAGACTGTATTGATCAAATCTCATATATATTTATTGATTATAATGTCTTGTAACAGTGGATTTTTTGAACCATTTTGCGCAAAGGTAATCAATCTTTATCTATATTGATCTTTAATTTAAAATATTGATTTTAATCATCAATTTATAACAAACCTGTGATGATTTGTTGTAATAGGTTATTTGTCATTGAATAGCTCTCAATTTTATGTATTTTAGTAGATGGATTTTAGATTCTATTCTCAATTCATAATTTGGACATTTATACTTAATTAAATTATCAGTTCATGAAGAATATTTTAGCAATTGCATTATTGGCACTTAGCTTATTGTCTGTTGATGGGGCTATGGCAGGACAGCGTAAGAAAAAAGACAAAGTAAAGGGGTATGTGTTCACTCCTGTAAAAGAGCTACAAGCTACTTCTGTAAAAGATCAAAACCGCTCAGGTACTTGTTGGGCATTTTCAGGTGAATCGTTTTTAGAGTCAGAGATGATTCGTATGGGAAAAGATCCAGTGAATCTTTCTGAGATGTTTGTGGTTTATCATACATATGCTGATAAAGCACGTAAGTATGTTAGAATGCATGGATACCTTAATTTTGGTCCTGGTGGAGCTTTCCATGATGTATCTTACGTTCTTGGTAAATATGGTGCTGTACCTGAGTCAGTGTATTCAGGAATGAATTATGGTACAGAGAAGCCTGTTCAAGGTGAGATGGATACAATGTTGAAGGCTCAAGTGGATGCGGTAATAAAAAATAAAAATAGAAAGCTCTCGACAGCTTGGGATAAAGCAATCACTAGTACTTTGGATGCTTACTTAGGTCATGCTCCAGAGAAGTTCGTATATGAAGGGAAAGAGTATACATCACAGAGTTTTGCGAAAGATTATTGTGGTTTGAATGCGGATGATTATGTAGAGATCACTTCTTATACTCATCATCCATTCTACTCTAAGTTTATCTTAGAAGTTCCAGATAATTGGATGTGGAATAACGTATATAACGTTCCTTTAAAAGAAATGGATCGTATCATGGATAATGCAATATCTAATGGATTTACTGTTGGTTGGGCTGCGGATGTTTCAGAAAAAGGTTTTGCAACTAAATCAAAAGGTGTAGCAGTTGTTCCTGATGTAAATTTCAAAGAGATGAATGATGCAGAGATCTCTAAATGGGAGTCTTTGTCTTCTTCAGAGCAAAAGCAAAAGTTGTACTCGATGGACAAACCAGGTCCTGAAAAAGAGATCACTCAAGAGAATCGTCAACTAGCTTATGATAATTATGAGACTACTGATGATCATGGTATGCACATTGTAGGAACAGCAAAAGATCAAACAGGTAAGTTGTACTACAAAGTGAAAAACTCATGGGGTGCTTATAACAAATACAAAGGATATTTCTATTGTTCTAAAGCATTCTTTAACTATAAGACTATGTGTATTATGGTTCACAAAGATGCTATCCCAGCAGATATTAGAAAGAAATTAGGACTATAATTGATATAAAAAAAGGCGTTTGTACAAACGCCTTTTTTTATATTGTTGATAATGCTTAGTATGCATTAATGATTGCAAGGAAATCTTCTGGCTTAAGAGAAGCACCACCAATAAGACCACCATCAATATCTTTTTGAGCAAAAAGTTCTGCAGCATTTTTAGGACTACAAGAACCACCATAAAGAATAGAAGTAGCCTCTGCTATTTCATTACCATATTTTTCAGCAATAATAGAACGAATATAAGCAAGCATGTCTTGTGCTTGTTCAGTAGATGCAGTTACTCCTGTTCCAATAGCCCATATTGGTTCGTAAGCAATAACAATTTTTGAAAAATCTTCAGATGAAAGTGTGAAAACAGTCTCTTCTAATTGTTGCTTAACGAAATCATTTTGATTATTTGCTTCTCTAATTGTTAGAGGCTCACCACAACAATAGATCGGAGTTAAACCATTTTCTAAAGTTAAAGCTACTTTTTTATTAAGAATTTCACTTGTCTCATTATAGTATTCTCTACGTTCTGAATGACCTAGTATCACGTGAGTAGAACCAGTTGACTTAACCATAGACGCAGAAACTTCACCTGTGAAAGCTCCTTTTGCCTCAGCAGCACAGTTTTGAGAAGAAACATTGATACGATCAGTGTTTACTGTATCAATGACCTTAGTAATGTGTGTAAAAGGAACACCTAGAACAACAGTAACATCTTCTGCTCCTCGTTCTAGTACTACGCTATTAACAGCTTGAGCCAATTCTACACCTTCTTGAAGAGAAGTATTACACTTCCAGTTTCCTGCAACAATTTTTTTTCTCATTACGAAATGAATTAATAAATTAATGTTCTTTAATTAGCGATTCAAAGATACAAAAATAAAGATGGAGGTTCTAAAAACCTCCATCTTTATTGATTGTGATCACTTAAATTCCCGAAATTAGTTTAGCTCCTTTTCTAGCTTATTCAGTAGTTCAATTGAGAAATTTTCAGGAATATGATTTGCATTCCATTTTTTTATGATCGTTCCGTTCTTCATAAGAACAATACCCGGGTTTGCACGAACAACAGTTTTGAGCATTGTTTCATCTGCATTCAATATATCAAAGGAAAGGTTATATTGTTCTTTCAATTGATCAATGGTTGAAAGACTAGTAGAAGTAAGTCCAATAAAACTAATGTTATTCGATTTTGCCCATTCTGCAAGCGCTTCTGATGCTTTAAATGCATCTTTGTCTGCTTTATTCATGTTATAAGATACCCATAAAAATCCGTATTCAGGATTTGTTAGGAAGAAGTTTGAAACGTCTTGCTTTTCTCTGTTTTCAACTCTGAAATCATTGATTGGAGGTGTAAATCCCTTTTTGATCAATTTAGGTTCGTCCATATGATCGAAAACATAGTTGATTGTGTCTTGCCAAGGATAGTTTGTGTCATTAAATTGCTCTAGTTCTCTGCTGTTGATATTTTTATAATAATATACATTTTCATATATATCCTGCTCTGCACCTTCTGGTGTTTTCATCGCCTCCGGAATATTTACTCCCTCTTTAAATGGTCTAAAATCAACGATAGGTAGGTGTGTATAACTATATGTCATTACTGAGACCATAAAAATACACATGGCAACGAAACTACTCTTTCTTGTTGTTTTACAATTGTCAAATGTAGTTTTCCTATATTTTAATATGATAACAGCAAGGGTAAATAAAAAAATATTTTTTAAGAATGTTTCAGCATTAGAAATGACAAGGGCATCCCCAAAACAACCACAATCTTGTACTGGGTTATATTTCCAAATATAAGCTGTCAATAAAGTAAAGAAACTCATAAAGGCGAATCCTAGAATACTGGCTATATTTAGACAAACACCCGTGATAAGGGCAGCACCGATTGCAAACTCTATAAATGGTAAAAGGAAAGAAGATGGTAGTGTCGTAAATTGAAGAAAATCTAGATGAAAAGATTCTAGGTAGTCTACCATTTTGTAGTTGAATCCTAGAACATCTATCCCCTTTACGAATCCTGAAAAGACAAAGACTAATCCAAACAGGATTCGTGATGTTTTAATTATTAATTTATGCATATTGATTTGAGTAATTGTAGTGTAGTTATTGAATTATTATTTGGTTTTAATTATTCTCCTCAAGTCGAATAAGGGCAAAAATAGCATAGTTGATCATATCCATATAATTCGCTTCTACTCCTTCAGAGATAATTGTATTGCCCTTGTTGTCCTCAATCTGTTTTGTTCGTTTTATTTTCATCAAAATAAGATCAGTATAAGAGGTGATTCTCATTTGTCTCCATGCTTCTCCATAATCATGGTTTTTATTGAGCATAAGGTCTCTTGAATTATTCAATTGCACGACAAACAAATTTGCAATTTCGCTGTTTGAAATAGGGTTATCGTTATATCCGATAGAGCATTGAATAAGAGCCATTGAGCAATAATTTATAATGCCAATGTATTCTCCTCTAATACTGTCATCAATTTTTTGAGAACCTTTTTCTTCAATACTTCTTATACGTTGCGCTTTAATATATATCTGGTCAGTGAGTGAGCTAGGTCTGAGTATTCTCCATGCAGTTCCGTAATCCTCCATCTTTTTGGTGAAAATATCTACACACTCTTTGATAGCACTATTAAATTGTTGCTCTGTCTTGTTTGCCATTTTTATCTATTATTTGCCATAAAAATACAAAATGAGAAATTTGTGGACAACATATAGTTTAAATATTGTTTTGAAGTTTTTTATATATCTAAAAGTCTTGGATAACTACATTTTTCACAATTTGCATCATCCCATATTTTCCAAGCCTTTGAGTTCTTGGTAATGTTATACTCTTTGATTGCTTCTTCTAGAGTATATCGTTTTCTAAACACCCAGTAGAGATGACTATTCCATAATGTTTCGGAAGCAAGATTTTTATTTTGTTTTAACGTTTCTTGGAAAAGTCTATTCTCTAATGTTACCTCTGTCATTCTTTTTTTGTTCGTTCCTTTAAATAGTGGTTCATTATCTTTTCTCTTAACGATGTGTTTATAAATTGTCTGTACAAAATAGTCAGGTATTTTGAAAACGTGATTTGTTGCAGTTTTAATTCTTTGAAATTGAATTCTAATCTTTTGATCTTTGATGATAAAATTGCGTCTTGATAATTTTAGGATGTCTATTGGACGCATTCCATAATTGTAAATGAAGAAAATAATCAACTGTGTTTGTATATCTTCAGTTCTGTAGATAATCTGTTTTATTACTTTAGGGGATATATATTTTTCCATTATCAGATAACTTTATATGATTTTACAATCGGGTTTCATAATAAATACAACTTTGTGTATATAAATGTTGTAAATTATACTTGTTATGTTGCGTGACTTTTGACAAAATATCTATTGTCTTTAGTATATTCACTTATGTATGTTATTTTTGGGGTATCATTAAATTTAGATATACGGATTTTGAATATGCACTCTTTTTTGAAGATTTATAGGGACAATATTAATGGGATCATCTTTACATTGATATTTCATATTTTATTCTTAGCCTTTGCTATGACTCAAAAGTTTGAAGTTCGTTATGAAGTAGATTCTAATGATATCGTATTGGTTGAATCGGTTCCTGAACCAATTGAAAAGCCAAAAGAGAACCCAAAAGCGAAGTACTTAAGCAAACCAGAGGTTAAATCTTCAGCAGCCGTAAATGATTCACACCTTTCAGAATCAACTACTGATGACCCTTTCTTTGATCAATCTTATCAAGATGAGATTGCTGAAGCGGAGAAGTTGATGAATAGAGTGAATAAACAACTTCAAAAGAATAATGTTCCGTCTGAATCTATTGCTAGTAAAAGTGTTCCTAAAAAGAAGGTGGATAATGCTTCTAAGAGGGATCGAAAGAAGACCGTTTTCGTTGGTAAAAGTAATATTCATTACTCTTTAGAAGGGCGTTTTCATACCCACTTGCCGATACCTATTTATTTAGCGGAGAATGGTGGTAAGGTTTTTGTTGATATTATTGTAAATAGAAGAGGGAGTGTTATTTCTGCAAATTTGAATAATGCGAAGTCTTCTTATGATGATCCCTCTTTAGTTAAGTATGCTTTAGAGGCTGCCAAGAGTAGTACATTTGACCCATCAACAACTTCCTCGAATAGGCAGTCGGGTTATATCGTTTATACATTTGTGCCACAATGATGCAAACATAATGTACTATCTTGTTGTTTGATTTATAAAATAAAATACGATGAGATACCTTTTCCTATGTTGCATTTTTTTATCAAGTCTTATTTCATTATTTGCATTTGATGTGAAGGGATTACTGAAGAGTAGTTCTGGAGAATCAATACCTTACGCTACGATATATGTCAGCTCTATTAATCAGGGTACTACAACCAATATTGATGGTCAATTTATTCTTTCTCTACCCTCAAAAAAACGTTATAAAGCTTTAATAAGGTGTTTAGGGTATAAATCTAAAACGATTGTAATTTCACCCTCACAAAATGATTCAATTTTTGTTGTATTGGATGAAGAAAAGGTTCAGATATCGGAGGTTTCTGTAATAAATGGAGAAGATCCTGCTTATGATATTATGAGAAAGACGATTGGTCTTAGAGAGAAACACTTGACTGAAATTAATTTTTATAAGGCAAATATATACTTAAGAGGAACAGTTTCATTTTCGAAAGTTTCAAAATTGATGTCTTATCAAATAAAAAAAAGAGAGGGGATAAAAATAAAAAAGGGGGATGTGTTTGTTGATGAATCTTATCGTCAGGTTATATTTAATGCCCCAGACTCGTATAAGCAGAAGGTGATTCAGCATAAAAGTAGTCTTCCGATGGACTTTGAGTTGCCAATTAAAGAATTTTTAGGTGCAAGTATCTATCAGCCTTCTATTGAGATAATGATCTCTCCTTTTTCACCATCGGCTTTTAGGCATTATCGTTTTCGTTATGAAGGTTTTTTTTATGAAGGAGATTATTCTGTTAATATTGTTAAAGTTATACCACGTAAGTCAAGTAAGCAGCTATATTCAGGAAAAGTTTACATAGTGGATGGTCTTTGGTGTATTCATAGTTTAGATTTATCTTTTGACACTCCAGTGGGAGTGGTTCAGATGAAGCAGAATTTTCATGAAATTAAAAATAATGTTTGGCTTCCTGTTGATCACCATTATAGTTTTGAGGGTGGGGCGTTAGGGATAAAAGGTGACGTGAAATATGTTGCAAATATTCGTTATCTAGATGTCTCTTTAAATAAGATTTATCATCCTAAAGAAGAGAATGTTACTGTCGCTGATGTAGATAATTCTTCTGAACTAGATGTGCCCCAAAAGAATGAAAGAGATCTTAATATTGAAAACAAGAGTTCTCAAAGTATAGCTAAAATTGAAAGTTCGTCTGTTGTTCACTCCCCTATACAGAAGAGGGACCATGCTGAACTTATTGCTGCTCGGTCGTTTGATATTTCCTCTTATCAAACAATGCCGTTAGATAGCTTTCGTTCGGTTCCTTTGACTTCTAGAGAAGAGAATAGCTTGCAAAAAGCAAAGAATATTCCCGAATTTAAAGGGGATAGAGTCGGGGATTTGGTGTCTAATTCGAACAATAGTTTTCTGAAAAAGTCATATGATTTTCTTTCAGGGACAACTTACTATAAAAATGACTCATTGTTTAGAGTGAAATCACCCAATATGATCAGTATCTCTTCTTTAGTTTACAACCCTGTCGATCAATTTGCTTATCATTTAACTAGTGAGTTTGCAATACTTAAAGAAAAACAAGAGCAGTTCGTTATTAAACCTATGATTGGTTATAGTTTCGGATTAGACAAAATTGATTGGAACTTAAAGATGAAACTAAATTATACAGATAATAGTAGTTTAAACTTTGAAGGAGGAGAAGTAACGAGAGATTTTAATCGTTATACTATTAATCCCCTAACCAACTCAATCACTTCCTTTTTCTTCGGGAAGAATTATAAGAAATATTATCGTGATAGATCCTATATGTTATCACATTATACTTTTTCTAAATCAAAGTGGCGGAATACCATACATGTAAAGTATAATCAACTAGAACAAGTAATTAATAGTATTGAATCGAATCCATTTGGAAAACATTTTGATAGTAATATTTCTGATGGTTATTATATTACATCCAAATCGTATGAATCGCAAGATTTTATAGAAGTAGGGACTAAGTTTGGTGTTTTTATGAATTTTCTTGATAATAAAAACCAATCACAATATCGGACATTGAGAGTCTATCCTCCATATTTGACTGCTTCGTATAATTACATATTTTCTCCAGTCAATAACTATAACGTACATAGTTTAGAGTTTAACGTTTATCAAAAGATTAAGACATCTCCTTCTTCTTGGATTCGATTTGATCTTAATGGAGGAAAAATGTTTGGAGATACTGAAATGTTACATTTGTCTCGATACTTTAATTACGAGATTCAACCTGTTCCATTGAGGTTAGATAATCAGTATTTCTCTTTTTACAATGCAGATGGTTATTCATTTGCATCCAATGATTCCTACCTGAAAAGTAAGTTTATATATCGAACCCCCTATCTTTTATTAAAATATTTGCCTTTTTTATCTAGTTCTTTATCGAGAGAGGAGATATCTTGTGGCGTGATATATACTCCAAGAGAGCAGTATTATGAAGCTTCTTATGCTTTTACTGAGTTACTGTTCCTGTTTGATATATACGTTACGAGTTCTTTTAATAGTAATGGTTTTGATCATCTTGGAGTATCCTTAGTTATTGATCTGTAATTTTAAATTGAGTTTATTATATGAAAAGAATAATATTTATTCTAGTGTTTTTAGTGAGTTTCTTAACAACTCACACTGGATTTTGTTTTTGTACTCCTGATTGTGCCGTCGTTAATGATACACTTATTTCTACAGAGAATCGGTTAAATGCTGATAAGGATGGTAATATTTTTTATATAAGAGATGGTGTCTCTTTTACAATTTCTCCAGATTGGAATGTCTTGTATGATGATCAAGTGGCGAAAAATGCATATTATTTCTCCATGGCTACAGAAAACAAAATGAGTAGTGGGTTGATCTCTGTTGTATGGTTAGATTATTTTATGGATTTAGATGTGACATTGGATTCTCATAAGTCTCATATGCTTGAAAGTAAGGAGTATAAGTATGCTAATGTGCAATTTTCTGAAATAGCCTATTCCACCTTCTTGGGATATAAGAGTCGTGAGTGTCATTATAATGTCATATCAAAGAATGGTACAATAAGTGGTAGAATTATTGTTTTTAATTCTGCGATAAAGACAATATCTATTTTTTATCAAACATCTTCAGGGGATAAAGATGTTAATGATCTGTTGTTCAGGGATTTTGTGTTGTCGTTCGGGGTGCGTGAGGATTAATTGTCATAGTTGTTTTGGATGTATTGTATCTATAAAGTCGTACTTGTTTTTACTATTACATTTGGTGATTTGATATTAATTGTTACCTTTGTAAACATAAGTCCAAATGAAATGATTCAGTCCACAAGTTAGAAAGGTCAGCTTACGTCCAAGAGCTGACCTTTTTGTTTTTAAAAATGTGGCTTCTTCTCTGTTCATGAATTAATATATTTGTGAGTTCTGTTTATCTAATACCCCATATTTACTATTATTGATTCGCATGTCGTCATCAATTTAAGAATGATTTGATTGGATTATTGGGATTCTTCTTGTGTGGATTGTTTATGAAGGTAGAAATGGTGTCTTCTGTCCAACTATTGCTTTTTCCATTGGTTTTATTTGCATGAAATTTGATTGTTGAATCTTTTTTTTAAAATTATCTTTTTTGTAAGTCTATTTATTTTTTGGTAAACTTTTAAGAACTGATTGATTTGTTTTTTCCTTTTTTTCTTGATTATATCCTGTTTAAATATGTTTTATACCATTTTTTTGTTGTTTTTAATGGTATTAATTTCTCCTTTGAATCTAAATAATATTGCTACATAGAGTTGTATTGTATTGATCTATATGTTGTTGTGTGATATTGCAAAGTTTCGATATATTGATATATTTGATGAAAGTCTTGCATCATAGTTTTGTGATGTTTAGTATATTTATGATGTCATAAGGTCAAATAATATATTCAGTATGAATAACTTTAAACTAATAATTGTTTTATCGGTTTTTGTAGGAATCTTTTCTTCGTGTAATCAACAACAAAACGATAATAATAAAAGTAGAACGATAGACTACGTAAATGTTTTTATGGGAACTGATGGTCCTGGGAATACTTATCCTGGAGCAACTACTCCTTTTGGTATGGTTCAACTTAGTCCAGATAATGGATTGCCTGGATGGGATCGAATAGCAGGTTATTTTTATCCAGATTCTACTATTGCTGGTTTTTCTCATACACATCTAACAGGAACAGGTGCTGGTGATCTTTATGATATACTTGTTATGCCATACAATAGTCGATTCACAGAGTCTCTTGTTGATAATACTTATCGTCCTTATTCGAAGTTTGATCATAGTGACGAGAATGCATCTCCAGGTTATTATAGTGTACTATTAAAAAGTTCTGGAATCAAAGCAGAATTGACCGCAACAGATCGTGTTGGAGTGCATCGATATACTTTTCCTAAAGATGAGGATAGCCGTATTGCAATTGATTTAGGTTTTGCTATGAATTGGGATGCAGTAACTGACAGTTATATACGTGTCGTGGACAAGCAGACAATTGAGGGTTATCGATTCTCTAAAGGTTGGGCAAGGGATCAAAAAGTTTATTTTGTTGTAAAGTTGAGTAAACCAGCTGTTAGAGTTAGTTTATCTCAAGGAGATAAGAATGTTCAATCGGCCTCGACTCAAGGTATTGCTTCAAAGATTGTTCTGCATTATCAGTTCTCAGAGAAAGATGAGGTTGAACTTAAAGTGGCTTTGTCAAGTGTTTCTATTAATGGAGCTAAAAAGAACCTTAAAGCTGAAGCTTCTGGGAAAAATTTTAATCAGATACTGACTGCCACACAGAATAAGTGGGAGAAAGAGCTGTCTAAGGTGAAAGTATCCGGAACAAATCACCAGAAAAGAATCTTCTATTCAAATTACTACCACCTTTTATTGGCTCCAACAATTTATAGCGATGTGGATGGTAAATATAAAGGTGTTGGAGGTCAGATCACACAATCTTCTGGAGATATTCATTATGACACATTCTCTTTGTGGGATACTTTTAGAACAGCACATCCTTTGTTTACAATCATTGAATCTGAAAGAGTAAATGATTTTGTTCTTTCGATGTTGGATCATTATAAACAAAGTGGAAGACTTCCTGTTTGGTCTTTAGCGGGAGAAGAAACAAACATGATGATTGGATATCATGCTGTGCCTGTGATAGTGGATGCATACTTTAAAGGATTCAAAGGATTTGATCCAAATCTTGCTTACGAAGCATGTAAAGCTAGTGCAATGGTTGATGAGCGTCAGATTGATGAATACAAGAAGAAAGGGTATATTGCTTTTAATAAAGGGCATGAAAATTGGTCAGTATCTAAAACTTTAGAGTATGCTTATGACGATTGGTGTATTGCTCAATTTGCTAAAGCTTTAAATAAAGAGGCTGATTATGTATATTTTTCTAAGAGAGCTGAAAATTGGAGAAATGTTTATGATACACGTTCTACTTTCATGAGGGCTAAGACTATTGATGGAGATTTTGTTAAACCATTTATTGCTAAGGAGTATACAAATGATTTTTGTGAAAGCAATGCGTGGCAGTATGTTTGGTTTGTTCCTCAAAATATTAATGGTTTAGTAGATGCAATTGGTGGTAAAGAACCATTTGTTTGTAAATTAGATTCCATGTTTTCTTTTTACCCTACAAAAGACGATAAATTGCCTATTTTCTCGACTGGAATGATTGGACAGTATGCTCATGGAAATGAGCCAAGTCATCATGTTGCTTATTTATATAACTATGTTGGAGAGCCTTGGAAGACTCAAGCTCTAACCCGTAGGATTATTGAATCACAATATTTTGATAAACCTGATGGTTATTGTGGTAATGAAGATTGTGGACAGATGTCTGCATGGTTGATGATGAGTGCAATGGGGATATATCCTGTCAATCCTGCAGATGGTAACTACGCAATCACCTCCCCTTGGATGTCTCATTTTGAGATAACTTTACCAAAGGGAAAAAAATTGGTAATTGATGCCCCTGAAGTTAGCGATTCGAATATTTATATTCAAAGCGTAATGTGGAATGGTGTCCTGTTAACTAAACCTTTTATTTCTCATAATAAAATTATGGATGGAGGGGTTTTACACTTTGAGATGGGGCCTGAACCGAATAAAGAGTGGAAATAATATTGAAATTAAGTAAATACACAACTATAAAATAATTGAGCTTATGAAACTAATTAAGCAGACACTATGTGTTGCTTCCTTAGCATTACTCTTTTCTTGTGTCACTAAAGAGGAAGGTTCAAATGAACCGTCTTTGAATGATGTAAAAGAGAGTCACTATGTGCCTGAGAAATATGTTGCTTTAAAAGCAACTTCTTCAATCCGAATTGATGGTGATTTGAAAGATGCTGCATGGGAGAGTGCTCCTTGGACAAACCTTTTTGTGGATATTGAGGGGGATAAACAACCTAAACCGATTTATCCAACCAAAGCTAAAATGCTTTGGGATGACCAATATTTTTACTTTGCATTTGAGTTAGAGGAGTCAGATATTTGGGCAACATTAAAGCATCGAGATGCGGTGATATTCAAAGATAATGATATTGAGATTTTTATTGATCCTGATGGAGATACACATCATTATTATGAATATGAGATGAATGCACTTAATACCCAGTGGGACCTGATGTTGACTAAGCCTTATAGAGATCCAGGAAATTTAGTTCTTGATACATGGACTATTCGCGGGATTAAAAGTGCTGTTAAGGTTTATGGAACCCTTAATAATTCTAAAGACACTGATAAAAAGTGGACTGTAGAGGTTGCTTTGCCATGGAGTGATTTGGAGGAAGCAAATATACATAATGGTATTCCTAAGATTGATGAGATATGGAAAGTGAATTTCTCTAGAGTGAATTGGGATGTCGACAAGAATAAAGATGGTTCGTATTCTAAATCAATTAATCCTCAAACGGAAAAAACTTTCCCTGAACATAATTGGGTTTGGTCTGCACAAGGCGTGATTGCGATGCATCAACCAGAGACATGGGGGTTAGTTCAATTCTCAAATAAAACCTCCGGTTCAGTTGTTTTTAAAGATAATGGAGTCGATCAGGTTAAATGGATGATGAGACAGGTGTACTATCAGCAAAAAAAGTATATCAATAAATTTGGTAAACCTGCTACTAGTGCAAAGTCTTTAGGTCTTGGAACTACTTTTAATGATGACCAATTAGCTAAAATTGAGATTATATCGAATGGTAAGAACCGTTGGGAAGCTTCATATGTTTACTCTAGTGATAAATGTATGGTTATTCAATGGGATGGTAGAGTTTGGCAAGAGAAAAAATAAACGATATAGCTAAATATGAGATATTTAATATTTACACTCCTGATATGTGCAACATTGTGGAGTTGTTCAAATAAAGAGGATGGTTCTTTTATTACTGACAGGAACTATGAATCTAAAGTAGAGACTCAATTTCAATCTAGAATACCAATTTTTGAGAAGAGGGGTGATGCTTTGATGTCAGTGTTTCAATCTGACACAATATCAAATGATGAGAAAGAAGCTTTAAAATTCATTTATGCTTATATGCCATTAAATGATATTGCTGATTATAGTGGAGATTTCTTTTATAAGAATGTTCATTTGGCTTTTGTTATTAGAGATTATTTTCCATGGGGAAAACAGATTTCTGAAGAAAATTTCCGTCATTATGTACTTCCTTTCAGAAATAATAATGAAAACTTAGATAACCATAGAGAGGTTTTTTTTAATGAATTAAAAGATCGTGTTAAGGGAATGAATATGCATGACGCAGCCTTAGAGGTTAACCATTGGTGTCATGAAAAAGTAACGTACCATGTGACTGATGCACGAACCTTTTCACCATTATCATCTGTAAAGAATGCTTATGGTCGTTGTGGAGAGGAATCTGTTTTTGCTGTTGAGGCATACAGAGCTGTAGGTATTCCTGCTCGTCAAGTCTACACTCCAAGATGGGCTCATAGTGATGATAATCATGCATGGGTTGAAGTTTGTATTGAAGGGAAATGGTATTTTACTGGTGCATGTGAGCCTGCACCAGAGTTCAATATGGGGTGGTTTGAAGGTCCTGCAAGCCGTGGTATCTTGATGAATGCTAGAACTTTTGGTTTGATGCAAGATGCTCCTTCTTATGTTTCAAAAGATGGTTTAACTTCGCTGCTTAATGTAACTGAGAATTATGCTGTTGTTGCAGACAATACTATAAAAGTAGTTGATACTGCGGGACAGCCTGTTTCTAATATCAGTGTTGGTATTTCTTTGTACAATTATGCAGAGATTTATCCTATCATGAAGAGAAAGACCGATAAACATGGCGAGTTGCATATAAAGACCGGTTTGGGTGATGTTTTGTTATGGGTATATTCAAATAAAGGATATACATTGAAAAAAATTACAGCTTCAGGCGGTACACATACTGTCGTTTTCGATCCTGAAGTGATGGTTTCTGATCATGTAGATTTTGATATGGTTCCACCTATCGAAAATATCCAACGTGTTTCTGAGGTAACCAAAAAACAAAAGCAAGAGAATAGTCAACGTCTGGCTCAAGAAGATAAGATTCGTGGTGCATATGAAAAAACATTTGCTAGTCATACTGCGAATATACGAGAAGAAGCTAAAGGGTTAGGTGTTGATTCTGATGATCTTAAAAAGATTCTTGTTGCAGCACGTGGAAATGGACATGTAATCTTAAGTTTGCTTCATGAAACGCCTGCCTCAAAACGTGCTAATCTTATGAAGCTATACCATGCTGTCTCTTTCAAAGATCTTCAAGATACACCAAAAGATATTTTTGTTTCTCATATGAGTAATACCTTGGAATTTGATTCTAAGATTTGTCCAGATCAAGACTTTTGGGTTAATTATGTGCTTAATCCTCGTGTAGAGAGAGAATTACTAAGTAACTACAAGTTAGGGCTTCGTGAAAAATTAACTGCTGTTAATTCTCCAAAGAAACTTGTGTTATGGATACGTAAGGAGATGACTCTTGATACGGTTAATAATGTTTTCCGTGTGCCATTATCTCCATTGGGTTCTTTAGAACTAAAGAGAGTAGATAAGAGAAGTAGGGCAATATTTTTTGTTGCGGCTTCTAGATCATTAGGTTTTCCTGCCCGACTAGAGCCTGCCACTAAGCAACCTCAGTATTATAGCGAAGGAAAGTGGAATGATGTGCGCTTTGAGCCAAAAGCTAAATTACCTATGAAGGGTAAAGTGGAACTTGTAAATGACAATCCATCTCAATCTCTTAAATACTATTCACAGTTTACTATTGCGAAATACAATAATGGTGTATACAGAACCCTTGCATTTGATCAAGGAAAGGCGGTAAAGGATTTCCCAGAGGGGGTCTCTTTATCTAAAAAGCCTATAGAAGTATCAGTCCCTGTTGGTAAATATATGGTTACTTCTGGAAATCGATTAAAAGATGGATCGGTATTAACTCGTCTTTCATTTTTTGAGGTTAAGAAGGGGCAAACAACTCGTGTTTCTATCTCTGTACGAAAAGACAGTAAACCACTTCCTATTTTAGGATCTGTTCAGTTGTCTGGAACAATTGATTCTTATCCATCTTCAGATGTTAAAAAAGTTTCTCTACAAAAAGTAGTTAAAGGTAAGGTTTCTGTAATTGCTTGGTTGGATCCAGATAGAGAACCTACAAAACACTTTATGGGAGATGTTAAGATTCTAAAGAAGAAATTCGAAAAAGAAGGTGTTCCTATGATGTTCTTAATCCCTAAGGATAAATTAACTTCATCATTCGAACGCAAACCTTTCCCGATCCCTTCTCATGCAATCTACGGTATTGATAGTGCAATATTAGATAAATTTGAGTCGTCTTTAACTACTAAGTCTAATGGACGTCTTCCAGCTGTGTTTGTTGTAGATAAAAAAGGTAATGTTGTTTATCAGTCTCATGGATATCAAATTGGTGTTGGAGAGCAAGTAATTAAGACGATACAAAAAATTAAAGAGATAAAATAAAATGAGTTATATTAAAGCAAAGACAATCAAAAGAGCCTGCGGGCTCTTGATGGTTGCTTTTATTTGGAGTTCATGTTCAAACTCCACTGAATCATCTAATGTTGTTTCCACTTTACAAGAAGGCATAGCCGCGAAGGATTTATCTAGTTTAACCCCTGTGTTAGATGAATCTTTAAGTGCAGTAGATGTTTCAAAAGCTTCAAAACTTTATATGGATTATATTGATGCAATAGATCGATCTGATTTAAAGGAAGAGTGGGAAGCGAAATCTTATAAATATGATAAGTATACTATGCCTATTAAGGTACGTTACTTTGGGCCAGACAAGAATGATAGAAGCCTTATAATTTCATTGCATGGTGGAGGTTCTACAACCAAAGAAGCCAATGACCAACAGTGGAGAAATCAGATACGTTTGTATAATAATATGAAGAACGCTGTCTATGTTGCACCTCGTGCTGCTGTAGATGCATGGAATATGTGGCACCAATCTCATGTGGATACACTTCTAGAAAAGATAATTCGTAGCTATATTCTTTTTGATGGTGTAGATGTAAATAAAGTTTATATAACAGGTTATTCAGCTGGTGGCGATGGTGTATATCAATTGGCACCACGTTTTGCTGATCGTTTAGCTGCTGCTGACATGAATGCAGGGCATCCCAATGAGGTAACTCCTATTGGGCTTAGAAATCTTCCTTTTGCACTGTTTATGGGTGCTAACGATGCAGCATATCATAGAAACGATATTGCTCGAAATTGGAAGATTGCTTTAGATAGTCTTCGTGCAAAGGACCCAAATGGCTATGAGCATTTAGTTGAGGTTGTACCTGGTAAAGGTCACTGGATGGATCATAAGGATAGCTTGGCATTAGATTGGATGGTGCAGTTTAAAAGAAATATCAATCCCAACAGAGTGGTTTGGGTTCAAGATGATGTAAAACACCATGCTTCTTATTGGTTGTCTACAGATATCAAGCAAAGTAAAGCTGGAAATATTGCAGATGTGGTTAAGAAAGGAAATACTTTTATTGTGAAAGAGAATACTTTTCCTGTTCTTCATATCAACTATACTCCTTCAATGATTGATCCATCAAAACCAATTGTGGTTGAAGTCGATGGAAAAAAGACTGAATATCAAGCAAAGTTTACATTGAGAAATATTGTTAGAACTGCTGATATTAAGCATGATTATTCTTTAATCTATGCAGGATCTATTCAAATAAAATAGAGCTTTGTGGAACACAAAAAAGGGGAATGGTTTTTAAACTATTCCCCTTTTTCGTTGAGTGTCTATTTGCCTGAGGAGGTATATTTCCCAATAATAATTCCAATAATAACGATAGAGTAGAAATTTCCAACCAAAGTAATAAGAATTGTAAACTTCTTTGCATAGACAGTAATTGGAGTAATATCACCATAGCCTACAGTAGTGAGTGTGATAAAACTATAGTATTGTAGGTCTATTATTTTGGTTGACTCATTTAGACCAACAAATGAACCAGGTCTGAGGTATTCAATTGTTGTTGCACCTATTCCCCCAGCGATTCCGATAATTATTAACCCACAGAGTACTGCGGTTAATATTGATGAAGTAACTTTATTTGCTGATTTAATCTGGTGAAACAGTTCTAATGAAAAGGTGACAAAAAAGGCAACATATACCACCTGTTTGATAATGGTTAGTTCCTCTATTGGGCTAAAGGTGTCTACAATTTCCGATATAGTTAGTATTATTAGCAGAGTTGCGTAGATAATATTTTTTCTTTTGTTTCGATGGACCAAATTCCAACCTGCAAACACAATACACAAGAGACCTATTGGTCCAAGGTATGAAACGTATTCAGCATTTTGATTCGGAATTAGTAGATCTCCAAACACTACAATTAATAGTGCATATAGAAGAAGGCGATATCTTGCCTTATATATCAATAGCTTTAATCTTTTTCTGTACATTATATAATTCTATAAACGTTAATTCTTTACATTTAATTATTCTCAATTTATTATATCCTTCCTGTAAAAAGGATTATTTTTGTGCTCTAAATAGAAAAAAAATCTGTAATGGTTGATTTTAAAAAAACTCAATATCAATTAAAATCTCTTTGCTGTGATAAGCATTTTGAGGATCAGGATTGGGTGCTAGATTCTGATTGTAGTTGTGGCCCATCTCTAATCCAAGCTGTTTACAAAGAAAAACAATTAACTATTCATAATAACCATCCTGGGCTCTATAAGTTCTCTGATTGGTTACCAATTCAAAAAACACTTCCAGGTGCGGGTTCTCCTTTTACTTATAAGAGTGAAGCTTTAGCAGCACACTTAGGTCTAACAAACCTTTATATTACTTTTAGTGGTTACTGGCCCGAAAGAGGAGGCGATATGAAGAGTGGGTCTTTTAAGGAGTGTGAGGCTTACTGTGTAAATGCTCGTGGTACAGAGCCTAAACGTAAAACGTTAGTTGTTGCTTCTGCAGGCAATACAGCAAGAGCTTTTGCGAATGTTTGTTCTGAAAATAAAGTACCATTGTTATTGTGTATACCTCAGGATAATATCGATGCTTTATATTTCGATCATGAACTTGATGAATGTGTAAAGGTTGTTGCTGCTGCTTCTGGAGGTGATTATTATGATGCAATCCATATCTCAAATGTTGCTTGCTCAATGCCTGAATATTATGCTGAAGGAGGTGCAAAAAATGTAGCAAGAAGAGATGGTATGGCAACGACGGTTTATTCTGCTGTTACTACAATTGGAGAGATTCCTGAATACTATTTTCAAGCTGTAGGTAGTGGTACTGGTGCTATTGCAGCATGGGAAGCTGTACAACGTTTTAAAGAAGATGGACGTTTTGGTCAAAATGAGATGAAGTTGATGGTTTCACAAAATGAACCATTTATTCCAATAAAGCTTGCTTGGGATGCTGATTCACGTGCTATGTTGCCTCTTGATGATGATGAGGCTCGTAAACAAGTGGAAGAGATTGATGCAAAAGTTCTATCAAATAGAAAACCACCTTATGGACTAATAGGAGGGTTATATGATGCTTTAAAGGCAACTAATGGTGATGTTTTAACTGCATCTAATAATGCTGGAAAAGAAGCGGGTGATTTGTTTGAGAAATTAGAGGGTATCGATATTGAACCTGCATCTGCAATTGCCTTGG
This sequence comes from Prolixibacteraceae bacterium, assembly GCA_019720755.1. Taxonomy (NCBI): domain Bacteria; kingdom Pseudomonadati; phylum Bacteroidota; class Bacteroidia; order Marinilabiliales; family Prolixibacteraceae; genus Halosquirtibacter; species Halosquirtibacter laminarini. The sequence goes on from CP081303.1 coordinate 584,271, forward strand.
CAACTTTAATTGATTTTGTTCCTAATCTAAATAAAGATGCTGTGATCATGTTGAACATTACAGGAGGAGGAAAGATGCGTTTCCAAAAAGATCATAAAATATACTTTAAAAAGCCTGATATGATTGTTCCCGTTGATATTTCTGATGAAGAAATTGTCACAATTTTAGAAAGCTTGAAGTAAAAAATTGAGAGATATAGGAGGAGTAAAGCCTTTTCCTATATTTTTTTTATTTTTTATCTTCTTGAAGATTAAAATTATAGCCGTTAAACCGAAGATATTGCTGTTTTTTTAGTGTTATTTTTTTTGGAACTTCGATCAAAATACATAGATTTGCATCGCATTAAAGAAATGGTCTAGTAGCTCAACTGGATAGAGCATCAGCCTTCTAAGCTGAGGGTTGTGGGTTCGAGTCCCGCCTGGATCACTCTTTTATATGTATTTTAGTTTTGGTCTAGTAGCTCAACTGGATAGAGCATCAGCCTTCTAAGCTGAGGGTTGTGGGTTCGAGTCCCGCCTGGATCACACTAAAGAAAAATTACTAGGATTGGTCTAGTAGCTCAACTGGATAGAGCATCAGCCTTCTAAGCTGAGGGTTGTGGGTTCGAGTCCCGCCTGGATCACCTCTTATTTAAGCCTAAGTCTTCTAGACTTAGGCTTTTTTATTTCGTACCATTTGTGAACTGTATGGTTGTTTCATACAACTATTCTATCTTAATTCTTTTTAGATCGGTCAGTATTTAGTCCACACTGAATGGGCTTTCAATATATTTTAGTGAACGACCTTTTTAACGATATATACGTCCCGAATAACATATTTCTCTCTATTTGATATTCTCCCTAAATTACTATTTCAATCCTTTTCGGCCTTATCCTTCTATAGAAATAACCACTCCGTTATCCATTGTAATCATTCGTATTCTAGTAACGAACTGAAGTATCTTATTCCTTTATTACCCTTGTAGTAGGTTTAGCAACTAGATAACTCCATCTAAGTATTGGCAATTTTCCCTATTAACTTTTGTCTGTTGTATTCTTAGATGTACAAGTATATTATTTTATAAATACACTATATTTCCTTTCCATACAGAGTGGTGTTTTTGAAGTGTGCCCCTTCTCTTTGTGTTCGTAGAATTATTTAGTCTATGATTCGATTAATTATAGATGTTTTTATTTACATGAACTCTATTTATTATTATGTGGTATGTAATTTGCATTCGTTTTGTGGCCTACCTTTCGAGCTCTATTTGCGATACTATTAAACTATTTTCTTTCTCGTATTGTTCTATATTATAAATTATTCAAATACAAGAATCAAATGGCAATTAAACGAGTACTAATATTTATATTACTTCTTACCTTCTCTACTGCTTATGCTCAAAAGAAGAGAACAAAGGAAAGTCGAAGTGATAGTGTTGAAGTGAAAGAAAAGAATCTTAGATTTAGTATTCTTGGAGGTCCAGGTTATACGCCAGACTTCGGTGCATTAATTGGAGGAAGTGCCCTTTTTACATTTAAAATAGATCCAACAGATACTATTAGTAATCGTTCTGTTGTTCCATTTGCATTTGCTTTTCTATTCAATGGAGGTATCAACTTGCTTTTACGACCTCAATTGTATATCAATGAAGATAAAATAAGGATTTTAGGAAGGTATAGTTACATTAATAATATGGATAACTATTATGGTGTGGGTTATGATGTCAATAAGAATATCGTTCGATCTGATTCCACTACATCTTACAGTAGTCAACTTTTCCAATTTAATCCTATTGTCCTTTTTAGATTAAAGAATAGTGATTTCTTTTTAGGCCCTATTTGGGATTTAAGAAAGAATAATATTACTGAGCCTTCTCAAGGAGTTCAGGATGATCCCTATTATATTGAAGACGGAGGAACACCAGAAGGGGTCGACTTCTTGACTTCAGGTTTGGGTTTTAGTTTAAGCTACGATACTAGGGATGTTCCATCTAATGCATATAGTGGTATCTATTTTAACTTCCAATTTATTGAATATGCGAACATATTTGGCAGTGACTTTACCTTTAATGTAACCGACTTTCAGTATAGCCAATACCTTAAGTTGCCCAAATTTGGAGATAGGTCTGCTTTGGCATGGTTAGTTAAGTCAACATATGCTTCTGGAGACGTTCCTTTTACACAATATGCTTCTGTGGGTTCTCCTTTTGATTTAAGAGGTTATTACAAGGGACAGTTTAGAGATAATTCTGCTAGCGCCTTGGTGTGTGAGTATCGTCATATGCTAAATGTTACTCCACATAATTTTGTTACTAAAATGCTACATAAAGTTGGTTTTGCTGCTTGGGGTGGTTTAGGTATGCTTGGTCCATCTCCATGGGATGTTGAAGGATGGCTTCCTAATTATGGTGTTGGTCTTCGAATAGAGGTGCAACCTAGAATGAATTTTAGAATGGATATTGGTCACGATCCTGTTGTTGGGAATACGCTTATTTACTTTAATATGACCGAAGCTTTTTAGTTTTTGTAATGTTAATGGAATTTGTTCTAATTGTATCTATATGGTTAAAGTGTTAAGCTCGTTGTCTTTCATTTTCTTAGAATAGTCATTCTATTTATTTGTTTTTTTTGTCTTGTTCAAATAAAATATAAGTTCGTATATAATATATCTATACAAAGTGTTGGTTGTACTAATGATTGTTAATTATTGTCTTCTTTGGTTGTATAATACTTCTTGTTTGTTAATATACCCTTGGTATGTAGTGTTCTATGAACTTTTTTCTTCAGTAATGTGTTAATATGATGTTTTAGAACATGCTTAGTCTAATCTGCAATTAGATAGTGTGTTATAGAAACTTGTAACCTATTGTATATATCGATTTTCTTCTAGTAGTACCATCGTTGAGATGAAAAACTAAGAATTTGTTAGCATTTCAGATAGGTTTGTCAAGAGCGTTTTATAAAGCGATTTAGACCCCGCTTTTTAGGGCGAGTAGAGAATGAAGTTTTATTATCATATTACTAACAACAAAAAGATGAAGAAGAATCACCAATTCCAATGGTTAAGAAAGTTTTCTCTTGTGTTTGCGTTATTAATGAGTGTAACAACTCTTTTTGCACAAGAAAAAACTCTTACTGGTAATGTAAAGTCTGATCAGGATGGTTTACCTATTCCTGGTGCAACAGTAATGGTTAAAGGTACCTCAATTGGTACAGTTACCGATTTTGATGGTAACTATAAATTGAGAATCCCTGCAGAACATTCTAATGGTACAGTTATCGTTCAATTTATTGGTCTTAAGAGTCAAGAAGTTGCTTATTCAGGTCAAGATGTATTGAATTTTGTTCTTGAAGCAGATACAGAGCAACTAGATGATGTTGTTGTTACCGCTTTGGGTATTAAGAGAGAAAAAAAATCTTTAGGTTATGCTGCTGCTGAAGTAGGAGATGAGGCTTATGCTTCTGCTAAAGATGCGAACGTAATGAGTTCTTTGTCTGGTCGTTTGGCAGGTGTACAAGTTAGTCAAACAGGACAGGGAGCTGGTAGCTCTTCCTCTGTAATTATTCGTGGTAATGCGAATCTAAGTGGAAGTAACCAACCTCTATATGTTGTAGATGGTGTCCCTATTGCAAACAATCAATTTTCGAATGCCGATGATAAAGATAACGGAGGTATTGACTCTGGTAATGGTCTTTCAGGTATTTCAGCGGATGATATTGAAAATATTTCTGTTCTAAAAGGTGCTTCTGCAACTGCACTTTATGGAACACGTGCGATGAACGGGGTTGTTTTGATTACAACAAAGTCAGGAAAAGGATCTAAAGGTACTCAAGTAGAGTTTAACTCAAACTTCACTTTAGATAAGGCTCGTGTTTATAATAACTGGCAAGATGTTTATGGTCAAGGTCGTTACGAGCAAGATGGTTATGGTGTTGCACCTTCTACTATGGATGAAGCCAATGATAATACTTCCATGTGGGGTAACAGTTACGCAAACCAAAGTAAATATGTAGATTATCAGGGACAAAATTCTGATTATCGCTTCTATGACAATGAGAATAATTTTTATGAGAATGGTACTACTTGGACCAATTCTGTCTCTGTAACGAATAACGGAGAGAATTCAAACATTAGATTCTCATATAGTAATACATCTAATGATGGTCTAGTTCCAGAAACAACTTATGAGCGAAATGCGATTAGTTTGAATGGTGGAGCAAAAGCTTTTGATGATAAGTTGGAGTTGAATGCTAAAATGTCTTATGCAAATGAGAAGTCAGATGCTTCTCAAATAGGTAATTCTGCTTTTAACCCTACATCACAATTGATGGGCGTTCCAAATAATGTTTCTTTGAATCAATTACAGAATTATAAAGATCCAGTTACAGGTCGTCCTGTTGGAATTGGTTTAAATAACAATAACCCATATTGGACACTTAATGAGGTGGAGAACAATTACGATAAAGATCGTCTGATCTCGATGGTCTCAGCAAAGTTTAACTTTACTGATGATTTGAGTGCTCAAGTACGTTATGGAAGTGACCTTACTTATTACAATGCAGAAGCTTTGTATCCAATAGGAACTCCTTATTATGAGAATGGTAAGGCAAATATGGAGAAGAATAAAAACATTGAAACGAATATCGATGCTTTGGTTACTTATGACAAAGACTTTACTGAGAAGTTTGGTTTGACAGTAAATTTAGGTACATCTCGTTGGGATAAAGAATACGAACAAATTGGTATTAATTCTGACTCGTTTGCAGATCCAAACCTACAGGTACCGAACAAAGGGCAGAATAACACTGCATATACTGGATATTCTCACCAGAGAATTAACTCTATCTATGCAACAGCTCAATTGCGTTATAATAGCTTCCTTTATTTGGATTTGAGTGCACGTAATGACTACTCATCAACACTTCCAGAAGCAAACAATTCATATTTTTATCCTTCTGTAAGTACATCGTTCGTTGTTTCTGATGCTTTTGAACTACCTGAATTTATATCATTTGCGAAACTACGTGGTTCATGGGCTCAGGTTGGATCGGATACAGATCCTTATAAATTAGCGCTTCAATACGGACTTGATTCTAACTCACATCCAGGTTGGGGTGGTGCAGGAATTCCTTCAGGTTCTATTAATAGTGGTGAAATACCTAATGCGAACTTGAAACCTTCTACAATGACATCTTGGGAAGTTGGTACAGAAGTTAAGTTCTTTTCGAATAGATTAGGTGTTGATTTTACATATTACAACTCTTTGGCAGTAGATCAAATAGTGCCAGTTCAAGTTTCTGATGCATCAGGTTACAATTCTGCTTTAGTAAACTCTGGATCTATACGAAATAAGGGGGTTGAGGTGCAACTATATGCTACTCCAGTTCAAACAAAAGATGTAACATGGAATACAACTTTGAACTTCTCATTTAATAAGAATGAGGTTGTTGAATTGGCTCCTGATGTAGATCAGCTTATTTTGATGAATGGTGGTGGTGTTTCAACTATTGCTTCTCCTGGTTATGAGTATGGAACAATTATCGGTACAACATACCAAAGAAATGAGGATGGTTCAATTTATCTAGACCAAAATGGTCTTCCTGTTGCTTCCTCTGACTACTCAGCTCTTGGTAATGGAGTTCATGACATTATGTTTGGATGGGTAAACTCTGTTACATACAAAGGATTTACATTAAATCTAGTGCTAGATGCGAAGTTTGGTGGTGATGTTTACTCTTCTACTGAAGCTTCTGCATACTCTTCAGGTAAGCATAAAGCTACTTTAGAGCGTAGCGAATATGTTCCTGGTGAAGTTTGGTATCCATCTGAATTGAACGGGAAAGGAACTACTGCAGATCCTCAAGATTTCTACGGTGCAGTTTCAAGTGTAGACGAACAGTTTATCTATGACGCATCTTACATCTCTGTAAAGGAGTTAAGTGTGATGTATAACTTACCATCAAAATGGTTCACGAATATTAATTATATCCGTGGAATTAACTTGGGCGTTTTCGGTAAAAACTTAGGGTACATTTACAAAGCAACTGATAATATTGATCCACAAGCTGCTTACTCTATTAGTAATGGTGGTGGTGGTATTGAGTCTGGAAATATGGCTCTTCCAGCAAGCTTCGGTTTCAATTTAAATATTAAATTCTAACAACAAGATGAAAAGATTAAGTATATATATAATTGCGATGGTTGTTGGATTACTATCATCGTGTACCAATGATTTTGAATCGATCAATAGTAATCCCAACACTTCTAATACAATTGATCCTGGTTATCAGTTTGTCGGAATACAGTTGAGTTATGCTGGTGGTGGAGCTGAAGAGTGGAGAGGTAATTTAATTATGTCAGGACCTCTCTCTGGTGTGATGCAAGATGCTTATACTTCTGGTGAAGGATATTCTACCTCTAACAGTTTTGCGTCTGCAAAGTGGGGATCAATGTATACAGGGGCGATTAAAAATGTCCGTGATATGTTGAATAAAATGGAAGCTGCGAACACTGATGGTTCTTACGATGCAAAAATTGCTGAAGGACGTATTTTCCAAGTGATCTGTTTCCAACGTTTGACTGATATGTATGGGGATATTCCTTATTTCGAAGGAGGTCATGGTTATGATGATCGTGTTTTCTATCCTGTGTACGACAAACAAGAGGATATCTACAAGGATTTCGTGAAGGAGTTAAAAGAAAGTAGAAATATCTTGATGGAGACAGAATCTGTAACATTCGATGCTACGGGGGACATTATTTATGGACATCTTGGAAGTGTAGAGCGTTCACATGCATGGGCTAAATTAGCAAACTCGATGTTATTACGTATTGGTATGCGTGCATCATCAGCTGACGAGCCATGGGCTAGAGGTGTTGTTGAAGAAGCAGTTAGTAACACTGTCGGTTTCATTGAAACGTTAGATGTGAAAAATGATGCAGCAATGATTACTCATTCCTCTGTTGGTGGTCCTTGGGGATCTCATGAGAATGGTTCAGGTTCTGCTATCAATGGTAAGACTGGTGGATTTGCTTACTCTTATCTTGGAGATGAGTATCTTCATAGAGCTCAGCAAATGGAAGATCCTCGCTTATTTTATGTTGGGGCTCAACTTATGCAAAATAAATCAGGAGATTATGTAGCATGGACAGGACAGACATATTTTAACCCATTTGAAGAAGCTGCACGTCCTGGGGAAGCATGGAAGCCTGTTTCTTTTGTAACTGCACGTGGTGCAAACCAGTCAGAAGGTTTTAGAGGTCAATACATCGTGAAAGATGGAGAGAAACAATCAACTGTTTTTGCTTCTTACTTTATTAGCGAGAGTGACTTTGATATTGATCCTTCTACAGGTAAAGCAAAGCTCGATGCGGATTCTATCCAATACCAAATCCTTTGTGGAATGAATCCTGGTTCTATTGGATCTCGCACCGCCCCAACAATTATTTTCGGTGGAGATGAAACATATTTCATTCTTGCTGAAGCGAAAGCTAAGTGGGGTATTGGTGAAGGGGATGCTTTGACTCTTCTAAAGAAAGCAGATCGTTTGGCTCTTGAGAAATATCCTATTACTTTAGATCCTGTAAATGATGGAACACCAGGTAAGTATATGTCATTGTATGCTCAGTCTACTGGTGATACTCGTTCTTATGGTCAACTTACTGAAGATTATTTGGCAAAAATCACAGAAGCTTCAGTCCAAACAATTCAGATTGAGAGATGGAAATCTTTGGTAATTAATGGTTACGAGGCGTTTGCTCTATGGAACAGAACGAACTTAAACTATACTACTAATGGGGATGCTGCCACAACCAATATTCCATATAATGAAGTAGGTGAAACCAGAGGAACAATTGATCTACCAGTTTATGACAAAGAGGACATTACAGTTGCTGGTTTAGAAGCTATTTCTACTCCTACTTCGTATGATCCAAGTGTATTCCCTACAACTGAATTCAAGAGTGTTGAATCTCATGATGGAGGAGATACAGAGGGTAACAGACCACGTCGCCTAGATTATCCTAATAGTGAGCGTACTGTGAATTCAACAAATGTTGAAGCTGCAATTCAAAGACAGCAGAGTGTGTACGGATACAAAGCAGGTCAGTTTATCACTGCAAAAATGTGGATAAGTAAGAAAGACTAAGATCTCAATTTAGTCTTACAAATCTTATCTGTTTTAGATATTAAGGAGATGGTCTTTTCGAAGACTATCTCCTTTTTTATTTTCTTTAGTTTATACTTTCAATTATGCATTGTATCTAAATCCACACCCTACCAAGTTGTATTCATCTAGAATATGCTCTTTTAGTGACTAGTCTGTTGGTGGGTTAATCTTGTGTATATTAATGCTTTATGGTACCTGGTTTTGTAATTTATATAGCAAATGATTTAAATACTTTCTTTATAAGTAGTAAAACTTTCTCTTGATGCTTTTGTACTTATAAGATTTAAAAGTTTAGGATTTAGACAATGCTTTTGACTATGTTACAATTTTCATTATAGATAAGAAACAAGATTTATTTCCCTCATTGGAGAATTTTATATCTTTATGTATCAAATGTCTTCGTTGATCCTATATGGTTCATGTCATTCCTTGTCACTTGAGTTGGAATATTAAAAAAGTCTATCGATTTTCTTGGTATCTTCGACTACATTTTGATAATAGATTTTACATACTTTTCTGGGGCAGTACCTACCAATTTTCAATCCTCCATAGAGTGTTGTATTACCTGCTTTCATTCGTACTTCGTTTACCCTTTGGTTACCCTTCAGTTACTGTTTGGTTACTCTAAGGGTAACCAAACAGTAACCAAAGAGTTATTTATATGTAACCGAAGTACGAATGAATATCGTTTCTATGCAATTTATTTCTATGCGAGGGACAAATATCTCTCTAAAATTTAGGTTGTATGAGTAAGATAATTAGTTGTGATATTGTAATTGCTAGGTTTGGTTGAGCCAGTTTCCTTGAAAGGTTTTTATTAATTGAGGTAAACGTTTGGTTTCTTCTTTTTGTGTTTTATCTGATCTTTGATATAATTCACTTGTATAGCTCTATTTTTTTACCTTTCCTTTTGATCTGCCTAATAAATTTTATCATATTTTATGAAGATTCAGATTCGATGGTATTTTTTTAGTGGGATATATTTATTCTTTTTAAAACAAAATATTACATTTGCCCTTGGTGTTTTTTTGAGGTCACTACTCATGAAATTAAAGGGAATCTAGTGGAAATCTAGAACAGTACCCGCTACTGTAAACTTCATAAGAAATATGATTCATTCCAAGGCCACTGCTCTGTTTGAAATGAGTGGGAAGGCAAATCATATTGAAGTAAGTCAGGAAACCTGCCACACTTAAGTTTATTACTTTTCGGGGTTAAGGAGTAACATAATTGTTATATGGTAGAACCTAGTTCTTCCTTCAAAAAAAGTATCATGCAGAAATTTCAAGTTTATGGAGTGGCTTTAGGTCCCGGAGATCCTGAACTTATCACCTTGAAATCCTTGCGCATTTTGCAAGAGGTTGATAAGATTTATGCTCCAGGAAGTATTAGTCGTAAGGGGGAATGTAAATCACACTCTATCTCTATTATGAAGCAGTTAGATATTGATGTCGATAAGATCGAAGTTTTTCATATCTCCATGCGATTTGACAGAGAAGAGACTGAGAATTTATATCAGTCGGTGTACGAAAAAATACAAAAGGATATTGAAAAAGGGTTATCTATAGCTTTTGTTTCAGAAGGGGACATATCGTTTTATAGTACTTTTGGATATCTGATTCCCAGACTTAAAGCGGATCAAATATCTTATAAGATGCTTCCTGGCGTCCCAGCCTTCATTCAAGCAGGATCTTCTCTTGGTATTCCACTAACGTCTCAAAGCAATAGTTTAAAAGTTTTAGCAGCAGTTTCGTCTGTTACTGAATTGGATGAGGCATTGGAGAATTCGAATACTATAGTGATAATGAAATTTTCTACGATAAAATCAGTATTGATTCCTCATATTATTGACAATTATTCTGATTTAAAGGTGTACTATGTAGAGAAGCTTGGAACTGAAGAAGAGTTTGTAACAGATAATTTAGAAATAATAGATAAGAGAACTAAAACATATTTCTCCATATTGATAATACAAAAATAGATGGCAGGTTTAGGAAAGATTACAGTTGTGGGCTTAGGTCCTGGAGATTTATCCATGATGACACATCAAGCAATAGATGCAATAAAAAATGCAGAGGTTATTGTTGGTTATAAGTACTATTTTCAGTTTGTAAAGTCTATTACAAATGAAAATGTCCTTTGTGTAGACACTGGAATGAAGAAAGAGCGTGAGAGAGCTCGTATTGCTTTTGAGTATGCGCATGATAGAAAGCGTGTTGTGGTAATCTCTTCTGGTGATTCAGGAATTTATGGTATGGCACCATTGATAGAAGAGATGGCTGTTAAAGACCATAATTCTGAAGTGGCGGTTGAAATTGTTCCTGGGATCTCTGCCTTTCAAGCAGCAGCAGCAGTATTAGGTGCTCCTATTGGACACGATCTATGTACTATTTCACTTTCAGATCTTCTTACTCCATGGCCTTTAATTGAAAGAAGAATTGAAGCAGCAGCTATTGGAGATTTTGTTACTTCCATTTATAATCCTAAATCTAAAGGACGATATTGGCAGCTAAAAAGATTTGTGGAGATCTATAAAAAACATCGTTCAGGAAATACTCCTGTTGGTGTTGTTCGACAGGTTGCTAGAGAAGAACAGTCCGTTACTGTTTGTACTTTAGATACCATCGATTTTGACAGCATCGACATGTTCACAATTTTAGTTGTTGGTAATTCTCAAAGCTATAGTGTTGGTAATAAAATCATTACCCCTCGTGGATATTATAATCAAGAAGAAGCCCCTTCTGTAGGTGTGGGACAGTCGATTATGATTAAGAGTTTTAAGCAGATCAAGTCGGAATTGAAAAATCCTGATATCTCTCTAAATCGTATGTGGCCACTACTTCACTTAGTGCATACATCGGCTGATTTCGATATGGAGAATATCTTCTATTGTGATGAGCATGTAATGGAAAATTGGCACAAGTATCTTCATTCAGGATCTGCTGTTGTCATTACGGATGTAACCATGGTAAAATCGGGAATACGCAAAGCGGCTATTGAGCGTTTAGGTGTTCAGGTTAAGTGTTATCTTTCAGATGAGCGTACTGCTGCCTTGGCTAAAGAAAAGGGTATTACTAGAACACAAGCTGGAATTAGGTTGGCTTCTGAAGACCATCCGAATGCCATTTATGCTTTCGGAAATGCACCTACAGCATTAATTGAGCTTACAGAACTTATTCGTAAAGGCAAAGTGTCTCCTACGGGTGTTGTTGCTGCTCCTGTAGGTTTTGTGAATGTAGTGGAATCGAAACATAGAATGAAGAGTTTTGATGGCGTAGATAAGTGTGTTGTTGAAGGTCGAAAAGGAGGTTCATCATTAGCCGCTACGATATTAAATGCTGCACTTAGCTATGATGATGCTGTTCAGATGTTACCTGGTCGAGACTTATAAATTATAGAATATGAGATTTATACTAATTGGAATTTCTGATACCTCTAATTATCATCCAGAAAAAGAGGTGACATCTTTAATATCAAAAAGTTTTCACTTTTCAGGAGGAAAGAGACATTATGAGAGGGTGAAACATCTATTGCCAGAGGAACATCAATGGCATGGGATAACAATTCCTTTAGAACCAGTTTTAATGGGGTATGAATCGCTAGATTCTATTGTAGTATTTGTTTCCGGAGATCCATTCTTTTATGGATTTGGAGCAACTCTTAAACGTAGATTCCCGAATGCTTCTTTTCAGAATTTTCCTTTTTTTAATAGTCTTCAGATGCATTCACATGTCATCAATTTACCTTATGAAGAGATGATGTGTGTGAGTTGCACTGGAAGGCCATGGGATAGATTGAATAGAGCACTCTTAGAAGATCAAGAATTAATAGGAGTATTGACGGATCGAAAGAAGCGACCTGAGGTTATTGCAAAGCATTTGCTAGATGCAGGATATGATAATTATGAAATATCTGTCGGCGAAAACTTAGGTGGCACTAGTCAACGGGTTGTTTCTATGTCATTGGAGGAGTGTAGTCAACAGACTTTTGCTCCTCTTAATAATATAATCTTAAAGCAGAAGCAATCGCGTGATTTTACCATAGGTGTTTCCAACGACCAATTTACCTATTTGGACGGACGTCCCAATATGATGACCAAGCCCGTTTATCGTCTACATACGATCTCGTTAATGGAGCTTCATTGTAGAAATGTTTTCTGGGATATTGGTTTTTGTACTGGTTCTGTTTCTATTGAAGCCCAACGTTTGTACCCTAAACTGAAGTGTATCTCATTTGAGAAAAGGGAGGAGTCTAGAAGTATCATTGAGGAGAATATCAAAAAATTTGGAGTTCCAGGAATCTCTTACACAATAGGCGATTTTTTGTCGTTAGATCATAGTCAATATGCAAAACCAGATGCGGTTTTTATTGGTGGTCATGGGGGGAAACTCTCTGAAATACTATCTATTGTCGACAGCTATCTGCCTGCCAATGGTGTAATTGCCACCAATGCGGTCAAAGAAGAAAGTGCAAGAATTTTTATAGATAAATTGCTAGAACTAGGATATATTGAGCAGGCTAATTCGAAGATCAAATTAGATGACTTTAATCCAGTGAATGTAATTGTAATGAGGAAAAGTAATAAACTAAAATAATATGAGAATTGCGATAGTCTCTTCTTCAAGCCAAGGTTCAACCACAGGGAATATCTTGGCAAAAGAGTACACTAATTTCGATCTTTTTACTAGTTCTATTCATGGAATTGGCCAAAAAATTGATAAACTATCTAGCTGGTATGACGACAATCGTACCAAGTATGATGGATTTATATTTGTAGGATCTTTAGGCATTTGTGTACGAACCATTGCTCCTTTTTTAGAAAACAAACGCGTGGATCCAGCGGTGGTCAATGTGGATGTATTAGGAAATATTGTGACACCAGTCGTTTCAGGCCATATTGGTGGAGCAAATATCTTAGCAAAGGATGTGGCAAAGGTGTTGGGCGGTTTTGCTGCTATTTCTACAGTAAGCGACACGATTGACCTTTGGGCTTTAGATACAATAGATCGTCAGTTTGATTACACTAGTGTTGTTTATGGCTCTTCGCTAAATGATATTATTGCCCTTTTTGTCAATAAGAGAAGAGGAGCATTACTTCTTGAGATTAAAGATGAAGGGGCTATATATCTTGATAGAACAGCTCCGGATCATTTAGATGTATTCTATAAGAAAGAAGATCTAGATGATTCTAAATATGATTTTATCCTACAAGTTACTCCTTTTAGACATCAATGGAATTGTCCATCTTTACAATGGGTTCCTAAAGTTCTGCATATAGGTATGGGGTGTCATAAAACCATTTCGCCTAAAGGTTTATCTCATGTCTTAGAAGAGGCGTTGGCTCAAAGGGGAATCTATAAAGAGGCATTGGCCAGTTTAAATAGTGCTGACATCCGAGCAGAAGAGCCTGCTTTACTAGAGCTTTCTAAGAAACTTGATATTCCATTTAACACTTATAACTCTGATCAGTTAAATCGTGTTGATATACCGAATCCTTCAGATATCGTTTATAAACATACTGGTTTTAAGGGGGTAAGTGAAAGTTCTGTGTTGTTCTCAGAGAGTCCTAGGGTACTGTTAGTTCCTAAGACAAAGATGAAATTTGAAGAGATGGACTTCACTTTCGCAGTGTCCATGGAAACTTCTTTCTTACGAAGTGGTCATGTTGAGATTGTAGGAGCAGGTCCTGGGGATCCAGAACTAGTCTCAGTTAGAGGTAAAAACTTTTTGAAAGAAGCCGATCTAATTCTTTATGCAGGTTCCCTTGTTCCTAAAGAGTTGACTGAATATGCAAAACCGGGTGCTACAGTTCGTAGTTCTGCTTCTATGAACCTAGAAGAACAAGTGGCCTTGATGACTGAATTCTATAATAAAGGTCTTTTGGTTGTTCGGCTTCATACGGGAGATCCTTGTATTTATGGTGCGATACAGGAGCAGATGGCTCAAATGGAGAAGAATAATATGTCCTGTCATATCACTCCAGGAATCTCATCTTTTCAAGCTGCTGCAGCACAATTAAAATCACAGTTTACCATTCCAGAGAAGACTCAAACGATTATTCTCACAAGAGGAGAGGGGAGAACAAAGATGCCAGATGGGGAAAAGCTTCATCAACTTGCTAGATCCCAGAGTACCATGTGTATCTATTTAAGTGCTACTTTAGTTGATTCTGTTCAAGAACAACTCTTAGAACATTATTCTCCAGATACACCTGTCGCTGTTTGTCACAAACTTACATGGAAAGATGAAAAGATATTTAGAGGGGCTCTAAGTGAATTAGCATCTTTGGTGAAAGATAACAATCTAACACTTACAACTTTAATTGTTGTTGGTGAAGCAATTGGAAATAGAAAGGGGCTCTCTCGATTGTATGCCCATGAATTTAAACATCTTTATAGGACATAGGCATTATGATATGGGTATTTGGCGGAACAACTGAAGGGAAGAAGTGTATTGCTATCTTGGATCAGAGAAATATTCCTTATATATATTCTACCAAAACAAAGGTGATAGTCTCTTTAGGGAAGAATGGATCCTACTCTTATGGCGCTTTAGATTCTGCTGAAATGCAAAATGTTTTTGTGAAAAGAGGTGTGACTGCAGTGATTGATGCAGCACACCCTTTTGCTCAAATACTTCATGAGAATGTATTTCAAGTATGTGAAGATCTTCAAGTCCCATTGGTTCGTTTTGAGAGACACTTCTCTCAAGAGAAGTCTTCCACGGTACATTATGAAGAGAATCTAGATAAAATCATAAGCAACTTAGAAGAGGAGAGTTTTAAGAGCATCTTTGTTATGACTGGAGTACAAAATATACCTGCTTATTTTGATAGAGGTATATCAGGAGAATTACACTTCAGGATCATTGACTGTGCCAGGTCTCGAAGACTAGCACAAGAATATGGGGTTGATGAAGATCATCTTCATTTTTTCCCAGCAACAATGAATGTGGATGAGCAACTACATCTTATGTCCTCATTAGGTATCGATTCAATGGTCACGAAAGAGAGTGGTGCTAGTGGTTTTTTTCATGATAAAGTTGAAGTATCTGAAAGACTTCAGATCCCTCTGTATGTTTGGAAAAGACCAAAACTTCCAACTTATATCTATACTGTATTTAGCTCTGATGAATTAGACGAAATACTAAATAATTTAATTGATGAAGAAGAATCAGCTTAGAAGTGGATATAGTACAGGAACTTGTGTGATGCTTTCTGTAAGAGCTTGTGTCGCTATGTTATTTGAAAATATACGCCCAGCCACTGTTTCTGTTCAGATACCAATAGGTGAAACTGTTGAAAAAGATGTCTATAATCTGTCTTGTTCTGAATCGTTTGCATCTGCAAGTGTCACAAAAGATGGCGGGGATGATCCAGATGATACTCATGGATTAGAGATCGGTTGTCGTGTTCGATTAACTTCCAATGAAGGAGTTTCTTTCATAAAAGGAGAGGGTGTGGGTGTCGTGACACTCCCCGGACTGGCTTTGCCTCAAGGGGAACCTGCCATAAATCCTGCTCCTCGTGAAATGATCACAAAAATGCTCTATAAAATTGCGTATAAGTATAACTATTCTGGAGGATTTGAAATACAACCTTTTGTGCCTGAAGGAGAACAGGTTGCTAAAAAGACTTTTAATCCAAGAGTGGGTATTATAGGAGGAATTTCAATTTTAGGAACGACAGGGGTCGTAAAACCATACTCTTCCGATGCGTTTGTGGCCTCTATAAGACAAGGAGTTGAGGTGTTATTGCATAATGGAGGCCATCATGTAGTCCTTAATTCCGGTGGTCGGAGTGAAAAGTATGTGAAAGGGCGTTTCTCCGATCTTTCACATTTGTCATTTATTCAATATGGTAATTTTATCGGAGAGACATTAAAGATTATCGATAAGAAAAAAATAGAGAAGGTAACTATCTGTATCATGCTTGGAAAAGCAGTGAAACTAGCACAAGGACACTTAGATACTCACAGTCATAAAGTTCAATTCTCGTCAGAGTGGTTATCTAATTTAGCAAAAGAGTTAGGCTATCCTTCCAATGTATGTGATAAAATAGTCGCTTTTAAACTTGCTGGACAACTACCTCTTTTGGTGCCGATGAAGAGAGATGAACCAATATATCAGGCTATATTACAAGAGTGTAAATCGGTTTGCGAAACTTTATTGAATGAAATACCTCTAGAGGTTATTCTTGTTTCCAAGGAGGGTGTGCTTATTGATTTATTAAAATAGTGTTTATGATTACAATATGTGGACCATTTCTTACGTTATTTTATTCATGAGATAGAAAATTATTATAATCTCATTACTTATCAATAACGTAAATCATCGTATGAAAACAAAAATACTGCTCCTGTTTGCTATAATATTTTTTGGACTTAAATTAGCGGTCGCTCAAAGTGTGAATATCGCAACAGTTGACGTAAATACGTTAAGTGAAGATCAATTGCTGAAGATTAAGAATGAGATTGATAGCCGAGGGGTTACTATCGATCAAGCCATGATTCTTGCTAAACAGAAAGGTGCTTCGGATTTTCAAATTTCTATGTTAAAGAAAAGATTGAATACTTTGTCTTTTAACTCTTCAAAGAACACATCTGAACAACAGTCTACTGAAGAAAAAACTGTTGATGACACAAATCTTGTTGAACAGAATGATTCACCAATACGAATACAAGATAAACAAAATATTGACCCTAGGTTAAAGAGGATTTTTGGTGCTTCTCTTTTTTATAATGACGCCATCTCATTCTCTCCTTCGAGTATTATTAATGTTACTGATGATTATTTAATCTCTATAGGTGATGAGGTTTCAATACAAGTTTGGGGAGATGCACAGGCAACTTACCAATTGCCAGTGAATCAGTCTGGAGCAATTCAATTACCAAATTTAGGACCTATATATATAAATGGGAAGACAAGTCGTGAAGCTTTTCATAAGATAGATAAAATGCTTACCAAGATCTACGCTGGTATGAGCGGTCCTAATCCTACTATATTTACTGAAATATCATTATCCTCACAACATAAAATTAATGTTCTAGTGATGGGGGATGTTCAGGTTCCTGGTTCATATAAATTGCCTGCAAATTCCACTGCTTTTAATGCTATATTCTCTTGCGGAGGTCCTAATATTAATGGATCTTTTCGTGATATTAGGGTAATACGAAATAATATGATTATTGCACATCTAGATCTATATGACTTCTTTATTAAGGGCATCAGAGGAGAAGATCCTCAATTGAGAGATAATGATGTTATCTATATCCCTAATTTTAAAAATAGGGTTGAGCTTAGAGGTGCTTTCCGCCGAAATATGATGTATGAATTATTGAAGGGAGAAACCCTACAAAATGCTATAGATTATAGTGGTGGCTTTGCTAATAATTCGTATAATTCTAGAGTTAAAATACTTCGAAATAGTGATGGACTTAAAGAAATTTCTGTCGTAAAGTCTGAAGATTTCGATAAATTTAAGCTCTACGATGGAGATATTGTTTCTAGTGATTCTGTGCTAAACAAGTTTAAAAACAAAGTTATCATTAAAGGAGCCGTATTTCGCCCAGGATCATATGAGTTAAAGGATGGCATGCTTTTATCTGGGTTACTTCAGACTGCTTCAGGTCTTAGAGAAGATGCATATTTAGAACGTGGATTTATCACGAGACGTGATGAAAATATGCAGTTTGCGAATCTCTCCTTTTCATTAAAAGATATTTTAAATAATAAAGATGATGTTGTTCTTAGAGCCGATGATGTTATTTCCATTCGATCTATTTATGACATGTCTGAAATAAAGAAAGTAAGTGTGTTTGGGGAATTAAATGCCCCTGGGGATTTCCCTTTTGTTGATGATATGACATTGGAAGATTTAATCGTTAAAGCAGGTGGTTTTTCTAACGATGCCGATGCCTCTTTTGTTGAGGTAACAAGGAACCTTTCTCAATCAGAAGCACAGACTCTTTCTGATACTATTTCTCATTATTTTAGCTTCGCTTTAGATAGAGATCTTAGTCTGTCTGAAGATGCAAAGAAGTTTCATCTTAAGCCTTTTGATATTATCTATATAAGAAGGGCTCCTGGTAGACGTAAATCAGGTTCAGTAAAATTAAATGGTGAGATTCTTTATGCTGGAGATTACGGTATAATCTCAAAGCAGGATCATGTGTCTGATATAATAAATAGGGCTGGAGGTTTGACTCCTGATGCATTTACTGAAGGAGCAATGTTGATCAGAAAACGGGATAAAAAGAATGCGACAGGCTCTAATATGAAAAAACTATTTGATAACGAGGATCTTATTCTAGAGTTAGAGGATTCTGATACAGAAATAGTAGGTATAGATCTTGATAAGATCATGAAAGATCCTCATGGTAATTTTGATATTTTAGTGAGAGCAGGGGATAAAATACATATCCCTAAACGTACTGAAACAGTTCGTGTTTCGGGTAATATTATGAACCCAATTGCTTCTATCTATAAGAAGGGACAAAAACTGAAGAGTTATATTAATAAATCTGGAGGTTTTGGCCCCCATTCTAAGAAGTCTAAAGTGTATGTTGTATATGCTAATGGAACGACTGCGGTAACAAAGAACTATCTTTTCTTTAAGAATTATCCTAAGATAGAACCTGGCAGTGAGATTGTCGTTCCTAGAAAAACTGTAAAACAGGACCAAACAACCAAATGGGTTAGCATTGGCTCTTCTGTAACCTCTTTGGCTGTTGCAGTAGCAACATTAGTGAATCTTACAAAATAAAAATAGGTCAGGGAATTATATTCCCTGACCTATTTTTATTCATTGAATCACTTCTAATACTTCAACAAAACTTCGTAAAGAGAGATAGAATTATTGGTCTTGTAAATAGTTTGATTTTACGATTTTATTGATGACTCTTCTCTGTTCATCCCTCATCCATCCCCATTTGTTAAAGTACTTTATTGCACTAATACTATGTGTGATCATCAGTCTAAACTTCCTATATGAGCCTCTTCCGGCATTGTGTATTACCTCTACTTTGGGATAAAAGACTGTTTTTGCTTTAGTATGTATTCTTCTTGTTAAGTCTACATCTTCCATATATAAGAAGAATCTTGGATCAAATAATCCTGTTTGTTGTAATACTTTATTACGTAAAAACATAAAGCAACCTGAAAGATTGGGGATATTCATGATTTTATCGTAATCTGCATTCTTGAGGTAATACTCTTGTTTTCTCCTATTTCGAACTTTTTTATGGAAAAACCTTCTCGTAATAAGGTCTTGTGGTGTAGGAATCAGTTTACATAGATATTGAATCGTACCATCGACATTCATTATCTTAGGCATGATCTGCCCTACATTTTGATTCTGATCCATGTAGGTAGCCATCTCATCAATAATAGCATAGTCAAATTTTATATCGGTATTTAAAACGATATGATATTTACTACCATTATTAATAGCAAGTTTGATGGCTTTATTGTGTGCTGATCCATAGCCAACATTTTTGTTGTTGTAGATATATGTGATACAATCTTGAATAATATCTTTTGATAAATCTGTTTTTTGTTGGGAGTTATCAATTATATAAAGATGTTTTGCTCTTTCTGCTTTTAGAAATGTTTTAATTATATAGACAACCTCCGAAATAGGTGTATTGAATAAGACTATGGATGCGGTTGTGTCTTTCATTTAGTTTTAAATACAGATATTATAAATGCAATTTTGTTTTCAATATAACATAAACGAATAAAGAGAAAAATTAGTCTATCATATGGGTAATAATTGATAGTATTAAGGCTTAATAGATCATTTTTGAATAAAAAAAGAGAAGCTTGATTCAATGTCTAGCTTCTCTTAATATCTTTAGTCCTGGTTTGGAGTAAGAACTTTTTCTCTAAACTCTTTTATCCTCTGTTCTTCTTCTTTTTTGCATACCATTATTACTCCATTAGCTTCCACTACGATAAAGTCATTAAGCCCCTGAAGAACTACAGACCTCTCATCGGGTACTGTTACAATAGTATTGTTGCATTCAAAAAGATGAACACCACTACCTACGACACTATTTCCTTGATTATCTCTTTGGCGTTTCTCCCAGAGACTTCCCCAAGTACCTAGATCACTCCATCCAAATTTAGAGGATAGTACATAGATATTGTCAGCATGCTCTAATATACCATAATCGATAGAGATATTTTGACATTGTGGATATATTCGATCAATATATTCTTGTTCCGAAGGAGTATCGTAAACCTCTTTCCCACGAGTGAATAGTTTTGCAACTTCAGGAAGAGATTTTTCAATCGCTTCTATAACACTGGACGCACTCCATACAAAAATACCTGAGTTCCATAGATAGCCTCCTGATTCTAGGTATCTTTTGGCTGTGTGAATATCTGGTTTCTCTTTGAATTCAGAGACTTTGTCAATCTCATTGGTACTTATCTTAGGATTTGTTGACTTTATATATCCATATCCGGTCTCTGGTCTATGTGGATCAATACCTAATGTTAATAGTACATTTTGATATTTTGTAAAATCTAGTGCTTTCTCTACAGTTTTACGAAAACCTGACTCATCAGTGATTAAGTGATCAGAAGGAGCTACAATAATATTAGCATCCGGACATCTATTTTGAATCTTATAACTAGCATAAGCGATACAAGGCGCGGTATTTCTCATACATGGTTCAAGAAGAATTTGACTATCCTCAAGAAAAGGAAGTTGTTCTTGAACAATGTCCTTATAGTATCTACTTGTTACGACAAAAATATTTCTCTTAGGAATAATATCTTCAATTCGTGCAACTGTTTGTTGTATCATTGTTTTACCTGTTCCTAAAATATCTAGAAACTGTTTTGGTGTTTCAGAAGTACTCATTGGCCAGAATCTACTTCCAATTCCACCTGCCATTATAACCAAAAAATTATTATCCATAGATTTGATATTTCGTTAAAGTAGACAAATGTATTTCTATGTCATCAAAATACTTATCATTAGCTCTTATTAAGTAGTGTTAATCTTAGTGTAGAGCTATTGTGTAAAGTAATCTAAAATTTTAATTAAAAATAAAAAAGCAAGCGAAAAAGATCGCTTGCTTTAATTATTTTGATTAGGAAACTAGGTCTATTTAGCGTAGTTTATCGCTCTAGTCTCTCTAATAACTGTAATCTTAACTTGTCCTGGATAAGTCATCTCATCTTGGATCTTCTTAGCAATATCGTATGATAGCTTTTCTGAATCTTCATCAGTAATCTTTTCACTACCAACAATTACTCTAAGCTCTCTACCAGCTTGAATTGCATATGTCTTTAATACTCCTGGATATGAAAGAGCCATCTGCTCAAGATCTTTTAGTCTCTTGATATAAGCCTCTACTGCTTCACGCCTAGCTCCAGGTCTTGCTCCAGAAATAGCATCACAAGCCTGAACGATAGGAGCAATTAAAGTTTGCATCTCTACTTCATCATGGTGTGCACCAATGGCATTACAAACATCAGCTTTCTCTTTATACTTCTCTGCAAGTTTCATTCCCAAGATAGCATGAGGTAATTCTGGCTCTTCATCAGGTACTTTACCTATATCATGAAGTAATCCAGCTCGTTTCGCTTTCTTCGGATTAAGACCAAGCTCAGATGCCATGATTGCACAAAGATTGGCTGTTTCACGAGAGTGTTGTAATAGGTTTTGACCATAAGAAGAACGGTACTTCATTTTACCTATCAAACGGATTAGCTCAGGATGCATTCCGTGTATACCCAAGTCAATGGTAGTACGTTTTCCTGTTTCAATGATCTCTTCTTCAATTTGTTGTTTTACCTTATTTACAACCTCTTCGATTCTTGCTGGGTGAATACGTCCGTCAGTAACTAATTGGTGTAGAGCCAAACGTGCAATTTCACGACGAACAGGATCAAATGCTGAAAGAACGATTGCTTCTGGAGTATCATCTACAATGATTTCAACACCAGTGGATGCTTCTAAGGCACGAATATTTCTACCTTCGCGACCAATAATACGTCCTTTGATTTCATCATTTTCGATATGGAATATCGTTACAGAGTTTTCGATGGCTGTTTCAGTGGCAACACGTTGAATTGCCTTAATAACAACTTTCTTTGCTTCTCTGTTTGCATTCATCTTTGCATCATCCATGATTTCCTGAATGTAAGACATTGCTTCTGTCTTTGCTTCATTCTTCATCGATTCAACAAGTTGTGCCTTCGCCTCATCCGCAGAAAGGGCAGATATATCTTCTAACTTTTCTACTTGCTTTCTGTGAGTTTTTTCAAGCTCTTCTTGTTGTTGTTCAACAACGTCTAACTGTCGAGAAAGATTTTCACGAATTGCATCGTTTTTCTTTTTCTCATTTTCAAATTCACGAACTTTACGATTTAAATCATCTTTGCGTTGATTGATTGTAGACTCTTTTTGTTTTTGTCTATTCTCAGTGGCTGCAATTTTTTGATTTTTCTCATTAACTAACTTATCGTGTTCAGACTTAAGCTGAATAAAACGTTCTTTTGCTTGAAGAATCTTTTTGTCTTTTAAGACTTTTGCTTGATTCTCAGCATCTTTTATTAGAGTTTCACGTCTTTTTTTAAGAGCAGAATCCCATAGGTAATATGAAATTCCGGCACCAGTCAACGCTCCTCCAAAACCTATGATAATTTCAACAATCATATTTTTTTTCTGCTGTTTATACTAGTTTGTACTTGTGCGACTAAGCTACGACATCTAAATGAACAATTCAACAGTGGTATTAAACTAAAAAACACCGTTCATATCATGTTAGGGAATAAATAAACTTAGATTGCACATTAAATATAATAAATATTGACAAAAAAGAGCTACTCTTTGTTTTGATTTTCATCAAAAAAAGATTCTAAATGATCGTTTAGATCCTCAATTTTTTCGACAAATGGAGAGATATCTTTATGGTCTTTTAATGTAAGCATATCCACAACGAATTGGAGAGCAGTCATCGCAAGAGAATCAAACTCATCTTTACCAAATCGTTGCCTATATTGAAGTACTTTTTCATTAATAAGCTTCGTGGCCAAACGAATTCTTTCTTCTTCGGCACGATCAATCTTGAGAGGGAATCTTCTCTCGGCTATATTTACACTAATAGATAATTTATCTTCCATCTGTTCGAATATTTCTCCAGAATTATTTGCTAAGCATTGCAATACATTGATCAATCTCCTTTATGAGTTGATTGATCTTCTTCTTCGTCATTTTGCTTCCCTGATCAGCACCTATTAATGCATCTGCCATTAATGCATTTTGGAGATCATCCGATAATGACAAATTCTGTCCCTGAAGATCATTAATTTGATCACGCAGCATTTGATTTGACCTCTCTAGTTCACCATACTTTTCTTGTAATGTTGAATACATAGAAGTTAGTCGGAGAACCTTATTTTCAAAATCATGTAAAAGCCTAGACTCTTTTTCTGTCATCGTTATTCAATTTGTTTCACAAAATTAACATTTTCATTAAATAGAAAAAATTAAAAAATCCTTCATTTCGATTTCAAATCGTTTTTTAAAGTTATTAATTTAGATGATTCAAAAAAAAATAATAATTGATGATTCGTAATTCATTTTGGTGTGCTTTTGTTTTTCTTTTATTAGGACTAAAAAGTTATGGTCAATTCTCGCATTTTGTGCAACCTGTAAAAATTCCTATTCGAGTTGCTGGCTCGTTTGGTGAACTCAGGTCTAACCATTTTCATTCTGGTATTGATATAAAAACAAACGGGAAAACAGGATTGCCTGTTCATGTAGTAGAAACAGGATATATTTCTAGAATTAAAGTCTCTCCTTGGGGGTTTGGATATGCTCTTTATGTAAATCACCCTAATGGATATACGACGGTTTATGGTCACTTAAGTCGCTTTGCCCCACGTATCGATAAGTGGGTAAAGGCCCAACAATATAAAAGAGAGACCTTCGCTGTTGATTTGACTCCTTCCAAAAATCTTTTTCGCCTGAAAAGAGATGAACTTATTGCTTATAGTGGCAATAGTGGAAGTTCTGGTGGCCCTCATCTACACTATGAAGTGAGAAAAACATCGAATCAAGAACCAATGAATCCAGCCACTCGTGGTCTTAAGATTAAAGATACGAGAAAGCCTTTGATGCATCGACTTTATGTTTATCCAATGACTCCGAATTGTATCATTAATGGACAGAACAATATTATAAGTTTTCCCTTAGTCCCTTCTTCTAAGGGGTATGCTATTAAAGGGAATAAAAAAATATATGTAGATGGAAAGGTTGGTTTTGGTATAGAGGTCGTCGATTATGTGTCGGGTAGCTGGTCGAAATGTGGGATCAATCATGCTTATTTAACAAATGAATCAGCATCTAATGATACTCTTTTTGCTTTTGATATTGATAAATTTCATTTTTATGAGACAAGATATATTAATGCACATATTGACTATCCAAGAAGGTGGAAGACTGGACGTCAGGTACATCGAATGTATAAACTACCGGGAAATAGATTGTCAATCTATCGCAAGCCGCATTATAACTCTATCTTGGCTTTTGATAAATCATCAACAGAAGTAATTTTAAAATTAGGAGTCAGTGATAGTTGGAAGAATAGTTCGACTCTTTCTTTCAGAGTCGGATTCAAAGATTATAAGGATGTGTCTTTTAAAAATACCGACTCTTATATGAGTAAAATTGACCCACGCCATATGGATGGTGAGATTCTTCTTTCTTCATTAGATGAGAAGGGAGGGACATCGTTGAATATCGATATGATGGATTCGAAACCCGAAGAGAAAAGTATTAGTGAGAGGTTAATGTATAATTCTGCACACTACTTTCATGACCAGTGGTTTACTTTCAAAATTGATAGCCGCACCTTATATCAAAACACAAATTTTATCGGAAAAGTGGAGAGTAGTCCTGCATCAAAATGGTCTCCAATCTATTCATTTTATCCTGAAGATATTGCTTTACATCGAAATGCAGAAATCTCCTTTCGTATTGGGGAGCTTCCTGATAGTCTTCTTTCGAAGGCCTACGTTGGACACTATTCAAAAGATGGGAAGAGAACTTATTATGCTGGAGGTATTTTTCAAGATGGTTGGGTGAAGTTTAAAACACGAAGTTTGGGGCGTTTTACTATCAATATAGATACCATTTCCCCCCGCTTAAGATCGTTGACTTTAACCAAAAAATCACAAAAATTATATTCAGGAAAGAGAATACGATTTGTTGTGAAAGATCTGGAGACAGGAATTTCTCACTATCGTGGTGAAATAGATGGAAAATACGCACTGTTTACTTACGATGCTAAAAATTCTCTTTTTGAATATAAGATTGATCCATCTCGCCTGACCAAAGGGGTTAAACATAGATTACATTTTCTTGTAAAGGATAATTGTAATAATATCACAGAATTTAATGGGACATTTGTTTTTTGACAGGGTATAAGTCCTATTTTTTACGTTATTTTGATAACCCATAAACAAACAACATTAATTACATAAAATAAAAGAACCATGTTTAAAAAAGTATCTTGCTTATGTTTAGCATTACTGGTTTTCGCTTCTGTACAAGTGGATGCCTGTACTAACTTTTTGATCACCAAAGGGGCATCAAAAGATGGATCTACGATGATCACTTATGCTGCTGATTCTCATTCTCTTTATGGTGAACTTTACTTCTGGCCTGCTGCAGATCATGCACCTGGTGATATGAGAGATGTATACGATTGGGATTCTGGAAAATATCTTGGACAAATTCCTGAAATTGCTCACACTTATCAGGTGGTAGGAAATATGAATGAGCACCAATTGGTTATCGGAGAAACTACCTATGGTGGACGTTCAGAACTACATAGTCAGTCTGGAGCAATCATCGATTACGGTAGTCTTATCTATATCACTTTACAACGAGCGAAGACTGCTAGAGAAGCAATCAAGACGATGGCTAGTCTAATGAATACTTATGGGTATTATAGCTCTGGTGAGTCTTTCTCAATTGGGGATGGCAACGAAGCATGGATTATGGAAGTGATTGGAAAAGGTGAAGGTGAAAAAGGAGCTGTTTGGGTGGCACGTAGAGTCCCTGATGGATATGTTTCCGGACATGCGAATCAAGCACGAATCACTACATTCCCATTGAATGATCCTGATAACTGTATATACTCTGACGATGTGATCTCTTTTGCTAGAGAGAAGGGCTTTTTTAATGGGAAAAACAAAGACTTTAGTTTTTCTGATGTATATGCCCCTGTCGATTTTGGCGCTGCTCGTTTCTGTGATGCACGTGTATGGTCGGCATTCAATCGTATTGCTCCAAACATGAAAAAATATGAGCAATATGCTCTTGGAAAAGTAAAATACGACAAGAATGGTGTTGCAACCAATCGTTTCCCTCTATGGGTAAAACCAACAGAGAAGTTGTCTGCAAAGGATGTGATGGATCTAATGAGAGATCATTACGAAGGAACAGCCCTAGATATGACTCAAGATGTTGGTGCAGGACCTCACAAACTACCTTATAGATGGAGAGGATTGACATGGAAAGTAGATTCAGTTGAGTATTGTAATGAACGTGCAACATCTACTCAGCAGACTGCATTCTCTTTCGTTGGTCAGTCTCGTGCTGATATGCCTGCTGCAATTGGTGGTGTCCTTTGGTTTGGTATGGATGATACTTATTCTACATGTTATACACCAATTTACTGTAATATTGAGAAAGTACCTGAGTGTTTTAAAATAGGCAATGGAGATCTATTAACTTGGTCATCTACTTCTGCTTTCTGGGTATTTAATAGTGTGACAAATTTCGTATATTCTAAGTATGACGAAATGATTGTAGATCTACAGAAGGTACAAAACAAGATCGAGTTAGAGTCTGTAGCTTTGGCTCCAGCAGTTGAAGCAGCAGCAACCCAGCTATGGAATTCTGGAAATAAAGAGTTAGCTAAAAAATATCTATCTGATTACTCTATTACACGTGCTGAGAATATGACTTCAGAATGGAGAGACTTGGGTCATTACTTGATGATTAAATATTTGGATGGTAATGTAAAGAAAGAGAAAAATGGCAAATTCTTAAGAACAAAAGATGGCATGCCAGCTTCTCCAAATCATCCAGGTTATCCGGATGCTTATTACCGTCGTGTCGTGAAAGAGACAGGAGATCACTTTAAAGTGATTAAGTAATTAAAAAAAAGCTTATCTTATTTGCATTGTATTCAGAAAAACATTTGTAAATTTGCGAGCTGAAGTAGTGTAATCTCTGGCAGATGAACTGTGAATATTGCACTATAACACATTAAAAATTACTGTAATGGATTTAATGAAAGTTGCGTTAGACGCATTCAAAGAAGAAGGAAAAGAGCTTCCAGAATTTGGAGCAGGTGACACTGTAACTGTGAACTACCGTATCGTGGAGGGTAACAAGGAGCGTATTCAGAAGTTCCGTGGTGTTGTTATCCAAATGAAAGGTCAATCAGGACAAGAGATGTTTACTGTTCGTAAAATGTCTGGTAATGTTGGTGTGGAGCGTATCTTCCCAATCAATTCTCCTTTCATCGATGAAATCGAGGTGAATCGTCGTGGAAAAGTACGTCGTGCACGTATCTACTACTTCCGTAAACTTACTGGAAAGAAAGCGAAGATCAAAGAGAGAAAATTCTAATTGGATCTCTTTCAAGCATAAAAAGGGCAACTTATTGGGTTGCCCTTTTTTTATTCTTTTTAGTTAATACCTTTCTGATATTCAGAAATAATATCTTTCACCTGTTTGACAGATACTCTTCCATAGACTTTATCTCCAACCATTACTATAGGAGCGAGTCCACAGGCACCAACACACCTTAAACAACTCAAAGAAAAATCACCATCTTTGGTTGTTTCTCCGACATCAATGCGGAGTTGGCGTTTAAATTCATCTACCAACTTCTCTGCACCTCTCACATAACATGCTGTTCCCATACAGATAGATATTGGGTGTTTTCCGTGAGGTGTCATAGAGAAAAATGAGTAGAAGCTTACCACTCCATATACTTTCGCAACAGACATATTAAGTTTTTGTGCGATAATTTCTTGCACTTCTGCTGGTAGGTATCCTAATTTTTGTTGACATCGATGAAGGACGTTGATCAACTCGTCTTCTTTATATTGAAAGTCAGAACATGCTTCTTCAATAGTCTCTATTGTAAAAGAGGACAACTTTATTGTTTTCATATGCTTAATTTTTTTAACGGCATTACTTATTATAGCTCACTATCATCAATGGTTACTTGTGACGATCTGTCAAAGTATAATGTATGAAGAAGTTTCTCTGCTTTTTCACTCAAAGGATGACCTAGATACTCTTCATATACTTTAATAACCGAAGGGTTTTCATGTGATTTACGTATCTTCATCCTTTGGTCCTCACTATAGATTGCTTTTTGTCGTTCTAAGAGAATAGAGGTTTTGTTATGATGAAATGGCTGTCCACCTCCACCGATACATCCTCCTGGACATGACATAATCTCGATTGCATGATACTCACTCTTCCCAGCTCTTATCTCTTCAAGGAGTTTACGAGCGTGACCAAGTCCATGGGCAATACCTATTTTAACTGGAAGTCCATCAAAATCTACTGTAGCACTACGTATTGCTTCCATACCACGAAGAGCATGGAAATCAATCTGGTCTAGTTTTTTGCCTGTGTGGTGCTCGTATGCAGTTCTTGTTGCTGCTTCAATAACTCCTCCTGTTGTACCAAAAATCAGACCCGCACCTGTTGATTCTCCAAGAGGTTGGTCAAATTCACTAGACGCTAGCTCTTTAAAATCAATATTGGATATCTTAATGAGTCGGGCAAGTTCCCTTGTTGTAATAGAGAAGTTGACATCGGGATCCCCGTTTACCTTGAACTCATCTCTTTCACACTCAAATTTCTTTGCAACACAAGGCATAATAGAGACTACAATAAGTTTTTCTCTAGGAACACCAATCTTCTCTGCAAAATAACTCTTTGCAATAGATCCAAACATCTGTTGAGGAGACCTTGAAGTAGATGGAATTTCTTTCATATCAGGAAAGTTATGCTCAATAAATCGAACCCAAGCAGGACAACAAGAGGTGAGAATAGGAAGTTTCACTGTTTTGTCTCCCTCTAAATGTCGAGTCAATCTCTCAAGTAGCTCAGCAGACTCTTCCATAATAGTCATATCTGCAGCAAAGTCGGTGTCGAAGACATAATCAAATCCTAGATCTTTTAGAGCTGTAACCATCTGTCCTGTAACACTAGTTCCTACAGGATATCCAAAAGACTCTCCTAATGCTGCTCTTACCGCAGGGGCTGTTTGGGCTATGACTGTATATTCTGGATTGGCAAGCGCTTTTATTACCTCTTTTGAATAATCCATCTCCGACAATGCCCCTGTTGGACAAACTGCAACACACTGTCCACAGAAAGTACAGGTCGAATCGTTTAGATCCATATGGAATGCAGGGCTAACAACTGCCTCAAAACCACGTTCTACTGCAGAGAGAGCATGAACTGTTTGGAAATCACTACACATCGTAATGCAGCGGCGGCAAAGAATACACTTATCCATATCTCGAATAATTGCTTTTGAAAAATCTTCACGATACATCGATTTTTCTCCTTCGAAGTGAATTTCTCTGATTCCGAGATCTTGTGCCATAGTTTGTAGTTCACACTGTCCTGACTTTGCACAGGTGAGACATTCATATGGGTGATCCGAGATAATGAGTTCCAGTATATTTCTTCTAGCATGGATAACCCGTATGGTGTTTGTTTTTATCTCCATCCCCTCCGTACAATTTGTGGCGCAAGCAGGAGCAAGGTTTCTCTTTCCTTTGACTTCTACAGAACAAATTCGACATCCTCCAGGTCGGTTTTCAATGTGAATATCGTCCATCTTCATGTGACATAAAGCGGGAATATGAACCCCAACTTGTTTTGCAGCCTCAAGGATCGTAGTACCTTTTGGCACCGAAACTTTTTTGTTATCTATCGTTAAATGAATATTTTTCATGATTGGTGAAGGATTGCGTTAAACTTACATTTCTCATAGCAGATACCACACTTAATACAGATATCTTGATGAATGAGGTGAGGCTTTTTCTTCTCTCCAGAGATAGCACCCACAGGACAATTTCTCATACATGCCGTGCATCCTACACACATCTTTGCATCGATAGTATAATGGAGAAGATCTTTACACTGTCCAGCCTCGCATTGTTTGTCTTTTACATGGGCTAAATACTCATGTTTAAAGTTCTTATATGTGGAGAGAATAGGGTTGGGGGATGTTTGTCCTAAACCACAAAGAGAGGTATCCTTAATTGTATGGGAAAGATCGATTAGTTTTTCGAGATCTTCCATCGTTGCCTCCCCTTTGGTCATTTTGTTTAGTAGCTCCCAAAGTCTTTTATTTCCTATTCTACAAGGAGCACATTTACCACATGATTCATCAAGAGTAAACTCTAGATAGAACTTTGAAATCGCTACCATACAGTCATCCTCATCCATTACGATCATTCCTCCTGATCCCATCATCGAACCTTCGGCTACAAGGTGTTCATAATCAATAGGCATGTCGAGAGATTTATCAGTCAAACATCCACCAGATGGGCCACCAGTTTGCACTGCTTTAAACTTCTTGCCTCCTTTGATACCTCCACCAATATCAAATATTACTTCACGTAATGTAGTACCCATTGGCACCTCTATCAAACCTACATTATTGATCTTTCCTGCAAGAGCAAATACCTTTGTTCCTTTAGAGTTTTCTGTTCCAATGCTATTAAACCATTCTGCTCCTTTTAGAATAATAGGGCATATATTTGCAAATGTCTCCACGTTATTCACATTCGTAGGGCAGTCAAAATATCCTTTTTCAGCAGGGAAAGGAGGTTTAATGACAGGTTCTCCTCTTCTTCCTTCCATTGAATTAATCAGAGCCGTCTCTTCACCACAAACAAAAGCACCTGCACCATATTTTAATTCAATATCAAATTCGAAATCACTGCCTAAAATGCCTTTTCCGAGGAGTCCATATTTTTTAGATTGTTCTAATGCAACCAGCAATCGGCCGATTGCTAGAGGATATTCTGCACGAATATATATTAAGCCTTTGTTTGCCCCAACGCAGTAACCACATATTGCCATTGCTTCAATAACCGAGTGAGGGTCTCCTTCAAGAATTGAACGATCCATAAATGCACCTGGGTCTCCTTCGTCTGCATTACAGACAACATACTTTTGTGGAGCATCCACTTTGCTAGTGATTTCCCATTTCATTCCTGTTGGGAATCCAGCCCCTCCACGTCCTCGAAGCCCAGAGC
Organism: Prolixibacteraceae bacterium; assembly: GCA_019720755.1. Lineage (NCBI taxonomy): Bacteria > Pseudomonadati > Bacteroidota > Bacteroidia > Marinilabiliales > Prolixibacteraceae > Halosquirtibacter > Halosquirtibacter laminarini. The sequence goes on from CP081303.1 coordinate 615,752, forward strand.
TCTTAATAATTTCAATCACCTCTTCAGGAGAGAAAATCGAAAGAACACGACCTAGTGCTTGGTATCCATCGCGAGCAATATATTCATCAATATTCTCTGGGTCAACGATACCACAATTACGAAGTGCAATACGAAGTTGTTTTTTGTAGAAATTCATATGGACACTATCCGAGATCTTTTTCTTGGTCTTTGGATCTTCGTAAAGAAGTCTTTCTACTTTTCTTCCTTTGATAATATGCTCCTCAATGATATCACGTGCGTCTTCGGGAGTTACTTGTGTATAGAAGGTTTGATCTGGAATGATTTTAACAATAGGACCTTTCTCACAGAAGCCGAAACAACCTGTTGTCGTTACTTGTACCGATTCTTTAAGATGTTTATCTTTGATCAGGCTCTCAAGCTCTTCTTTGACCTCTTTTGCTTGTGAGGCTCTACATCCAGTACCACCACAAACCAATATATGTGTATGTATCATTTCTATTTGGTTTAGATTGTTTTATAATTCTGTGGAACAACCCCATCAACTAGTTTTCCGTTGATCACATACTCTTGGATAATCTTGGCTGCACGTTCTCTGTTCACCTCGCCAAAGACAATTGGTTCTTGATTCGGAAGCGTTACTTCTACAGTAGGCTCTGCATAACAAGCTCCCATACAACCTGTTGTGGTGATTAACACCTTAATATCTTGCGCTTCTACTTCATCAATAAGTGCTTCGAATGTCTCTTTTGCTCCAGAGGCGATGCCACAAGTTCCCATAGCCACTCGTATTCTAGCTACAAGATCATTGCCTTCAGTGATCGTGCGTACTTGTATTTTCTCCTTCAGTTTATTTCGAAGCTTCACAAGATCTTCTAGGTTTTTTACTTTGGTCATAGTAATCTGTTTTTGTGATTAAAATCCATTAATATCGATCTCCACAAATGCCTCTTTAATAAAGCTATGGAGATCTGAATATTTAATATTAACTCTCTCTTCATTGGTGAGAAAGGAAGTGTCTATAAGGGCATTATTTTTCTGTCTGTAACAGAAGCTGAATTGAATTGTTGGATGTGCTATGATGGCTTGTGTCAGTACTTTTATAATATCTCCTGTTGGTGGGCAGTCGATATTTTTCTTCACATAAGAGAATACGATCTCAGTCCCTTTATTGGGGGTAGAATGGATATGGAATGTACCAGCACTTTGTAGTACGCTTTGTTTCGTTAGAGAAAGCCCTAGGCCTATCTGTTTCTTTGGTTTGGTTGTATAGAGTGGGTCCAGTGCATTATTTAACTCCTCTTTTGACATTCCTATCCCATCATCTATAATGCAGAAGCTTTTTCTTGTATTATCTTCATCATAGATAAATGTAATTTGATTCGCTTTTGCGCGAATGCTATTTTCTATCAAATCAATGATATGTAGGGCTATCTCCTTCATAAGATCTCTATATCTCGATGTTTGAAACAGTTTTTTAGGTTCTCAAAGTTTAATTGCTCCATATAATAGCATGTCCGATTGGCCTTCAGCGATTCCAAACGATGGGCATCGCTATTATGAATCCAAGGAAGTTCTCTCTCAATTGTTGGCTTGAACTTGGCAAATTCAACAGCATCTAGATTGAGGTCCTGGGGAACAAAACCAAATGTAGATCTAAGGCTGTAAGCTTCACGATCGACGTGTGCTGCTATTAATAATCCGTCTATTTGGTGAATAAACTCAGACACCTCGTATATGTTTCTATTGAGTGAAGTGAGTAAAAGATCGCTCTCTTCGTATAAAATATTATTATTCTCATCTACAACTACTTGGTCTCCAAAATAACATGGATTGTTTGGGACCTTCATACGATATGTCTCTAAGTATTTTTGTAATGTCATAGACTCCTTTTTGCCTTTTACTATGGCAAGCACATGAATCTCTTCTTTGGTACATATTTCAGCACCTAGAAACACTTTCACTCCATACTTATGTCCTAAACGTTCTATGACTTTAGCTTGAAGTGTATCATTATGATCCGTGATCGCAATAAAGTCCCAATGGAGTCGCTTTGCTTTTTCCAAAATGTTGACAGGAGTCATCTCTAGTTCTGCACATGGAGAAAGGGTTGTATGAATATGTAGGTCCCCTGTGAATTTCATGATGAAGAGGATAGCTGTTGATAGATATTGCCGACCAATTCATAGGTTGATTTCGGGGTCGAATAAATAGGCATCTCTTGTATGTTTGCTTCTTTAAGCAAGTTTTCCGGGATCTCTATATCATATGGAATAATAATAGCCGAAAACTCTTTTAGTAATGCTACGGCTAATACATTTCGATGCGCTTGGATGGTAACAAATGCCATTCCTATACCTCCATTTGCCATGGCATGACTCATTAAGTCGGTAACCATAAGGCCACAGACATCTGGGTCATGATGAAAACGTTCATGATCATTTCTTAGGGTCAGTTGATTCGTCTCTGCGATTGTGGATAATTTCATTTTGTGCTCCTTTTTTAGTACAGTCAAGTTGTAAAATTTTGTCTCCCCAAATTTTCTCTATCTGTTGCATGGTGGTATCGATCCCTACATTTTTGTTTTTCATCCATTTGAGATCCAACAACACACATTGTGATAGACGTGCGATTCCTTTCGAAATATCTTTGGCTAAAGCCAAGCAGCTTGGCGCACCACACACTCCACAGTCTATACCAGGCAACAAACACATGAGTTTACGTGTTCTTTCCGTTCTGATTAATGCCTCTTTAAAATTCTCCTTTGGTGGTATAAAAATATCTGGCTTCTCATTCCAGTATGTGGAAATTTGGTGAAGACGATCTGTCGTCTTAGTATCAAACTTATCGGTCAATTTATTTTGGTATCCAGACTCTCTTTTTTTGATTATAGAGGAGTATTCAGACATATATGAGCCGTTATAACATCCATCTTTACAGCCTTGAAGATGATAGTCTCTGGTGTAGTCATGAGGTTTGATCTCATTCTTATGAATCCATCCAAGCACATTATCAATTCCAGATATCTGGACAAACTCTTTGTGCAATGGAGAGTATACCTCGGATGTCTCGACACTCCATGATTGAGGCTTATTGTCCCACAACTCTTTTTGAACCTGATTCACCAATTCATAGGTTGGAACCGCCTTGTCTGCATCAAATATTCTGTCATGTTGCGAGTGAGAAATATCATTCTCAGACATACAGTGCGTAGTAATCGTAATAGAGGTTTTTGACTTGCTTTTTTTACCAAAGAATAGGTGGATATATCCAGTGATAATCTCCGCAATAGTAGGAACCAAACGAATGTTATTCTCTTCTCCTACCTTGCCTTTACGAATTAAGTTCTTAATGACATTACACCTTGTCGATATATTCTTATTATCGGTTTCGCTATTATGCATCTGTCCCCATAGGTATCCTAGTCTTTTAAAGTCTCTACAATCTACCACATGGTGATACCCCAATTTTCGTAATGCACTTTGTACCTCTTTATGTTTTTGTGTTGGAAAATGACCAAAGAACCCTTTTTGAACAATTAGATAGCGAACTTTTCCATTGGTCTCAAGCAATGCTTTGGGAGAAACTAATGAGATGGCATGGTATGCACAATCATCTAGGCATCTGCCACATAAGATACATTTGTTATGATCTATAATGGCATACCCATTTCGTATGCGTATGGCCTCTACAGGACAATGTCGCATACAATGGGTGCAACCATGGCAACGTTTTGCGGATACTGTTACGTATTTAAGGAGTGCTTTTGTTTCCAATTTTTTACCATTGCATATCTTTGATTTTATCTTACGGAATATTGTAGATCAATGTCACAACAGTCCCTTCATTCAGCTTGGTATCTATAGTCATACCGTCGCTATTTCGCTTCATATTTGGAAGTCCCATACCTGCACCAAACCCCATCTCTCTTACCTTCTCTGATGCAGTAGAGAATCCCTCTTTCATTGCCTGATCAATAGAGGCAATACCTGGTCCTTGATCCTTAAAGATTGTAGTGATTTTTTCTGATGTGATCTCTACAGAGATCTTCCCTTGGTATGCATGGGCAATAATATTAACCTCTGCCTCATAGTTGGCTATGGACATCTTTCGAATAAAAGAGGGAGGAAGGTGAAGCTTCTGCATGATCTTTTTTATCTCAATAGAGACAAAGCCTGCATGTGTAAAATCTCCCCCATTTACTTCAAATTGATATTTCATATCTTCTTATCGTTAATATATTGCCTTCAGCCCTCGCTTATAGAGCATGCCACAAACTTTGAACATCGTATGTTCAGATCTAATTATATTTATATCTAACTCCTTTGCGATGTCAATCAAAGTGTGATCAATCACTTTATTTCGAACAAAAATGACACAATGGATCTCCGCAATATGTGCGGTTCGAATTGTCTGAGTCGTTATCAATCCTGTAATAAGAACGGTTTGAGGTATATCTGTTGTAAGTAGATCACTCATTAGATCACTGCAAAAACCATATCGAAACACCTCTTTTTTGTTTGTATTATGAAGAATCGTGCCAATAGAATCTGCCAAGGAATGGAGATTCAGGGGAGGCACTTCTTTCGAAATGGATTGTTCTATTTTATGTCTCTCTTTTTGATATTCCATCTCAATAATTTATGTTTGTAGGATAGTATTCTAAATAAGATCTTATTCGTTATGTTATTTACAAATAGTTTGATTGTTTCCTAATGTATTAAATGTAAGTATATTCCGTGTTGTTTGCTATGATGAATGTCATCTGCCTTTCGCTACAATGTTATTTTTATTTAGAATAAGTAACATTCATTCACTAATAGATTTTTATGTGTTCATATGTTTGCTATCGAGGCCCAGCTTTCCTTTAGCCTCTTTTTTAGAAGAGTGATTTTAACGTATGGATAAAAAGTCTGATGTGTGAGTATAAGACGATGCTTTTGCGATGAGGTGTCTTTTTAATGTTCAGTGTATAACGGAGTGATGATTTTTGGTTAATTAATACGATACTTTCGAATGATAAATAGTAAAAAGTGTATTTTTTAATGGTTTGAGCGTAAAAAAGTTAATTTCTTAACACCCCAATCTCGATATTAATTTTATTCGAGGGATCTATTTTGTACTTTTGTGCCCAAAATAAGTATCGTACGTAATGGGTTTACAAGAAGAGATAAATAGGAGACGGACATTTGCCATTGTCAGTCACCCCGATGCCGGAAAAACCACGTTGACAGAGAAATTACTACTTTTTGGTGGTGCTATCCGTGTCGCAGGAGCCGTTAAGAATAATAAAATTAAGCAGGGAGCTGCTTCCGATTTCATGGAGATTGAGCGTCAGAGGGGTATCTCTGTTGCCACTTCCGTAATGGGATTTGAGTACGAAGGATATAAAGTGAATATTCTGGATACTCCAGGTCACCAGGATTTCCAAGAGGATACTTTCCGTACTTTGACTGCTGTAGATAGTGTTATTATTGTGATTGATGCAGCCAAAGGGGTGGAGCCTCAAACGGAGAGACTGATGAAAGTTTGTCGTATGAGAAAGACTCCTGTAATGGTCTATATCAATAAGATGGACCGTCCTACTGGCGATATGTTTGATCTATTAGATGAAATTGAAGATCAATTGAAGATTAAAACACGTCCTTTGAGTTGGCCAATTAACTCTGGTTCTGATTTTAAAGGGGTATATAATATCTATGATTCTAGTCTTCGTCTTTTCGATCCTAGTATTACAGAGATCGAAGATGCGGTGGAGATCGATGATTTGAGTACTAGCAAACTGGATGAATTAATAGGAAATGATGCGGATACGCTTCGTGAAGAGGTGGAACTTATTGAAGGGGTATTCCCTGAGTTCGATCACGATGCCTATCTCGATGGAGATGTTGCTCCTGTTTTCTTTGGTAGTGCACTATATAATTTCGGAGTACAAGAGCTTTTGGACTCTTTTGTTCGTATTGCTCCTTCTCCAACAAAGAAAGATGCTGAAGAGCGTGTGGTAATGGCCAATGAATCGAAATTCACGGGTTTCATATTTAAAATTCATGCCAATATCGACCCGAATCATCGTAGCCGTATTGCCTTTGTGAAGATCTGTAGTGGTAAGTTCGAAAGAAATAAGAACTATCGCCACATGCGTCTTGCAAAGAACTTTAAGTTCTCTTCTCCTACAGCCTTTATGGCATCCAAGAAGGAGACTATTGAAGAAGCTTATCCAGGCGATATTGTTGGTATCCCAGATACAGGTAATTTTGTAATTGGTGATACGCTGACTGAAGGTGAGAACCTTCATTATAAAGGAATGCCATCCTTCTCTCCTGAGATGTTTCGTTATATTGAGAATGCCGATCCGATGAAAGCAAAACAGCTTGCTAAGGGGGTGGATCAGTTGATGGAAGAGGGGGTTGCCCAGCTTTTTACAAACCAATTTAATGGTCGTAAGATCATCGGTTGTGTTGGTCAACTTCAGTTCGAAGTCATTGAGTATCGTCTACAACATGAATATGGTGCGAAGTGTCGCTTTGAATCACTACCAATGTACAAAGCTTGTTGGATCGAAGCCGATGATCCTGCTGTAATTGCTGATTTCAAGAAGCGTAAATATCAAAAGATGGCTGTAGACAAACAGGGAAGAGATGTTTTTATGGCAGACTCAAATTTCCTTCTACAGATGGCTCAGACCGATTTTAAAGATATTCGATTCCATTTTACATCTGAGTTCTAATTTTACTCTTTTAGTAATACAATATCATATGACTACCCATGAAGATGACAACATCTTGTGGGTAGTTTTGTTTAAGACTTGACAAACACTCTTTTTCTCTATGCTTTCAATCAAAAATATTCGTTTTACTGACCCTCGAAAATGGCCTTTTTTTTATGGTTGGGTCATCATGGTGATGACTACTTTAGGGCTATTTGTTAGTATTCCTGGACAGACGATGGCAGTATCTGCTTTTACTGACTCTTTAATCGATGCGCTTAACATCTCTAGAAATCAGTTGAGCACGACTTATATGATTGGAACCATTACTTCTGCGTTCTTATTAAAACGTGCTGGACTATGGTATGATAGGTATGGTGCCAAGGTTGTTATGTTCTTGGCTACATTGACCATGTCGTTTGCAATGTTGGGGATGGCAAACCTAGTCCCTCTCTCCAATGTGTTTGCAGAAAACCTTTTTCATCTTTTTAGTGCAAAAACATGGAGCATGATCTTGTTAAGCCTTTTCTTCTTCTTGGCTAGGCTTAATGGACAAGGTATTATGAGTATGGTGGCACGTAATATGCTCATGAAATGGTTTTTTAGAAAGAGAGGGTTTGCTAATGGTATAAGTAGTATGGTTGCCAATGCATTGTTTGCGATGGCCACTGTAATATTAGCTTATTTCGTCTCTAAGTACCAGTGGGATGTAACATATTGTATTCTAGCAGTGATCTTATTTGTCGCCTCTATTCTGTTTTTAGGCACTTATGAGGACAATCCTGAAAGTTTTGGTCTTCTACCTGATGGAAAAAAATATGAGACACAAAGTGTGAAGAAAGAAAAATCAACGGGTAGAGATTTCACCTACAATCAAGCAATACGTACCCGTGCTTTTTGGTCTGTTACTCTGATAACAGCCTTCTTTGGTTGTTTTGTGACAGGATTTACTTTTCATATATTCTCCATCTTTAGGGATGCGAATATACCATGGGAGAGAGGCCAAGATGTTTTTATCTATTCTGCAATTCTTTCTACTCTTCTCTCCTTTGGTGGCAGTGTAATCAGTGATCACATTAAAACGAAGTATCTTGTTTTGTTGGCAGCCGTAGGGGGATTAATGTGTGGGATCGGATTGGCCTTTGTATCCAATCCTATGTTTTTTATTATATTAATTGTTGGATATGGTACCATTGGAGGACTATTTGGCGTATTACTCACAGTGGCACATCCTGGTTATTTTGGTAAAAAGCATTTAGGAGCAATTACAGGAAGGAATATGTCACTGATTATTTTTGGTAGTGCTGTCTCTCCTCTACTATTTAGCCTATCCAAAACTTATTTCGATTCCTATCTGCCAGTTTCACTGATCTTTGCCTCGCTTGCACTTCTTATATTCTTATTTACATTGACTGTGAAAGAGCCTCAATAATTTATTAAACTCTAGTGTTATTTCCTTCGATGAAGGGAAACGACACAGTATACGCTTCATAACCACTCCGTCCCATCTTTGTGGAATTATTTCAATGGAAGATGGAGGGAGGGTACTTTCGCAACGTGAGATTCGATTTATATCTAAGAAGGATCCCTTTTGGTCAGGAAGTAACTGGTACAAGCTACTTGAAAGTCCTTATAGAGCGTTTTCGTCTCCTGCTTAAGAGAGATGCATGCCAATTGTAATGCTACAACAGCTCCCTATTTAAGGCAGAAGATATTTTGATCTCTCTCTGCGACTCCTACATTTCAACAGCAATTAATGTGGACAGCGGAAGTCGTTCTCCATACTTTTATTTACTATTATCATTTATTTACACACTTTTCTAGACAGTGTCGCCGACAGACTCGAATAATATTTTGGAATGGGATTGAATCGAATTTCATACCTGTTTGATAGTATTTTTGTTCATGGTTTACTAATGGTTTACACATGCTTCATCCACCAAATCGATGGAGAATCGATGGACAAACCATGGACAAACCATGGACAAACCATGGACAAAGTACCTAGGAATCCCCTATGAAGTAGTATGGTGATCGAGTTTAGAAACATTTTCCAAATCTTGTTGACGTGTTCTTTACCACTGAAATAAAAGAGTTGCTCCTATTGGTTTAGATATTATTCTGCGATGTTTAAGAATAAAAAACGCTTATTACTTGAAAGAAAAAAGGCTATAAGTCTATCATGTAGGTCGTTTGTTTCATGGAATAAAAGCATTTCTGAATAAAATTTACCATTCTTTCAAATTGATAGAAGAATTAATTTTTACTTTAAAATGATCCTTGATGATTTATTTGTTTGTGGGGTGGTAGTTTTTGTAATGTGCATATTTTGAGGGTTTTGTATTGTGTTTCTTTTCGGTTTGCTTCTAATCGATTCAACATCTATTTATGGGTATTGTTCTACTTGTTTAATACAAGTGGTGATGTTTTTACGAGATTGCTTGTTTTTATAATTCACAATTGCCATCTTTCTATTATACAAGTTGAATAGTATTAGTTGAATTTTATCTGAAATAATAATGGAAGAAGATAAAGAAACGACACAGTTGTTAGAGGCTTGGGAAGAGACGTATAAGAAGGGACAGTTAACTTTATGGATATTTCTCGCCTTGAAAGATGGAGCTAAATATGTCGATGAGATCCGAGATTTTGTAGTTCGTATCACTGAGGGAACCATGCGTTGTGAAGAGCAGAGTCTTTATAGAACATTGAGAAAGTATCGTCATATTGACGTAGTTGATTTTGAAACAAGAAAAGGAAATAAAGGGCCTGACCGAAAGTATTATTTTTTAACCAAAACAGGACAAGTGTTATTGTCTAGATTTTTGAAGAGGAATATATACCTATTTTTAAATGAAGATATTAAAACATTGATAACGAAGGAGGCATAATCTATATTTTGCAGTGACTATTGCTTTTGCATCGATACTATTTGATTACACGTTTTATCGAGATATTACCTGGGAAAGTCGTTTTCTTACCGTTTTTACCCCTTTTGTGTATGCCGCAATCTGTTTTACTTCTGGATGGTTTTTCGGTTTTAGAAGTCGTAGAGACATCCCTATTTGGGATCTAGGATTAAGATCTCATGCCATTACCTTTATTGTTTGTAACCTGACACACGAACTGATGTTGGGTACGATATTAGGGCTCCCAAAAAGTTTTCTTGTAATACAACACAAGACCTTATTAAGTTGGAGTATCATATTGACCATACATATCATCTTGTATTTTGTTTTTCGTGGTCATAGTATCAAAGGACTCAAACGCAATGAGATTTTTGATTAATATTGCATAAACCATATGTGAATCGTCGGGGAGGAGTATTGCTTGTTCCCGATTGTATATGTTACTTTTTAGAAACAAAGAGAAGATTTATTTTGTCTCTTTGTTACCCGAATTTGCAATTGTCTTGATCTAATAAAGATTGAAGAGAAAGTGAATTTTTGGGAAATATCTGATCTAACAATGAAAAATAGAGCTAAGTAAGTCCACATAATTACAGATAGTTTTTTTTCATGATTAAAATAGATGTTGTTTCTTTGAGACATGCGATATATAAAGTTAACACAGGATGCAGTTCTAAAACTAACTGCTCTATATGAACATTCAGACAACAAGGTGGAAAGAATGCGTTCACATTGCCTATTACTGTCCAATAGTCACTATTCTATGGTTGATATTTCAAGGATAATGGGAATATCTGTCATTACAGTATCACGTCTATTTGACAAGTGGTTAGAATATAATTTTGATGCACTTAGGATTAAACAAGGAAGAGGAGCAAAGTGTAAATTAGCTGGATTCGATGATATAATCAAAGATTTAGTAAAAACAAATAATCGTAATCTATCTTATATACTTCATCATTTGAAAGAACATTATAATCTTACCATTTCAAAAGAGACTTTAATACGTTTTTTAAAAAGATCGGGTATGTATGGAAACGAGTCCGGCGATCACTCAAGACAAAACGGAATGATATAGACTTCCAACTAAAGCAACATCAACTAACAGAATTACGTAAGTGTGAGGATTCAGGATACTTAGATTTATATTTCGTTGATGAAAGTCACTTTAGTCTAACTCCTTATGTTCCATATGCATGGCAGGACAAGAAGAGTCAAATATTACTTCCGTCATCAAGAAGTAAAGCTCTTAATGTTATAGGAGCAATGAATCGTAAAAATGAGATATTTTATGAAGTACATGAAACAACAATTAATAGTGATATTTTGATCTCATTTATAGATAAGTTATGTAATCAGATAACAAAGAAAACAATACTAGTCCTTGATAATGCGCCTATTCATAGATCCAAAAAATTTAAAGCAAAAATAGAAGAATGGAATGCTTTAGATCTTTATATCTATTTTATTCCTCCATATTCTCCAGAACTTAATATCATAGAAATACTTTGGAAACACATCAAATACTTTTGGCTTGAGTTTAAAGCATATGAAAGCTACAATTCTCTGAAAAAATGTCTATTGGAAACACTAGGAGCATTTGGTTTAGAACATACCATTAATTTTGCATGAGTACTTATAACAAAAAGATTTGTTCTTTTCGTGTGTATGATGTTGTGTGTATGCGTTTCTTTTGGTAAGACTTTAACTTTGAAAGTGACTGGATTTAAACAGTATTTAGAAAAATTATATATTACGTTTTATAACGATTCAGAAACCTTTATGAAGAAGAAAGTAGCAAGTTATGCCGTCGCAGTAGATGGTGCCACTGTTACGCTTGAGATTTCGTCGGATGACCTGCCTTTAGGTACTTATGCTATATGTATGTTTCATGATGAAAATGGCAATAAAAAGTTAGATAGTGGACTCTTTGGTATCCCTACCGAGAGCTATGGTTTTAGTAATAATGCAAAAGGATTTGCAGGACCTCCTAGCTATAAACAGTGTAAGTTCCAATTTAAAGACAATCAAACTATAGAGATCAAATTAGATTGAGACGAGCAAATTTTGTCTAAATTCAGTGTCTTTATCCAACCAAAGTAGGGATAGTTTTGTTGATTTATAAATATCTTGCAAGACTTAAGTATCCCTGATTGTAATAGCTGTAAATTTTATTTCATGTCATAATCTTATCTTTAGTGGAATAGCATAGCAAGTAATTTATGAGGGACATTAAAACGATGAATTGTATGAAAATAGTGGTTGCAATAACTGGTGCTACCGGAGCACCTTTAGCATATAAAGTATTGAGCCTGTTGAAAGAGCAAAGAGTGGAGGTACATCTTATTATTTCAGATTGGGCAGAGAAGACAATATCCATCGAAAGTGATAAAAGTGTGGCAGATTTCAAAGCCCTTTCGGATGTGGTTTATACCTATGATAATATGGCCGCATCTATTTCGAGTGGTTCTTTTCTAGTGGATGCGATGATAATTGTTCCATGCAGTATGAAAACACTTGCATCCATCAGTCATGGTTTGGCAGATAATCTAATTTCACGAGCTGCCGATGTGATGATCAAAGAGGGAAGAGACCTTGTATTGTCTGTCAGAGAGACTCCTTTGAGTGCCATTCATCTTCGGAATATGTTGAGTTTGGCAGAGTTAGGCGTAAAGATCTGTCCTCCAATGCCCGCTTTCTACAACCAGCCACAGAATATCGACGATATTCTGACCCATAGTGCAGTGAAGATTTTAGATCTTTTAAAGATATACTCGCCAAAAGCGAAAAGGTGGGGAACTAGATCTTGATTATGATAATAAATTTGGACATATTCTGTAGTCTAAATCGTTGAGAGAATACTTTGATTTCAATTGTATCACCTGTAAATTAAGATATTAAAAATAAGGATTGTTCGAACAGCTTTCTTGTTTTTATTGATTATGGAAAATTATTGTTTTGTCAAAAAAATATCTTTGTCTCTTGCAATCTTTTTGTGCTCTTGATTCAATATCTCTATCAGTTTTTTATTTTCAGGATTTTTATGAACTGCTTTATACGCATGTATAAAGCGAGGATAGTTGCGATAAATGATTTCAATTTCGGTAGTCCCTGATATCATCCATAATAGTGATCCAACGATGAGTCCTAGAACTGATTTTCTTAAAATATTTGACTTGATATACTTTCTTTGTCTAACCATAAGTGTGATTTCATATATGATTACACCACAAAGTATGACTATCCCAGAATCTAAAATACGATCATAAGTTGCTAAAAGAATATGTTCTCGAAGTAACATAATAATATGTTTTCCACATCCGATATATGTACAGAAAAGACCAAAGCCGACTATTAATGACTTTGTTTTAATTCTTGATTTATACGATTGATCTTTGTTAAATGTATCTATAGCCTTAAATTGGTATAGACTCCAAATTAGATAGAAAACACCAAGCAATATTAAGGTTGTACCTATAATAATATCATTATTCTTAATAAGTGATAATCGAAGAGTAATAGATATACCATATGATACCCATAAAAGCTTTTCAATTTTTTTCATTTTAGTTGTAAATTAAGTTTAATGCTAATATAATAGTAAGGGTTAAATTATATATACAAAACTGCTTCTTTTTGTTAAATGTGTTTTATGGATAACATTATGATTACATTGGGGTTGTTTTATTACAGAAAACTATTTTTGCCTAAGTACTATTTTTATAAGATCATTCTCATGATTATATTTGAGCATAAAATAAGAGTAAATGATATTTGAGATAATAGTAAGAAACAGGGATCAATCCATATATTAGGTGGACTAAGCATATATTTTAGTCAAACGATATAAGAAAAACGGTGTATCTGTTATTCCTCTTTGTGTATCTGTAAAAGCTTTTATTTTTGCATTAAATGATTCAGCAGAAGCATTAGTACTTCTATTATCAAAGAAATTTAATATTTCAGGATAGTGACTATTAATTGTATTTGAGACCTTGTTATAAGTTATTAATTCTGAGATTTCAACTTCATTAAAGCCCCCTAGCAAGTTTTGTATATGCAACACCTTTCTCTTGTGTTTGAGAAAATATCATTCTTAATTTATGAGTTAGATTATATGCTTTCTTAATATCTGGATACAATGAAAAAAGTACCTTAGCTCTTAGAGTTTGATTTTCTCCCCATTTGTCTTTAGACTTGAATAACAAGTAACGATTTCTTGCAAAAGAATGTTTAAGGGTATCTCCATTAGAAAGTAGTTCTGGTGTGTACTTTCCTCCTTTTTCTTTGACAAATTTTATCGCATTGTTTTCTTCATAGATGGCATCCTATCGGTATTTTATCCGAATCTCTTGCAATGCATCATAGGCTAGTTTCTGCACATGAAAATGATCGATAACTTTACTTGCTTTGGGGAAACAGCTTTGAACTATCTTCCCCATAGCACCAGTCATATCTAAAGTAATCTCTGTTACACACTCTCTTTCTTCTAATGGGATTTTATTAAGTATCTCAATAATAGACTTTGACTCTGTATCTTCAACAATTGCAACGATGCTTCCTTTTTCACCTCTTTATTTGTAAGAATTGTATACAACTCTCCATTTGAAAGACTCGTTTCATCTAGGTTTAAGTATTCACCTATATTCCCAGGAAATGAAAGCCACTTGTCTGCATGTTCTTTTTGTTCCCAACTACGAAATGTAAGCGGTAACTTTGTATGTACACTTTTTTGTAATTAAGGATGTACAAAATAATCCCCCGTCTTTATGTGACCAAACAATTAAAGATGAGGGAAGAAAACAAAAACGTTAAAACCCTTTAGAGCTTAGTTTTGCATGAATATATTCCTCTGGATTGTCATTCTTTTCATCTAGGTATATATCAGCTTTTGAGGAACCACTTTCGATATTAATTACATCAAATTTTTTAAATATCTCCTTGGGTAATATTAGCTCAATGAGTATCGATAGTTGGGCATCTGGTGTATTCATAATGACGCCAAAATTGTAAATAATTTTATTTTATCAATTTGACGAGTCTATATTAAAAAATGCCTGATACCAAAAGAGCCTATTCCCTGTATTTTCTATGAACAAGTCCTAATCTTACCTTGCAATGATAAAGAGAGTGCTTTTTTATTGTTTCAGAAAGTATAGTCTCTTCAGTATCCTTTGATTGTGGTAATTATAATGATACTTACATTTAAGTTATATATTCAACTTTTTCAATATACGAAACATAAAAGAGCTGTAAGTGTAATACAAAATGTAGTTGTTCCTGCACATACCCATTTTAGTCTTCGTTTTCTACATTCTTTTTGGTATCCGTTTATGTAGGATTGTTTTCTGAGATTGTCTTTTTGCTTTGTGGCTTGTAATAATTCTAAATTAAACAATGGCTTTGGATTATATTTAATGATTCCTGTGTATGCAATTAAAGGAGCAACTGGAGCATAAGGAGATGCAATGATAAATGCAGTCAAAGGAGTGAAATATCCTAATAAAAATGGACCAAGCTTTTTATTCTGGTATTTCTTTGCCCCTTGCATACCTTCAAAGAATAGGTTGCAGTAACGTTCAACTTTTAAAGAATCTATTGTTTGTTTGCTTTGGATATAATAATTTGGGATTTTTATCTTGATGTCTTTATATCTTACTTTTGTTATTTTAGTCTTATTTTTTAGTATCTCAAAACTATTAGACTTTGTATTTTGTTGTGCAAAGACACTACTGCAAAGCAGTGTAAAAAAAATTACTAATTTCATGTTTTTTTATAAAAATATTGTTAATAACCGACAAATGCAAACATATGTTAATTATTGTTTAATAGATCTTGTTCATGAATTGTTGAAATAATAAAAGGTCGATTAGTCAAATTATATTTGGATTTGCAAAAACAGATATAAATACTCATGCAAAATTAATGGTATGTTCTAAACCAAATGCTCCTAGTGTTTCCAATAGACATTTTTTCAGAGAATTGTAGCTTTCATATGCTTTGAACTCAAGCCAAAAGTATTTGATGTGTTTCCAAAGTATTTCTATGATATTAAGTTTTGGGTAACTACTCAGCTTCATTTATAGTTTAGCCTCCATTCGCTAAAGAATGGAGGTTCAGAAAATATATAATGTGTAAATTATTTTATTGCCAACCAGGGAAATTGCATTTATAACTTGTTGGATATTAGATAGAATTAACAAGTCTGTGAACGAGCGATAAGCTTTTCTCTATATTCATCGACATATATGGCTCTATTTTTCTTCCATTTCAATGTTTTTTTGTTCTCCGTATCCAACTTTAAGATGTTAAGAGCCATTTTACAAAGCATATTCATATTTTCAGCTGCATGATCTTTTTTTCGCTGCTGTTTATCTTCATTGAAGCTTACATCGAGTGTCCAATGAAGATTATTTTCGATTGCCCAATGTGAACGTATAAGTTTATTAAACCTCTCAGCTGTTGTATCTAAAGAGGATATGTAATACCTCACATCACTTCGTTCTTTATTTGTTGAAGATTCTAATGTCTGGGTTGTTATTCTAATTAAACTATGGATACCTCTCCATTTGGTCAACACAGGAGCATCTTCAAAGTCATTTATTACATCACAAATACGAGTTTCAATTCTTCCATGACCAAAGTCTTCTGTTATATTAGAATCACAAACAATATCTGTATTAAACTGAATATCAAGCTCCTCTTTAGTTTTCTTCTGATTGCCTTTTACTTGTAGAATATAGTCACCTTCTTTTTCTAGTATTTTATTTGCAATTTCAGTTTGACAGCCCATTGCATCTGTTGTAACAACCATGCCTTTGATAGTAATAAGATCTAACAATTCTGGAATGGCTGTTATTTCATTACTCTTTTTATTGGTGGTAACCTGTCCTAAACATAAACCATTATCTGAGGCAAAGGCAGAGACAACATGAATTGCATTCTTCTTTGCATTAGCAGATCCCTTAATGGTCTTTCCATCAATACCTATTACTTGATTAGATGTAAGCTTTGTTAAGCTTGAAGACCACTTGATAAAACACTCGTTAAAGAGAGAAGAATCTAAATGTCTAAATACTCGACCAATGGTATCGTGTGATGGAATCCCTGATGCGTACGGATAAAATTTTCTGAGCCAATCGATTTTAAGCTCTCCAAATTGTGCAATATCTTCATTGGTTTTAAAACCACTTAATATAGCTGACAATGAAAGAAATAGAACTTCTATAAGTGGGTACATAAAATTGCCTTTTTGTATTCTTCGAGGATCTTCTAATGGAAGGAAATAAAGAGCAAACTTATTATCATAATTATTTACTATTGCTTCACTCATGTTTTTTTTAGAAAGGGACATCTCCCTTGAATAATAATACAGAATGTGAAAGGCAGAATATGCCATAACTAATGTAGCAAAGATAACAATATTTATTAATTACTTAAATGTAATTTCCCTGTAAAAAAGAAGCTATTTTCATGATTGAATGAATAGCTCCTTTTTATGTTTTATTTATATATGTAATATACAAATGCCAACTACTTTAAGTATAGGTTGCTGTCTCCATAACTTAAGAAACGATAGTCATTATCAAGTGCATGTTGATATATTTCTCTCCAAGTTTCACCTAAGAAGGCAGAGATCAACAGTAACAGCGTACTCTGAGGTTGGTGGAAGTTGGTGAACATTCCTCTGACAATACGATATTCATAGCCTGGGGCAATGATAATCTGCGTACTAGAACGTATCTCTTCTATATCATTCAAATCCATCCAAGCAATTAACGCATCCATCGCTTGTTCGACAGTAATGGCTTGCTTATCTCCATAAGCTTCCCATTGGGTAACATGCAAATCTTCTAATGGTGTATTTTGGTCATGATATACCTTCATCCCCATCCAATAAAGAGATTCTAATGTACGAATCGATGTGGTGCCTACGGCAATGACAGCGTGTGCATGTTTTTTTAGATTCTCTAAAAATTCTCTTTTCACCTCAATTTTTTCAGTATGCATCTCATGCCCGCCAATGGTATCACTCTTCACTGGTTGGAAAGTTCCAGCACCCACATGAAGCGTCACTTCGTCTGTATCAATTCCTGCGTCGTGGAGTTGTTCAATGACCTCCTTTGTAAAGTGAAGTCCTGCAGTAGGAGCAGCCACAGATCCTTTTATTTTAGAATAGACTGTTTGATATGTTTTCAAATCACTCTCTTCTGTATCTCTATGAAGATATGGAGGAATAGGAATGTTACCCGAAGCTTCAAGAACTTGAGAGAAGGTATACTCTTTATCCCAAGAGAAATGTATCTCTCTTGCATTGCCAACAACATCTCCTTTGGACGCCTTCAGTTGAATCGTTTCACCATCAGCCATCTCTACAGGCAGAGTCAATTCTCCCTCTTTCCATTTCTTGGCATTACCTACAATACACTTCCATGAACAGGCAGATGTTTGTCCAAAAGATTGTAAGTAGTCTACAGGATTAAGAGGCTCAAGACAAAAGATCTCAATCTTTGCACCCGTTGATTTATGAAAAAATAGTCTCGCACGAATTACTCGAGTATTATTGAAGACCAACAAGCTCCCTTTTGGAACAAGTTGTGCGACTTCCATAAACTTTCGATCCTCTATCTTGTCTTGATAATAAAACATCAACTTTGAATCGCTTCTATTTTCCAATGGATACTTCGCGATTCTCTCATCAGGAAGCGGATAGTTATACTGATCCATTGATATTTCCTGAACACCTATATCTTTTGTCATGATTTTCTGCTATCACTTAATTATTTCTTGGGTACAAAAATAGAAAAGAAAGATGTAAAATCAGTCAATTAATTCAATGGACTGTTTTAGAAGCAATCCAAGTAGATTGTAAATAGAGTGTAAAGCGTCATACTTCAATTAATAAAGAATCATTTCGACAAACACTATTTTGTTTTTTTATTGTATTTAACATTATTTTACACATTGTATTACAAATAACAAATGCGTTCGTCGATGCTTGAGGTCTGAGAACTGAAAGATATTGCAAAGAGGTTCTCTTATAACTCATCGAAATAATAACAAATTAGATCGTATATTTTTATTAAATTGAAGTTCTTATCCTTGATTATCATATTTTAAAGTCGCTTTGAAAACAACTATAAGATACTGATTTTCAAGGATAAAAACAATATAAATGTCTATTATATAGGTAATTAAACCACTTGGTTAGATATGAAATCCAACTCTTGATTCGCATTTATAATATCTGTTTATAAACACGTTGTTGTAGATTCAAACGTGGATTCAAGCGACAAATGCAATTATTTTATTTGATATTTTTCATCTGAAAACTAAATTAATTATAATTTAACACTTTTGTTAGATTATAGTTAGTTATGGTAGACGATAAAAAAAATTGGAATTCTCTCTGTAGTGGTTCAATGAATGGCTTGGAGGTACTGTTTAAGAGGTACTATGATGATCTTTTTAATTATGGATTAAAGATTAGCATGGACTCCAACTTAGTAGATGATGTGATCCAAGATCTGTTTGTCTACTTATGGGAAAAGCATGAATCCTTATCCAATGTGGAGAAAGTGAAGAGTTATCTCTTCATTGCTTTTAAGCGTCGATTAATAAAATCGCTTGCAATGAGTCAATGTATTTGTGATGAAGAAGTCGTGGAAAAGTATGGCTTTTCATTGTCAATGGAGGATATGCTTATGGATGAAGAGCATGATAATGAGAAAATGATGCACATTAAAAAGGCTCTTTTAACATTAGGAGATAAACAAAAAGAGGCTATATTTTTAAAGTTTCATGTAGGCTTATCTATTGCAGAAATGGCAGATCAATTGGATATGAATTCTCAAAGTGTTAAAAATTTACTTCATCGTGCTTACAAGAAGATGCGGCATGTTGTCTCTAAAGATCTTATACTCTTTTTTATTAATCTTATTTACTTCGGGAAGACCAAAAGCAAAACACCTACATAAAAAATGTAGGTGTTTTTTTTGAAAGTGAGTACCAATTTGAAGAAATGGACTCTTATAGTTGAATGAGCAATTTCAAATTCTCAAATATAGAAATTAAATATGACCAAAATACATTCTGAATTATATAATAAGTTGTTGATGGATAGGAGATTTGTCTCCTATGTAAAGGGGGATGGACCTTATCAAGATTATTGGAATCAGTGGAAAAAAGAGAGTGACGATCCAGATAAGGATTTTCAAGATGCATTAGATGTGGTAAAAGTATTGCAGTTTAAAAAAGAAAAAACAAACCCTTTTGTTTTGAATGCCAAATGGCAAACTTTAAAACAGTCAATAGAAAAAATAGATCACAAAAAGATACATCGTCAATTAAAATGGATGAAATATGCTTCGGTGGCACTTTTGCTTATTTCTGTCAGCTCCATCCTACTCAATTTTGTATTGGATTATCGATATGACCAAATAAGTTCTATTGCGACACAACAGGTTGCTTTGACAACTTCTACTGGAGCACCTTCAAAAGTGATACTCTCTGATGGGACTGAAGTATGGATCAATTCGAGCTCAAAATTAACCTATCCATCTGTTTTTGCTGGAGATGTACGTGAGGTTCAGCTTGAGGGAGAAGCTTTTTTCCATGTGACAAAAAATAAAGTCCCTTTCATTGTGCATGCACCACGTTGTGAAGTGAAAGTTTACGGTACACGATTTAATGTGGATGCTTACCCAGGTCAAGACAACTCTATTGTTGCCTTAAAAGAGGGAAGTGTATCCGTTTTAGATGGAAAAAACAAGGAACATTTTCTAAAGCCAGGTATGGTTGCTGAAATATCTAACACAAAAGAGATCCTGGTTAAAGAAAAAGTGGAGTTTCATAGATATGATGATTGGAAGAGTGGAATACTAACCTTTAAAAATAGATCTCTTAAGGAAATTAGCGATCGATTAGGACGGAAGTTTGGTGTTCATTTTCATTTCGTTGACCCGTCTATTGCATCCTATAAATATGATTTAAGTGTTTCAACGGAGTCATTAAAAGAGATTTTTAAACTTCTCGAATACACCGCACCTATCTCTTTTGAAGTCGACCCAATGCATGAAAAACAGATTAATATAAGAGTAAAAAAGTAAACTAACTATCCTACACCATCCTCTTGTGTTTGGTGTAGAATCAATGATTAAAATTAACTAAATTTCAGAATATGAGTAAATTATGTCTTTCTTGTCGCGGCTTTAATATGCTAGGCAAAGGAGTATGGAGACACATGGTAATGTTTCTATCGATTATCATGTTGTTGACGGCTAGCCCAGTGATGGCAGCTACATACGATTTAGAATCTGATATCATAATTCAGATGAAGCAGACTTCTCTCTCCTCGGTTCTTTCTAAAATTGAGGAGTTAACGCCATACACTTTTGTTTACAACAAGGATCTTGTGGATCCGAAGATGGGTATTTCGGTTAATGTGAAAGAGAATAATATCATTAACTTATTAGATAAGGTATTTAAAGGAACTGAAATAGAGTATCGTATTTCAGGCAAACAGGTTGCTTTGAAAAAAAGTGATAAGAAGCAAAAAGACAAAGAGGTTACTGTCTCTGCGAAAGTTGTTGATGTTTCGGGTTTACCATTACCTGGTGTAAATATTGTTGTAAAAGGCACTACTATCGGTGCTATTAGTTCCATGGATGGTATCTTTACTTTAAAATGTAGCTCTTTGGCAACTTTGAGTGTTACTTTTATTGGTTATGAAAAGAAAGAGTTTGATCTTTCGAGCCCTCTTCCTAAAACAATTTTACTAAACGAAGAACAACATAATATTGATGAAGTAATCGTTACTGCGCTTGGTATTAAACGTGAAAAGAAAGTGCTAGGATACTCTGTTCAAGAGATTTCTGGGGATGCTTTGAATGAGACTTCTAATTCAAATGTTACTTCAGCACTTCAAGGGAAAGTTGCAGGTGTTCAAATATCTCAATCTAGTACTGGTTTGGGAGGTTCTTCTAAGATTACTATTCGTGGAAATAGCTCTATTGGTAGAAACAATGAGCCATTATGGATTGTTGATGGGGTTCCTTTTAACAACAATTCGGACTCAGGTGCATCATTATATGGTGGTTATGATAGAGGTGGTGCTTCTGCTGATATTAACCCAGAAGATATTGCTTCAATTTCTGTTTTGAAAGGACCAAATGCTGCTGCACTGTATGGTTCTAGAGCTGGTAACGGTGTTATCTTGGTAACAACGAAAAAAGGGGTTAAAAAACAGGGTTTAGGCGTTGTCTATAATGGTAGCTTTACTTGGTCTGAAATGACTAATCAGATGGAAATTCAAAGTCGTTATGGACAAGGTAGCAATGGGGTATATGATAGCAAATCTAGATATAGTTGGGGTGCTCCTCTTGACGGACAAGAAGTAACTGCTTGGAATGGAGAGAAGAGATCATACTCCGCATTGAGTAATCCAGTAAAAGATTACTTCTCTAATGGCTTTGCTCAAAACCACAATGTTTCATTAGGAAAACAGACTGAAGAAGGACATTATAGAGCAAGCTTTGGTTATGTAAAAAAAGAAGGAATATTCTCAAGCAATAGCCAAGAGAAGATGTCTATGGATGTGAATAGCGGAATGAAATTGGCTTCATGGTTAGCTGTAAACTCTAAAGTATCTTTGGTAAATACCAAAAATAAGAATAGACCTATTTTTGGTAACCGTAGTGAGATGTATCAACTACTAAATATCCCATCTAGTGTGGATATGAATGATCTAAAACAGTTTTCTGCTCCTAATAAGGTTCATCAGAATTGGTATGGTCCTGATACCCAAATTAGAAACCCGTACTATACTCGTGATGCTTTGATGAACGAAGACGATAGGTTAAGAGCCTTTGGTTTCTTTGGAATAAATATGGACTTAACCAAAGGTATTAAATTTTCTATTAAACAATCTTTTGATGTTCATAAGACACAAACGCAAGAGAAAGATCGTGGCGATGGTATTGGTAAAACAGATATTAAAGAGATAATCAACGACTCATTTTCTATGAGAGAGTCTACATATCGTGAATTTAACAGCCAGTTTTTATTGACAGGAGACTTTGAAGCAAATAAACTACAGTATGGATTCACATTTGGTGGAAATAGAATGTATTACCTTATGGAAGGGTTAAATGCAAGAACTGCCAATCTTTTTAAAGGGTATTGGTTGCTTCAAGGAGCCAATGATCTTCTTCAATCGACTTCATCCAATTCGCGTAAAGAAAAAGAGGTACAGTCCTTATATGGATCTGCTCATTTCACATACAATAACTACTTTACAGTAGATGTGACTGCTAGAAATGACTGGTCTTCTGCACTTCCTGTTAAGAATAACTCCTATTTCTATCCTTCGGTAAACGTGAGTTATATTTTAAGTGACTTTTTAAACAAAAACAATGTAATCCTTCCAGGAATGATCGATTTTGTGAAGATACGTGGGTCGGTTGCTTCTGCTGGTAAAGATTGTGATCCTTATGAGATTCATAGCTTGGTGGATATTGTAGAAAAAAATGGTAAAATGGAATTTCTTGTACCTGATACAAGACCAAATGGAGACCTAAAGCCAGAGATTAGTACCTCTTACGAGCTAGGTGGTGAAATCAAGATGTTCAATAATCGTTTGGGAGTAGATGTTACCTATTATAATACAGACACTAAAAACCAAGTGATGGTTGTGGATGATGGAGTGGACTATAAATATAAAACGATTAATGCTGGTAATATCTCCAACAAAGGATTGGAATTAATGGTTTATACAACACCAATTAGAACAAATGATTTTAGTTTAGATTTTGACTTCAACTATGCACATAACACTACAGATGTAGAGAGTCTTTATGATGGATGTCCTAAGGTTTATTTAGGTAGTACAGATGAGTATATGGTGAAAGTGGCTGCCACCGAAGGAGGTAAGCTTGGAGATATCGAAGCCGTAAACACATACCTACGCAACGATCAAGGACAAGTAGTGGTGGATGCAAATGGGGTTCCTGTGAAAGACTCTAAAAGTACTGTGATTGGAAACATTCAACCTGACTGGATTGGTTCTGTAAGAATGGGTATTCGATATAAAAAATTGTCGATATCTACATTGGTGGATATGCAAAAAGGTGGTGACATCGTTTCTATTAGTGAAGCCATCGCTGCGAATGCTGGTGTAGCTGAAGTAACTGCGGATCGTAGTAATTTTGTCTACCCTGGGGTAAATCGTGATGGTTCTCCAAACACCAAAGAGATCACTAAAGAACAATTTTATCATACTATTGGGGGAGAGCATGGTATTGCTGAAGAGTTTATTTATGATGCTTCTTTTGTTCGACTTAAAGAGTTGGCACTTTCGTATACTCTTGGAAACAATTTCTTGAAGAAGACTCCATTTAACTCCGTTAAATTCTCATTGATTGGACGAAATTTAGCTTTCTTAAGCAAGAATACTCCTGGCTCTCCTGTGGGAGGATTTAATAGTAGTATCTTCTCAAGTGCTATTGATTACTCTTCTATCCCTAATACTCGTACGTTAGGATTCTCTGTAAAACTGGGATTTTAACCTAAAAAATTGAAAGAATATGTTCAAATCAAATAATAGAAAAATATTAATATCTGCATCTCTTATCATTGCGGGAATGATGGGAGGATGTACCGATAAATTTGAAGAGATAAACACCTCAATCATGCCTGAGTATACCTCAGATAAAGCAATCATTTTTGATGGGGAACACTATGATGAGGATATCAATAAAATGATCTCTCCTTTTATCTTTGAGGGACCATATGCAGATTATCAGAGAGCAACAAATCTTTTTCATGATATCTATGCTCACTATTTTGCACATAATAAAGCGGATTTCTCTGGCTCTTCTCCAAACTATGTTTATAACGAAGGTTGGATTGGAAAGAGATGGGAACACTTCTATTATGAAAGAGTAAAAGAGTACAGAACACTGCTTAAATATATGAAAGCAGCTCCTGTTTGGAATGCCAAAGCAAAAGCGGTGGCAGATATCAACTTCTCTTTCTTGACTAGCATGATGGTGGATACTTATGGATATATTCCTTATAAATATGTTTTTGATACAGATATCTCTGACAATAAAACATTAAAGTATAACTCAGAGAAGGAGGTATATACAGACCTGTTCTTAAAATTAAAGACAGCATCTCAAGTTTTATCAAAATCATCAGAAACAGAATATTTTCAGATCGATGCTACCTCAGATAACTTTTATCAAGGCGATTATGACAAGTGGCGTAAGTTTGCCAATACTCTAAGACTTCGTTTGGCGCTTCGTATTAGTAATGTCGATCCACAAATGGCTAAGAAGGAAGGGGAAAGTGCTATTCGTGATGGTGTTTTTGCATCCAATGCCGATAATTTGGCAACACACTCTCAAACCCAGGAAAATATATATTACTTATGTAGTCATGCATGGCTTGATGCTGTGATGACTAAAGACCTAGAAGTAGCTTATAAAACATGGAGTAACGATTTGGATCCTCGTTGTCCTGTATTGTGGTATAAGACTGGTCCTGAGGATGCTTTAAGACATGGTGTGGAGATTGGACAGAAACCAGGAACTACTTTTGGACAATATATGGGACATAAGATTGGTCAAATTGATGGAATAAAGCATAGCACTGA